>CACXHY010000005.1:0-27604 GCA_902767565.1 uncultured Eubacteriales bacterium | reverse complement strand
GCCCTGCTGCGCCTGGCCGAAGCCCTGGGGCTGCTGCATCTGCCCGTAACCCGTGCCCTGCTGCGCCTGGCCGAAGCCCTGGGGCGGCCGGAGCGCAGAATTGCCCTGAGGATAAGCCGGCTGGCCGCCCGAGTTCTGCGGCCACTGCTGCTGAGGAAACGCACCGTTAACGCCCGCGTACCCGCTGCCGTCCGCATTGCCCTGGGTCCAGGCATCCTGTCCGGCGGAACGGCCGCCGAATCGATTCATCGGTTGCTGCTGCATTCTGATTCCTTCCGATCTGTTCGTAAAGCAAGGGAACACAAAGCAGAACGGCCGAGGCCATTCCATTGGAGTATACCACAAAATCCGCCGCACGCATAGAAGAGAATGTAAATTCTCTCCGTTTTTCGGCAACGGTGCGATGCCTGCGGTCCGCAAACGCTCCGCCCGATCGGCGGACCCGGGCCTCGGGCCTTTTCATCTGTTACAATTTTGTTGAAAAGATGAATTCTTGCTTGCGGAAGTCATCATAATATGTTACAATTTGCGGTGTATCTCATGTACTCTGTTGAAAGGCCGGTGAGACGCAATGAAGAAGCGCTCTGCGATTCTGATCCTTGCACTCCTGTTTCTTGTGCTGGTCGCTCCCTCTCTCGCGGAGACGGTGACCCTCGGCACGATCTATGCCACCTGCGACATCCCGGACGGCTATGTGCTGCTGACGGCGGACAACCTCTCCCGCCACCCTGAGTGGTTGGCCAACCACAACACCACCGAGGAAGAGATCCTTGCGGACTGGAACGACCGCGGCGTGCTGCTGCAGGCCTGGACCGTGGAGGGAGACGCCTGTCTGGAGATCCGTGCCGTGCGGGACGACACCGCCGTGCAGATCCACGACATCGACGACCAGACGCCCAACTACCGCGCGGGCTACCGCCGGGAGCACCTGAGCGGCGACAGCTATAAAAAGCAGGGCTACAACATCACCTCTGCCGAATGGAAGAAGACCAAGCAGGGGCGTTTCCTGATGGTCAAGTACACCTGCGTGCAGAACGGCATGACCTGGCGCGGCTTTGCCCGCAAGACCATCAAGAACGGCTATACCATCGTCCTGGACTACCGGGTCTTCGGCCGCAAGCTGGCCAGCCGCGACAACAACAATCTGAACAAGGTCTGGAACACCTGGCAGTTCACCCAGCATGTGTCCGCGAGCGAAGTCGCGGATCCGGCGAACGCCGTTTCCAACGTCACCGGCGGCGAGAACAGCGTCGAGACCCCCTCTGCGCCTGAGGGCACGCCGGCCTCCACCGCCCATATGGCTTTCTCGTCCGTGCCTCCGGTGGAGACCAACACCGGCAAGTTCACCCTGGTGGGCACCTGCGATCCCAACACGCATCTGGTGGCAGTCTGCCTCCGCATGGACTCTTCCGAACCGGTGCTGTTCCAGACGGATGCCAGCAACCGCGGCAAGTTCAGCATTCCCGTCCAGCTGCCCCAGGAGGGCGTCTGGCTGGTGATCGTCAACGCGGAGCAGGGCGGCCAGGTGGTGGAGGAGAAGGTCTTCGAGGTCACCACGTACCAGTCCAATCTGCTGACCGTCAATTTCAACGAGGAGCTTCCGGCCACCCTGGAGCTGACCGGGGACAAGCTGGTGATCTCCGGCGTCACCGTCAAGCAGACGCAGGTGCAGTGCATGGTGGACGGCGGCTATAACAAGACCATCCGCACCAACAACAGCGGCAAGTTCTCCTTCACGATCGACACCAGCGCCGACGGCGTGTATCACATCAATCTGACCTTCAGCAAGAAGAACTACTCCACCCGCACCTTCTCCTGCACGGCCACCCGATCCATGGACGCCGCCGATCTGCGGGAAAAGGCGCTGGCGGAAGCCATCCGCCCCGCGTATGCCACGCTGAACCGTTCGATCCAGAAATATATCAACCGCATCATGGCCTACCGGATGTATGTGGTCAGCATCGCCTCCACCAATTCCGGCTGGATGGTCACCATGGCCCAGCGCATCACAGCCGACGGCTACGCCGATCTGGTGGTGGTCAACACCACGGAGGAGCCGACCTTTGAGGAGGGCAGCCAGCAGATGATGTACGGCACGCTGATCGGCACCTACCTGGTGCAGGACAGCGTGAACGGCGACCAGTACCTCCCCTGCTTCAACCTGATCTTCTGGGGAGAATGACCTTCCAACCCGTAAAGCCCTTCCTGCCGGGAAGGGTTTTACATTGCGGAGGCGGCGTCCCCCTTGCGCGCAGACCGATTCCGTTGTACAATGACCGCGTTCCTATCCCAAATATGAAGGGAGAATCCCGCATGACCCATCTGGAAAACCAGCTGCTCGACATCCTGCGCGAAGACTGCCGGATGCCGCTTGAGAAGCTGGCCGTGATGACCGGGGCCACCATGGAAGAGACCGCCGCGGCCATCGAACGGCTCGAAGCCGAGAAGATCATCCTGCGCTACGCGCCTGTCGTCAACTGGGACAAGACCGACCGGGACCGGGTGGAAGCCATGATCCAGGTCCGGGTGACCCCCCAGCGGGAGCAGGGATTCGACGCCATTGCCGCGAGGATCTATGCCTTCGACGAGGTGAAGAGCGTCTACCTGATGAGCGGCAATTATGACCTGCTGGTGCTGGTGGAGGCGCCGACCCTGAAGGAGCTGGCGCTGTTCGTCTCGCAGAAGCTGTCGGTGCTCGACAGCGTGACCGGCACCGCCACCGCTTTTGTGCTGAAGCGGTACAAGGAGGACGGCGTGGTGTTCGAGGACACCCGCGGCGACGGACGGCTGGTGGTCACCCTATGAACTATGACCGCTACCTGAACCGCGCCATCGCAGCCGTTCCCCCCAGCGGGATCCGCCGCTTTTTCGACTTGGCCGCCGCCCAGAAGGACACGATCTCCCTCGGCGTGGGCGAGCCGGATTTCATCACGCCTTATCACATCCGGGACGCTGCCATCAACAGCCTGCTCAACGGCGAGACCCAGTACACCGCCAACCGGGGCCTGCTCTCCCTGCGCAAGGCCATCAGCCGCTACATGGACGAGCGGTTTCACCTGCCCTATGACCCGGAGAAGGAGATCCTCGTCACCGTCGGGGCCAGCGAAGCCATCGACATCGCCCTGCGCGCCATGGTACAGGCCGGGGACGAGGTGCTGATCCCGGAACCCAGCTATGTCAGCTACTGCCCCAGCGTGATCTTCGCGGGCGGCACTCCCGTTCCGCTGGTCACCACCCGGGAGACCGACTTCCGCCTGACCGCCGAGGCTGTCCGGGCCGCTGTCACCCCGGCCACCAAGGTGCTCATCCTCCCCTACCCCAACAACCCAACCGGCGCCATCCTGAGCCGGGAGGAACTGGAGGCCATCGCCGAAGTGGTGCGGGAACATGAGCTGCTGGTCATCTCCGACGAGATCTATGCCGAGCTGACCTACGGCGGCAGCGCCCACGTCTCTTTCGGCTCCCTGCCGGGCATGTGGGCGTACACCGTCACCCTGAACGGCTTCAGCAAGGCCTTCGCCATGACCGGATGGCGGGTCGGCTTCGTATGCGGCCCTGCCCCGATCCTCGACGTCATCGTCAAGATCCACCAGTACACCATTATGTGCGCGCCGCGTCAGGCGCAGGTGGCCGCGCTGGAAGCGCTGGAAGCGGGATTTGCCAACGATTTTGAGGATGTCCGGCGCATGCATCAGAGCTATGATCAGCGCCGCCGGCTGATGGTCGCCGGGTTCCGCGGCATGGGGCTGGACTGCTTCGAGCCGCTGGGCGCATTCTACGTCTTTCCCTCCATTGCCCGCACAGGGCTCACCAGCGAGGCCTTCTGCCAGCGGCTGCTGGAAGAGAAGCACATCGCCTGCGTCCCCGGAACGGCCTTCTCCGCGTATGGCGAGGGCTTTATCCGCTGCTCCTACGCCACCGCGCTGGACAAGCTGAACATCGCCCTGGACCGCATGGGCGATTTCGTGCGTGCCCTGATCTGAAGCCGCGTCTCACCGCGGCAAACCGACAACCGGGAGGTTTCCATGCGCAAGATCCTTGTTCTCTGCCTGCTGCTGTGTCTGCTGATGCCGTCGGCCGTTTCCGGGGAGGATGAAGACTGGTCCATGTTCGACGATCTGGACGGGGAGATCATCCTCGACGATGTCGAAGAGGAGGAAGCTGCCGCGAGCATCTATGAGGATGACGGCTCCGTGCTGCTGACCATGACCTTCACCGGCGATTTCACCATCGGGAAGAACGCCAAATCCCGCACGGACATCTTTGACCGGGAACTGAATGAGCAGGGCGGAGATCCCGGCTTCTGCATGCAGAACGTGCGGGATATCCTGGCGGCGGACGACCTGACCGTGATCAACTTTGAGGGGACCCTCACCACCTCGACCGTCATCCCGAAGGCCAAGCAGGGCAACTCCTTCCTCTTCAGCGCGCCGCCCTCCTATGTGTCCATTCTGACGGAAAACAGCATCGAGTGCGCGTCGCTGGAGAACAATCACACCATGGACTTCGGCGAGGAAGGCTTCGCGGACACCCGTCGCACCCTGGAGGAAGCCGGCGTGGTCGCCTCCACCACGGAGCAGTGGGGCGTGATCAATATCAAGGGCGTGGATGTGTGCATCCTGTCGTATCTGTGCATCGACCGGTATGACAAACCCGTGGGCGGATACGCCACGCTCTATGAAAAGGTGGCTGCGGACATCGGCAGCGCCAAGGCACAGTATCCCATCGTGATCGTCTGCTTCCACTGGGGCGTGGAAAAGGACTATGCACCTACCTCCAACCAGATCAGAATGGGGCGCGCGGCCGTGGATGCCGGGGCCGACCTGGTGATCGGCAATCACTCCCACCGCATCCAGCCCATCGAGTGCTACAACGGCGTATACATCTGCTACTCGCTCGGCAACTTCTGTTTTGCCGGGAACCACAAGCCCGACGACATGACCTCCATCCTCTTCCAGACGCGCTTCCGGGTGAAGGACGGGACCGTCACCAACGAGGGCTTCCGCATCATCCCGATCCGCATCTCCAGCCGAAAGGATTACAACAATTTCATCCCCACGCCCCTGACGGATGTCACCAACCAGGACGGCGTCGTCACCACGCTGAAGACCAACGGCCGCAAGCTGACCTATGCCGTGGAGGATTATCCGCTGGATTGGGAGTGACCCGAAACCCGCCCCGCGCGGGTTTTTCGTATATGAAAAACGGGAGGGGCTCTCCTCCCGTCGGAACGGATCGCATCAGGCCGGATCCGATCCGCCCGCGAAGCGCAGCACGCGCGCGGTGTTTCTCTTCCAGAGCCACAGGGCGTATGGCAGGCTGATGAGTTCCGCCGCGATAAAGGCGGTCCAGACCAGCGTCAGATCCCCTGTGAAGCTCAGTGCCCAGGCCAGCACCAGGGGCAGGATCGCCTGCCTCAGCAGGGTCAGGGTCATGCTCTTTGTGCCCAGGGACAGCCCCTGCAGGCCGGCGGCGATCACCAGATTGGGGATCATGACCAGCCAGGCGACCGCAAGGATCCGCAGCGCGGGCATGCCTACGCCCAGCAGGCCGTTGGCCTCGGCGTTGAAGAGGTCCAGCACCCAGTCCGGCCGGAGCTCCAGCACCAGCAGGAACGGCGCGAAGAAAGCGGCGGAGTAGATCAGCGTCCACTTCAGCGCCTCGAAGATCCGTTCCTTCTTTTTTGCTCCGTAGTTGTAGGCCACGATGGGGATCAGGCCGTTGTCGATCCCGTGGACGCCGACGGTGGAGATGTTCATGATGCGGGCCGCCACGCCGTAAACGGAGACCGCCACCGCGTTCATGCCCTGGAGGATGGTGTTCATGGCGGTGGTGACCACGCTGGTCAGCATCTGCACCAGGGTGGAGGGAATGCCCACCCGAAGGATGTCGCGGATGCTGCGCCCGTCGAAGGTCAGGCGGAACCGGCCGCCTTCCCTGCGCACCGGCAGGTCGAAGGGGATCTCCGGGTTCCAGCGGCGGTTGATGAGGATGCCCGCGATCGCGCCGACCGCCTGGCCGATCACCGTGGCGATGGCCGCGCCCAGCGTGTCGAGGCGCAGGACCAGGATGAAGATGGGATCCAGGATCAGGTTGGTCACCGAGGCCGCGGACAGCGTGAAGAGGAACAGCTTCGACCGCCCGCTGGCGATGACGAAACGGTCGAAGACCCACTGCATCATCTGTCCCAGGGAGAAATACATGCAGATGGTGAGATAATCCATGCCGTAGCGCACGATGTCCTCATCCCCGGCAGCCTGCCAGTCAAAGAAGGGGCGCGCGCCGACAAGACAGATCAGGCAGATCAGCAGCCAGGAGCACACACCGATGGCGATGGATGCGTTGGCGGCCTTGCGCACCTTGTCCCGATCCTTCTCGCCCATGGCCCGGGAGATCACCGCGTTGAGGCCGATGGCGTTTCCCAGACCGAAGGAGGACACCAGCTGCTGCACCGGCGCCGCCAGCGCAAGGGCGCGCAGGGCTTTCTCGTCCACCTGGGCCACGAAGACGGAATCCACGAAGTTGTAGAGGGAATTGATCAGCAGCGAGAGCATCAGCGGCAGGCCGGTCATGAGCACCAGCCGGCTGATCTTCTGCGTTCCCATGATGTTGTCGCCGGGAGCTTCGCGATCCTGTGTCATAAGTCACCTCCGGCGGCAGGTCGGGTCAGTGCGGTCGGGGTACGTGCGCGGTCAGGCCTGCTCCGTATCCGCCGCGATGTTGCGGAGCCACTTGTACTTTTTGTAGTGGATCGCTTCGATGGGGATCTTGGTGAACTCGTCCAGATAAAGGATGAAGTACACCAGCAGCGGCGGAGCGCCGCACGCGAAAGCCGCGATGCAGGCCGCCGGGATGATGATGCCCCAGAGATTGCCCAGGTCGCACCAGAAGCCGAAGCGGGTGTCGCCGCCTGCGGAGAAGATGCCGTTGATGAGCATGGTGTTCAGGGTGCGGCCGATCATATAGTAGGAGCACATCCAGAGGATGCGTTCCAGGTAGTACTCCGCCTGGCCGCCTTTGAAATCCGGCATGAGGTGCGCCAGTTTCACCACCAGGGGCGAGATGAGCAGCAGCACGACCCCGGAAAGGACGCCGATCAGCAGGGACAGGATGACGTAGCTGCGGCCGTCCCGCTTCGCCTGCTCGAACTCCCCGCGGCCGAGCCGGTTGCCCAGCAGGATGGCCGCGCCGTGGCCGACGCCCGCGCCGAGGCAATCACAGCAGTTCTTCACGATGTTGCCCATGGCGTGGGCGGAGATGATGCTGGTGTTGTCCTCGCCGCCCAGCTGGCCGATGATGACCGAGAAGGCAAACATGCCTCCGCCCCAGGCGATGGTGTTGGCGATGAGCGGCCAGGAATAGTGCCAGAAATCCTTCGAGAGCTTCGTCATCTTCTCGAAGATCTGCCGCACACGCAGTTTGACATCCTCGTGCCGCACGCTTTCAAGCAGGCAGAGCGTCACCTCCACCAGCTTGGAGAGGGAGGTGGCCAGGGCCGCGCCCCTGATGCCCTCGACGCAGCGCAGCGCTTCGATGCGGAAGGGATTGAAGATCAGCAGGAAGTTCAGCACGATGTTCAGGATCACCGTGGAGATGGCATAGGCCGAGCTTCGCGCCACCCGGTCGCTGTTCTTCATCACCGTCAGCACCACCTGGGACACCGCGGTGAAGAGATAGGACACGCCGACGATCCGCAGGTACTCCGCGCCGAGGCTCCGCACCGTGGGATCCGTGGCCAGCAGGTTCATGATGGGGCCGGGCAGGAAGGTCGCCAGCAGCATGGTCAGGAAGCCGAAGGGCAGCGTGTAGCGCAGGGCAATGGACTGGATGCGCTCCACGGTCTTTTTGTCGCCCTTGCCCCAGTACTGGGCCGCCATGGTGGAGATCCCCGCCGTCACGCCAAAAATGATGAAGTTCTCCAGTGTGCTGACCTGGCTGGCCTGAGAGGCCGCGGCAAAGGATTCCTGGTTCACCGCGCCGAGCATCAGCGTGTCGGACACGCTGACCAGCGCCGTCATCAGGGTCTGGGCCGCGATGGGCAGCACGATCCTGAACAGCTGCCTGAAGTATCCCGGCTCGAACTGCATGCCGAGGAAGCCCTTTCTTCCGGTATGTTCGCGATTCGACGACATGGACTGCACCTCCGAAAGCGGCCTCTGTCTGTGCCGCTTTTGAAAAGTATACCCGCAGGACGCGGAAGCTGTCAAGCACAGATGCCGCCTGCAATATCAGGATCGGCCACAACAAAACCCGCTTGCGCGGGCTTTGCTGTATCCGTGGGATCACTGCTCGACCAGTTCCTTGGTGTCGCGGGCGATCATGATCTCCTCGTTGGTGGGGATGACCAGCACCTTGACCTTGCTGTCGTCCGCTGAGATCACGCACTCGGTGGCATGGCCGTCGGCGCAGGCGAAGTTCCGGGCGTGGCAGAGCCTGGCGCCCATCCACTCCATGCCGGTCATCACGCGCTCGCGCAGGGCCGCGTTGTTTTCGCCGATGCCGGCGGTGAAGACGATCATGTCCACGCCGCCCATGGCCGCCGCGTAGGAGCCGATGTACTTCTGGATGCCGTAGACCAGCATGTCGCGGGCCAGCATGGCGTCGCCGTCATAGTTGTCGGCCGCCGCGTCCACGTCGCGCATGTCGTTGGACTTGCCGCCGATGCCCAGCAGACCGGACTGCTTGTTCATCATGCTCAGCACTTCGTCCACGGTCATGTTCTCGTTGTTGGCGATGAACTGCACCACGGCGGGATCGCAGGTGCCGCAGCGGGTGCCCATCAGCAGGCCGTCCAGAGGCGTCAGGCCCATGGAAGTGTCCACGCACTTGCCGTCCACCACGGCGGACAGGGAGGACCCGTTGCCCAGGTGGCAGATGATGATCTTCTTCCCCAGAGGGCTCACGCCCAGGAACTCGCACACCCGCTTGCTCACATAGCGGTGGGAGGTGCCGTGGAAGCCGTACTTGCGCACGCCGTACTCGGTGAAGTACTTCTTCGGCACGCCGTACATATAGGCCTTCGGAGGCATGGTCTGGTGGAAGGCGGTGTCGAAGACGGCCACCTGGGGCGTCTCGGGCATGACCTTCTCACAGGCCTCGATGCCCATGAGGTTGGCGGGGTTGTGGAGGGGACCCAGCGGGATGCACTCGCGGATGGCGTCCTTCACCGCCTCGTTCACCAGCACGGACTCGGAGAACTTGGTGCCGCCGTGGAGCACGCGATGGCCCACCGCGCCGATCTCCACCATGGAGCGGATGGCGCCCTTTTCCGGATCCTGCAGCGCCTTGAGCATCATGGTGCAGGCCTCCACGTGGTCGGGGATCATCACGCCGCTGACCTCGTAGACCTTGCCGCCCACGGTCTGCTTCTGATGACCGGGCTGGGGCATGCCGATGCGCTCCACCAGGCCCTTGGCGATGACCTTCTCGCCGTCCATATCGATCAGCTGGTACTTCAGGGAGGAAGAACCCGCGTTGACAACCAGAATTTTCATATCGACCGTCTCCTTTATCTGTTCCGTATCGGCTTCAGCCCTGGGCGATGACGGCCACCGCAGCGACCGTGTTCACGATCTCGTTGACGTCGCAGCCGCGGCTCAGGTCGTTCACGGGCTTGGCCAGACCCTGGATGATCGGGCCGATGGCCTTCGCGCCGGCCAGACGCTGCACCAGCTTGTAGCCGATGTTGCCCGCGCCGAGGTTGGGGAAGATCAGGACGTTGGGGTTCTTGCCGGCCACGGGAGAACCGGGAGCCTTCAGGTTGGCCACGGTCTCGACGAGGGCGGCGTCCGCCTGGAGTTCACCGTCCAGCAGGATGTCGGGAGCCAGCTCGTGTGCCTTGGCGGTGGCCTGCTGCACCAGGGTCACGGCGTCGTGCTTGGCGCTGCCCTTGGTGGAGAAGGAGAGCATCGCCACCCGGGGTTCGGCCTGGAGCAGCGACTTGCAGGTATTGGCGGTGGAGATGGCGATGGCCGCCAGCTCGTCGGCATTGGGCTCGATGTTTACGGCGCAGTCGCCGAAGAGCATCACGCCGTTGTCGCCGTATTCGGGCGTCTGCAGCTCCATGATGAAGCAGGAGGAAGCGGTGGAGATGCCGGGGGCCATCTTGATGATCTGCAGGGCGGGGCGCAGCACGTTGCCGGTGGAGTTGATGGCGCCGGCCACCATGCCGTCGGCGTCGTCCATCTTCAGCATCATGGTGGCGAAGTACAGCGTGTTGTTGTAGACCAGGTCGCGGGCCTGCTCAATGGTCATGCCCTTCTTCTGGCGCAGTTCGCACAGCTTGGCGGCATAGGCTTCGCTCTTCTCACAGGCCGCGGGATCGACGATGGCCACGCCGGCGAGGTCGGTGCCGGTCTCCTCGGCGACCTTCCGGATCTCCTCGGGCTTGCCGACGAGGGTGATCTTCGCCAGGCCTTCGCCGACGATCTTCGCGGCCGCCTGAACGGTGCGGGGTTCAGAGCCCTCGGCCAGAACGATGTGCTTCAGCTCGGTTTTTGCCTTTTCCTTGATGCGGTCAATGATGGACATGGGAAATCCCTCCTGTTGCATTCTCTGTGCGCACAATGCGTCGGCAATATTATACAGGATTTTTCGGGTGATGAAAAGGGCTTTGGGAAAAAAACAGTGACGGATGCCAACGGCGAAAACCGCTGTTCGCGCGCTCCCGGGCTTGCGCCGGATGCCCCGTCCGCAGCGCAGGTTGCGGACGGCGGCATGCTGTGCTATACTCGGATCAAGAACCGTCCCGCAGCCCTCATCCGGAGAGGAGGCTCATCCATGCGCACCGTCGGCATCATCGCGGAGTACAACCCCTTTCATCGCGGACACGCGCATCACCTGGCCGAAGCCAAAGCGCGGACCGGCGCCGATGCGGCCGTGGCGGTGATGTCCGGTTTCTTCACCCAGCGGGGCGACGCGGCCATCCTGCCGCCCCGGGTGCGGGCGGAAGCGGCGCTCCGCTGCGGCGCCGACGCCGTGTTCCTGCTGCCCGCCCTCTGGAGCGTTCGCGACGCGGAGCACTTCGCGCTGGCGGGCGTCTCCCTGCTGGACCGGCTCGGCTGTGACGCGATCTCCTTCGGCGTGGAGCGCGACGATCTGCCCATGCTGCAGTCGGCGGCGTCCATCCTGGAGGATGAGCCGGAGGCCTTCCGGGAGGAGCTCCGGGGCGCCCTCGACAAGGGCCTGCCCCACCCGCAGGCTGTAGCGGAGGCCGCCGACGTGATGATCCCCGGGGCCGCCGCCGTGCTGCGGGAGCCGAACAACACGCTGGCTGTATGCTATCTCCGCGCCCTTCGCCGCCTGAACAGCGCCATGACCCCGGTGCCCGTGCCGCGGCTGGGCGGTTACCGGCAAACCAGGCTGGACCCGGAGCATCCCTCCGCCACATCCGTGCGGCTCGCCCTGTGGGAGGGGCGGGAAGACGAGGCCATGACTGCGCTGCCGGATGCCGCCGCGGCGCTTTTCTCCGATGCCCTGTCGGAGGGCCGCGTGCAGCCCCGGGACGCGCTGGACCTGCCGCTGCGGGCAAGGCTCCTGACCATGACTCCCGAGGAGTGGGAAGCGCTGCCCGGCTGTTCCGAGGGCATCCAGGACCGGCTGAGAAAGGCAGCGCGCCGGGCGGCGCCGCGGGAGGCCATCCTGGCCCTGGCGGGGACCCGGCGGTACACCCACGCGCGGCTCGACCGGATGCTGACCCACGCGCTTCTCGGCGTGACGCAGGCGGACTGCGAAGCGGCTCCCCTGCCCCCGGCGGCCTGTCTGCTGGGGCTGAACGGGAACGCGGCCCCGGTCCTCCGCCGGGCACAGGAAAACGGCCTCCCCGTGATCGGGAAGGCCGCGGACTGGAAGCCGTGGCAGGATGCGCCCTGGGCCCGGATCGAGGAGCGCGCCGCGGATCTCTGGGCGGTGGGCTGCGGAAAGCCGGCCGGCATGCTGTTCACCGGGAAAGTGATCCGCTGACATGAAAAGGATACCGAAGGCAGTCTCCGGTACCCTTTTTCTGTGGACTCACCGCGCGCCGGGAGGCGGTCTCCGCGGCGGCGGGCCGCTCATTCGGCCGCAGCCTTCAGGTTCGTCAGGTCGATGCCCTCGCAGCCCTCCAGCACCTCCAGCAGGGCCCGCAGCATCTCCTTCACGCCGCCGGGGACATCGCTCTCGCAGTTGAGGGGCAGCACCGGGTCATGAACGGAGAGGCGCAGCAGGAACCAACCGTTGTCCAGGCCGCCGTCCAGATCGAAGGAAATGCGCACGCCCTCGCGGTTGTCGGGGGCGATGTGCCAGGAGGCCGCGGCGTTGGCATAGTCCAGCACCCGCTCGATGGCTTCCTTGCCGGCCTCGCGGAAATCCTCCGCCGTGATGCTCATGCGGATCTCGACGGACTCCGCGGGCTCCTGCAGGTCGGCGATCAGGGCGCCGAGGGTCTTGCCCTCCTGCTTCAGCTTCATGGCTTTGACGATCAGCACCGTCACCAGATACATGCCGTCGTCCAGAAAGTGGTTCTCCTTCAGCGCGGCGTGGCCGCTGGTCTCGATGGCCAGCGGGCAGGACACGCCCGCTTCGTTCAGCCGGACGGCCTCGTCGATGACATTGCGATAGCCCCGCTTGTAGCGGTAATGCTCGCCGCCCCAGTCGCTGATGAACTTCTTCAGGCCGGAGGAGGTCACGGAATCGGTGACGATGGTCTGCCCCGGCTCGTCGTCCAGCAGGATGGCGCTCATCAGGGCGATGAGACGGTTGCGGTTGATCTCCCGGCCGTCCGCGTCCACCACGGCCGCACGGTCGCAGTCCGCGTCGAAGATCACGCCCAGATCCGCGCCCGCGTCGGTGACTGCCTTCGAGATGGAGGCCATCGCTTCGGGGTCCTCGGGATTGGGGCGATGGTTCGGGAACATGCCGTCGGGCTCCAGGAACTGGCTGCCCTCGATCCACGCGCCCAGGGACTCCATCAGCTGGGCATAGAATCCGCCCGCTCCGTTGCCGGCGTCCACGACCACATGCAGGCCGAGCAGCGGCTTTTCGATGTCGGTATCCAGCCCTCTGCGGATGCGGTCCGCCAGCTGCTCCATATAGGTGGGCAGGAAGGGCTTCGCGATGACATGACCGCTGATGGAAGCGCTGTCCGGATCCGCCTGTGACGCGGCCTCGATCAGTTCGCCGATCTCATCGTGCGTCAGTCCCCCCTCGGCGGTGATGAACTTCAGGCCGTTCCTGTCCCAGGGGTGGTGGCTGGCGGTGATCATGATGGATCCGTCCGGGGTGAAGCCGGGCGTGATGACGGCCATGAACATGGCGGGCGTGGTGCACATGCCGTAATCCTGCACCGAAGCGCCGGCGCGGATGATGCCGTCCGCCGCAGCCTTCAGCAGCGCGGGTCCGCTGATCCGGCTGTCCCGTCCCAGACCGATGCTGATCTCGGTCACGGCCTTGCCGCACTTTTTCGCCAGGAATCCGGCGAAGGCCATCCCCAGGCAGGATGCCACATGGGGCGTCAGCGGGGCGTCATCCCCCACTGCCCGTCCGCGGATATCGGAACCGCTGATCAGTTTCTTCAGTTCACTTGCTTGCATAGATCCTCCATTCATCCCCGATCGGGGTCACCATTCGTCGTGAGGTTCGGGAGCCCGGGCGGTCTCGTCCTCCGCCCGCTCATTTTCCAGTTCATCCTGCATGCCCCGCAGGAGGTGATAGACCGGCGCCATGGCCCGGTAGTCGGCGATCACATGGCCCAGCACCTCGCGCGTCGCGGTCTCCGCCAGGCTCGGGCGGGTCTGCACCAGCGCCATGGAGCGCAGCCGGTACCAGGGTCCCAGGTCCGCAGGCACATCGGGAGGCACCTCCAGGCGGCGGAAGAAGTCGCCCTGCAGTTCGATGTGGCGCTCGGGCAGCGAGCAGGACCGGATGATGCCTCCGTACCGCTTCGGGTCGGCCGCGAGCTCCCGGCGGAAACGATCCATCAGCGGACGGTTCTCGTCCCAGGTGGCCATCCCCCACGTCACCCGCTGGGGGCCGAACTCGAACCAGTAGCCCAGAGACTGCCAGCGGTCTTCTCCCCCGCGCTTGAACCAGATCCAGTGGTGGTCCCGGTACGGGGACTTGTCCTTTGAGAAACGGGTGTCGCGCCGGATCCGGCTCAGCAGCTTGTAAGGCCGCACCTCCGTCAGCGGATCGATCTCCCGCATCACGGGCACCAGTTCGCCGATCAGCTCGTAAAAGGGCCCCTGCACATCCCGCAGATACCGGTCCTTGTTCTCGTTGAACCAGGATGTGCTGTTGTGAAAGCGCAGGTCCAGCAAAAACTGTGTTGTCGCCTCCGGAAAACCGGTAAACATAAAGCACCTCCAGATCTCATCCTGCATTATACCCTGAACGGCCGGATTTTTCAATCATCCCGCGAATTATTTGTTCTCCGGAGCGCAACAGATGAGAGGCAAATCCGCGGTTCGCTCTTGCTTTCCGCGGCGGAATTTGCTATACTGATGCCAGCATCATTGATTTGGCTCCTGCGCGAATTTGATTCTGTTTTTCCGATCGAATCAAAAATGAACCTGCCCGAATGCGCTGAGGCCGGATGCTCCGGTGTTTTCGATGAGTCCATTCCGATCGGAGGAGGAACCGTGATGGATTTTTCTTCAATGACTGTCATTGAGCTGCGCAAGTACGCCCGGGAACACGGCGTGACCCTCAGCGCGGGCATCAACAAGGAGGGGATCATCGCCCGCCTGCAGGAGGCCGAAGAAGGCAGCCCTTCCGCCTCCGCGCCCGAGCAGCTTGAGATCCCCCGGCAGCCCGCCGAGCCCACCCCACGGCCTGAGGCGCAGCAGACCGTATTCCGCCCCGCGTGGCACAACCCGTCCAACCGCTACAATACGGACCGCACCTTCGGCGGCGGGCGGAGCACGTTCGCTTCCCAGCGGGCGGCGCAGCAGCCCGAGCGGCCTTCCTTCCGCACGGCCCCGCGGAGCGAGGGCGAGCCGGCCCAGCCGGCGCAGCGGAGCGGCTATACCCCCCGCTTCGGCCCCGGCGCCTCTTCACAGCCCGCCCGCACGGAGGAGCGCACCACGTCCTGGCGCGAGCCCGCTTTCCGGCCGGCCGCTCCGGCTCCCGCGCCCGCTCCGGGCCAGGCTCCCGCATACGCGGCGCCGGCTCAGCCCGAGGCTGCCGCTCCCGCCCCGCGCGCACCGCAGAGCAGCCCGGTCTCCACTCTGGCCCCCGAGGACATGAAGCCGGCGGCGGGCTTTGTGGAAATGCATCCCGACGGCTATGCTTTCCTGCGGGTCAACGGGCTGCTGGCCTCCCCCGCGGATATCTACGTGGCGCCGGCGCAGATCCGGCGGTTCGGCCTTCGGGCCGGTGACTACGTGGAGGGCAAGGTCCGCCCGATCCGGGAGGGGGACAAGTTCGCCGCCCTGCTGACGGTGTCCTCCGTGAACGGGAACGATCCCGACCGTTCCGTCGATCGTCCGGCTTTCGACAGCCTGACCGCCGTGTACCCGACCCGCAGGCTCAGCATCGAACTGAAGGATCCCAAGCGGCCGCTGACCCGCTTTGTGGACGCCGTGGCGCCCATGGGCTTCGGCCAGCGGGCCCTGCTGCTCTGTCAGCCGGAGGCGGGCAAGACCTCCCTCCTGCGGGACCTCGCCAACGCCATCAGCGAGAACCATCCGGACGCGAAGGTCTTCATCGTGCTTCTGGACGCGGCGCCGGAGGACGTGACGCTGCTGCGGGACCAGGTGAAATGCCCGGTGTACGCCACCACCTTTGACCAAAGCCCCGACAACCACCTGCGTCTGACGGACCTGGCGCTGGAACGCGCGGAACGCCTGGTCGAACTGGGGCAGGACGTGGTCCTGCTGGTGGACAGCCTGACCAAGCTCTCCAAGACCTATACCCTGGCCGCCGCGCAGCAGGGGCGCGCCACCCCCGGCACCATCAATCCCACCAGCCTGTACCGGGCCCGCAAGCTACTGGGCGCCGCCCGCGCCCTGCGCAGCGGCGGCAGTCTGACGGTCTTCGGCTGTCTGAACACCGCCACCGGCAACCGGGTGGACGACACCATCATCGAGGAATTCCGCGAGGCCTCCAACAGCGTGGTGACGCTGGACGCCTCCCTGGCCAAGGCCGGGATCTCCCCCAGCGTCTCGTGGCATCAGTCCGGCACCCACCGCTGCGGGCTCTTCCTCGACGAATCCCGCAAGGAGGGCATGCGCCTGCTGCGGCAGGAGCTGGATCCCCTGTCCGACGCCGCCATCGTCAGGCAGCTGCTGGATCTGTTTGCGATGACGCCGGACAACGCCGCGCTCTTTTCCCGCGTCCCGGACATGGTCAAGCTGATGCGCGGCAGCAAGTAACGCGCTCATACCCGGCATGCCCGCCGGGTTTTTGCTTATATGCGACGATCCCTTCCTGCCCGCGGACCCGTCCTGTGACAGAATCCGGGAAGGCAGCGGACGAGCACACCATCACCGCCAAACAAAGGAGGTACCTGTATGAGCAGCACCCCGGCCTGGCTGGACAGCGCCGTCTTCTACGAGATCTATCCCCAGTCCTTCAACGACACCAACGGCGACGGCATCGGCGACCTGCCCGGCGTTATCGAAAAGCTGGATTACATCAGGGAACTGGGCTGCACGGCCATCTGGCTGAATCCCTGCTTCGCCTCCCCCTTTCTCGACGCGGGCTACGACGTGTCCGACTACTGCATGATCGCACCCCGCTACGGCACCAACGAAGACGCGAAGCGCCTGTTCGCCGAAGCGCACAGGCGCGGCCTGCATGTGCTGCTGGACCTGGTCCCCGGGCACACCTCCTGGGAGCACCCCTGGTTCAAAGAAAGCATGAAGGCGTCGCGGAACGAGTTCACCGACCGCTATGTGTGGACGGACAGCGTGTGGGAGGAGCCCACGGGCTACAACAATCTGAGGGGCATCTCCGAGCGCAACGGAACGGCCGCCGTGAACTTCTTCACCCACCAGCCCGCCCTGAACTACGGCTATTACAAGCCGGAGAAGCCTTGGCAGCAGGCCATGGATGCCCCCGGTCCCCTCGCCACCCGGGAAGCGATGAAGGATGTCATGCGCTTCTGGCTGTCCATGGGCTGCGACGGTTTCCGGGTGGACATGGCCGCTTCCCTGGTGAAGAACGACCCCGGCCACAAGGGCACCATCGCTCTGTGGCAGGATGTCCGTGCTTTCCTGGACCGGGAGTTCCCCGAGGCTGCCATGGTCTCGGAGTGGAGCCAGCCGGTGGAGAGTCTGGCAGGCGGCTTCCACATGGACTTCCTGCTTCCTTGGGCCACCACCCACTATGTGGACCTGTTCCGCACCGATGCGCCATTCTTCGGCGGGCACGGCGACGCCTCGCAGTTCGTTGCCTCCTACCGGGAGGCGTATGATCCCACCGACGGCAAGGGACTGATCTGCATTCCTTCCGGCAACCACGACATCGACCGCATCGCCCGTCAGCTGGACACGGAGGCCCTGCGGCTCTCCTTCGCGTTCCTGATGAGCATGCCCGGCGCACCGTTTGTCTACTACGGCGACGAGATCGGCATGCGCTACGTGGAAAACCTCCCCTCGGTGGAGGGCGGATATCAGCGCACCGGTTCCCGCTCCCCCATGCAGTGGGACGGCAGCGCCAACGCGGGCTTCTCCACCGCGGATCCGGAGAAGCTGTACATCCCCCAGGACCCCGCCGCCGACCGCCCCACCGTGGAGGCGCAGATGCGGGACGAGGCCTCTCTCTGGCACGAGGTGAAGAAGCTGATCGCGATCCGTATGGCGCATCCGGCGCTGCAAAGCAAGCCGCCGGTCCGGTTCCTGTGCGACGGAAAGCCCGGACAGCCGCTGGTCTATATGCGGGAGACGGAGGGCGAGCGGGTGCTGGTGATGCTGAACCCCTGTGACGGACCCGGCGTGGTCGCCCCTGCCCATCCGATGGACGAGATTTTCTACGCCTGCGGTGAAGGCGCGGGTCAGCTCAACGGTCAGTGGATCATCGCACCGGGATCCGCCGCCTTTGTGAAGCTGCATGAGGCAGACTGATCCGTTCCGATCCGGAGCGTCGTCAGCCGGAATCCCATCGAAAAACCTGCGCCGCTATGGCGCAGGCTTTTCATTTGGGTCAGTCGTCGAATCTGATGACATCGCCGTCCATGGACTGCACTGTCGTGACAGCCGATCCGTCCCCCTCGCCGAAGTATGCCTCCAGAATGGCCTGCGACCAGGTCACATGGCCGGTGATGGAGTAGTTCTGCAGCTGCGGAGTATAGAAGTCGAAGTAGATGTTGGAGTAGATCGGGATGCAGGGCAGCACTTCGTTGTAGCGCTCCTGGAAGCCGATCCACTTGGATACGTACTCGTAGATGTCCTTGGGATCGGTCATGCGCATGTTCACGGCGCGCCAGTACAGATCCTCGTCATCGGAGTAGGTATTGTTCCAGATCAGGTGCCCCGCCGTGGTGTCGGTGGAGTAGGTGATGGACGGATCCACGATCACATGGAAGTTGGTGGCCAGGTAGATCATGTCCGTGGTACGCTCGCTCTCGCGGTAATAGCTCTTGAGCAGTTCCTCCATGTCCATGGGGACCAGCGTCAGCTTGATGCCGCAGGCATTCAGGTTGTCGATCCAGTACTCCTGGAGATGGTCCACGATGTGGTTCCCGCGGGGATACATCATGGTCAGATCCAGTGACACCAGTTCGCCGTCGATCATCTTGCAGCGGACCTCGTCCACCTCGGGATCGTAGGTGCCGCCGTCCAGGTTCAGGGTCCAGCCCGCATTGTCGAGGATGGCGTTGGCCTTGTCGACATCCACGGTGTAGACCGTCAGCTGGTCAAGGTTCAGCTCTTCCCACGCGTGGATCATGTTCTCGTACTCTTCCGCTGAGGAAGCGTACATGTTGCGGTAGCGCCTGGCCGTCTCCTCATCGATATGGAGCTCGTCGTTGATGAAGTTCACGGGATAGTCCAGCTGGCCGGTGCAGATCAGATACTCCCACTGCTCGATGCCGTAGTAGCCGTTGACCACCTGGCCGTAGCCGGAGGTGTATTCCCGGGTGATCGCTTCGCGGTCCATGCACCAGGCCATGGCCTGACGGACTTCCTTCTCATGCACGGCGGGCCGCTCATAGGTGAAGGTCACGAAGGCGAGACCAATGCGGGGATAGTTCTGGAACTCAATGCCGGACGCCGTCTCTTCGGCGGGCGCTTCGCGTTCTTCCGCCTCATGATCCGGCACGGGAGTGATGGAGCCGACCGTGCCGATGCCCAGGCACTCCTGGATCGTCGGGCCGTACACCACCTTGTTCACCAGGTGCAGCCGGCCCTCGACCAGATCCTGCGCCATCGTGTCGTTATCCGCCACGGTGAACTGGATGCGCTCGATGGTGGGCTTTACCAGGTAGAAGGATACATCCTTTCCGTCCGCGTCGTACTTCTCCACTTTGTAGATGTTGGGGCCCTTGTGGTTGTTGTGGATCAGCGTACCGCTGCCTACGCCCGCATAGTCCTTCACGTCGAAGTGGAAGTCATCCGGGAGCGTGTTATAGATCCACGCGCCTTTGTAGTAGTCATTGATCTCGAAGTGCGCGGTCTTGTAGTCGTAGGACACCAGCTTGTAGGGACCGCTGGTGACCGTGGGATGACTGTTGTAGCCGGTATCGGGGTCGAGGATGGTCTGCCGCAGGAGATCCGCCGTGAAGATGGGTTCTTCGATGGAGAGATCCTCGTTGCCGATGTATACCTCGCCGTATTCGTTGGCATAGACCTTGCAGCCGGGAGCGATGACCTGGATGGGATAGGGCACGCACAGCAGCAGGCCGGTCTCGAAGAAGTACGGGAGGAAGTTGTGGTCCAGGGTGATCGCCAGCTGGTGATCGCTCAGCACCCGGACGCCCATCAGGGTCTTTTCCTTGCCGCTCATGTACTCCCGGTAGCCCAGGATGTGTTCGCAGCGGTACACCTTGCCGCCGATCTCCTCGATCTCGGGAGCCATCATCAGCAGCAGGGAGAAGGCATAGTCCCACGCGGTGATGGGCGTGCCGTCGCAGTAGTAAAGGTCGTCAGCCAGCACCATGTAGTAAGTGCGGTTGCCGAGCTCGTCATCGAACACCTCCACCGCGGTCACGACGGAGGGGTCGATCAGGTACACGCCCTGGTTCTGATCCCAGTTGACCAGGTTGTACCCATGGAGCAGGGCGCGCACGTCGATGTCGGCGGTATCGTTGCCAAACATCTCGGTGAAGAAGTCGCCCTTCGTGATGGTGGGATGGCCGACGATCAGTTCGTCGGGATACTCGATCTCTTCCTCTTCGGGGAGCTCGCTCTCCGTTTCACCCTCGGCGAAGGCCGGAAGGGTGAAGCTGGACAGAAGCAGTACCAGCGCCAGCAGAAGGGACAGGTACTTTTTGATCATTTTCAGCATGATACGCTATCTCCTTTCTTGTCATTCTCCCCTCCCCCATCCTCCCGCGGTGTGCGGGAGGATGGGTTTGGCGAGAGCTGGTGCTTAGTCGAAGCAGTCACCGACGTGGTTGATGATGACTTCCACCGCCAGCGGCGTCTCGTACTCTTCGATGGGCGTCTCGGGCACGCGCCTCCTAAAGCGGTTGGTGAAGGTGGTTGTGTCACCGTTCACGACCACGGAGGTCTGCGTGTAGCCGAGCGCTTCGCCCTCAGTCCAGGTGTAGACGATCTCATCCTCACCGTCGAACTTCGGCAGGCCCTCGATCACTTCGGTCCAGTTGTTGGCTTCGTTCAGCACGACCGTCATGCCGTTGGACAGGGTCATGACGATGCTGACCGGACGGCGCCTGTACTCGTTGTTGTTGTCGTCCCAGATCTTCTGGACCCTCACATTGACCAGTTCAGGCATGTGCATGTTGGTGAACACGGTCACATTGCCCAGGACCAGCTGATCGGTCATCAGGTATCCGGTGACGAACTCCTCGGTCCAGCTGTATTCGATGAGCTTCGTACCGTCATACATCGGCAGGCCATCGATCTCAACCGTCCAGTTGTTGGCTTCGCTCAGCTCCCTGGTGGTGACTTCGGTTCCGTCGGCCCAGAGTGTCACAAGGAGGGACGTCGGACGAGAACCGTCCAGGTCGTCCATGTCGTTCCAGATCTTCGCAACCATCACCGAGGTGTTGGCGTTGTCATAGTTGTTCACCAGCGCGACAGTGGCAGTCTCTCCCTTCACCACATCGGCGTAGCCCATGGTGACGGAGGTGTCGAGCAGCGTCAGGTTCGCAGCGAGGAAGTTGGCGTTCATCTCGTACACCAGGTACTTGCCCACCGGGATGTTCGGGAAGGTGTAGGTGCCGTCTTCCTCAAACTCGCTGTAATACACGGTCTTGTCGAAGTTCTCGGGACCGATGACGCGGAACACGAGGCCGTCCACGTTGTCGCTCGGGTTCAGGCCGCTGAAGGTCTTCTCGATCTTCAGGCTGCCCAGGTCCTTGGTGTAGATGTTGGTGAGTTCGGCCGTTACGGTCTCGCCCTTGGTGACCTCAGCCCGCACGCGGGTCATGCTGTCGCTCTCCAGCGTGTAGTTGGCGATCAGCGTTCCGGCGTTGGTCTCCATCACCACGTAGATGCCCACCGGCACATCCTTCACCGTGTACTTGCCATCGGTGAACTCCGCGTAGGTCACGGTGCGGTTGAAGCCGTTCGGGCCCACGATGCGGAAGGTCAGGCTGCCCTTCACCGACTCGTCGATCTCGTCCGTACCGGTGAAGGTCTTGACGATCTCGATCTCACCCTTGTCCTGCTCATACAGGTTCAGGAGCAGCACGCTGGCCGTCTCGTTCAGGTGCACCTCGGTCTCGGCCTCGGTGACGCTGCTGGTCAGGAGCGTGTAGTCGGCGATGAGGGTATCCGCGTTGGTCTCGGTCACTTTGTAGGTGCCGGGCGTCAGCGGGCTGACGGTGTAGGCGCCGTCGGTGAACTGATCGTAGGTCAGGGTCAGCTCATAGCCGTCGGGGCCGGTGACCTTGAAGGTCAGACCGCTCAGATCCGCGTCCTCGGGATTGCCGCCGAAGACCTTGTAGATCGTCAGGGCACCCTCGTCAGGCTCATACTTGTTCTCGAACTCGACCGATGCGGCGGTGTTCTTGGTGACCTCGGCAGTCTGCTTCCCGGGCGTCACCACCAGGTGGTAGTGATCGATCAGCGTCTCAGCGCCCTGCTCCACCACGGTGTAGGTGCCCTCGGGCAGATCATCGATGTGGAACGCGCCGCTGACGAACTCGCTGTACTTCACGCCTCTGGTGTAGCCGTTCGGGCCGCTGATGACGAAGCTCAGTTCGCTCAGATCCGCATCCTCGGGAGCGCCGGTGAAGGTCTTGACGATGGTCAGGCCGCCCAGCTTCTCCTTGTACTCGTTCTCCAGCGGCACTTCGACCTCGGCGTCCCTGGTCAGGGTCGCCTCGCCCTCGGTGATACCGCCGGTGAACTCGTAGCCATAGCTAGCCAGGAGCGTATCGTGGTCATACTCCTTCACGGTGTAGGTTCCGACAGGCAGATCCTTGACGGTGTAGCTGTCTTCGCCCGCGAACTGTGCGTAGTAGACCGTGATGGTCTCGAAGTCCCTGGCGTCCTCGGAGGTGATCACGAAGCGGAGGCCGCTCTTCGCGCTCTCCGGCACCTCGGTCACGCCGGTGATCGTCCAGGTCTTCTTCAGCACGAGGCTGCCCAGATCCTGCTCGTAGTTGTTCTTCAGGACCACGGTCACTTCCGCGTCCTTGACAACGTCCGCGCTGCCGCTGGTGGTGCCTGTGGTGAAGTGGTAGGTGCTGATCAGACCCTCATGGTTGGTCTCGGTGACGGTGTAGGTGTCGATGGGCAGGTTCCTGATGACGAGGCGCTTGCCGTCGCTGATGGTCAGCTCGACCTTCTCGTCACTGAAGGTGCCGTCCGCGTTCACATACTTGCCGTCGCTGTTGGTGACCGTGACCTTCAGGTTCTTCGTCTCTTCCATATCCACCGCGGTGTTGGGAGAGAAGCACCATTCCTTGGCGATGACCAGGTCGCCCAGGTCTTCGTCGTAGCTGTTCTTCAGCTCGATCGTGGCGGTGGCGTCGGCGGTGACCGTTGCGCTGCCGCTGATCTCGCTGTCGTTCACGTTCAGGGTGTAGTTGGTGATCAGGCCGAAGGCGTTCTCCTCGGTGACGGCGTACAGGCCGGGCACCAGGTCCTTGATCTCGAACTTGCCGTCGGTGAACTGGCTGTAGTTGAGTTCGAGCTTGTAGTCGTCCGGGCCGGTGACGGTGAACTCGAGGCTGTCGAGTTCGTCCTTATCGGCCACGTTGTCGGAGAAGGTCTTGGTGATGACCAGCTTGCCCACACGGTAGGTGTTGGTGATGGTCGTGACGTCTCCCTCGATGCTGAGGTTCATGGTGTAGCCGGCGGGAACCGCGGCCTCCTCCCAGCTGTAGACGATGGCCTTGCCGGCCTTCTTCAGCGGCAGGTGCTCACGGGTGGCCGTCCAGCCGTTGGCCTCGCTCAGGGTCTCGGTGCCGATCGCGACATCGTCCGCCTTCAGCACCACCACGATGCTTTCGGGCCGCTTGCCGTGCTTGTTGTCGTTGTCGTCCCAGACCTTCTTGACCGTTGTGACGGTCTCTTCGGGTTCATGGGTGTTGGTGAGGGTGGTCACATAGCCCGTGGTCTCGACGCTCGTCAGTTCATAGTCATAATCCTTGGCGTCATCTTCGGTCCAGGTGTAGGTGATCTCCTCGCCCGCCTTGAACTTCGGCAGATCCTTGACGGTGGCTGTCCAGCCGTCCGCCGCGGTCAGCTGCACGGTCTTCTCGATATCGCCGCCGGTGAGCTTGACGGTGATGGCCTTCGGACGGATGCCGTCCTGGTCCTCGTTGTCATCCCAGACCTTCAGCACGGTGACCTCAACGGTCTCGGGCTCGTGGGTGTTGGTGACGACGAAGCCGCTCTCGGCGTCGCCGTTGACCTCCACGGTGTAGCCCTCGGGCGCGTTGATCTCGCGCACGGTGTAGGTGATGTCCGCGCCGTCTTCCTTCACGGGCAGTTTCTCGAAGGTGTAGCTCCAGGTGTTGCCTTCGTTCAGCACAGCCTCAGCGGTGGGCACGCCGTTGGCGAGCAGTTCCACCGTGACGGCCGCCGCGCGGATGCCGTCCTGATCGTCCTCGTCGGCCCAGACCTTCTTGACGGTGACCTGGGTCTCCTCGGGCGTGTGGATGTTGGTGATGGAGGTGATGCGGGTCGCGGTGTCGACCTTGACCTGATTCTCCTCGATCGTGTAGCCCTCGGGCACCGAGACTTCGTACCAGGTGTACTCGATCGCCTCGCCGCCGGCCATGATGGGCAGGCCCATCACCATACCGGTCCAGTGGTTGCCTTCGTTCAGGACCACATCGGGCACGACCGTGCCGTCCGCGAACTTCGCGGCGGAGGCATTGGCGAAGAGCCGCACGGTCACGCTGTCGGGACGCAGGCCATCCTGGTCATTCGCGTCGTCCCAGACCTTCAGCACGGTCAGGCAGAACCTGCCGGGCGTGTAGGTGTTCTCGACGCTGGTCTTGCTGCCGTCGATCGTGTATTCGCTGATGGAGTAATCCTCGACGGCTTCCTCCATGAAGAAGTACACGATCTCGTCGCCGTTCTCGTACTTGTCGAGCTTCTCGAGCCTGGCCTTCCAGCCGTTGTCCTTGGTCAGCTCGACCTTCGTCTCGGTGGCGACATTGTTCTTGTAGAGGACCATGGTGACCTTGGCCGGACGCTTGCCGTCGCGGTCGTCGTCGTCGTCCCAGGTCTTCTCGACCTCGACCTCGGTCAGTTCGGTCTTGTGGGTGTTGGTCACGGTGAAGCTGTAGCCGTTCTCCGCGTCGCCGGTCATCTCGATCTCGGTGTCGTAATCCGTCACTTCGATCTCTTCCAGCGTGTAGGTGATGGCCTCGCCCGCAGCGTTCACGGGCAGTCCGCTCCAGATCCACTCCCACTTGTTCTCGGCGCTCAGGATCACGGTCTCGGCATCGGCATCGTTCGCCTTCAGCACCACGGTGATGCTGCCGGGACGCTTGCCGTCCTGATCGTCGGCGTCGACCCAGACCTTCTTGACCTCGATGTCTGTGGTCTTCGGGATATGGGTGTTGGTGATGTCGATCTTCCAGATCGTCTCACCGTCCACTTCGATCGCGTAGATGTCGCCGATCTCGGTCTCGTAGCCCTCGACCTCGAACTCTTCGACCGTGTACTTGATCGCCGTGGACTTGCCGTCCACGACCTTGTTGGCATCAAGGCCCTCGAACAGGTAGGTCCAGCCGTTGTCTTCGTCCAGGGTGATCTCATCGACCTTGGTGCCGTCGGCCAGCAGCTTGACCGTGATGTTCCCGGGACGGATGCCGTCCTGGTCGTCCTCGTCGTGCCAGAACTTCTCGACCGCGATGTCGATCTTTTCGGGTTCGTGCTTGTTCTCGAACTCGATCTCCCAGACGTTCTCTTCGGTCTCCTTCAGTTCGGGCTCGTTCGCAAGCTCGTAGCCTTCGATCTCGTACTCCTTGAAGGTGTACTTGATCTCCTTGCCCTCCGCGTACTTCGCCAGGCCGTTCTCGATCCAGATCCACTTGCCTTCGCTGTTCGGCTCGATGCGGATCGTCTTCACGAACTCGTCGTCGGCCAGCAGCTTCACGTCGATGTGGTCCGGACGGATGCCGTCCTGATCCTCCGCGTCGTCCCAGGCCTTCCGGATCTCGATCTGGATCGTCACGGGCTCGTGCTTGTTGGTGATCGTGGTCAGGTAGCCCTCGGTCTCGGTGCTGACGAGCTCATAGCCCTCCGGCACGTCCTCCTCGGACCAGCTGTACTTCACAAGCTCGCCGTTCTCGTACTTCGGCAGTTCGTCGATGCCGGCGGTCCAGTTGTTGTCCTCGCTCAGCGTCACGCTCAGGTACTCGGGCTCGGCCGCAGCCATGTCATCCGGCACAAGGCCCAGCTTCTCGCCGCTGACGAGCAGGTACACGGTGATCTCGTCCGGACGGATGCCGTCCTGATCCTCCGCGTCGTCCCACACCTTCAGCACGGTGACCTCCACGGTCTCGGGCTCGTGCTTGTTGGTGATCGTGATCTTCGCGATCTCTTCGCCGTCCACCTCGACCAGCTCGATCTTGCCGACCTCAGACTCGTAGCCCGGGACCTTCACCTCGTCGAAGGTGTACTCGATCTCGGTCGTCGTCTTCGTGCCGTCTTCGTTCGTCTCGGTCTTGTAGACAGGCAGGTCTTCGAACAGGTACGTCCAGCCGATCTCATCGCTCAGCGTGACCTTGTCCACGGGCTTGCCGTCGGCCAGCAGGTACACGGTGATCTCGTCGGGACGGATGCCGTCCTGATCGTCGTTGTCGTCCCACGCCTTCTCCACCGCGATCTCGGTGGTCTCCGGCTCGTAGGTGTTCTTCAGGGTCGTGATGCGGGTCTCAAGGTCAGCCGGCAGGATCCAGCCGAAGTCTTCCTCGTAGGTGCCGTCTTCGAGCTCGTACACGTCGCCGAGCTCCTCGACCCAGTAGTACTCAATGGGTTCGCCGTTCTCGTAGATCGGCAGGCCCATCGCCAGAGCGGACCAGTTGTTCTCCGCGCTCAGCTCGAAGACGTACGCTTTGCCGTTCTCGTCACGGACGAGCACCAGGTCGTCCGTCGTCTCGCCCGCGGCCTTCGGCGTCAGTGCATCCTTGTCGACCTTGAACAGGCCAACCGTGAGCTTCTCGGGACGCAGGCCGTCCTGATCGTTCGCGTCGTCCCACACCTTCAGCACAGTCAGGCAGAACCGCTCGCTGTCGTAGGTGTTGGTGATGGTGGTCTCGCCCGTGGTCTTCACCTCATACTCGCTGATGGTGTAGCCCTCGGGGATCACCTCGACCCAGCTGTAGGTCAGTTCAACGCCCGCGTCGTACTTCGGCAGGTTCGTGACCTCCAGCGTCCAGGTGTCGTCGTCCTCCATCGTGAACGCCGTCTCGTACGCGTCGGTCTTCTCGTCCTCGTAGTTCGGGCCGATATCGAAGGTCGCGTACTCCACGTTGTTCGCCAGCAGGATCATCTTCACGGACTTCGGACGCTCGATCTCCTGGTACTCGCTGTCGTCCCAGATCTTCGTGACCTTGGTCTCGGTCAGGTCGGGCTCGTGCGTGTTCGTGATGGTCTCGCCATCTGCCGCCTCGTCCTTGCCGTCCTTGGCCGTGTAGGCGTCGATCTTGTCTTCCTTCACCGTGTAGGCGATCTCGGTGCCTTCCTTGTACTTCGGCATACCTTCGAAGGTCACGGTGTAGGTGTTGTCACCGTTGTCGGTCACCGTCTTCGTGATCGGAGCCACGGCCTCGACTTCGGTGCCGTCAGCCAGCAGGTGCACGCTCTGCGCGTACTCCGCGGCGGTCGGACGGTAGTCGTCGTTGTTGCCGTCGTCGTCCCACTCCTTGGTGATCTCGATCCCGGTCGTCTCGGGGATGTGCTTGTTCGTGATCGTCGTGCTGCCGGGCTCTTCCAGGCCGTCGGAGTTCAGCGTCACAGTCACGGTGGACTCGTACTCACCCGCCGCCTCGCCTTCCAGCTTCTCGGTCCAGGTGTAGCGGATCTCCAGGCCGTCC
>CACXHY010000004.1 GCA_902767565.1 uncultured Eubacteriales bacterium | reverse complement strand
CACCTGTTCCCATCCCGAACACAGAAGTTAAGCCCTTCAGTGCCGAAAGTACTTGGCTGGACACGGCCCGGGAGCATAGGTCGCCGCCGGATCCCATCTAAGGAGCGCAGTGATGCGCTCCTTTTCCGTTTTCCGAAAAGGTGTGGTCATTCAACTCAAAAAAGGCAGGGATACGCAGTGCGTTCCCCGCTCTTTTGTCTGGATGTTATGACCCGCTGCCGGCGACTTCATTGATAAACTGCTGGGCGGTCCGCCCGGAGACCCCGCCGTGCCGCAGCTCATACCGATTGGCGCGCGCCAGGAGCTCGTCGTCGGAGAGCCGGATGTCCGGATGGCGGCGTGCGAGGGTCAGCACCATCTCATTGAACAGCGCGCGGTCGGGCGAGTCGTATCGGATGGTGCAGCCGAATCGCGCGGCAAGGGACAGCTTCTCCTCCACGGTGTCGGAGTGGTGGATGTCCTGCTCGTGCTCCATGTCCGCGCGGTCGCGCCAGGTTTCCCGCACCAGATGGCGGCGGTTGGAGGTAGCCAGGATCATCACGTTGGCCGGGCGGCTTTCCAGCCCGCCCTCAATGACGGCCTTCAGGAACTTGTATTCCACCTCTCCCTCATCAAAGGACAGATCGTCCAGGAAAATGATGAAGCGATAGCGCCGGGACTTGACCTGCGCGATGACATGCGCCAGCAGGTGGAACTGGTGCTTGTTGATTTCAATCACGCGGAGCCCGTCCGCCGAAAACTCGTTGACCAGCGCCTTGACCGAGGTCGACTTTCTGTGCGTCATACCCGACAAGATCGTCCAGCATGACGGTCTCGAGGTTGTTGATGGGGAGGAAGGTGAACGCGCCCTGCCCCTCGTCCAGCACGCGGAAGGCATGATTCATGCCGAAGAGCCCGGTGCCGCAGCGCCTGTAGTGGTCCGTCAGCAGACAAAAGACAGTGTGCGGGTCCGGTGCCGCGGCGATGGCAGCAGAGAGCGCCTGAACATGGGCCGACACGTTCCGGTTGTACATGACGGCATCCTTCGGGATGGCATGATAATGCGTCAGCGTGTCAAAGATGCCGATCCCGAGCGCGTTTTCCAGCGGGCCGAAATCGAAGGTGAACAGCTGCCTGAACACCTCGCAGTCCGCCTCGGCGATGCGGTTGATGCTGCCGTCGGCAGCGCCGCGCTGCTCGCAGGTCAGGCTGAAGGAATTCGGGTGCGTGATCATCAGAAAGGTCAGGTAGTTCTGCCAGAGGTTGCCGTCGAAACCATAGGTGGTGGCCAGGTCCAGCAGCCTCTTCAGCTCACGGTTCACCCTGGCGGTGAGGTTCACGGGGTCGAACTGCCCCGCAGCCGATTCCCGGCAGATCCCCGCCAGGCGGGTGAGGATGGCGTCCTCCGGCAAATCGGACCAGAGGAGAAGACGGGCGGTGAGTCGATGCATGAGGATCCCTCCGCGGATCGGTATTTCCAGGTGACGCATGACGGCCGATACCAGTGTATCACAGAAAACGTCTTCATGCCACCCGAAATTTGGCGTTCAAGGCTTGCGAGCGCCGGCGAAAAAGCCGCTCCCGTTGAAGGTGAGCGGCCAGTGGAAGGCGTTACGGCTGATCCGTGCTGTTCTCGGTCCCGTCCGGGACGGGAGAAGGACTCGGGT
Organism: uncultured Eubacteriales bacterium; assembly: GCA_902767565.1. Taxonomy (GTDB): domain Bacteria; phylum Bacillota; class Clostridia; order Christensenellales; family Aristaeellaceae; genus RUG11272. Next base: position 137,136 of record CACXHY010000004.1, on the reverse strand, counting down.
CGGCCGCCGCGGTCGGCGTCGGATCCGGCACACCGGTCGGGGTCGGATCGGGCTGTGTGGTGGACGTGGGATCCGGAACGCCCGTTGGTGTGGGATCCGGGTCACTCGTCGGCGTGGGTTCAGGGTCACTGGTCGGTGTGGGGTCCGGTGCGGCGCTCGGTGTGGGATCCGGCTCCCCGGTTGGACCGGGCATGGCCGTCTCTTCCGGAGCGGCCGTGGGCGTGGGTCCCGGCGTGATCACGGGACCGGCGGTGACGGTGTCGATCTCTCCGTACAGGTTCATCAGCAGCCAGCGGGATGCCTTCTCGCCGGGGATCTCCCCGGGCTCCAGCTGCATGCCCAGCGATCGCTGGTAAGCGGCGACCGCGGCCACGGTATTGGCGCCATAGATCCCGTCGATCTTGCCCGGGTTGAAGCCGAGCACAAACAGGCGTTCCTGCATGAGCCGGACCCGGATGCCCCGATCTCCCCGCTTCAGATCCATGAAAGCGTCGTAAACCGGCGCGTCGGCGGCATAGAGGCGGTTCTGTCCCTTCTTCGTGAGATAGGTGTGCTCCGCGAGCCCGACGCTGGACTGGAACAGGCGCACGGCGATATCGGTCTGTTCACCGTACGAACCGTCGACCCGGCCCACAGGGTAGCCCAGCGCCTGCAGGCGCCTTTGCATCTTGCGGACGGCATCGCCGGTATCCCACTTGCGGATGGTGTCGTCCTGTGCGGGCGTGGCGGTCGGCCGCGGGGTGGCCCGCCGCGAGGTGGGCGCGGGGGTGACGATAAAGGGCGTCGCCGTCGCGGGGGCCGGCGTGATCACGAAGACCGTTCTTTCCGTCGGAACGGGCACAGGCGTGGGGGAGGGCTGCGGCGTGAAGAGCTCGGCGTTCTCGACCCGCCAGCCGCTGCCGTCGGCGGCATACCGGTACAGCTTGCCCTGCATCACGGCGGCCGAGGCGGTCCGATCCGAGATCGCGGGCAGCTGCACAAGGCTCTCGGTTTCCAGATCCAGGACCTGAACGCTGTGATCCTCACAGACCATCGTCAGCGCGTCGGGCGTCAGGATCATGGAGACGGGGCGCCGCACTTCGGTCACCAGCCGGATGATCGGCGCGAGGGCCGCCGCGTCTGTCGCCAGAGGCAGCGCATTCAGCGTGCAGGCCCCGGTGGATTCCGCGCGGACGAACCAGAGCGCGGTATCGCTCTCGGCGAAGGCGATCACATCCGCGGCGATGACCGTGGGCGTACCGTCGGCGCCGGTGCGGGACAGGACCCCGTCATGCAGTTCATATACAGTCGCGGGACGGTACGCGGCCAGTTCTTCCTCCGTGGGAGCCGCGTTCACCAGCGACGAAGCGGATCCGTCGAGCCTCACCGCGTACAGACGGCCGCTGGCCGTGGTGCAGTAGATGTTCTCGCCGTCGATGCCGATGATGTCGGCAATGGCGGACGGCAGCTCCTTCAGGGTGCCCTCGCCGTCGATCAGGAACATATGATTGTCGGCGCCGAGCCAGGCCGTGCCGCCCGGGCCCCGCATCACGGGCGCGGCAAACGCGCCAAGGGACGGAAGGAGCAGCGCGAGGACTGTCAGCGCAGCGACGATTCTGCGGTTCATGAGATGCCCTCCTCAAAATCAGTGGACGGTCGAATGTCCGTCCACTGATGAAGACGATGCCGGACCGGCTTTTCTTCCTCGGCCCGCGAATTTTCCGTCCGGTGCCCGCGGATCACTTTGCCCAGCCCAGGCTCCGCTCCACCGCGCGGTGCCAGCCGCCCAGCAGATCCTGACGCCGCTGCTCTGGCATCTTCGGCTCGAAGGTGAGGTCCCGCTTCCACACCGCGGCGGTCTCCTCGGGGGATGCGTACGCCCCCACGGCCAGGCCGGCCATCAGCGCGGCTCCGAGGGCCGTGGTCTCCAGCACCTGCGGACGTACCACGGGGATCCCCATGATATCCGCCTGGAACTGCATCAGGAAGCCGTTGGCGCTGGCGCCGCCGTCCACCCGCAGGGTCTCGGGACGGAAACCGGCGTCGGCGGCCATGGCGTCCAGCAGGTCGGCGCTCTGGTAGGCGATGGATTCCAGCGCCGCCCGCACGATCTGCGGCCGCCCGGTCCCCCGGGTCATGCCCACCAGCGTCCCCCGGCTGTACATGTCCCACCACGGCGCGCCGAGCCCCGTAAAGGCCGGGACCAGATACACGCCGCCCGTATCCGCCACCGAAGTGGCGATGGCTTCGGTCTCGGAGGCGGTCCTGATGATCTGAAGCTGATCCCGCAGCCACTGGATCGTGGCGCCGCCCATGAAAACGCTGCCCTCAAGGGCGCAGGTGCGCTGCCCGTTCAGCCGCCAGGCCATCGTGGACAGAAGCCCGCTCTTTCCGTGGGGCACCTCGCTGCCGGCGTTCATCAGCATGAAGCAGCCGGTGCCGTAGGTGTTCTTGACCATGCCGCGCTCAAAGCAGGCCTGGCCGAAAAGGGAAGCGTGCTGGTCGCCCGCCATGGCCGCCACGGGCACGGGAACGCCGAGGATCTCCGGGTCGAGCGTGCCGATGATCCCGCTGGAATCGACCACCTCCGGCAGGCAGGCCCGGGGGATGTCCAGCACGTGCAGAAGCTCGCTGTCCCAGTCCTGGGTCTCCAGGTTGAAGAGCATGGTGCGCCCGGCGTTGGTGGCGTCGGTCACATGGGGATGGCCCGAGCAGAGGTTCCACGCGAGGAAGCTGTCCACCGTGCCGAAGCACAGCTTGCCGGAGGCGGCCTCCTCCCGCAGGCCCTTCTCCCGCAGGAGCCAGGCCAGCTTGGTGCCGGAGAAATAGGCGTCGGGCACCAGGCCCGTCTTCCGGATGATCACGTCCCGCCAGCCGCTCTCCACCAGGCGCTCCACATCCGGAGCCGTGCGGCGGCATTGCCAGACGATGGCGTTGTACGGGCACTCGCCGGTCTCGCGGTCCCACAGCAGCGTGGTCTCCCGCTGGTTGGTGATGCCGATGGCGAGGATGTCCTCCGGGTGGACGCCGCTGCGGCGCACAGCCCTCTGCAGGCTGCTCACCTGGGTGGCGAGGATCTGCTTGGGATCATGCTCCACCCAGCCGGGATGGGGAAAGATCTGCTCGAATTCTTCGTTGGCAACGGCGAGGATGCGGCCGTTCAGGTCGAAGACCACGGCCCGGGAACTGGTGGTGCCCTGGTCCAGAGCGATCAGCACTTTCACGGACATGACAAAGCCTCCTGCGATCGGATCGACGCCCGATCCCGCCCGCCGCGCGGCGCGCGAAATCAGGCATATGAGTGATGATGACCGGTGGAGCCAGTATAGCAGAAGGGCCGCCGCAAGTCAACCGCTTGCGGACGCGGGACACCGCTTGCGGATGCGGGGCGCCTGTGGTATGATGACGTCAGGTTACGATTCACCCTTCGCGCAGCTGGGCGGCGAGAGGCGCACCCGAAGACGCCATTCCAGGAGGGACCGGGTCGCTTCCCATGCCTGCTCTCCGCGGGAGCGTCTTTCAAGGGGGTCCGGGGGACGCTTTCCCGCGGAAAGCGTCCCCCGGCCGGCGCGCTCTCTCCTCTCCCTCCCCGGTGGAGAGGGGGGCCGGGGGGTGGGGTGAACAGTAACGACGTCAGAAACAGGACCGGGAGGGAAACGCCATGCGTGAAAAGACCACCAGCGTTCAGATCGTTCTGCCCCAGCACTGCAACGGCTATGCGAAGCCCCGCCTGTTCGGCGGGCAGATCATGGCCTGGATCGATATCATCGCCGCCGTGGAGGCGCAGCGCTATGCCCGGTGCGTGGTGACCACCGTTTGCGTGGACAATCTTTCCTTCCTCGCGCCGGCCTACCTGAATGATATGGTGGTGCAGGAAGCCGCGGTGACCTGGACGGGCCGCACCAGCCTCGAGGTGCGGGTGGACACCTACGTGGAGCGCCTGGACCGCACGCGCGAACCGGTGAACCGTGCGTATCTGGTCTTTGTCGCCATCGACAGCGACGGAAACCCCGTGCCGGTGCCGCCCTTCACCCCGGAGACGGCGGAGGAGGAACGGGAGTGGGCCGCCGCCGTCCGCCGCCGCGAGGCGAGACGGCAGGCCCGCAACGCCTGAAGCGCGTTCGGTTTGACGCAGCGCCCCGGGACGAAGAACGCTCCCGGGGCGTTACTGTTCACCCTTCGTGCAGTTGGGCGGCGAGAGGCGCACCCGAAGACGCCATTCCAGGAGAGACCGGGTCGCTTCCCATGCCTGCTCTCCGCGGGAGCGTCTTTCAAGGGGGTCCGGGGGACGCTTTCCCGCGGAAAGCGTCCCCCTGCCGGCGCGCGCTCTCTCCTCCCCCTCCCCGGCGGGGAGGGGGCCGGGGGGTGGGGTGAACAGTGATCCCGGGGCGTTCGCCGCCGCGGATCCCCGGGGGCGTCCGTATTGACAGGCGGCCCGTTTTCGCTTATCCTATGGGCGACAAGTGAATGGCCGGTGCATCTCTGCAGCGATGCAGGACGGCGGGATACCGCCGCCATGGGAACACGGATGAGAGTTCCGGGCTATCCCAGTAACCGTGAAGCGGACGAGGGCGCAAGGATGTCACTGCAGCCGATGGCTGTGGGAAGACGCGCCGCCAGGATGAAGCCAAGCCGGGAGACCTGTTTGCACCGTAATTGCTGCCCCTGGGGATGGGAGACGCTGTTCGGCTCCCCGCGAAGCGCGGAGGGCCTGATTGGTGTTCCTCCGGGGAGGGACGCCTTTTTGCGGGGCGCCCTCGCTGATTCGCTGTCAAGAAGAAAGGAGGAACCCGAACATGAACCTCAGGAAGATCCTTTCCGCGCTGCTGTGCCTGACGCTGCTTCTCGGCTGTGTCAGCCTGGCCGGCGCGGAGACCCAGGTGGCTGCCGGCCCCATCACCGTCACCGACATGATGGGCCGGGAGATCACCCTCGACGCTCCGGCCACCCGGGTGGTGGCCCTCAGCGCGGCGGACTGCGAGATCGTCTGCGCCCTGGGCGGCGCTGACACGCTGGTGGGCCGCGGCGAATACTGCGACTGGCCGGCCTCGGTGCTGGACGTGCCCTCCGTGCAGTCCGGCTATGAGACCAACGTCGAGCAGATCATCGCCCTGCAGCCGCAGGTGGTGGTGATGTCCTCCATGGCGCAGAGCCCCGAGCAGGTGCAGCAGCTGGAGGAAGCGGGCATCGTTGTCGCGGTCAGCGAGGCCACCGACATCGAGGGTGTGTACACTTCCATCCGCCTGATCGGCGCGCTGATCGGCAGGGATGCCGAGGCCGAGGCCCTGATCATGCAGATGCAGGGCGTCTTCTCCGATGTCGCCGCCCAGTCGGCTGATACCGGAAAGACCGTGTACTTTGAGGTCTCGCCCCTGCAGTGGGGCCTGTGGACGGCCGGCAAGGGCACCTTCATGGACGAGCTCGCGACCATGTGCGGCCTGACCAACGTCTTCGGCGATCTGGAGGGCTGGGCGGAGGTCTCGGAGGAGGCGGTCCTGGCCCGGAACCCCGACATCATCGTCACCATCACCATGTACTACGGCGAGGGTCCCACACCCGTGGAGGAGATCGCCTCCCGTCCCGGCTGGGAGTCCGTGACCGCCGTGAAGGAAGGCCACATCCTCAATGCCGACAGCAATGAGATCAGCCGCCCCGGCCCCCGTCTGATGGACGCGGCCGAGACGCTGATGGCCTTCACACAGGCCTGCTATCCGGCTGAGTGACCGGCCCGGACCTGCGAACCACAAAGACCGGAGGGCTTTCGCGGCTCTCCGGTCTCTTGCGTGTCCGGCTTCCGATGATCCCGCGGGCGCATCTTCCGCCCGGTGCCCGGCGGTGCGGCCCTCGGCGGGTTCTGCGCCCCCGGGGAGGCCCCGTCCGCGGCGTTCCCGTCAGGCTTTGGTCTCTTTGGGCGGCAGCTGCTTCCGGATGGTGGCGTCGGGTTTCATGGCCTGCTTCATAAAGGCGGACGGGCTGATGCCGATGATGCTCTTGAACTGCTTGCTGAAGTGGTAGGGATCCTGCATGCCCACCTCCGCACCGACCTGGCGGACGCTGCAGCCCGGCTCCCGCAGGAGTTCCTTGGCGCGTTCCATCTTGCAGTGCAGCAGGTAGCTCAGCGGCGGCATGCCCACCTCGCTGACGAAGCGCTTGCGGAAGGTCTCGGTCGGAACGCGGCTGATGGCCGCCATCTCCTGCAGCGAAAGATTGGTGCGGTACTGGTCCGCCCGCATGAAGTCCACCACCTTGCCGACCTCGTGGGACAGCATGGCGTCCATGGCCACGGGCTGGCCCCAGTGCGTGGCGATCATCCCGTACATCAGGTGCTGGAGCTGATAGGTGGCGTTGGCCGTGCCGGAGTGCCGCACGATCACCTGCACGATCTGCTCCGCCACCACCATCTGGCTGGGAAGGGCAGCCTGGCGCAGGGGCATGTGGAGCAGGGCGCCGAGCTTGCGGATCACCATGGGGGCGAGCGGGCCGGCGAAGGCGATCCAGAGGACCCGGGCGGACGCGTTTTCCACCCGCAGGTTCATCGCGGCGCGGGAGGCCGGGAGAACGCAGGTATCGTGATCGGCGAGGGGCAGTTCCCCCTCCGGGCGCATCAGCGTGACGTTCCCGCTGACCACGGCCAGCCAGACGAAGTGCGGCTCCGCGGTCAGCTCGTACTCGCCGCCGTCCAGCACCGCGCCGCCCGCCGCGTGGATCCATGCGCCGCTGCACTGCGTCAGGCTTCCGGGCTTGTGCCAGCCCTCCACCAGCAGTTCATCCGCCGGGGCTCCGATCTCACCAAACAGCCAGGATCTCATGTTCACGCCTCCTCGGGATCGTCCGGAATGCTTCTTTTGTCCATTATATCGCCCGGATTGTCCATTGTCAATGAACAATCGGCACGAAATTGGCAGGCCACAGAGAAATCCGGACGCAGATTTCGCCGGAAAGTGGTTGACTTTTCAGGCCAAAACCGATAGCATATACCCAATGACAGAGGGGAGGAGAAGCCGTGGCGAATGTCAGTGAAGCGGTGCGCCGCGAGACGCTGTGGGTGGCCGCGTGGACACTGGGGCTGGCGGTGGTGACGCAGATCGTGTTCATCATCATCGGCCAATGGGGCTGGGACGTCCTGCTGGGCTCGGTCTTCGGCTGCGCGGTAGCCATCGGCTGCTTCTTCTGGCTGGGGATGACGGTGCAGAAGGCCGTGGGCCGGCCCGAGGCCGAAGCAAAGCAGATCTTCCAAAGCTCCCATGCCATGCGCTTCCTGGTCCAGGGCGCGGCGCTGGCAGCCGGCTTCGCCGTCACCTGGCTGAACGGCTGGGCCGTGCTGGTGCCCATCCTCTCCCCCCAGATCGCCGTCCGCCTGCGCCCGCTGTGGAAGAAGGGCCTGGAGGACGAAACGCCCGAAGACCCTTCCGGGGACGGAGGTGAAACCGTTGACTGAGCCGAAAAAGCCGAGCCGCCTGGTGGATGTGCTGCTGATCCTGATGATGGTGCTCCCGCTGGCGGCGGCCGTCGTGCTGCATGTGCTGTTCACGCCGCAGGAGGAAGGCGTGGCCATCCACGGGGCGTGGGTATACTACTCCGCCGATCCGGATGCCGATCTGTCCCAGGTGATCTCCACCGGCTTCATCATCACCGAGTCTCTCATCAACTCCTGGCTGGTGATGATCTCCATCACCGGGCTGGCGCTGTTCCTGACCCACGGGTTGAAGGAAAAAGCCACGACCGTTCGCCAGCATGTGGCCGAGTGGATCGTGGAGAACGTGGAAAAACTGATCCGGGGCAACATGGGCGATTTTCACGTGCGGCCCTTCGCCCCCTTCGTGTGCGCGGTGCTGGCCCTGTCGGTCTTCTCCAGCCTGATGAGCCTGCTGGGCGTGTTCACCCCGACTTCCGATCTGAGCATCATCGCCGGCTGGGCGCTGCTGGTCTTCATCGTCATCACCGGCTACAAGGCCTGCAACGGCCCGCGCGTATATGTCAGGACCTTCACCTCCGACGGGCCCGTGGTGGCTGTGCTGAACGTGATCGGCGAGTTTTCCACCCCGGTCTCCATGGCCTTCCGCCACTACGGCAACGTGATGAGCGGCGCCGTCATCGGCGTGCTGGTGACCAGTTTCCTGTCGGGGCTGTCCTCATCCCTGCTGGGCGCCTTCGGCGAGGCGGTCCCGCTGCTGCGGATCGGCATCCCCGCGGTGCTGTCGGTGTACTTTGACCTCTTCTCCGGCGCCATCCAGGCCTACATCTTCGCCATGCTGACCATGCTGTACGTCGGCGGCGGCTTCTCCGAGGACGACTGGATCCGGCGCCATTCGGCCAAGCCCAAGCAGACAGCCGGGCAGACCGCCTGAACCCAACCCGCTTCCCTCCGCGGCGCCGCCGCGGTCAGAATAACGACCTTACGAAACGGAGGAATTCTCATGGAACTCGCTCTTGCCATCGTATTCGGCTGCTGCGCCCTGGGCGCCGGCATCGCCATGATCGCCGGTATCGGCCCCGCCATCGGTGAAGGCTACGCCGTGGCCAAGTCCTGCGAAGCCATCGGCCGTCAGCCCGAATCCAAGAGCAGCGTCACGTCCACCATGGTCATGGGCTGCGCCATCGCCGAGACCACCGGTCTGTATGCCCTGGTGATCGCCATCCTGCTGATTTTCGTCGCGCCCGGCCTGATGGGCAATCTGATCAAGACCCTGAGCGGCAACTAAGGAGGCCCGTCTATGCCTGAGATGCAGAGTCTGGGTGTCATTCATCTGAACACCTGGTCGGCGCTGATCTCGATGGCCAATCTGGTGATCCTCTTTTTCCTGCTGAAGAAGTTCCTCTTCAAGCCCGTCAGGAAGGTGCTGGACCAGCGCCAGGCCCATGTGGACGGCGTATATGCGCAGGCGGATGAAGCCCTCGCGAAAGCGGAGGCGGACAAAGCGACCTGGGCGGAGCGCATGAGCCACGCCCGCGAGGAAGCCGACGCCATCGTGGCCCGGGCTTCCGAAAACGCCCAGCGCTCCACCGATGTGATCCTGTCCGACGCCAGGTTCAGGGCGGACGGGATCGTGCGTCAGGCGGAGGAAGAGGCGCGGCTCACCCAGCTGCGCGCCGAGGAGGGCATCCGGCAGGAGATCGCCGGCGTGTCTGCCGAGCTGGCGGGGAAGCTGCTGGGCCGGGAGATCAACGAGCAGGATCACCGCGACCTGATCGATTCGTTCATCGAGGAGATGGGGGAGAGCCATGCGTCAGATCAGTAAGGAATACGCATCGGCGCTTTTTGCCATCGCGGAGGAAAAGGACTGTGTCCGCGGCTGGGCCGACGTTCTGGCGGAGATCGACGGGATCCTGCGGGACGAACCCCGGTACCTGGATCTTCTGGCCTCGCCGGAGATCCCCCCGGAGGAGCGCAAGACCCTGCTGAAGCAGTCCTTCGGCGGGATCGCGGAGGATGAGATCATCAATTTCGCCTCCCTGATGTGCCGCCGGGGGCACGCGAAGCTCCTCCCCGAAGCCATCGCCCATTACCGCCGGCTGGCGGACATCCGCGCCCGCACCCGGGTGGCGAATGTGGTGAGCGCCGTCCCGCTGACCGAAGAGGAAAAGAAGCGCCTCACCGCGGCTCTGGAGAAGCGCAGCGGCATGAAGGTGACGCTTTCCTGCGCGGTGGACGCGTCCCTCATGGGCGGCATGGTGGTCGAGATGGACGGCAGGGTGACCGACGGCAGCGTGCGTACGCGCCTGCGCGAGATAAAGGAAGTGATCGGCGGATGAGCAATCGTCCCGAGGAAATCAGCGCCATCATCAAGGAACAGATCCGCAATTACGATGCGCGTTTCGAGATGAAGGAGACCGGCACCGTCATGGTGGTCGGCGACGGCATCGCCAGCATCTACGGCCTGCGGGCGTGCATGGCCGGCGAGCTGCTGTCCTTTGAGGACGGCTCCGTCGGCCTTGCCCAGAACCTGGAGGAGGAGACGGTTTCCGCCGCCCTGCTTTCCGGCGGCGCGGGCATCCATGAGGGGAGCACGGTGCAGCGCACGGGCAAGGTCCTTTCCGTCCCCGTGGGTGAAGCCCTGCTGGGCCGCGTGGTGGATGCTCTGGGCCAGCCCATCGACGGCCGCGGCCCCGTTGCCGCTACCGCGACCCGTCCCATCGAGTCCCCGGCCCCCGGCATCATCGAGCGCAAGAGCGTTTCGGTGCCGCTTCACACGGGCATCAAGGCTATCGACTCCATGATCCCCATCGGCCGGGGTCAGCGCGAGCTCATCATCGGCGACCGGCAGACCGGCAAGAGCGAGATCGTCATCGACACGATCCTGAATCAGAAGGATTCGGGCGTGAAGTGCATCTATGTGGCCATCGGCCAGAAGCAGTCCACCGTGGCCCAGCTGGTGCGCGAGCTGAACACCCAGGGGGCCATGGCCTACACCATCGTGGTGTGCGCCTCCGCCTCCGAGTCCGCCGCCCTGCAGTATGTGGCACCCTATTCCGGCTGCGCCATGGCGGAGTATTTCCGCGAGAAGGGCGAGGACGTGCTGATCGTGTATGACGATCTGAGCAAGCACGCGGTGGCCTACCGCGCCCTGTCCCTGCTGATCCGCCGCCCGCCGGGCCGCGAGGCGTACCCGGGCGATGTGTTCTACCTGCATTCCCGCCTGCTGGAGCGCGCGGCCTGCGTTGCCCCGGAATACGGCGGAGGCTCCATCACCGCCCTGCCCCTGATCGAGACCCAGGCGGGCGACGTGTCGGCCTATATCCCCACCAACGTGATCTCCATCACCGACGGCCAGATCTTCCTGGAGACCGAGCTCTTCCACGCCGGCGTCATGCCCGCCATCAACCCGGGCATCTCCGTCAGCCGCGTGGGCGGCTCCGCCCAGCTGAAGGGCATGAAGAAGGTCTCCGGCGAGCTGAAGCTGCTGTACAGCCAGTACCGCGAGCTGCAGGCCTTTGCCCAGTTCGGCTCGGACCTGGACGCCGACACCAAGGCCCGCCTGGCCTTGGGCGAGCGCATCGTGGAGGTGCTGAAGCAGAACCGCCAGGCGCCGATCCGGCCCGGCTGCCAGATCGTCATCATCTACGCCGTGACCAAGGGCTACCTGAACGACGTGGAGGTCCCGGACGTCATCCACTACGAGCGCGACCTGTACGCCCATCTGGAGGCGGCGCACATGCCCCTGCTGGAGCAGCTGGAGGCCGGTCAGTGGGACGAGGACATTGAGGCGTCCGTCAGGGAGGCCATCACCTCCCTGAGGAGGTAAAGCCATGCCTGACACCAAGAAACTGCGCAACCGCATCCGTTCGGTCCAGTCGACCCTGCACCTGACCCATGCCATGCAGCTGGTGGCATCCTCCAAGATCCGCAAAGCCAACGCCGCCATGGATACCAGCGGGGATCACGCCGCCGCCTTCCGCGCGGCCATGGACACGCTCGCCGCCAGCGACGCCTGTGCCGACAGCGCGTGGATGAAGCCGCGCGCGGAGGGGAAAACGCTGCTGGTGGTCATCGCGGGCGACCGCGGGCTGGCCGGGGGATACAATGCCAATGTCTTCCGCGCCATGCGCGAGTGGCCCGACGCCGAGGTCGTCCCCCTGGGCAAGCGCGCCTGTGAGCGTTACCGCCCGGGCGACGAATCCGCGCGTGTGCTGGTGGAGCCCTACACCGCCGTTCAGGCCTCCCAACTGGCCGCGACGCTGTGCAAGCGCTTTCAGGCCGGCGAACTGGCACGCGTGGGCGTCATGTACACAAAGCTGGTGAACATGATGTCGCAGGTGCCGGAGATCCGCTGGCTGCTGCCGCTGGAAAAGCCCGCAGACGCTCCGCAGACCCAGATGATCTTCGAGCCCGGCGCGGCCGCCATCCTGAGCGCGGCCGTTCCGGCCTACGTGGCCTCCGTGCTGACCGCCTGCGTCCGCGAGAGCTTCGCGTCGGAGGTCTGCGCCCGCCGCAACGCCATGGACAGCGCCGGCAAGAATGCCCGCGAGATGATCGACGACCTGCAGCTGCAGTACAACCGGGCCCGTCAGGGCGCGATCACCCAGGAAATCACCGAGATCGTGGCGGGCGGCAGCGCCTGACCGCGGAAGGAGTGACGCTTCATGCCAAACAAACCTACCGGCCGCGTGTCCCAGGTCATGGGTCCCGTGGTGGACGTCCGCTTTGAGCGGGGCCAATTGCCGGCGCTTGAGAACGCGCTGACCATCCCCATGGACAACGGCAGGACGCTGACGGTCGAGGCCGCCCAGCACATCGGCGACCATGTGGTGCGCTGCATCGCCATGGCCTCCACCGACGGTCTGCGCCGCGACACCCCGGTCACCGATACCGGGAGCTCCATCACCGTGCCCGTGGGCCGCGAGACCCTGGGCCGCATCTTCAACGTGCTGGGCGACACCGTGGACAACGGGGAGCCCCTGCCGGAGATGGAGCGGTGGTCCATTCACCGCCCCGCCCCTGCTTTCGATGAGCTGGCCACCTCCGAGGGCATGCTGGAGACCGGGATCAAGGTCGTGGACCTGATCTGCCCCTACGCCAAGGGCGGCAAGATCGGCCTGTTCGGCGGCGCCGGCGTCGGCAAGACCGTGCTGATCATGGAGCTGATCCACAATGTCGCCCGTGAGCACGGCGGCCTGTCGGTGTTCACCGGCGTGGGCGAGCGCACCCGCGAGGGGAACGACCTCTATTACGAGATGAAGGAGTCCGGCGTTCTGGCCAACACCGCCCTGGTGTACGGCCAGATGAACGAGCCTCCGGGAGCCCGTATGCGCGTGGGTCTGTCCGGCCTGACCATGGCCGAGTATTTCCGCGACCGTGAAGGCCAGGACGTTCTGTTGTTCATCGACAACATCTTCCGCTTCACCCAGGCCGGTTCCGAGGTGTCGGCCCTGCTGGGCCGCATGCCTTCCGCCGTGGGCTATCAGCCGACCCTGGCCAATGAGATGGGCGCCCTGCAGGAGCGCATCACTTCCACAAAGAAGGGCTCCATCACCTCGGTGCAGGCCGTGTACGTGCCGGCCGACGATCTGACGGACCCGGCTCCGGCCACCACCTTCGCGCACCTGGACGCCACGACGGTGCTGTCGCGCTCCATCGCCTCCCAGGGTATTTACCCGGCCGTGGATCCCCTGGACTCCACCTCCCGCATCCTGAACCCGGGCGTCGTGGGCGAGGAGCACTACGCGGTGGCCCGCGAGGTGCAGCGCATCCTCCAGCGGTACCAGGAGCTGATGGACATCATCGCCATCATGGGCATGGACGAGCTCTCCGACGAGGACAAGGTGCTGGTGCAGCGCGCCCGCAAGGTGCAGCGCTTCCTGTCGCAGCCCTTCTACGTGTCCGAGAAGTTCACGGGCTTTGACGGCGTGTACGTGCCCGTCAGCGAGACGATCCGCGGCTTCAAAGAGATCTGCGAGGGCAAACATGACGACCTGCCCGAGTCCGCCTTCCTCTTTGCGGGCACGATCGACGATGTGATCGCGCGGGCGGGGAGGAACGCATGAAGACATTTCCGCTGAAGGTATCCACCCCGGACGGCCTGAAGTTCGACGGGGAAGCCGAGCGCATCGTGGTGCGCGGCGCCCTGGGCGACCTGGCCATCCTGGCCGGGCACATCCCCATGATGACCACCATCCGGGCGGGGACCTGCCGCGTGGTCGACGCCGAGGGCGAGACCCACACGGGCCGGACCGACGGCGGCATCCTCACGGTGGGAAAGGGCAGCGCCATCGCCCTGCTGGGGACCTGGGAAATCGAATAACGCAAAAAGGGGCCGTGAACCGGCATCGCAACGATGACCGGCCTTCGCGGCCCCTTTCGCGTGGACAGATCCCGCTCATGCCGAAGGCGATCGCGCAAAGCGCCCTTGCCTCCGATGCGGGCGGCAGCGGCCTGCAAACCCTTTCAAGGGGGTCCGGGGGCTATCCCGCCGCGCCTTTCAAGGGGGTCCGGGTGACGCTTTCTTGGTATTCCCCCTTCCCTCGGAAGGGGGCAGGGGGATGAGGCGCAGCTGCTTGCAGACCGTTCGCGGCAAAATCCACCGGGCGGACTGGACGGTCCCCCTCTTCGAACGATCCGGGCTCTATTCCTTCGTTTGCCCCTTCATTGTGCCATAGATCCCGGCAGCGATGAAAACGGCGACCGCGGTCCACAACGCAGTCCACACCTCGACCGACCACAGCGGCACCACGCCTTTCTGATACAGGGCGGGGAATACGTCCGTCACCATGTGCAGGAGAACGGCCAGCGGCAGGGAAGCCTTCTTTGCGTTGACCACGCCGTCATACACGATGACCGTAAGCCCGATATGCATCAGCATCGCGAAAAGCCGTTCGACGATGTTCATCGCCATCGCGCCGAAATCGAACGCCGCGGCTGCCTGAACAGACGGAAGCGCCGCTGCGGCGGTCTCTTCCGTGATCTTCAGCCGGTTCAGCGCCTCTTCCGCACCGCCGCCGGAAAACAGGACCGCAATGACAAGGTACAGGATCATGGAAGGCAGCACGACGGCTAGGATCTCGATCCCTCCGTGGCCGATGCCGTACAGGACCGCGTTCTCCCGGGTGCGGTCCGTTTTCATGACATGTTTCAGCACGATATGCCTTCCGCATTCCTCAAAAACGCCCGCCATGATCGTTCCGTACAACACGTAGGCCGGCGTGCTTCCGTTGATGAACCGGGATACGGGATGATCCGCCACGATGCAGAGATAGTGCACGCCAAGCTCCAGCACGCGGGAGAAAACGATGAACCCGGCAGCCCCGGCAATGAGCCAGCCGATCTTCGTCCGCTCCCTGTGCTTTCCGCGCCAGTACAGAAAGAAGACCGCGGGAATGGCGATCATCAGAATGACTGTGATCGCCAGGGCGGGAATGCTGCTCTTCCCGATGACGATGCTCTCGAACGCCGTCATTGCCCTTCACCTCCCCAGACCTCGACACAGAAGCCCTTGTGCCCGCACGCGCTGCAGGTTAGCTTGCGGGCTGTCGGCGTGTGGTTCGCCCAAAAGGCTTCCCGGAGCGTCGGCTTGAACACCTCGTGGCATTCCGGGCAGATATACTTCACATGATTGAAATAGTACCTGCTGATCAGGGTCCCCCAGGAAGCGGCCACCGGGACCCAGACGGCAAAGGGCCACCAGGTGCCGCTGACGATCCAGCAGATGACGGCGAACCATTGCAGCGCCGCAACGGGAAGCCCCGTCAGGATCATCATCCGGTGCATTCTTCTCAGGTTCTTTTTGCTTTCCATAATGACAGCCATGTCGCCGATGGATTCGAGAGAGAACGTCCTCTGCGCCTTCAGCCCGTTTTTCAGTTCCCGGAGCTTTTCCAGCTTTTCCTGTTTCTTCGCGATCTCCTCGGAGAGGGCGTTCTCCTGCTGCTCGATCAGCAGAGAGATCACCTTTTCGGGATGCTCCTCCAGCAGGATCTGCGAGATCGCGTTGATCGGGATATCCACGTCCCGCAGGAAGCAGATGACCTTCAGGCGCTTCAGATCGTCCTCGGAATAGAGCCGTCTCCCGCCTTCGGAAAGTTCGCTTGGCGTCAGGATGCCACGGGTATCATAGTACTGGACTGTCCGGACCGTCACGCCGCAGAGTCTCGCAAGCTCTCCCGTCGTGTATTTTGACACAGCTTTCACCTCCTTGCGCCACGAATCCTACAACATGACGCAGCGTAACAAGCAATACCTTGCGCAGGGGGATTTTTGGATCCGGAGAAATATCCGGCTTTTCCGCCATCGGTTGTCTTTCATGCGGACCATACCGTCGGCATCGCCGCGGCCCGGCCTCTTTCAAAGGTGGGCCGGGTCTGCGGCCGCCTGCCTCTTTCAAGGGCCTCCGCATCCGTGATCGCACAGCCTCTTTCAAGGGGGTCCGGGTGACGCTTTCTTGATATGCCCCCTTCCCTCGGAAGGGGGCAGGGGGATGGGGCAAGGCGCTTTGGACATCTCCCGCTCCGCCCACGAGACAGACCCACCGGAAACAATGACAAAAACCGCGGCTTCCCCATATTCGGAGGGGAAGCCGCGAACCCGGCAGGCGTCCCGCCGCCGGGGTCAATGCTCCTTCAGTAGTCCACATAGTCCGGGCTGTACAGCTTTTCCGGGATGCGGGCGCCGGTCAGCTGCTCCTCGTGCTCCGACACATAGCGCTCGATGTCGCTGAAGTCGGGCGTGCGGCGGCTGCAGGCCGGATAGGCGGACGTGTCCCACTCGTGGGTGGACTGCATGTTCCGGTCCGTGCGCAGCAGTCCGTCGATGCAGATGAGATCCCCGTTGATCCCGAAGGAGGGATCCATGTGGTAGTGCTCGCCGTTCAGCTCGACGATGCACCAGGTGTGGGGATCCTTGCTGCTGCCCGTGCCCGCGGACCCCTCCACCGTCATGCAGGGCACGTTCAGCCTCTCCGCCATGGTCTTGTAGGCCGCGGCGATGCCCTTGGCGGAGGCGTGCCGGTTGACGATCGCCCCGTACAGGGTGTCGGCGTCCCGGTCGTAGCGGGGATCGGAAGGGCTGGCGGGCTGCTCCACAAAGGCCACGTTCTGCTGCAGCCAGGCAAAGGGCAGATACGCCCGGAAGAACGCCGGGGCGTGGGCGATGAAGCCGGACTTCTCCGCCAGCTGGCGCAGCATGACCTGGTCCAGCATGTCGCCCGCCGATTTGGACTGCATCGCGATCTGCCGCAGCCCCGTGGTGAACACGCACTCGATCAGGAACAGGTGATGCCCCTCCGTGCGCCGCCCGATGGGGGTGTATCTGCAGTCCTTCAGCTGGGGGCACACCGACCGGAAGCGCTCGCTGTCGTCCTGCAGCCGCTGGGCGAAGGCCTTCGCGTCGGCCTGGGTGACGACCCCGTAGCGCTCGCTGTACTGTCCGCCCTCCCACGCTTTGGACAGGGTCCAGGTCCCGTCGTCCAGCACGATCTCGTCGTAGGGCGGCAGGTGATCGGTGTAGCGGAGGGTGACCGCGTAGGTGCTCGGCAGGATCATGTGCTTGGCCTTCTGCACCACGTTCACGTCGAACCCGGCCACCGTTCCCGTCAGCCGGGGATCTTTGCGCAGGGCGGAATGCACCACGACCCGGGGCGGAGGCCCCTTGTACACCACCTGCGGGCTGCGTTCCCGCAGGGAATTGACCATCAGTTCAACGGGATTCACCAATCCGCATCAGCTCCTCCGCTTCGTTATCCTGGCCGTTTCTTCCTTGATCATCGCCGAATTGACGGAGCTGAGAGGCTTGTCGTCCAGATCGCAGTCGAAGTGGCCCGTCGCGCTCAGGCGGTAGGTGAGTTTGGTCCATCCCTGTTCCTCGCTCACGCACAGCTCGCGGAAATCGGCGATGACATCCTTGAAGTCGAAATACGCGTCCTCCAGGTCCTCGTTCGTCCGGAGCACCTCCTGCAGGTTCCGCCAGCCGGTCCCGCTTTTGTCCGTGTAGAAGAGGAGGAACACCTTCAGCCCCTCGTCGGGCACGAGCACGGTGACCGCCAGGTCCGTCCATCCGGCCGGCATCATCCGGGCGGCGGACTGTCCGATCCTGGCCATGCCGGTTTTGAACCAGTCATAGGCATCATGATCCATCGTTATTGTCCTCCCATGCTTATCGCCTGCCGATCGGCTCATTCTTGAACCGCTCGGTGTTCTCGTAGTAGGTTTCGTTCGTCTCCCGGTCTATGTACTGATAACGAACCGTGATGGAGTCCGGGCGCTGGGAATCCCCGGAATAGCGGCAGTTGATGTCCACATGCACATTGTTTGCCGCTTCGCCCTTCTCGTTCTTCTCGGAGAGCGTATTCGCCCAGTCGTTCTCCATGTGCTTGTATTCGCCCCGGTTCAGGTTCCGGTTCATGGCGACGATGTTGTCCAGCTCGCCGGAGCCCCCGAACCTTGTGGCGATCAGGTGGCCGCCGTCGTCCACGTCGTCCTCGTCCAGGTCCATCTCGGCGCCGCGCCGCCGGTCCTCGCCGCCGGCCTCGGCCTGGGCCTGCAGGTTCCGGGGCGCGTCCTCCAGTCGGAGATCCCCCTCGCAGTGCTTGATCCGGCCCTTGCTGTCGGTCTCGTAGTTGTAGCCGTTGACCTCGTATTTCTCCCGGGCCTTCAGCAAACCGTCCTCGTTGAAGTGTTCCTGGTTTTCCGTCTGATCCGATTCATAGGAGCTTTCCTTGTTTTCGTTTTCGCTCATCGGCTCGCCTTCTTTCTGTTCGAGTATCCGAAGGACAACAGGATCATGTCAGCTTGCCAGTAGCGCTCGTCCCCGCCGGGCTGGGAGCGGATCTCGTCGCTGTAGCTCTTCACGATGCAGCGCCTGGCCTCGTCCAGGTATTCGCACTGGCCCTTCGCGGTCTGCTCCATGCTCCACTGGGGCGCCGTGCGGAACCGTTCCGAAAAGACCACCGGGAAGACGATGTATTCCGACAGGAGCCGGGTGAACCGGTCGTACCATCTCCGCACCTGCAGGATCCGCCTGGAGGAGAAGACGCCGTCCATCCCCGCGTCCTCCTTGCTCGGCGCGGAGAGCGGCTCCAGCATGAAGGCGCCGTCGAGCTGCATGTACCGGCGGATCTCCCGGCCGAGGATCCCCAGCAGCCCCGGGTCCTGATAGGCCTTCTCGCCGTTCAGATCCAGGCCGCTCTGCTGGATGGCGCTCAGGATGTTGCCCGCCTGCCGGACGAGATCGGCCCAGTTGGGATCGTTGATGTTCAGCCGCTTGTCGCTCCGCAGGGTGTTCAGCTGGGCGATGAAGCTGTTCAGGCTCACCGAGCTGGCGAATTCGTCCACGCACTGCTCGCCCAGCCTGGAGGCGTACCACTGGACGATGGCGCTCTTGGCCCAGACGATGTGCGCCGCGTTGCTCTCCCCGGGCTGCTCCGCCCACTTCCGCACTTCCTTGATCTCGTGCCACGCCTGGCCCAGCTTGCCCAGCACGGTCTCGTGCCACCCGTCGTGGAAGATGGCCGCGACGCCCACCGGCAGCCGGCTCAGCTCCCGCATCTGCTCGGGGGTCAGGCTGAGGGCGTTGGCGATGGTCTTGCAGTCCTCCTCCTCCGGCAGGCGCATGGCGATCTTGATGGCCGTGTTCTTGATGGCGGCCAGGTCCACCGATCCGGGCGACTGGTCGATGATCAGAAAGCCTTCGCCGGAGGACCGCATCTCCGCCACGCTGTCCACCAGCAGCCCCACGGCGGCTCCCTGCACATTGCCGGAGTCCGCGCTCTGCTCGTGGCTGCAGCGTTTGAAGATGTTGTGGGCCTCCTCCAGCACGGTCACGTGCCGCAGCTGGTTGCCGCTGTAGGTGCCCTTGCGGTATTCCGACAGGCGGGTGATCAGGATGCCCATCACCAGGCTCCGGGTCTCCGCGTTGCCCAGGGCGCTCAGGTCCACGATCGCGTTGTGCTCGAACAGTTCCTCGTCCGTCAGGCCCCGGGCGCTGCCGAACAGCGCGCCCTCAAAGCCCGTGAGCAGCGACCGGATGCGCATGCCGAGGGCGCCGCGGTAATCGCCCTTGGTGTTGGCGGGGTAGGGGGAATTCCGGATGATGTCCTCGATGGTGATCAGCAGGTCGGCCATGGTGGGGAACTCCTGCCCCCGGCGGATGACCCGGCGGTTGAGCTGCAGGTCCCATCCGCAGCGGAGATAGGCCCGTTCCACCGCGTCCTTCAGCATGCCGGGCATGGGCCCGTACAGCGGCCAGCAGGACTGGAGCACGGCGTTGATCCGGGCCATGTGCTCCATCACGGTCACCCGCTGCGGGTTGAACTGGAAGGGGTTGATGTACAGCATCCGGTACCGGTCGGGCATGCAGGTGAACACCTGGGTGTCGTCCATGTTCGCGAACACGGTCTTGTATTCGCCCTTGGCCGGCTCCACCACCAGGAACTTCACATTGTTGCCGCTGAAGTTCCGCAGCAGGTGATAGGTGGCGTTGCTCTTGCCGGAACCGGACGCGCCGCAGATGAAGCAGTGGGAGGCGAACTTGTTCAGGTCCATCCGGATCTCGGTCTGCACAAAGTTGCCCATGTGCCAGAGCCGCCCGAAGGAGATGGCCTTGTCCGGATTGAAGCCGGCGGGGAAGTTGCGGCCGAACTCCGCCATGGCCATCACTTCCACCCCGTTGACGGAGTGCTGGGGGAGGCTCAGGAACACGGGCAGATCCCGTCCGCTGGCCATGACGGCGGGCGTGACGGTGGCCGTCAGCGTGTTTCCCTGGGCTTCCTGCACAAAGACCGGATGCTCCAGCCCGGATAGGTAGGACAGGATGGACGTCACCCGGTTCTCCTTGTTGCTGGCCGCCCGGATCTGGTCGGCTGCATAGCTCCAGGTGTTGACGAAGCCGCCCCCGTACTGCTCGTCGCCGCCCAGCAGGGCCAGCAGGCTGTCGGCGGTCAGGGCCGCCGTGTCCTCGTCGTCCGAGATCACATAGGCGGCGCAGTTCCACATGCCGAAGGAGCGGTTGGCGTTGATCCGGTTGATCTCCAGCTCCAGCCTTTCCAGGCAGCCGCTCACGGCCTTGATGTCCCGGGTCAGGGTCAGGGACCGGTTGGTGCTGGTGCCCCGCGTATCGGACCGGCCCGTGGAGGAACCGGTCTGGGTGGAGGTCCCGTGGCTGTCCCCTCCGCCCGTGTTGGTGCCGGTGGAATCGGAGGTCCCGGTATTCCAGCAGGAGCCGCTGTTGAACCCGAAGCCGAAGATGCCCTGCCGTGACCGGCCCTTGTTCTTGCCCTTGCTGGTGGATTTCGACACGTTGATGCTGGTGCCGTAGGAGTGGTTGATGGTGTCGCTGATGGACTCGGACATGCTGTCCGTCAGGGAGATGGCCGTGCTGTCGGACTCGCCCTCGGAATAGCTGACCTGCTCCTTGGCGAAGGGCGAGAGCATGGTGTACATGGATTCGAGGCCCTCGCGGCTGCGGTCGATCTCCGCCTGGGAGACGGGGTTGGCCATCAGGATCAGGGTGAAGTTCTGCTCATCCATGGAGTCCATCAGCTTTTCGATGCCCTGGGAGCTGATCTTCAGCTGGGTGTTGTCCGCCTCCCGCTTGCGCCGGCTGGGGACCGAGCTGACGCTGGCGACGAATTTGCGGCCGCCGTACCCGATGTCCCGCAGCTTGTCCAGCAGCTTGTCCCGCTCGTCGCGGCTGACCAGTTCGATATCCGTGCCCGGCAGGATGCCCTTCATCAGGTGGCGGAGATGGTTGGCATAGGTCTGGTTCGTGCCCGGCGATCCGTCCCCGACGATGGCCTTGTTCACAAACAGATAGAAGGACATCCGCCCGTGCATGGACTGCACGATGATGCCCATGGGGCAGTCGCTGTGATACATGGCCGCGTACATGCTGATGAGCTTCTCGAACCAGTCCTCGCCCTCGGCGGTGACCAGCTTGCTCAGGCGCAGGAGCGCGATGCCGTCCCGGGGGATCGGGTCCCGCAGGGGAAGCACGTCGCTGTCGGAAAGGCGCTGGAGATAGCCGTGGTCGACAAAGAAATTCAGCGTGCGGATGTTGTCGCTGAGTTCCTGGACCTTCTCGGGGCTCATCAGCTGTTTCTGCGCGCTCCGCATGGCTTTGGAATCGGCGCGGCTCGCCCCCGGCGCGCCTCCGCCGACCGGGCGTACGGAAGTGTTTCCCGACCCGTTTCCCGCGCCGGCTCCGGACGAGCCCGACGGTTTCCGATCAGCAATCGACATATGCCTGTCCTCCTGTGAAAGGGCATTCCGGCGCGTCAGCGCTCAATGTCTTCCTCTTCGTCGTCGCGGTCCCGGCCGCGCTCCCGCTCCATGTCCTGTTCGCTTTCCACGTCCGCGTCATCCGCGGCGTCGTCCGCGTCCTGGGCATCGCTGCTGCCTTCGCTGTCCTTCTTCTCCCAGAAGCTCTCCTCGACGGCTTTGTCGAAGTCCGCCTTCTGTTTGTCGTTCAGCTCGTCGTAGTGCTTTCCGCCCATGGTCACGGTCTTGTGCTTGTCGTCCATGTAATCCTGCAGTTCCTGCTTTTCCTTCGCGACGCGGTCGTCGAAGTATTTGTCGACGGCGGCCTTCTCCTCGTCGGAGAGTTCGTCGTAGGGCCGGCCGTTGAATGTCTGCTGGTGCCATGTGTTCCGCATGGCCTCGTAATCCCGTCCCGCCATGATGGGCCTCCTTCTCAGCGGTGCCTTCCCTCGGACCGCTCCATGTCTTCTCCTGCGTCGTAATCGGGGCCGTCGGCGTCGCCGTACCCGTCATACCGGTCGTACCCGCCGTCCCGGCCGTATCCGTCATACCGGTCGTACCCGTCGCCCCGGCCGTATCCGTCATACCGGTCGTCCCGGTCTTCCCGGTCATACCGGTCGGACCCGTCGCCGGGATCGGAGCCTCCGCCCTTTCCCATGCCCCTGGATCCCCTTCCGGAGACCGGATCCGTGCCTTCGCCCCCGTCGTCGCCCTCCAGCTCTTTCCTGCGCGCCTCGATGCGGCTGTCCAGGATGCTGTCGAAGGCGCTTCTCTCCCTGTCGTTCAGGTCCTGATATCCGCGCCCGTCCTCACCGACGTAGCTGTCGCGGATCTGGCTCTTGTAGGAATCCCAGTCGATGCTCACGCCGCGTCACCTCGTCACTTTCTGCGGAGGAACCCGAAGAGACCGCCGCGATCGTTCTGGTGGTTCTTTTCATACGTGATGACGGCGCCGTCCAGGAGCACTTTCAGCTGGGCGGCCGCTTCCGCGCCGCATTTCTGCTCGCAGGCGCTCACCAGGCGCGACGCGCGGGAGGCCGTCTTCTTGTCCTGGGCCAGCACCTTCTCGCAGGCGGTCATGCCCGCCTGGATCCGCTCGGCCGTCTTCTGCGGCCCCAGGGCGGTGACGATGCCCCGCAGCGGCGCGGCCAGGTTCCCGTCGCCCTTGCGGCCCGGGGCCTTCGCGACGGTGTACAGCTGGCACAGGGTCCCCACGGCGTCGGATTCCACCGTCAGGGCGGCGCAGGCCTTCATCCAGCTCTTCTCGTGCTCGGGATTGGCGAAGGAGAACCCGCAGCAGGCCAGCAGATGGGCCGCCGGCTCCCCGCTGGCGTCCGCCAGGCGCTGGAGCAGCGCTTTGCCCAGCCCCGATCCGGCCAGGTCCTGGCTGATCCTGACGGGGGCGAAGCCCGGGCTGCCCTTCTCCCACTGCTTCACCAGCTGGTCGTCCTGACCGGCGCCCCGGAAGATCTTCAGCGCGCCGCCGGACTTCTTCTTCAGGCCGTCCAGGAAGCGGTAGGCGACGGCGTTGGCCGCCGGGCAGCGGGCGTCGTCCAGCAGGCAGGCGCTGAGCGCCTCGTTCATCTCGGCCTCGCTCAGGGTGATCTGGCTGTCGATCTCCGCGCACAGGCGGTCCCGCAGGCCCGTGTTCGCGTCGCGGCCGGCGTCGTCCAGCAGCTTCTTCAGCGCGTCCCTCCTGCCCGCGATCGGCCCCCGCAGGACGGAATTCAGCGCCGCCCGGGCATAGGCCGTACCGGCGTTGGGCTGCGACATCAGGTATTTGGCGTACAGGGACCGGACCTTCTCGCCGTACCCTTCCTTTTTGATCATGCCGACGAGGACAGTCTCCGCGTCGCCCACGGTGAAGCTCCTGTGGATCAGCCGGAGCAGCGAGTCTGCCGGGTATCCGGCGGCGATGACGGCTTCCCACCACCCGTTGCGCTTGCTCTCGCCCAGCGAGACCGCGCCGCCGGCGACATAGGCGTCCAGGGCCGCGGGCTCGGTGGACAGGACTTTCAGCATCCGGCTCCGGAGCATTTCGGAGTTCAGGCTGCGGAGGATGATGGCCTTGAAGGCGGGCGTCGGGTGATGCAGGCAGTCGTCCCAGGTGCGGGCGCTGTCACGCGCCACGCAGATCGCCTGCAGATCCAGCAGGACGCTGACCGCCTTCTCGTCCGCCGTCGCCACCTCGTCGGGATTCACGCAGGCGAAGTCCTCCTCCGCCACGAGCTTGACGGCGATCGTCTCGGCCAGGGAGCGGTCCTTCGCCGCGATGCCCCACAGCGGCGCGAGGCCGGCGCTCAGGGTGCCCGGGCCGGCGATGGTCTGCCGGCACACGTCCGTCATCATCGCCTTGCAGCTCCGCGCATAGGCGGGCAGCTTCTCGGACATGCGGGTCAGCTCCACCAGCAGGGGATAGCCCTTGAGGGCGTCCTGGCGGATGAAGCGTCCGCCGTATTCGCCGCCGTAGATGAGCCGGTTCATCAGCTCGCTGACGCAGGCGGTCTGCTCCCCCGCGTAGGGCTGGAGCTCCCGCAGGACCGCCGCCAGACGCTCGGCGTCGCTGCCGCCCCCGCTCCGGATCATGTCCACATGATCATAGAAGGCGGGGATGTCCTGCAGGAACGTCAGCCCCTGCAGGGTGTTCAGCGCAGCGGCGTTGGCGTCGTGCCGGGCGGGATCGGAGGCGATGTGCGCGACGAAGGCGGTCCGCATCAGCTTCTCGTCCGGCTGGGGACGGATCGTGCCGTCGCGGCCGTTGAGCACGCAATAGCCGCTGGACTCCGGCATAGCCGCCACCCGGCTCGCGGAGTCGGTCTCGTTCACGGAGCAGCCCAGCATGACGGCCAGCGGGTGTACCACCTGGTTCTCGTTCTGGATGTCGAAGCCGGCCATGTACTCGCCGGAGGCGCGGCTGACGGCATAGAACCCCGCCTTGGCGGGGTGCGACAGCCCCTCGCGCATGGTGTGGAAGGTCAGCCCGCAGGCCAGGCTGACGGGGAAGCAGCTCGTGATGGCCGCGATCCAGAGGCGGATGTTGCTCTCCGTGTCCAGGATCAGCAGGGGCTTGCGCTCCTCCGGGCTCTTCCGCATCTGCTGCATAAGCCACACGACGCCGGCCTGGACAAGGTGCATCCGGCCCGCCGCAAAGGCCCGGGCCGCCGCCGCCGTCACGGGACCCGAGGGCACGCTGCTCTGGGGGATGGGATCCGGCCGCGGCGTGCAGGCGTCGGGATAGAAGATGTCCGTGGAGGACTTCTGCCGGGGCTCGAACCAGGGCGAGCCCATCAGCTCAAAGGGGTAGCGGTCCATGCCGTCCGCCACCAGCATCTGGGCCACATGGGAGCCGCGGGTGTTGGAGGTCTTGCTGCTGTTGGCCTGATCCTCCTCGGTATAGGCATACAGGTCGGTGAACACCGCTCTGCCGTCCTTGGGCAGCCGCAGCCAGGAGCAGCTGTACTTCTCGGGGCAGCCCAGCGCCCACACGAACTGCTTGGCGATCACGTTGTCCGCGAATTTGGCGTCCCCGTCCGAGAGCCGGTCGAACAGCCCCCTGGAGATGCTGAAAACCGCGTAGCCGTTGTTCTGCGGAAGCGCTTCTCCGCGGATGGTGTAGCCCGGGCCGCACCGGGTGTATACCATCTCACCGAATGTCTTTTCCATGTCATGTCCCTCTTTCTTTGCGTTGCGCGGTCGACAGGAACCGGCTCATGCCGGCGGGAGGCGTGATCAGAGGATGCCGGAAACGCTCATGTTCCACATGAGGGGGTCCATCACCCGCAGGGGCTTGGGATCCTCGGCCAGCTGCTTGGGGCCGAGGGGCTGCACGCCGTAGCTGGAGACGCCGAAATAGCGCCACTTCTGGAAGACGGCGTTGAGGCCCACGTTCAGGGAGGGGCAGTACTCGCTGATCAGGGCGTCGATCTCCGTGTGGACCTGCTGGGAATCCATCTCGTCGAAGGTGCCGAAGGTCATGTCCGGCGGATTGAAGGTCACCGCGTCCTCCGGGAAGAAGCGCCGCAGCAGGTCCATCTTGCACATGACGACCGCCACGGGGATCTTCAGCTTCTGGTGCACGGTGAGCTTGGTGGCGATGCGGATGTAGCTGACCAGCTGGTCGATGAAGTCCTGGGTATAGCGCTCGTCCACCACGTCCCGGTCCGCGTCCCCGCCGCCCTTGGCGATCTCGTCGTCCGTCATCTCCCGCCGCAGGCCGTAGAGCTTCAGGGGGTCGATCAGCAGGATCAGCATCTTGGCTTCCGCGATGTAGCGGGTCTCGGTGTCGGACGGGTTCTCCTGATCCTCGCCCGCGCCGTCAAAGATCGTCAGGGAGTAGGTGGGGGTCCGGGTGGCCGTGCCCTTGCGGGTGTTCTGCACATAGTACTGCATGGGCACGCAGACGCCCTTCACCGTGCCGAATGGGGCGGTGAGCTTGTCATAGAGCTCCGTGAAGCGCGCGCGGTAATAGGCCGAGGTCTTGCGGTCCATGGCGCCGATGTTCAGCCCCAGCTGGGACGAGTGGCTGAACAGCTCGTGCAGCATGGTGGTGATCAGCACCGTCTTGCCGCCGCCGGAGGGCGCGGTGATCGCCAGCCGCGTGTAGCCGTCATACTGCGTGATGTTGCCGGGCAGTTCCTCCTCGCAGCGGGGGCAGAGGATCCGGGTGTAGCGGCCCGGGCATCCGGAGGCGCCGCAGCGGTCGCCGAAGAGGTTCAGCTTGGCGCGGAACCCCTTGGTGTCCTTCCTGTGCTCGGGGTTCACCGAGCAGGCGCGGACCAGCTGGAGCGACGAGAGACGGTTGAGGCAGAAGGGGCATACGAGATCATGGCCTGCGGGCATGGTTCAATCCTCCCATATTCGTTGTGGCCGGGGTCACACCGGCTTGGTGAGCGCGTTGGCGTCGCGGGTCTTCAGCGGTTCGAATCGATCCGCGGCGTCGGGGGCCAGCAGCAGTTTGAGGCGCGTGTTGGGCGGCATCTGCTCCACCATCCTGCCGTCGACGGCGACGACAGCTTCCTTCCCGTTCCGCGGGGGGATCTCCGCGACCGCCGTCATGGTGGCCGGATCGTACACGGTCGCGGTCGGGGCGATCGCGCCGATCGGGTTTCCCTTTCTGCAGCACAGGTAGCAGTGGGGGAGGCTGTCGCCGTTCGCGGTGCTGATGCGGACGTTCAGGCCGTTGAGCTTGCGGCTCAGCCGCGCCCGGATCCACTCCAGCAGGTAGACGGCCTGCACCTTGGGCATGTTGTCCACCTTGATGCGGGTGGGGGCGAAGCGCCCGCCCTCGGTCGTGGCGCCGGAAACGGTCAGCTCGCACAGCTTCTGCGGGAGGCCGGGCACCTGGATCCTGACCACGCCGTCCCGGCCGGTGCCGGCGACGGTCACCAGCGGCTTGTCGCCGTTGTCCAGATAGATCTCGATCCGCTTCGTCCGCTGCGTGGCCCGCACGGGGATCTCCGCGCTGCCGTCCTTGACCCGGATGCCGTCGGTATCGACCTCCAGCGAGCCCACCGTGGAGACCTGGAGCGCGTCGCCCATGACGCAGTTGCCGCTGTAGGGGCAGACGGCCACCAGCTGCGTGGTACGGTCCCGGCCCACGTTGACCGTGGTCTGGCCCTGGGATATGAGGCCCGACCAGACGCACGCGCCCATGGTCTGCAGCTGGGCGGCGGGCATCTCGGAGCCCGGGCGGACGGTGTACGAGGCGGGGATGTCCCAGATCTCCAGCGGTCCGCTGCCGGAGGCGTGCCAGGACAGCTCACACAGGCCGTCCGTGCCCTGCTGCTTCAGCTTCAGGGTGACGGGATCCGGGCGCTTCGTCAGCGTGACCGTGACGGTGGCCGTTTCCGTGGAGGCAGCCACGGATCCGCCCAGGAGCCACAGCGCGGTGCAGCGGTAATCGTACTGCACCCCGACCTCCAGCTGGGTGTCCGTCCAGGAGGAGCCCGCGACCCGCTGGTTCACCACGGCCCAGTCCCGGTTCCCGCCCTTGCGCTCGATCCTGACGCCGTGGCAGCCGGCGGGCAGTTTCCAGGTCAGCATGCACTCTTTCCCGGAGACCTGGCTCGTCAGCCCCGTGACGCCGGGCAGCCGGGCCACCGCCTTGGCCAGCCCCGCGGCCTGGGAGAAGACGTCGACCTTCTCCCGCACGGCGAACACGTAATAGCAGACGATCTTGCCGACGGGGACGTTCGGATCCGTGGCGGCGGTGGTGGTGAGCCCCTTCGCGACGATCGTTCCGCCGTCCGGGCTCTGCGGGACGATCCCGCCCTCCGTCCGCGTGACCGTGTAGGTGACGAAATCGTTGAGGGAGTTGGCCTGCCAGGCGATGCTGGCGCTCCCGCTGTTCAGCACGCAGCTCACGGCGCTGACGGGCTGGGGCCGCAGGGCAGGGCTTCGGAGCTCGTCCAGGGCGGGCTTGTAGCCGGGATCCTGCTGCAGCAGGCTGAAGCAGGCCCGCACCCGATCCCGGGCATTGGGCATCGCCCGGATCTCCCGCATCCGCGCCTCGAAGCGCTGCCGGTTCTCGTCCAGGATCTTCTTCTGCCGCGCGAGCTTCTGCTCCTGCGGGGCCAGGTCCACGTCCGGCGCCTTCTGCTTCAGGGCCGAGATCTGCTGCGCCGCCTCGGTCAGCTTGTTCTCGAGGATCAGCGCGTCGATCGCGGCGATGCTGGCGGTGATGGTCTCGTACAGCTTTTTGTACTCGGCCTCCTGGGCGTCGATGGACACGTTCTGCGGCTTGTTCTCCTTGAGCAGGGCCAGCTGCCGCTTCGCCTCCGCCACGTCCGTCGCCCTGCAGGCATCCCTGAAAGCCTTGAGGGCGTTCTCGAAAATGCGCTTGCCGGGGATGTAATAGTGGCAGGCGGGGCAGTAGGTGGTGCCGTTCAGGACGTCGATCCCGCAGCCCGGGCACTTCTCGTACAGCGCGGTCTGGCACGCGTCGCACTTCGAGCGGCGGGCCTCGGCGAGGCTGGCAAAGGCGTGCCGCCGCCCGCAGGCGCCGCAGAAGATGACGATCTGCTGGTCTTCCTTCTCGATGAAGGCGGCCTCATTGCCGCCGCAGAGCTCGTTGTAAACCGCGTAGGCGTCGTCCTCGCCGATGCGGAGGACCTGCTGCAGGCGCTCGATCCAGGGCTTGGCGAAGGTGGTGTCGAACTTCAGCGCCTCCGGCAGCCGGCCCAGGACCTGCATGGCGTCCTTCAGCTCGCTGCGGTCCAGCTGGATCTGCAGGTCGTAGCTGGCCTTGCCCTCGGGGGTCTTGAAGAACTGCTTGGCCTTGCCGGAGATGTCGCGCATGTGCACCTGGAAGGTGGTGCCCGTGCTGTACTTCTTGCCGATGGTGTCGAAGACGCCCGCCAGCGCCTTGTGATCCATCCTGGAGAAGGCGTTCGCGTCGGCGGCCAGCTGGGTCAGCCCCGTGGCCTCGAAATGCGTGAGCACCTCCAGGAACTCATACAGGTTGGTCACCCGGCTGATCTCCGCGGGGATGGCGCTGGCCATGGCACTCTGCTTGTCCTGCAGCTCCCTGACGGCGTGGGCGATGGCGAGAAGGTCCTCGCGCTTGGGCAGCCGGGGCGCGGCCTTCGGCGGTTCGGTCACGGTGAAGCCGGCGCGCTTGAAGGCGTCGTTCACCTTGGCCGGCTGCAGCTTCGACTGCTGCGCGATCCTTCGGACGGCGGCCCGGGCGATGACGGCGCTGTCCTTCGCGCCGCTGAGCTTCTTCATGAACTCGGCCAGCTGGGTGACCTCCTGCAGGTGGCGCTCCTCAAAATCCCGCTTGTGCGCGTCCTGCATGGCCGTGTCCTCGGGGAAGATCTCGATCTGGGACCGGATCGCGTTGAACTTGTCCCGCACGAGGGCGGCCTTGCTCTGGTCCCTGAGCTGCGCGTTGATCCTGGTCTTCCACTGCTCGACCGCGTCGGCCATCACGGCCTTGCTGAGCTTTTTGGAGGGATCCAGTCCCAGCTCATCATAGAAGTTGTAGGGCAGATAAGCCATTCAGCCTCAGCCTCCTTTGTCCAGTTCCATGACCGTCTCCCAGCTGCGGGCCTTGGGCGCGGCGTCCTGCTTCTTCCGCTGGAACAGGCCGCCCCGGGCGGTGCTGAGGGCCGCGCCGCTGCCGGCGCCGAGGCTCCGGGCGATCTTGCCGAAGGAGAGCCCCAGCTGGGCGTCCGTGGTCATCACCGTGTCCACGGTGGAGATCGCCCGCATGAAGGCCTCGTCCGCGTCGCCGAAGCCCATGCCGATCACGTCGATCTTCGCGGCGTGGCACTTGCGGGCGTCCTCGATGGCCTTGCTCTGGTAGAGCCACGCGCCGTCCGCCAGCACGATGGCGTATTTCGGCCCCCTCCTGTGCCTCAGCTCGGCCAGGATGTCGCGGAAGGGGTTGTCGGTGTTGCCGCCGCCCGTCGCGCCGACGCGGACCTTCCGGATGCCGGCGCGCACCTTCTCCAGATCCTGCGTCGGCCGGCAGGTCCAGGCGCACCGGTTGCTGACCATCAGCACGCCCATGGCCACGTTCATCCCCTCGAAGTCATAGGTGAACTTCTCCATGGCCTCCTTCGCGAGGCGGATCGGCGAGCCGTCCATGGAGCCCGAGACGTCGATGGCCATCACGATGGCCATGGCCTCGGAGGCGGGCGGGGCCTTCGGCTTTTCGTAGGGCAGCATGAAGCGGGCGATGTCCTCCTGCGTGAAGGGCTCCTTCCGCAGCGGGAGATCCTCCGTGCCGTCGTCCTGGCGGACCTGCACGTGGATCATGTGGCCCGCGTCGTAGCTGTACTGCACGTGCATCGTGCAGAGGGGATCCCGCGTCCTGGTGATGCCGCTGGCCACATACTTGGCGCTGACGGTGCAGCAGTCGATGGGCCCGCTCCCCTGCAGCACATAGATCTCCATCTCGCCGGCGCGGGAGTCGAACAGCGTGGCCCGGGAATACTTGCACGGGACCGGCGCGTTGGCCGGGATGATGGTCTCGTTGACGTAGGCCGTCTCCTCGGCGTTGACCAGCACGATGCCCATGGCGTGGGCCACGGCGTCCTGGAAGCGGATGCTGGAGAGCTCGATGGTCTGGCTGGGCCTGACCACCGACGTGCTGGTCTGCTGCAGCAGGGAGGCGCTGCGCCTGCGCACCTCCTCCTTCGCGTCGCCGCCGGGGGTAAAGGCCACCAGGTCGGCCTTGCGGGCGATGTTGGCGCAGATGGCCGCGCCCATGGCCACGGCCTGGTCCGGGTTCACGTGGGCGATGGGCTGCCTGCCCCGCAAGCGCTCCGTCAGGAAACGGCTGACCTGGGGCATGCGGGTGGAGCCGCCCACCAGCAGCACGTCCGTCACCTGCCCCCAGGAAACGTGCAGCTCCTCCAGCAGGTGGTCGCACAGGCTGCCGGTCTGCTCCAGCAGGTCCTCGGTGGCCTCGTCGAACTCCTCCCGGGTGACGGTGACGGAGGCGGCGCCCATGCCGGGCACCCGCACGCGGACGGAGGGGCTCTTGGTCAGCTTCTGCTTCCATTCCTCCGCGCCCGCCGTCAGCTCGTTCATGACCTCCAGGTCGTCCTCGACGGACAGGCCCAGCTCGTCCCGGAGCTTGCGCACGATCAGGTCCGCCAGGGCCTTGTCCCAGTCCCGGCCGCCCCGCCGGTGATCGCCCATGGTGCCCATGGTGATCAGGTTCCTGTCCTTTCCCATGGCCACCAGCGTCACGTCGAAGGTGCCGCCACCCAGGTCGTACACCAGGATCAGGGCGTTCTCGCGCCAGTGCCCCATGCCGTAATTCAGCGCGGCGGCCGTGGGCTCGCTGATGATGTCGATCACATGGAGGCCGGCCTGTTCGGCGGCGCTGCGGGTGCTGGCCCGGGGCTCGTCCTCGAAGTAGGCGGGCACGGTGATCACCGCCCCGTCGATGGGCTGGCCGATGTGCCGCTCCGCCTGCTCCTTCAGGTGGCGCAGGAGGATGGCCGAGAGCTCCTCCGCGGTCTTCCCCTCCCCGTCCGCCGTGTAGAAGCAGGGCCCGGAGGTCCCCATGAAGCGCTTGAAGGTGTTGGCGACGCCGACCTCCCCGTTCTCGAAGGCCTCCTTGGCGTCGGCGCCGCACAGGACGCTGCCGTCCGGGCGGAACCAGACCTCCGAGGGCGTGATCATCAGATCGCTGTGCGCGTCGCTGCAGATCATCTCCGGCTGCTGCGTTTTGGGGTTGATCCATGACACGGCCGAATAGGTGGTGCCCAGATCGATGCCGACCCTGATGCCCATCTGCCTGCCTCCTTGCCGCATCCGGCCCCGGGCGCGGCGCGCCGCCGCCGGGTGCGGTCATTTCTTGTAGCCACAATAATCCCACCTGCCCGGGGGCTGCCCGGGCAGGCGGGACGGAACTCAGTTGATGTCGATCTGGGTCAGGCCGCTGAGCTGGTCGCGGATCTCCTGCTTCTGCTCATCGGAGATGCCCAGGTTCAGGTCCAGCTCCTGGGTCAGGTCGATGGAGGGGATATAGAGCCAGACGTGGAGGTTGGCCAGCTGGTCGAAGGTGATCTTCACCTGCACCTCGCTGCCGCTGGGCAGGGACATGGGAACGGGGATGACCATGCTGCCCAGGATCTTCTGCTGCAGGCTGAAGTCGGTGAACTCGTAGTCGTCGCCGACCCGCTTGCACAGGTCCTTCTCCGCCAGGGACTCGCTCTGGACCACGGGGAGCCGCAGGGAGTCGTAATTGACGGGCGTCCGGGGCGGGGTGACGTAGGAGCGGCTCTCCTCCACGGGGGTGGGGGTGCTCTTGGGGATCACGTTGTCCACGAAGTAGCCTTCCCGCTGG
Organism: uncultured Eubacteriales bacterium; assembly: GCA_902767565.1. Lineage (GTDB taxonomy): Bacteria > Bacillota > Clostridia > Christensenellales > Aristaeellaceae > RUG11272. Next base: position 104,672 of record CACXHY010000004.1, on the reverse strand, counting down.
TTGTTCACGATCAGGCCGAAGGTGCTGGGCGCCACGTCGAAGATCCGGCTCTCGGCGGCGGAGGTGGTGTCGGGCACCACGAACTCCATGGTCTTGCCGGCCGCGGGGAGGTCGCTGCCGAACATGTCGGCCGCGTCTTCCTGGGAGACGGTCACGGACTGGCCCTCGCTGTTGGTGACCTTCACGTCGCCCGAGTCGGTGCGCTCGACCTTCACCTTCTCGTTCTTCCCCAGACCCAGCTGGGTGATGATGTCGTCGAAGGGATTGACGCCGCCCGCCAGGATGGGGCCTGCCACCGCCGCGCCCTTGGCCACGGCCTTGTCCGGCTCGAAGAAGCGCACGCGCTCCGTCCCCGAGCTCTCAAAGCGTTCCTTCAGCCAGTTCTCCACCTGCTTCATGCGGGTGGAGCCGCCCACCATCAGCACGTCGGTGATGCTGTCTTCCGGGTAGCCCATCTCGGCGGCTTTCTCCAGCAGGCTCTCCACCAGGAAGCGGGTCTGGTCCAGCAGCTCGACCGTGGCTTCGTTGAACTCTTCCAGGGTCACTTCGAAACGGGTGCCGCTGAAGTTGGCCTTTGCGGCGGGCTTCAGGGTCAGGGCCTGCTTGATCCGCTCGGCGGAGGCGCGGATCTCGGCGTCGTCCTCGGGCGGGATCTCATCCACCGAGATGCTCTGCTCTTCGGCGAACTTGTTCCGCAGGATCGTGATCATCTGCTCGTCCCAGTCGCAGCCGCCCAGCTTGAAGTTGCCGTCCGTGAGGATGACCTTCGCGTCGTAGGCGCCGTTGCCCTTGGAGGTCAGCTGCAGCAGGGTGACGTCGAAGGTGCCGCCGCCCAGGTCGTACACCAGGATCAGCCGGTCCTCGTCCAGCTTGCCCTGGGCATAGGCCAGGGAGGCCGCGGTGGGCTCGTTGATGGTGGCCAGCACGTTCAGCCCGGCCTGGCGGCCCGCTTCCTTGGTGGCTTCCCGCTGCTCCACGCTGAAGTAGGCGGGCACGGTGATGATGACGTCCTCCACCGTCTCGCCGCCGTCCCGGGCGTAGGACACGATCTTCTTCAGCACCATGGCGGAGAGGGTGATGGGGTCGTAGACCTGGCCGTCCACCTCGTACGGGGGCTTTTCCGGGTCGTCGTTCCGGCCGATGAAGCGCTTGAAGAACTGGAAGACGCGCTCCGGATGCTCCGCGGCGTACTCCTTGGCGGCCGAGCCCACGTCATAGGTGCCGTTCCCGTCGATGGGGAAGGCCACGGCGGAGGGGAGGGTCGAGCTGGCGTTCGCGTTGTCTTCGATCACGACGGGCTGCATGGTGGCCGGATCGATCTTGGCGATGCAGCTGTAGGTGGTGCCCAGGTCAATGCCGTAAATGGTTCCCATAGAGATTCCTCCTGTATCATGCGTGGTAGTTGGAACATGGGTATGCCGTCAGGCCGGACCGGTTCATTGGGCCGCTTCGTCCTGCGGGGGCGCGGGGAAGGTTTCGGGGCCCGCTTCGGGGGCGGGCTCGGGGTCCGGGACCGGCGCGGGTTCGGGCGCGGGTTCGGGCGCGGGTTCGGCTTCGGGCGCGGGTTCGGGTTCGGGCTCCTGATAGCCCTCGCGGTAGGCGTAGGACTCGACCAGCTCCTGCCGCAGGCAGATCTCGCCCCGCATGAAGCCCGGCGCCAAGGAGCGGACCACCGTGCCGTCCAGGGACTTGTCGCCCGTGAGGACCGTGCCCCGCGACTTGGTGCGCTTGTAGGAGCGGGGCGTGCCCGGCTCCGTGGTGACGATGCTGACCCCGTACTCCTCCATCAGATCCTTCAGGTGGCTCAGGACGCTGTTGTCCAGGTGGGTCAGCAGCCGGGGCTCCTCCTCGCTGCGCCGGGCCGCGTAGTTCAGCGCGCTCACATAGATGGAGGCCAGCTCCTTGAGCAGATCGTCATAGATGGTGTTCCGGAACAGCTCGCGGTAGCTGTCCAGCTCCTTGGTCCACCGCCTCGCCGATTCGCTGGTAAACTCCATGTTCTTGCGGAGGACGTCGGTGCTCCTGGCCGTCAGGGCCGCCATCGCCGCGCTGGTCTCCTCCGCCTTGCCCTTCTGCACCTCCAGCGCCTGCCGGATGCCCTCCCGGTCGGCCCGGGCCTGCGCGGCCGTCTGTTCGGCCGCCTCCAGCTTGGCCAGGATCCTGTCCAGCTTGTCCGCGGTCAGGCGGGCTTCCGCGCCGGCGGCCTCGTCGTTCGGGGCCGCGCCCTGCTGCATGGACCGCTCCAGCCGGCTCAGGGTGTAGGAGATCGAGGCGAGCTGCTGGTTCAGCCCCGCCAGGTCTGCGCCCGGCGCGGGGGCCGGCGCGGGGGCGGGTGCGGGCTGCTCGTCCCAGCCGCGGGCGGGGGCGGGGGCGGGAGCGGGAGCGGGGTCGCTGTCCCAGGCGGCGCGCTCGGGCATGCCGCTTCCCCACGCGCCGGACGGCGCCTGGCCGGGCTGAGGCCTCGTGCGCTCATCGTCGCTCCAGGGGTAATTCATGGTTGCACCTCCTCTGTCGATTCAACCGGCTCTCATGCCGCCGGATCAGAGATCATACGGGTCGCGGGGATCACTTGCCGATGCTGCGGTCCACGCCCATGGCGTCCGCCAGCTCCGTGTCGCCGGAGGCGCGGAGCAGCCAGTTGAAGGGCTCCTCCAGGTGGCTGTCGACGATGTAGCTGCCCTCCTCGGCGCCGCCGGTGGAGCTGATCACGAAGAACGCGACCTTGGAGAAGTTGGCGTCCAGCGCCATCAGGAGGGAGTGCATCTCGTTGTCGGCGAGGAAGTCGCGGCACATCCGGTTCCGCAGGGCCATCAGCGACTCGCCGGACTGCATCGCCTCTTCCTCGATCATCTCGTTGGAGATGCGGGCGGCCACGGCCGGGATATCCGTCTTGTTGATGACGACCGCCAGGGGACGCTCGATCTTGGCGCCGCTCTTGCGGGTGTTCTGCCGGATGTAGTTTGCCAGGTTGTTGATGACCTCGGCGGGGTCCGCCTGGGAGATCGTGCTGGGATCCAGGCCGTCCGCCAGGGCCTCCCTGCGGATGTCCGGGCTGAAGAGCGGGTCCACCAGCAGCAGGATGGTCTCGCTGTTGATGAAGTCGGAGCCGTAGACGATGTCGCTCAGCGAGGGATCGATGAAAACTTCGCCCGCGACGTCATAGATGTTGAACTGGCGGCTGAAGGACAGCTGCGGTCCGCCGATGAGCAGCGTGTAGGGATCCGTGTGGTCCTGCACCGTGGTGCCGGAGACGCGGGCGGCGGTGGCGTAGGCGTCCTCCAGGAAGGCCACCTTGCGCTCCTGCTCCTCGGGGATGGTCTCGGTCAGGCCCACGTCCGCCACGTGCTCCCGGAGCAGGTGGAAATAGGAGGCCAGCATGGTCGTCTTGCCGGAGGCGCTGCCGCCGATGAGGCTGACGCTGAACTGGCGGGAGTCGGAGGAGGCCAGGCGCTCATCCTCGCAGTAGGGGCAGAAGCTGTTCAGCTTCGAGCGGCCGTTGAAATAGGTGGTGGGCAGCACGGCGCCGCAGACGCACTCCCGCTTCAGGATGCCGTAGGCAGAGGGGATCAGCTTCTTGTGGATGCGCTGGCAGTCCGGGTTGGAGCACTGGAACCGGGGGATGATGTAGCGCCGGTGGCAGTTGGGGCACTCGGAGTTGACGCCGTGGCGCCACAGATAGAAGTAGTCGATGCCGTAGATGACGGAGAACACCAGATACACGACCGAGGCCACCAGCAGCATGATGGCGCCGTGGACCAGGCCGATGCCCACGCTCACCACGGAGCCGACCACCAGGACCGAGGCGCTGAGGGTGATCAGGGAGACCCAGAACAGCACGCCCAGGGCGATGCCCGCCCAGTAGAGGCCGTCCTTGATGTCGTCGATCCGGGGGCGCGCCCAGTTCCAGTAGCGGACGACGATGCCGAAATTGTATTTCCAGGCGGTGATCCAGGTCTTGAACAGGGAGTAGAATCCCGGCCCGAAGAAGTAGCTGCGCCGCTTGGCGTTGGGCTCGGCGTTCCTGTGCTTGTCCCTGTAGACATCCGCGGACGTCCGGGTCCAGGTCTTCTTTCCCAGGGCGTAGGGATTGGCCCACTCGATGGCCGCCCGTATGTACATGATGAGCGCCATGACCGCGCCGGCCGCCGCGGCGACGATGCCCGCGATGCTGATCGCCGGCAGGATCACATAGACCACCAGCAGGTAGATGCCGTACAGCACCGCCGCGATGACGATAAGGTAGATGATAGCCTCCAAGACGATTCCTCCCGTTCTGTGAAACGATTTTCCGGGACAAACGGACCCGCCCGCGCTTTCCTGCCGTCTCCGGAACGGATGATGCAATTGGAACGCCGACGGACAGCGGGAACGCATGCCCACATCATTACGATTATACATGAGTATGATTACATTTTCAATAGCTTCCCGCGACGATTCCATGAACATCCCGCTACATTTCCATAAACTTCCCGCCGATTGACAAGGTCCGCCGCGCTGCGCTACAATGGCGGTGAGAACCGCGGGAAAAGAGGCGATGACCATGGAATACCGGAAGACCGTGCGGCTGAAGGACGGCCGCACCTGCACCCTGCGCAGCGCCTGCCCGGAGGAGGCGCAGGCCGTGCTGGACAACTTCCGCCTGACCCACGCGGAGACGGATTTCCTCACCACCCGCCCCGGGGAGATCACCACGACCCTCGAGCAGGAGCGGGCGTACCTCCGGGCGAAGGCGGAGGATCCCCGGGAGATCGAGCTGGTGGCCGACGTGGGCGGCGTGATCGCCGGGACCGCGGGCATCGGCGCGGCGGGGAAGGCGGAGAAGCTGCGGCACCGGGCCTCCTTCGGCATCAGCGTGGCGCGGGCCTGGTGGGGCCTCGGCATCGGCCGGGCGCTGACGGAGGCCTGCGCGGAGTGCGCCCGGGCGGCGGGCTATGCCCAGCTGGAGCTGGAGGCCGTCGCGGAGAACGAACGGGCGCTGGCCCTGTACCGCGGCGCGGGCTTCGGGGAGTACGGGCGGAACCCCAGGGGCTTTTCGCCGCGGCCGGGGAAATGGCAGGAGCTGGTCCTCATGCGGCTGCCGCTGGACGGCAGGGAATGAACCGGGAGAGGAGTTGGACGCGATGGTCATCATGGACGGGGGGATCCCGCTGCAGGCGGTCATGGAGCGGCCGACGGACCGGCCCGCGCCGCTGCTGATCTTCCTGCACGGCTTCACCAGCAGCAAGGACAGGCCCCACAACATCGCCTTCTGCGAGGCCGTGCGGGAAGCGGGCTTTGCCACGCTGCGCATGGACATGTACGGCCACGGCGAGAGCGGCGGCCGCTTCCGGGACCACACCCTGACCCACTGGGTCTCCAACGCCCTGGCCGCCGTCCGCTGGGCGGAAGCGCAGGACTGGGTTACGGAGGTCTGGCTGGCGGGCCACTCCCAGGGCGGGCTCGCCGCCGCGCTGGCCGCGGGGGAGGCGCCGGAGCGCGTCCGGGGGCTGATCCTCCGGGCGCCGGCCTTCATGATCCCCGACTGCGCCCGGAAGGGCGACATGCTGGGCGCCCGCTTCGACCCGGCGGACATCCCCGGCGACCTCCCCGTCATCAAGGGCCTGACCCTGGACGGGAACTACCTCCGGGTGGCGCAGGGCATCCGTCCGGAGGAGGCGATCGACCGCTTTCCCGGCCCGGTGCTGCTCCTCCACGGGGATCGGGACGACGTGGTGCCGGCGGAGGATTCCGTGAAGGCGGCCGCCCGTTACGCCCGGTGCACCCTGGTGATCCTCCCCGGCGAGACCCACCACTTCGACCATGACCCGGAGCGGATGAAGCGCGTCGTCAGGGATTGGCTGAGGGCGGAAAGAGGCGGTGCGCGGGAAGAGGGATGAATCCGCGCCGCCCCATCCCCCTGCCCCCTTCCCGAGGGAAGGGGGAATGTATGGAAGCCCGGGGGACGCTTTCCGGCAGGAAAGCGTCCCCCGGATCCCCTTGAAAGGGTTTGCGGCCCACACCCGCCACAGGCGGCTTGCATTCCGGATCCCTCTGCCGTAATGGCGGTTTGCCGGTTTGCTCTGTTCTTTCAGGGGCAAACATCCAACCAACCAAACGACCAAACGACCAAACATCCAAACCGCACGACAGACCGCCGCGGCTGCCGTTTGCTTCCCTCTTGCAGGGGCAACCGACCAACCGACCAACCGACCAAACGACAAACCGGCCATCGCCGTTTCAGGAAAAGTAACCAAATTCTGAATTCTGAATTCTGCATTCTGAATTCCCCAAAATGTTGTTGCGGGTTTTGCGGGACTTTTCATTGCAGACCCCGGGACGAATCCTGTATGATCTCCGCGAAACAAGAACAGATGTTCCTGTTATCTCGGTAAAGGAGGTCATATATGTCAGAACGAGAGCCGGAAATCGAATATATCCCCCTGCCCTGGGACGAGCCGGGGGCCGGGCGGTACTTCGAGCCGCCGCCGGACCGCCCGGAGACGCGAACGGCCTTTTCGCCCGTGGTGCCGAAGATCCGGACCTGCGGGTTCGACGCCATTCAGGCGCAGCCGCCCGCCTTCCTGTGGAAGCCCTACCTGCGGGCCGGGAACCTGAACCTGGCGGCGGGAGACGGCGGCAGCGGCAAGACCACCCTGGCGCTGATGATCGCGGCCGCCCTGGCCGACGGGGCGCAGCCCTCCGGCATGCCCGGCGAGCTGACGGTCGATCCCGTGCACGGGGCCCACACCCTGATCCTCTCCTTCGAGGATGAGCCGGAGGAACTGCGCTTCCGGCTGGACGGCTGCGGCTGCAGGCATCCCGAGCGGGTCCACACGCTGATCCCCGAGATGATCGTGCCGCTGATGACGGAGGAGGCCCAGATGGAGGCGCTGGTGGAGGAGTGCGGCGCGAAGCTGATCGTCATCGATCCGGTGCAGGCCTTCCTGCAGGCGGGGGCGGACGCCAACAGCCTGTCCGACGTGCGCCGGGCGCTGGAATCCCTGCGGCGCGTCTGCAAGAAGACGGGCTGCGCGGCCCTGCTCATCGCCCACCTGAACAAGGGGACGGGCCGCTCCGCCATGCAGCGGGTCAGCGGCAGCATGGACTTTGTGAACGCGGTGCGCTCCGCCCTGATGGTCTTCCCCCATCCCCGGACCGCCGACCAGCGCTGCGTCCTGCACTTCAAGAGCAACGGCGCCGCCGCCGGCGACACGGCGGTCATCACCCTCTCGGAGAACGCCGGGGCCGTGTTCAGCGGGATCAGCACCGTCAGCAGGGAGGAGCTGGAGAACACCCTTCGCCCCCCGGATCAGACCGAGACCGCCCCCGTCAAGGTGCGCCGCCTGCTGGAGCGGGTCTGCCGGGCCATGCCCTCCTGGTCCATGACGGCGGCGGAGCTGGCGGACCGCCCCGAGAACACCGAGGACCTGACCCCCAAGACCATCGCCTTCAGCATCCGCCGGGCCGCCTCCGCCGCGGGTCTCCTGCTGACGGAAAAGCGCGAGCGCAACGCGAGAAGATACGCGGTCAGCGCACAGACGGAAATGAGATCGTGATTCGGGATCCGGATCTTCACGCTCCTTCCCAAAGATGCGATCCGTCCCCGTGCGGTTTGGATGTTTGGTTGTTTGGATGTTTGCCCCTGAAAGAGGGAAGCAAACCGCAGCCGCAGCGGTCCGTCCCCGTGCGGTTTGGATGTTTGGATGTTTGGTTGTTTGCCCCAAAGAGTCAACCAAACATCAACGCCCCCGCATCCGCTGCCTGGCGCACAAACTTCAATTCTGAATTCCCTTCGTCCCGCAAACTGCATTCTTCGTTCTTCATTCGTAACTGTTCAGTCCGCCCTGTGCACTGTATCAGCAGATGATCTCCAAGCCGTTTCGCCCCATCCCCCTGCCCCTTCCCGAGGGAAGGGGGAATATACGGAACCCCGGGGGACGCTTTCGTCCCCGAAAGCGTCCCCCGGACCCCCTTGAAAGGGCTTGCGGCCCGCACCCGCCACAGGCGGATCGCATTCCGGATTCCTACGCCGCCATGCCGGTTGCCCCTGAAGGAACGGACCAAGCGGCAATGGCGGTCCCCGCATCCGCTGCCTGGCACACAAGCCAAATTCTGAATTCTGAATTCCCTTTCCGACCTCGCAAAGGACCTGATCCCATGTCTCTGAGAGAGCAGCTCATCGAACATGTCAAAACCCGGTACAGGACCGAGCCGGAGTATCCCTGGATGCGGTGGCCGGGGTATGCCGTCTTCCGCCACGCCGACAACGGGAAGTGGTTCGCGCTGGTGATGGATATCCCGCGCGGCAAACTGGGCGCGGAGGGCGGCGGTATCGTCGACGTTCTCAACGTCAAGCTGCCGGACCCGCTCCTGGCCGACATGCTGATCCGGCAGCCGGGCTTTTTCCGGGGGTACCACATCGCCCGGGGCAGCTGGGTCTCCATCCTGCTGGACGGCACCGTGCCCTTTGACGAGATCTGCCGCTGGCTGGGGGAGAGCTTCCTCGCCACGGCCTCCCGGGAGAAGAAGCAGCGGCTCCGCCCGCCGAAGGAGTGGATCATCCCCGCCAACCCGAAGTACTACGACGTGCAGGCGGCCTTCGCCCGGGAGGAGGAGATCGACTGGAAGCAGGGCGCCGGCATCCGCAGGGGCGACACCGTCTTCCTGTACGTGGCCGCGCCGGTGTCCGCCGTCCTCTACCGCTGCCTGGTGACGGAGACGGACATCCCGTACCGCTATGACGACGGCCGGGTGCGGATGAAGGCCCTGATGAGGATCCGGCTGCTGAAGCGGTATCCCCCCGACCGCTTCACCTTCGAGGTCCTGGGCCGGGACCACGGCATCTTCGCCGTGCGGGGCCCCAGGGGCATCCCGGCGAGCCTGAGCGAGGCGCTGAAATGATCCGCAGACATATCGGATTCTTCGGCTCGGTGCAGGGCGTGGGCTTCCGGTGGCGGGCGCGCCACGCGGCGGGGCTGTACGGCTGCACCGGCTGGGTCCGCAACGAGCCGGACGGCAGCGTGACGATGGAGATCCAGGGGGAAGAGGAAGCCATCGAACAGGTGATCCTCGCCATCGAGCGGGGCACATGGGTGCGCGTCGAGCGGATGGAAGCCCGCACGATCCCGCCGGAGCCGGAGGAGCGCGGCTTCGGATGCGACTGAGCGGAACGGGGGAGGAAAGCCGTCGTTTTCCCCGGCTGCGTGACAGGGATCGAACGGATATGACACATATGGACGTCCGGATATGCTACACTGGATCTGCAAGCGCGGAGCCTTCCTTCCTCCGGGCAGGGGGATGGGGCCGGGCGGAATGAAGAACGAAGGTGACTGTTCAGTCGGTCGGCAAACCCGCATGGATGGACAGGGAACGCACGAACCGGTTTTCATCCGTGCGAGCCGTGCGCGGCGGGTGCGGGCCGCAGGCCCGTGCGCTCTTGCTCCCCCTTCCCGAGGGAAGGGGGAATATATAGAAGGCCGGGGGACGCTTTCCTGACGGAAAGCGTCCCCCGGACCTCCTTGAAAGGGCTTGCGGCTTACCCGCCATGCGGGTATTGCGAACAGGCTCGAGTCCATTTCAAATTCTGCATTCTGAATTCTGAATTCTGAATTCTCTTGCCCCTTGAAAGGGCTTGCTGCCGCGCCTGCTTTATCCCCGGGGCTTCGATGCAGGCGGGCGGGGCGGTCATCAGACGTCGAACTCCTCTTTCAGGTCCAGCATGCCGCGGATCTCGGCGTGGCCGTTGTCCAGGCAGAACAGGCCCATCTCCCAGCCGTTCTTGTCGTAGAGGGCCATGATCTGGGGCATGATCTCCCGGACCTTCGCCAGCAGGGCCTCGTCCTTCACGACGCGGGCGGTGCCGTCGTAGCGGAGAAAGTCGCCGCCGCTGAGCGCCAGCACTTCCACCTTCGGGTTGGCGGTCAGCTGTTTGAACACGTTCTTGAAGGTGCCGCAGCCGAAGTAGAGCACGTCGTCCACCAGCATCTGGAAGCCGAAGGGGCGGCCCTTGGGCTGGTCGCCGTCGGTGGTGAGGAAGTAGAAGGTCTGGGCTTTGTTGAGGAATTCGTGGACTTTCGCGGCGTTGGACATGGTGATCCATCCTTTCATTCAGGTCTTTGCACCGGTCCGATCATGCGGCCGGAGCGGAAAAGCGCAAAGGGGAAGACGTATGATCCCGCCGATCGCCGCAGGGGCGATCCGGGCTGCGGCGATCGGCGGACGGGGGTCACTCCGCAAAGCCAGCGTCCTTGATCATGTTCATCAGGATCTCCTCCGCCATGGCGGTGTTGTCCGGGTAGAGGAGGATCAGGAGCGGACGCTCGGCGGCGAGCAGGGCGTCGAGGCCGGTGCGCCAGAGGATGATCAGCTTGCGCTGGTCGCGGTCGGCGGCGGCGTAGGCGGCGTTGACCTTCTCGTCGAGGGCTGCCTGCCAGAAGGCCTGGCCGCGCAGGAAGACGTCGCCGCGGTCATAGGTCTTCGCCTCGCGGAGCAGGTCCAGCACGCCATTGAAGGCGCGGGCGGCGGCGCCGGCGTAGCGCTCGGTGACGTCGCAGTCGCTGCCGGTCATGGCGCCGACTTCGCGCACCGTCGCGTCGTTCTCCGTGCCGTTGAGCTTCCCGGAGAGAGCCATGGTCAGGCTCGAGGGCTGGGTCTCGGAGGCGGTGTGCATCATGCAGCAAAGCTCGGCGCACTTGAAGCGCAGGAGCTCGGCGAGCGCTTCGTCGCCGTAGAGGGCGCCGTAGTTCGCGGCATAGGTGTTGAACTCCGCCCTCTCGGCGAGGAGCACGGCCTTGGCCTCGGAATTGCCCGCGGCGTAGAGCGTTTCGTAGAGCTTGTCGATCTCGGCCCACCAGATGGCGCAGGCGGCCGCGGGATCGGCGGTCCCGGCCCCGGATGCGGCGGCCGTGTGTTCGCTGCAGGCGTGGAGCGTGTAGTGCGCCTCACTCTGCATCAGGTGCGCGACCTCCAGCTTGCAATAGTCCTCGCCGTCGCCCTTGAGGATGCCCGGGTCGAAGGGCGGATCGGGATCCTCGGTCTCGGTGTCGCCCTCGCCGATCTTCACCTTGCACGAGCAGGTCACCGGGGTGCCGGGCATGCCTAAGAAGGTATAGGTGATCGTCGCGCCGTTGGTCAGCGTCGGGTGGCCCATGTCGGCCGGCTTCACGGTGTACTTGTATTCGAAGGTGTGGGAGCCCGCCACGGGAAGGGAGGCCAGGGTGTCCACCGGGGTGAAGCCCGCGAGGCTGTCGTAGAACTTCAGGTCGTTCAGCTCGCAGTCGCCGGTGTTGGTGACCGTGACCTCGAAGGTGATCTCCTCGCCCTCTTCATAGTACGAGCCGTTCTGGGGTCCCTTGTCGGTCTTGACGGCGGAGAGCCCCGGCTTCGCGCCGAGGACCGGCGGGGTGTCGTCGCCGCAGTCGGCCCTGGCCACGTTGCTGTACCAGGTGTGGGTGGCGTCCTTCACGTCGGTGCCTGTCGCCTTGGCGACGTTGGAGACATAGCCCGTGACCTGGGCGTCGTAGTCGGTGACGGTGGTGGAAGGCACCGGGCAGTTCTTGGTCTCGCCCGCCGCGATCTCCGCAAAGGTCGCGACCACGATCCCGCCGTCCGTGACGGTCACGTTCCTGATGGGTTCCTTGCTGTTGTTGGTCACGGTCAGCGTCCAGTCGACCTTCTCGCCCGGGACGAAGCAGGACCCGTTCGCCGGATCGCTGGCCTTCTTCTGCAGGAGCAGCCCGGTCTTGGAGATCACCGGCACATTCCAGACATTGGAATACGCGATCTTCTCTTTCCCGCTGTCCGGGTCGGTCCACTTCACATAGCCGCTGACTTCAACGTAGCCGCGCTGGACGTCTTCCTCGGCAATTACTCCATAGAATGGTAAGGTTACGACAGTCGTCGGATCAAATATAGGCCACTTTTGGTATTCAACCCATGTCGGTCCGTTTGTTTTGGACCAAATGGTGTTGTACTCTGTATCTGTCGCTGTAAAGTCAATATGCAAATTGGGATCGATGGCTTCAACAGGTGCCGCATTGCAGAATTTAACGCCAGCGCCCCAATCTTCTCCCAGCTGATAACCCGCGGGGTCGGCCGGAGCGTCCATCGTGCTTACCTTCACCTCTAATTTGCTCTCTTCCGGAATGGGCCACGGGGTGGGACCGGGCTTGGCGATCTTGTGGTTAAAGTCCACCGGATTGCTCTCGCAGATGGGGGTTGTGCGTCCCGTGTCATCTACAGCACAGCCATAAACCTTGAAGCGGATCGGGTAATTGCCCGCATAGGGGGAATCCTCGGGGTCGGGTACAAAGAATTCGGGTCTGTTGAAAACATAATACCAGTAGTCGGATTTGTTCCAGGATTCCCCCGGATTTAGAATGAAGTCTTTTTTCCACTGTGTATTAAACTCGTCTGAGAATCCGGCGCCTCGATATAAGAATACGCTAAAGCGCAGCGGGACGTTGCCAGTGTTGGTGACTGTAAGGTTATCATAGATTAAATTATCGTCAATGCAATCATACGTATTGGTATACGCTTCCTTCTCCGGCGTGGTCTGCGTCACCGTCAGCTTGAGCGCGGGCTTTTCCTCCTCCGGGGTGGTGCCTTCGGGGTAGGTGAGGGGGATGTGGATGACGCCGTGATTGGCGCCGACATAGTCTGTTGCGTCATCGGCGTCGATATACTGCGCCCCCTCGGCAACCAGGCCTTCTTCGTCATAATCCACGGAACCGACCTGGACCTCCCACTCGTTCACGGTATAGTACCAGTCATAGGACCAGCTCTCTCCGGGCCCGACCGCTGCCATGACCTTCCCGAACTGCGGGACAAACGCTGTTCCGCTGGGGAACGCCATGTTGAAGAATACGGACGGATCATAGTCGGTGGGATCGACATAGACCGTGCAGTTGCCGGTGTTGGTGACCTGGCTGTGGAGCGTCAGGATCGCGCCCTCGTACCGCTTGCCCTCGCCCGCGTCCGGTGCCCAGGAGACAACGTGGTACAGGGAGGGTTTCACGTCAGGCGCGGGTTCGCCCGTGGCCGGGATGACCTCTTCCTCCCTGTGCCCCTCGTAGATCTTGCACACGCGCTCGCGCAGGCCGTCCTCCGTGGCGGTGGGCTCCTTGACGACCGTCCACTCGCCCCAGTCGTGGTCACCGTAATCCTTCGTCCAGTAATCGACTTCGCCGCAGCGCGAACACGTCCTCTGCAGCACCTGCTTCTTCATGCAGGTGCCGGGGATGAACTCCACCCACGCGCCCCAGCTGTGGCCGAGGGCCGGGACGGTCTCTTTCTTTGTCGCCGTGCAGTTGTGCGAGGCGAACTTGTTCGTGCAGTGCACGGTCTTCTGGCCGGCCTCGGTGCAGGTCGGCTGCTTCGTCACCTTGCCGCTGTCCCACTTGTGCCCGATGGCCGGGATCAGCTGGGTATCCCGCGTCTGGCAGCGCTTACAGTAGCGGGTCTGCTCGCCGGCGTGGGTGCAGTCCGCATTGCTGCTCGTATACCAGTCATCCCAGTTGTGCCCGAGGGCCGGGGTGGTCTCCTCAAAGACTTCCTTCTGGCAGTATCTGCATCCCCAGACGATCCCGCCGCCATAGGTGCACCAGGGATCGCGCTGCCTGCCGATCCAGCTGTGCTGGCCGTCCGGGGACTTCGGCCCGGTGCAGCCTGCCGTCGAGGGCTCCGCCGACGCCGTCAGCGGCAGCGCGGCAAACAGCGACGCCAGCATCGCCAGCATCAGGATGATGGACAATGTGCGTTTCATGAGACTTTGCCTCCTTTGTGTGAGGGCCTGGGTGTATGGGTTCCATGACGGTTTGTTTTCTGAAACCAGTATAGCACAGAATTCGCGGGGTGGCAAGGGAGGAGAGGACCCATCCGCCGCTGCGGGAAGACCTCATCCGCCGGAGGGACAGGGCAGCCTGCGCACATACGGCCGCACAACCCTCGCCCGGCTTCTTGCCGATCTCCCCCTTCCCGGCGGGGTTGGGGGCTCCCGCCTCACATTCCTGTTGATTCCTCCCCTCAACTATGCTACAATGGTTACACCAAGCAACCGCTCCGGGACCGTGTAACCGGAGCGCTGCATCAGACCCCGGGAGCGATGATCCCGACAGCGGACCGGGCAAGGAACGGGGGAGGCCTGACACACAGATGGAAGCGCGCGACAAGACCAAAGCGCTGGACAGGGTGACCGCCTCCGCGCCGGGGGACTTCGACCTGATCCTGATGGACATCCAGATGCCCGTCATGGACGGCTATGCCGCCACCCGGGCGATCCGGGCGCTGGAGGACCGGGAGAAGGCGCGCATCCCCATCGTCGCCATGACCGCCAACGCCTTCGCGGAGGACGTCCGCGCGGCCGGTGAGGCCGGCATGGACGGCCATATCGCCAAGCCCGTCGACATCCCGGTGATGCGCAGGACCATCGCGGAGGTGCTCGGGCGCGGGGAGCGCTGACACGGGGCGGAGAAGGCCTCCGCCAAGGCGCGGCGGCAAGGAACACCACAAAGAGTCGGAGGGCAGCATCATGGCGGAGAGAGATACGGGACTGCGGGCATCCGCGGACAAGCGGAAGATCCTGCTGGTGGAGGACGAACTCATCAACCGGGAGATCCTGAAGATGTATCTGCAGGAGGAGTACGACGTCGTCCCGGCGGAGACCGGCGCGCAGGCGCTGGAGGTCATCCATGAGCGGGCGGAATCCCTGAGCCTGATCCTGCTGGACCTGAACCTGCCGGATCTCCACGGCCTGGAGGTGCTGCGGGAGGTCCGGTCGGACATCCGCTACGCGAAGATCCCCGTCATCGTCATGACCGCGGACAGCGACGCGGAGGTGGAGTGCCTCACCCTGGGGGCCATCGACTTCATCCCGAAGCCCTACCCCCGGCAGGAGGTCGTCCTGGCCCGCGTCCTGCGCACCATCGAGCTTTCGGAGAACCGGGACATCCTGCGGTGGACGGAGCGGGACCAGCTGACGGGCCTGTACAACCGGAACTTCTTCTACCGGTATGCCCTGCAGATGGACGCCCATCACCGCGAGCAGGCCACCGACGCAGTCGTGCTGAACATCAACCGGTTTCACACCATCAACGACCGCTACGGGAAGAGCTACGGCGACGACGTGCTGCGCCGGGTCGGGGAGAGCGTCCGGGCCTTTGCCGGGGAGACGGGCGGCCTGGCGGGCCGGGGCGAGGCGGACAGCTTCCTGCTCTACTGCCCCCACCGGGAGGACTATGCCCCGCTGCTGGAGCGGGTGTCCCTCTCCATGGGGGACGCGGCCCGGGGGGCGGAGGAGAATCACGTCAGCGTCCGGGCGGGCCTTTACAGCGACACGGACAAGACCCTGGACATCGAGCTGCGCTTCGACCGGGCCAAGATCGCCGGGGACACCGTCCGGGGCAGCTTCACCCGCTCCCTGGGCGTGTACGACGACTCCATGCACGATCGGGAGCTGCTGGAGGCCCAGCTCATCGAGGATTTCCCCCGGGCCATCCGGGAGAAGCAGTTTACGGTGCACTACCAGCCCAAGTACGACGTGCGCGGGGACAAGCCCGTCCTCAGCAGCGCGGAGGCCCTGGTGCGCTGGCAGCACCCGAAGCTGGGCATGGTGAGCCCCGGCACCTTCATCCCCCTGTTTGAGAACAACGGCCTGATCTATCGGCTGGACAGCTATGTGTGGGAGGAGGCCGCGGCCCGGATCCGGGACTGGCGGGAGCGCTTCGGGATCACCCTGCCGGTGTCCGTCAACGTGTCCCGCATCGACCTGTACGAGCCGGAGCTGATCGATACGCTGCGGAAGGTCACCGGGGAGCGGGGCGTGGACCCGCGGGATCTTGTCCTGGAGATCACCGAGTCCGCCTATACCGAGGATGCCGAGCGCATCATCGAGAAGGTGCGGAGCCTGCGGGAGATCGGCTTCCGCATCGAGATGGACGATTTCGGCTCCGGATACTCCTCGCTGAACATGCTCTCCACCCTGCCCATCGACGCGCTGAAGCTGGACATGCAGTTCATCCGCAACGCCTTCAAAAAGCGCAAGGACACGCGCCTTCTCGAGGCCATGATCCAGCTGGCGGAATCCTTCAACGTGCCGACGATCGCGGAGGGCGTAGAAACGGCGGAGCAGGTCTTCACGCTGAAGGCCATGGGCTGCGATTTCATCCAGGGGTACTATTTCTCGCGCCCGATCCCCGCGAAGGAGTTTGAGGCCTTCCTCCCGGGCAATCATCCCGCGCCGGTCGACGTGTCGCTGAAGAGCAGACGGCACCGCCGCGACCGCTTCACCTACAATGCCCTGCACGACGCGCTGACCGGCCTGTACAATTACAGCGCCTTCGACATCCTCTTCCACGACGCCGACCACGATCACATCGCCATGATGATCGCCGAGATCGACGGCTACGCGGATCTGAAAAAGTCGCGGGGGCCCGCGTACGCGGACCGGGTCGTCTGCCGCGTGGCGGACGTCCTGAAGCGGAGCTTCCGCTCGGTGGACCACATCTGCCGCCTGAGCGAGGACGGCTTCGGCGTGATCATGACCCGCATGACGGGCGACGAGAAAGCGCTGATATCCGCCAAGATCGAACAGGTCAGCCGGGCGCTGCGGCTCGGGGAGGGCGAGACCGGGGCCATCCTGCTGAACATCGGCGTGGCCTTCTCGGACCGGGCCAACCCGGAGGGCGACATCTTCGAGGACGCCGACGCGGCCCTGGAGCGCCTGAAGCGGGACCGGCTGAGCGGATACGCCATCTTCTGACGCCGATCGGCTTCCGGAGGTGACCGAGGGGGTCCGGGGGACGCTTCCCGGACTGCCGCCCATGGCGGGCGGGGCCCGCAGGTCCTTTCGAGGGGGTCCGGGGGACGCTTCCCGGACTGCCGCCTATGGCGGGCAGGGCCCGCAAGTCCTTTCAAGGGGGTCCGGGGGACGCTTTCCGCAGGAAAGCGTCCCCCGGTCTTCTGTATATTCCCCCTTCCCTTGGGAAGGGGGCAGGGGGATGGGGCGGTGCGGAATGAAGAACGCAGAACGCAGAGCCTCCGGACGTTCGGGAAGAAAACCGCATCAAAAAGCATCCTGCCGTGTGCGGCAGGATGCTTTTGCGTGGGGTGCCGGATGATCAGCCCTCCGTGCCGTCGGGCACGACCTTCTCGAAGTGCATGCCCGCGCCGGCGTCTTCCTTGGCGTCGTTCCAGAGGAGGTGGCCGTCCTCGTCGATGGTGAAGGTGGCTTCGCCGTCGTCATAGATGTCCTCGAAGGAAACGACCTCGCCGTCCTCGCCGTAGACGAAGTTGGTGCGGCTGCCGAAGGGCACGCAGACCACGGCGCCGGTCCCGGCGTCATAGTAGCCGCTGTAGGACCAGACGGCGCTCTCCCAGGCGCTGCCGCCCCAGGTGATCTGGATTTTGAAGCCCTCTTCCTCCCAGTACATCTCGAGCTGCGCCCGGCCGCAGACCCACTCGCCCTCGAAGGCGGCGGCCTCTTCCGGCATCGGGACGGCGTCGGACTTCACGAAGACCATGCCGGCGCCGGCGTCTTCCTTCTCGTCCTTCCAGATCAGGTCCCCGTCCTCGTTCAGGGTGAAGACGGCCTCGCCGTCGTCGTAGATCTCCTCGGAGGACACGACCTCGCCTTCCTCGTCGTAGACCAGATCGGTGCGCATGCCGAAGGGCATGGAGACCAGGGAATTGTCCTCGGCGTGCCAGTAGCAGCTGTAGGACCACTCGGTGGCCTCGGTGACGCTGCTGCGCCCGACGATATAGACGCGGAAGCCTTCCTCTTCCCAGATCAGCTCGGCGGTGGCCCGCTCGGCCTCCCAGATGCCCTCGAAGACCGCGGCTTCCTCGGGCATGGCGGTCTCTTCCTCCGCGCAGGCGAAGGCGGCCAGGCCCAGCAGGGCGGCCAGGGTCAGCAGGATCGCAAACAGCTTTTTCATCGTACAAACCTCCCAAATGCCGTGTTCATCCGGGGGCGCATCGCCGCGCCTCACGGGTCGGCGTCATTATAGCGCATCCCGGCGGTTTTTTCCATAGCCCGGGAGCGGCTTTTCGCCGTTTTTACAACTGTGCTGTTACGATTCACCCCACGCCCCGGCCCCCTCCCCACCGGGGAGGGGGAGGAGAGAGTGCGCTGGCCGGGGGACGCTTTCCGCGGGAAAGCGTCCCCCGGACCCCCTTGAAAGGCGCTCCTGCGGAGTGCAGGCACGGGAAGCGACCCGATCTCTCCTGGAATGGCGTCTTCGGGTGCGCCTCTTGCCGCCCTGCTGCACGAAGGGTGAATCCTGACATTGTGCTGTCTTCCGGAAGGGCCGGCGCGGCCCCGGCAGGGCTGTGCGGATCAGCGCACGGTGTTCCGCGCGGTGTCGATGACGGGGAGGGGATGCACCTCCACGTACAGCTCGATGCCGATGTCGGTCTTCAGCTGATCGCCCTCGAGGTACAGCCGGACCGTCACGAGGTAGCGCGAATCGTCGTAGATGATGCCGTTCATCTGATTGCCCTGGGCGCCTTCCGGCAGCTCCTCGGTGACGACGTAGCGGAAGCAGGCCCGTCCGGCATCGTCGACGAAGCCCTTCGACACGGCGTTGGTGTAATCCTCGTAGGTGTAGGTCAGGGGGAAGCTGAAGCGGCCCGCCGCGTCGTTCTTCACGGACATGGATCCGGTGAACCCGCCGGGATAGCCCTCGCCCCACCTGGCCGCGTCGTTCTCCTCCGGCACCAGGGTGAAGGTGAACTCCTGGTCCTCCAGCTCTTTCCCGATCAGGACCTTCTCGCCCGCGATCTCGGTCTCCGTCGACGGCACCTCCGGTTTGTTGACGACCGTCACCGTGTCGTAGTTGAGGTAATTGTACGGGGCGCTGTAGGAGGGGACGTCGCTGATGCCGAACTCGTAGACCGTGGTGGTCTTGCGGAAGCCGGGCGGCGCCACGGTCTCGATGACCCTGTACCGCCATCCGTAGGACTCGGACTCGTCGTTTCCGAACAGCTCGTTCCCGTCAGCGTCGTGGTAGGAATAGGGGCGCAGGCTCTGGTCCGGGGAGATGCCCTCCCGGTGGACGGTCCGGATCTCGTAGATGCCGGTCTCCGCGTCCGTGGTGAACTCGCCGACCTTGACCCATACGGGCTCCGCGATGTCGTTGCCGTAGGAGTCCTTCGTCCTGGCCTCGTAGAGCTCGAAGGTCGCCGCAAGGCCCTGGTTCATGTCGCCCTGGGCGTACTTCCAGACGTTCATGCCGTAGACCTGATACGATCCGTGGCCGCCGGACTCGATGGAGGAGATGCCGCTGAGTCCCTTGACGTATCCGAACAGCTCGGCCCTGTTGTTCCAGCTGATATCGCTCAGGCCCACCAGCCTCGTCGTGTACGTGATCGTGTATTTCTGCTCGTTGTGGAGCGTCATGATGATGCTGTTGCCGGAGCGGTTCAGGATGTCGCCGTCCAGCTGCGGATCGATCGTGATGGACACATAGTCGAAGCTCAGGTTGGTGAGGGTGTCCTTCACCGTGATGGTGTCCGAATCGCCGATCCGCAGGCCCTGCGGGTTCACGGTGAGCTCGAACTCGATCTCGTGCGTGCCGTTGGTGTCGCCCTCCGATACCAGCCTCTTGTCGAGGGCCTCGACCGTGTATTCCGTGACGGTGGTCGTGCTCCCGAACTCGTCGCTGCCCACGGTGTTCTCCAGCTTGACCGACAGGCCGTCGTTGTGGAGGGCCTGCTCCTTCATGGCGGCCAGCGTGTCCGCGTCCTTGATCTGCAGGCCGTAGACGATCATATAGATGGGATAGTAGCCGGTCCCGTCCGTCTTCGGAAGCGTGTTCTTGTTCAGCTTGAACACGAGCTGCCCTTCCGTCGCCGAGTCGACCACATACGGTCCCGGATTGCTCAACAGGTACGGATTCCACTGGGTGTTGCCGTAGATGTGCCCGTTGGGCGAGTTGACATAGTAATTGTCATTGTTCTGGAAGGTGCGGTGGTAGGCAAGGTAGTTCGCGTCGTATGTGTCGGTGAAGGTCAGATAGCCGTCCTCATCAAAGGCGCCGTCGTCCAGGCCTGTCAGGACGATCCTGTACATGTAGATCGGCAGGGCCGGCTCGGTGCTCGTGTAGTATACGCCGGTCATGGTCTTTTCCAGGTCGTAACCCGTGGTGTTGTAGATCGCCGAGGCGGTGACGTGGATGTCCTGTCCGTTCACCCGGACGACGGCGTTGTTCACGTGCGTCCTGGCCCGGCTGTGCTCCTTGGCGTACTCCAGCCATGTACGGTCGGCATCCGTCGTCAGGAACACGTGGATGGTCCTGGGCTGCCCCGTGCCGGTCAGGCCGGGCTCGCCGTCGTTCTTCGTGAAGGTGATCGTGACCTGATGGTCCGCCGGGGACGAGACCACGGTGAAGGCCTCGCCCTGCAGCAGGTCGCCTTCTCCCACGCGGACAGAACCTTCTCTGTACGTATCCCAGTACCAGATCATGTCGGCGGAATTCAGGAAGCCCGGCACGGTGTCGGTCACGACCGCGCTGTCCAGACCGGTGGAGGGGACGGTGAAGGTGATCTCCCACTCCGTCTCCGCCTTCTTTTCGGCCGCGTTCACGCTGGAGGAGACGGCGGTCTTCTCCGCGCTGACCCCCTCGCCGGTCGACACGATATTGACGCCGCCGTAGTCGGTGTCGTATTCGTTCTCCACGGTGTTGCTGATCGCCGTGGTCTGCAGCAGGTCCTCCGAATCCACCTCGGTCTCGTAGGTGATCACATAGCGGTAGGCGTGGTCCGCGTCCGACTGCGGGATGGTATAGCTCCAGGTGCTTCCGCCGTGAGATGCGCTCAGCCCGTTCGTGCCCCAGCTGACGTCGCTCGTGGCGGAGGGCGTATCGCTGCCCTTCAGGTACTTCTCGATGTGGATGCCGCTCCCGGTATAGCGCACGAAGGATTGGCACGCGGGGTCGATGGTGTCGGTGACATGGCTCCCGGCGATGGAGACGTTGGCGTCCTCGTTCAGGACGACCGTCCAGGTGACGTAGGTCTTGTCGCCGTGCACGGTCGGGGCGGAGGCGGTCTTGCGGTTGGAGGACAGGGTGATGTGATGGTCGAAGTCGTCCTCGGTGATCTCGATCTCATGGGGGCCCGGGTCTTCCTCGCTCCAGATCCTGACGGAGTTGGCCGTCTCCGAGGCGATCCCGTAGCGGCCCTTTTCCTTGTAGGTCAGCTTGCTCAGATCGACGTCGGCGTAATACACGACCGAGACGACCTCCCCGTGGACCATCGAGGGGATCGTCAGGCCGAAGGTCTCGGTCCCCTGCGTGTCCGGATCCCACGGCACCTCGTCGCGGACGTTCGACGTGACGGAAAGGCTGCCGGGGACATAGGTGAGCGCCGATCCCGTGGTGGTGTCGCCGATGTGGATGTTCGTGTTGTTGCCCTTGGACTCGGCCAGGATCGTGTACTTGATCCGGTTGAGGGAAGGATCGTATTCGCCGATCTTCCGGACCGACACCCTGCGCTCGTTGCTGATGATGAACTTGCCCGAGATCTCATCGCTGAAGGAAATGTTTTCCCGGGTGAGCACGCCCGTGGCGTAGATGCCGAAATCGAGGGTCTCGGAGGTCAGGGCCGTGGCGTAGCCCGGGCTCGACGTGTCGGCCGTGACCGTCAGCGTGCCGTTGCTGATCACATAATCGAACAGGACGGGACCGGCCTCGCCCTCGAGCTCGATGGTCCCGGAGGTGTCGGCCGGCGTGAACCCTTCCGGGAAGGCATAGGTCAGCGTGCAGCCGCCCGGGCCGTCGTCGAACTGGATCCCGTTCATCTTCTCGCTGAACTGCAGCCGGACCGTGTAGGGCACGTTCTCGAGGATGACATACTCGCCCTGGGCGTTGGGCTCCGCGCCTTCGACCTCGAATCCGTCCAGGAAGTCAGCCAGATCGCTGCTCCTCCCGGAACCGGCGCGCAGACCGTTCACGCCCGTCCAGTCGCTGTAGACCGCGTCGGGCGATTCGGTGCTCTCGTTCACGCCGGCGTTGACGTTGACCATCAGAAGCGTCAGGGTCAGGAGCATGACGGACGCTCTGAGCAGCTTTGATTTCTTTTTCATGGGCGGCTCCGCCTTTCGGATGGTATGGATCTGTGTTTGGGGGAGCGGGCTCCGCCTGTCTGCGCGGCCCGCGTGCGCTGTCCGCTCCGCCCGGGGGCGGAAGCGGCGCCCGGCGGCTCTCGCGCCGTCGGGCTCCCGGAGGGCCTTTCCGCAGGGGGAGGACCGTTCAGGTGCGGCCGGGTCTTCTTCGGCCGCGGCGTCCGGCTGACAGTGATAAGGAAAAGCCGGACAGGGGAGTCAGAGTCTCGGGGATCGCTGTGCTTGTCGCGACGGTCGTGCCCGTCTCCGCTCCGCGCGGGATGCCGGGCGGGAGGTCGGTATACCTACTCGATGATATATTACCAAATAGCGGGAGAATGTCAACAGTGAATTCGGAAGGTTTGCGGAGAAGGTTCGCGGAGATGCGATCCCGGGACGATCGCCGGGGAACGCTCGGCGCGTCGCGGGGAGGACCTCATCCGGCCTGCGCAGGCGGGCAGTGCCGTTTGGTCAAAGGGGTCGTGCGGCGGTGGATGAGGTCTTGCGCATCGGCAACTCCGGCCCGGAACGGCCCCCGGCGCTCATTGACATCCCCGCCGGTTGTACTACCATGGCATCAGCAGCAGCGGGCGCGAGCGGCCCATCACACGCACGGACCGGAAAGGAGCATGCGCATGATCTTTTATTTCACCGCCACCGGAAACTGCCTGGCTGTGGCCCGGGAGCTGGACAGCGACCTGCACAGCATCCCGCAGGAGCTGAAGAAGGAGGGCCCGCTGGTCTACGAGGCGGAGACCGTCGGGATCGTGGCGCCGACCTATTCCGGCCTGATGCCGCGGATCGTGCGCCGCTTCCTGAAACGGGCGGAATTCAGGGCCGACTATTTCTACATCGTGATGACCTACGGCATGAACTGCTCCGTCGCCGAGCGGGAAGCCGTGGCCTACGGCGAGCATGTCGGCGTCCGCGTGGACTTCGCCGCCACGGTCAAAATGGTGGACAACTGGCTGTTCATCTTCGACATGAACGAACAGACGGCCATGGACAAGCAGATCCCGCAGCAGACGGCTGTCCTGAAAGAGCGGATCGCCCGCCGCGAGAAGGGATTCCGCGAGCCGGACGCGCAGCAGGAAGCCGCCTTTGCGGCGGTTTCGCAGCGCAACTGCCGCTGGCCGGAGATGACCGACGGCACGCAGATCACCGTGCGCGCGGACCGGTGCGTCGGCTGCGGGGTGTGCAGCCGCGTCTGCCCGGTGGGCAACTTCTATGTGGGCGAAGACAAAAAGGCGCACCGGGACTTCGAGACCTGCGAGTTCTGCCTGGCCTGCGCGCACAACTGTCCGTCCAGGGCCATCACCCTGTCCGTGCAGGACAAGAACCCGGAGGCCCGCTTCCGCAACCCGGACGTGAAGCTGGCGGACATCGTCGCCGCCAACTGTGTGCGGGGGAAGTGAACCGCCCCGCAGACAAACGGTGCGGGGCAGGCAGGTTCGCCGCCCCGGGACCCGCCGGCGCAGCCATGCGCGCCCGCGGAGCCGCCCCGGCCCGGCCCGCTCTCTCCTTTCCCGCCCCGGAGGGGAGATGCCGAGGGTGAACGGCAGCGGCCTTCGAATGTCTGCCGACGGACACAGGAAAAAGCGGTTGACAAACAGCCGATCTTGTGCTAATATGCGTGTGCTGTCTGTGAGGGACAGCACACGGGCCCGTAGCTCAGCTGGATAGAGTGTTTGACTACGAATCAAAAGGTCGTGGGTTCGAATCCCGCCGGGCTCATACATCCCGTAAATCCTTGCAGAATAAGGGTTTGCGGGATTTCTTTTTGCCCGGAATTCTGGGGTATCAGCCCCCATTTTTGCTTTTTTCATGGAGGAAAAGGACCTAAAACGGAAATAATGAGAACAAATGGAAAAAGTGAGAGAGTCAGTGACTCATTGTGTTTCATTTGGTGTGATGGTTGTTGGGAGAGTTTCATTGGTTCTTGCGAATCTTTGCTTACGGTGGAACGTTCCTCAGCTTCGTCATTCTGACGTTCTCCTTTCCGAGAGCAATCTCTCATGTGCTGCTCTCACTACTCACTGGAAAACTGCAGGCAGTTTGGACGAAGGAAGAAGAAATTTTCAGAAAATAAGTGGCTCAGCATTTCGCCGAGCCACTGAAGAGCCAATATGTTGAATACTCTGCCAGAAGCGCTCTGAGCTTCTCCACGATTTCTCGCACGTTGGTGAGAAAGGCGCAGCTTCATTCGACCGCGCAGAAGGGGATCCCGTGCCGCTCGGCCCAGTCTTCCGTGCCTCCGCCGGCGGGGGCGAAGATGGCCTCGAGGGCCGTGCAGCCGTCAAAGGCCGAGTTGTCGATGGCACAGTCGGCGTGGAGCCTGATCTGCCGGAGGCCGGTGCAGTCCCGGAAGGCGCCCTCGTCGATGACCCGCACGCTGCGGGCGTCCACGACGGTGATGGCGGTGTCGCCCGCGAAGGCTTCGGCCCCGATGGCCGTCGTGCCCTCCGGGAGGATCAGGGTCGGCGTGCCGAAGACCGGCTTCCAGACCGCGTACAGCGTCATGTCCGCCGTCGGGGCGACCGTGTCGCCGGGATCATATACGGCCTCTCCGCCGGCAGCCGCCGCCCAGCCGTCGAATGCATAGCCGTCCCGGGCGAAGGCGGAGTCCGGCAGCACGGCGCTCTGCCCCTTTGCGACGGACAGCCCGTCCATGCCGCCCGCGCCGCCGTTCGGGTCAAAGGTGACCGTCCAGGCCTCCGTCCACCGGGCGTAGAGCGTCGTGTCGGCGGTGAGGGTCATCGTGTCGCCGGGCTGATACAGCGTGCCGCCGCTTTTCCTGGTGCCCCAGCCGGCAAAGACGTACCCGCTGCGCGTGAAGTTACAGTTCGGCAGGGTCAGCGAAGGCTCGCTCTGCCGAACGTACATGGGGTCCATGCTTCCCTTGCCGCCGTTGCGGCTGAGATCCAGCACCCACGCCGGCACCCACTGGGCGTAGAGGATGGTGTCGGCATTGATACACATAATAAAAGTGTGCTCCGGCTGCCATGCATCGCCGGTCCCGTCCGCCTCGGTGTTCCAGCCGTCGAACAGCCAGGTGCCTGCCGTCTGGGTCTGCGGGTCGAGGAATGTGCGGACTTCGACGGGAGGGGATGCAACACTCGTTAAGGTGTTTCTCACTACGATCTTGGGCGGCACCATGATGCCGCTGCCGTTGCCGTCATAGACGAGCGCGCAATAATACAAGTGATCATACCAGGTCACATCGATCGTCACGTCGTCGCCGGCAGAGAAGGTGTAGTATGCTGTCCGGCTGTCGATCGTGCGGTACAGGGTCTCGCCCACATAGATGGTGCCGACGCAGCGCATGTCGACTGCTATGTCCGGCAGGTAAAAGGTAAAGTTTCCCGTGCTTGCCATGCCGTCGGTCAGCACGCCCAGGACACTGCCATCGCCGTAGGACCCGCTTTCCCCTGCGCGATACACCACCCAGGATCCGGTGGCATTTGCTCCTGCACTCTGTGTTTTCACAAACAGACGGCACGTGCGGGTGTTTGCATCCTCGAAGTACACGTCCACCACCGGGTCGCCGAGGGAAAAGTCCAGCGTATAGGTTTTCTCGCTGTCGGAGGAAACCGCGCCTTCGCTGCTGTTGGACCACTGCTGCGCCGACCCGTTGTTTTCATAGCGGATCGAGCAGGTGAAGCGCCGGCCTGTTCCGGGGGTGACGGTCACGCTGTCTCCGACCATCGTGTACTCGCCGGACGCGTCCGCGGTCTGCGATGTATCGCCCTGACCCAGGACCACGCGGTCGCCGGCTTCGTTGTCGTGCAGGTTGACCGTTACGCCATGTCCAAGGAAGTGGATCGTGCAGCCCTCCGGAATGGCGTTATCGCCGATATCGATCGCGTTCCAGGCGTCGCTTGTGCCTGTGTAATAGATATCTTTCAATTTATGGCATCCGGAGAATGCCGAATCCCCTATGATCGTGACGCTGGCCGGGATGGTCACGCTGGTCAAGTGTTCGCTGTATTGAAATGCTGCTTCCTCGATCCCAACCACACGGTTGCCTTTCACCCAGGACGGGATCTTGAGCGTGTAAAAATCCCGCGAACCGACTCCGCAGATCAAGACTGTCTTCCCGTATTGACGATAGAGCAAACCGGTAGCATCGTCTGTCTGAGGCTCATCCGCCCCCGCCGTGCCGCACAGCGGCAGGCACATCAGCAGCGCGGCCAGAAACGCAACCGCAAGCTTTTTCATGCTCCACACCCCGTTTCGTCTCGTCGTTCCGTCCGGCCGGGCACAGGCGCCGCCCGCGGTCCGGCCCCGCGGGCGGCCAAAAGAACATGAGCCCGGCATACGCGGGAAAGGCCGGGCGCGGCTCCTCCCGGAACCGCTGATCGCTATCATCCTGAAACTGACATATATCAACAGTTTGATTGTAATGCATGCGGCGTCGGATGTCAATGGAAGATACGGAAATGCGGGCGGTTTGCGCAGAAGCAACAGGCTGCAGAAGAAATACAGCCCAGCATTTTCGCTGAGCCGAATGAATTTTCCTGTGGGGCTTACCGCTCCATAAACGCCCTGAGCTTCTCCACACTCTTCTTCTCCTGCCTGTCAGTCAGATGCGCATAAATATGCAAAATCATCTTCTCATCCGCGTGCCCCATCCATTTCTGCGCAGTTTTCAGGTCGATCCCTGCCTCATAGAGCATAGTACAGTAAAGTCATTCAGACGGTCATGATCAGGGCCATTTTCCGGTTCATCGGGAAGATACTGCTCATTGATTTCCGCCATGGTTGGATTCCTCTTCGTTCTACGTCAGGTTCCTGTTCGTCGGTTTGGCTTGCCGGTCACTCGTGGATTGACGGAGGACTGTGACACCGTATGCTTGACACCTCCCTTCAAGGAGGAGTCGATGGTTTTGGGCCAAAACGCAACAGGTTGCAGAAAAAAGGTTCGACCCACATTTTTCTGGTGAGCCGAATCAGGAATCCTGTCAGATTGACTTGCAGGCGTCTTTGCATTATAATCCCATTGAGGATAGTTGGTGCGTTGTTGTGTATGATGTGGCGAAACGGCACTGCAAGAATGATGGAAGAGTGTGAAGCCGATGTTGATCAGAAAAGTTTATCCCTTCTGCTGGTGTTTGCGCTGCTGATCGGCGCTTTTGCATGTCTCCGGCCGCTTTCCGCGAGGGCTGATACGGACTATATCGTCATCCTTGACCCCGGCGAGGGCACGGGCTCAACGGCCGTCTGCAAATCGTCGCGCCAAGGCATCAAGCCGAACGAGGATTCAGCGGGTAGCAATGATTTCTATTATAAAGAGCCGCCGTTTCATGAAGAAGGACTGGACAACCCGGACAAGCCCGCTTCCGTCGTGTTGAGCGATGAACAGCTTCTGGATTATCTCAGCCGGATCGAGCAGAAAACCTATGACTATCTGGACTCGCTGACGGACGAGATGCTCTGCGAGTGCCCGGAAAACTGTGAGCATACGCGGATGGAGCTGATATTGCGGCAGTTCAGGCACATTTCGTTTCATACGGGGATGCTGAACGGCCAGACGGCTGTGGCGACAGGCAAATTCCCGATGTGGGTGTCCCAGGCCGACAAATATGTGGATGACGGGATTTTGTTTGGAAGATACCGTAAAGGACAGGTGACAAAATGACCGCCGACAATGGGGCGATCCGCGCAAGGATCGAACAGAGGATGCAGCTGTTCGGTCGGTCGGCAGACCCGCATGGATGGACAGGAAACACACGGATCGGGTGAGTTCCATGCGGCCCGGCCAACAGCGGGTGCGGGCCGCAGGCCCGCGCTCTCTTCTCCCCCTTCCCTCGGGGAGGGGGCAGGGGGATGGGGCGAAGCGGTTCGGAGATCATCTGCTGACACAGTACACAGAGCGGACCCAACAGTTACGAAAGGGAAATGATATGTTGGTTTCCACGAAGGGACGATATGTCACGCGCATGCTGCTCGATATCGCCATGCACCAGGGCGACGGGTATGTCCCCATGCGGGACGTGGCGGCCCGCCAGCAGATCTCCAAGAAATACCTGGAGGCTTTCACCGGCGCACTGACGTCCGCCGGGGTCCTTGGGGTCCGGCACGGGAAAACGGGAGGCTACCGTCTCACGCTGCCGCCGGATCAGGTGACGCTGTGGGATGTCATCTGCCTGACCGACGGTCCGCTGCATGCGGTCGCCTGCCTGGAACGGCCGGAGAACACCTGCGCCCGCTGCGGCTTCTGTATGACCCTGCCGGCGTGGGAGGGACTGGAAAAGACCGTCCGGGAATACCTGGAATCGGTCACGCTTCAACAACTGCTGGATCAGGCAAAGCCGCAGCCCGCGAATCCGGAGGATTACCCCTGCGGCGTGTAGACCGCGAAAAAACCTGCTGCCGATACACAGACAGCAGGCCTTTTCGTTTCGGGTGCTTTTCTCAGGAGCGGTTCAGGATCCTCCGGAAAGCATAGCGGATACGCATCGGGTAGAGCAGGATGATCGACACCGCCGCGCCGAAACCGCCCTGCAGGATCTCAAAGGGGAGCTTGACGATCGCGTACGCCGGGGTCGAATACACCCAAGCGCGCCCCAGGGTGTAGCCGACGGTCATCACAACGGCGCCGACCGTCACCGCGACGGAAGAGGAGAGCAGCGGTTTCCGCTGAAGACAGCGGTGGGATATGACGGAAACGATCACCGCCTGCAGGCCATGTGTCACCAGGGAGACAAACATGGGCGCCGGGTAGAAGAAGAAGTCGCCCAGGAACGAGCCGACGCCTCCGACGATGAACGCGGCCAGGGGATCCAGGAGAATGGCCGCTGTGTTGATGACGACGTCGCAGAAATAAAGGTGTCCGCCCGGGACAGGGATGCTGAATATGCTCATGGAGAGAACGATGTTCATGCCCATCAGGAGAGCTGAGACAGTCAGCCAGGAGACGGAGCCACGGCGCAGTGTTGCAGTTCTGCCGGTCATCAGAATCACCTCGTACGTATTCAGGGAGGGGTACGGTTCTGTCCCGCACCCCTCCCGATGGGATTATTCAGCGGGACGGACAGCTTCATGCCCGGTCAGAGAAGCCCAGGCCTCGAAGACTGCGCAGGCGGCGTCGGTATAGGCTGCATAGTTTGCCTCGCTGTAGACATAGTCTTCACGCGTCTCATCCAGGGTCAGCATGATCTCCACGTACGCCGTGATCGGAACGAAGTGAGCGTACTCGTCTTCCAGGCCCCGGGTATAGACCAGCAGGTAGGGCACCTGGAGCTTCCGCGCGGTCACGGTCACGCCGTCCGCGTTTTCATAATGGATCGTGTTTCCGCTCTCCGGGGTGTACTCCGTCTCCAGGTTGAAGAAATAACCCAGCACCAGGTCGACGTACAGGCTGACGAGCTCGTTGCTGTTGTCGCGGATGTGCAGATCCCGCTCATAGCCCCAGAAGCGCCGGGCATATCCGCCGTCGAGCTTGGTGTCGAAGTTGTAGACCGTGACGCCGTTGGCGACGGCGTAGTCATTCACGATCTTCACCACGGCCTGGGTGTTGGGGCACCAGCTCCCGCCCAGGAACAGGATCACGGTCCCTTCCTGATCGAGCAGCCACAGGAGCTGACGGTAGGTCACGGTCTCGATCGCGATCTCGTCGTCAGCCGAGAAGATCTCCCTGCCGCTCTTCTCGTTGTAGGAAAGACGGATATAGTCCGCGTCGGTGAAGTCGGACAGCTCCACCTGCGCCACGGCCCCGAACACGGTGTCGCGCAGCAGCTGCTTGTATTCGTCGACCGCCTCCTGATCGACCGCGTCCTCCGACACGAAGTCGCTCCGGACCTTCATCAGCTCCAGGCCGGCCACGATCGGCGCAGGATTGCCGTTCTCGTCGACGTGATCCTTGTTGTACAGGAAGAGGAAGGGCACCTGCACCTTCGGGACGACGACCTCTTCGCCCGCGGCGTTGGTGTAGGTCACGGCAAACGTGGAGTCGGCCTTGTATTCCACAAAATCGTCCAGGTTGGTGAGCCAGCGGGTGACGATCTCGCCATAGAGGTAGTTGAAATGACTGCCGGGGATCTCCGCGCCCTGGGACTGCGCGCCAGTGGTCTCGCGGATATGGGAGGAGCGGGACGTTCCGTCCAGGCGGAAGTCCAGGTTGTAGATCACGGTGACGCCGTATTCCTTCGCCACCTCGTTGATGTAGCCGATGACGGGCGTCGTGTTGCCGCACCAGCTGCCGCCCAGCAGGATCAGGTAATTGCCCTCCTGCTGGAACAGGTAGTAGGCTTCCTCGAGCGTCACGGACCGATAGACGGAGGATTCGTCCTCCAGATAAGCATAGTCGCTGTTATAGTAGGCGGCCTGGATGCCGTCGGCATATGCGGCGGCGAAAGCCAGCAGGACGGTGATGGCCAGGATGGCGGAAATGATGCGTTTCATGAGGATCCTTCCTTTCAATCTCTTTTTGTGATCGGGTCAGGCTGTTTCAGCAGAGTTCGATCTCCTGCTCGGCAGGGCTCTCCGGGACCGGCTGCGGGGCGGCCGTCGTGAGTTCGTCCGCATACTCCGTCTCGATGTCGATGAGGTCCTGATAATTGTGGATCAGGCCGGCGTCTTCCGCCGTGAAATAGTGATCGTATGCTTCCCGCGCGTCCGCCAGATTGGCCAGGATGGTCTCATCCGGCTCGTGATCGCGGTATGAGCGGTACAGCCGCGTGATGGCCCGCTCCACATAGCGGACCTTGGCGGCGCGGAGCAGGTCCAGGTTTTCCACGCGGTCCGCGAGGCGCAGGTTCGGGTCCGTCTCCGCGATCACCGCGTCCGCCCGGTCGATCAGGGCCCGGGACTCTTCGGAATACGTGACTTCGCCGATGGCGTCGATGGCTTCTGTGATGGCCTTCACCCCGTGGTTCGCCGAAGCGAGAGCCAGGACGCCGAGCGCGCCGGCCGCCAGGACGAGGACGATCAGCAGCATGATCTTCCGCTTCATTGCGGCACCGCCTCCTCTGTCTTTTCTTTTGCGCCGTTGAAAACGCTGTCGTCGATCAGGCCGTTCTCCCTGGCCACGGCCACCGTCGCGATGGCCGCGGAGGAGACGTTGTTCGTGGTCCGGATCATGTCGGATATGGTGTTGATGGGCTGCATCAGGATCACGGCGCCGATGGGCAGGCCGATGGCGCTGAAGAGGCCGATGGCGGAGACCACCGCGATCCCCGGCACTCCCGCGCTGCCCACTGACAGCAGCAGGGTGACCAGCGCCAATCGGATCAGCTCCGCCGCGCCCCACGGGAGACCCACCGCGTGCACGTAGAACAGCACCAGCAGCACCGTCCAGATGCAGGTGCAGCCCGGCATGCCGATCGTCGTGCCCAGTGATGCCGTGAAGTTTGCGACTTCCTCCGAAACACCCATGTCATCCTTGAGCGTGCGCACGTTCACGGGCAGGGTCCCGATGCTGGACTGGGTCGTGAAGGCGGTTGCCTGTGCGGGCAGGAGCTTGCGGAAGAAGCGGATCGGCGAGAGCTTCGCGGCGAACCGGACGATCAGGCCG
Organism: uncultured Eubacteriales bacterium; assembly: GCA_902767565.1. Lineage (GTDB taxonomy): Bacteria > Bacillota > Clostridia > Christensenellales > Aristaeellaceae > RUG11272. The sequence continues at coordinate 73,086 of CACXHY010000004.1, read as the reverse complement.
CCGGCGATCCAGGTGTGGATGACGCACACGCCGTAGATCAGGGCCATCAAGGCCAGAAGCTGCAAGATGTTCTGCCAGCTGTTCAGAAGTTTGCTTGCGGACACCGCGATCAGGCACAGCACCGCGTAGGGGGTCTGGTTGATCAGCACCCGCAGGATCTTGAAGACGACCTTCCGCGCGGCTTCGACGAAATCGGCGAAGGGCCTGACCTTCTCTTCGCCCTGCTTGTGCGCCACCGCGAGATACGCGGCCGCGACGGCCACGCCCGCGATGATGATGGCCGGCACGTTGTTCTGCACGATGTCCCCGACCACGTTGGAAGGCAGGAGATCCATCAGCACCTGGTCGAACGGCCGGGTCAGACCGGCGTATGCGTTGACCGTTCCGGCGTCCAGTCCGCTCAGGTTTTCGAATACGCCGCCGGCGCCGCGGCCGATCTGCGTCAGTTCGGCTGCCGCGATACTGAGGATGATCGCGGTCGCCGCCTGGAACATGAGCCAGAAGACGCTCCGCAGCCCGACCTTCCGGACGTCTGCCTTGCCGTGGAGCTTGATGAACCCCGAGACGATGGACAGCAGGATCACCGGCGCCACCATCAGCATCAGCAGGCGGATGTAGACGTTCCCGAGGAAATCCACCCATTTGAGCCAGGCGTTGTCCTCGGAAGCGAAGAGCACGCCGATCCCGATGCCCAGCGCGAGGGCGATCAGGATGATGGGCGTCCAGCCAAGCTTTTTGGACAGGATGCTGATCAGGACAAAGGCGATCAGCGTCACGGCCAGGGCCAGATACGGCATCCAGTGGACCTTGAGCAGAAACTCCATGTCAACCCTTCTTTCGTATTGCAATGCTGCGGGGAACGGCACCCGTGCCGATGCCGTTCCCGGAAGCGCAGAGCGTTTCTCAGGCTGCGGCACGCGCACACAAGCGGGGCTGCCGGCGGCAGCCCGTCCTGCGCATCCGCCGGATCATCTTTATGTGCGGTCCTCCTTTCCGGGCCAGGCGATCCGGCCCTTCGATCGGGTACGGCAACCGGGTATAAAGAAAGCGTCCGCTTGATCCGGTCACTGCCTTCACCCGCGGACGCATCTCCCGCAAAAAAGCAAAAGCAGGCGCGTTCAGCCCCTGCTTCAACAACGGTCGCTCCCGTTATGTACGCAAAGAGGGCATGGACGCAGGACAGCGCATGCACATCTGACACATACACAGAAGCATCGGGATCCTCGTCACCATGACCCCCTCCTTTCCTGAGGTTGGGCGCATTATACAGCCGATCATCTACAATGTCAATAGACAATATGTATTTGTATTGTATTTGCGGCAGCCCTGACCCGCATTCGGCGGAAGAGAGGCGGCCTGTGCACCTCTGATCCGACCGCCCCCGCGCTTGCCGCGGATGCGCGGGTCCTCCTCCGGCTCCGGGCCGGCATCCGCGCTGAGGAGTGACTGTTCAGTCGGTCAGCAGACCCGCACGGATGGACAGGAAACGCACAAATCGGTTTTCTTCCAAGCGAGCCGTGTATGGCGGGTGCGAGCCGCAGGCCCGCGCTCTATTCTCCCCCTTCCCTCGGGCAGGGGGCAGGGGGATAGGGTGAAACGGTTTGGAGATCATCTGCTGACACAGCACACAGAGCGGACTGAACAGTCACGATGAGAAAAGCGATCCGGCCGTCCTGCTGTTTCCGTCCGCGGACACGGACGATCCGGGCGGGGACCGGATTTCCTTCCCGATCCGCACGGACGGAATCATACTTGACAGTACTGCGGCTTTTCGGGTAAGATAGCCGTGAAGACCGCCGATCGGAAAAGAGCGATAAAAAGGAGGCATATTGTGTTGAAAAAAAGGATTGCCTTGCTGGCGATGATCGCATTGCTGTGCGCGGTGTGCGGCGCGGCGGCCGAAAAGGGCGGAGAGGCTGAGATCCTGGCTGTCTTTTTCTGTCCGGAGGCCCAGATCATCACCGAGGCCGATCATTCGAAGGAACTGGCGGACACCGTGGTTTTCCTGTATCATGATTTCACCTATATCCAGTATGTGGATCATGACGATCGGTACGAGATCTATTCCGGCGGGACGTTCGAGGTCGATTTTGACTGGAACGCACCGGGCTGGCAGTATGATTCGCCGCATATCCTGACGATCCACGCGCAGCGGTTCCACACTGCGGATCACGTGCTGGAAACAGCCGATCTCACCTACGATATCAACCTGGACCGGGTGGCGGACTATTGCCTGTATCCGAACAACATCCGGCCGGATCTGAAGCTTACGGCGGCTTTCATGCAGGTGAACAAACAGAAACTGGCAAAAGCGGACGGAAGCGAGGAATACCTGCCGACCATCTGGTTCTACTATGACGACGGGTCATTCGAGCAGTATGCGATCGTCGGCGGGCAGGGCGTCGTGCTGTTCAGCAGCGGGGACTACGCGGTCACGGACCCGGGATTCACCGCAAACTCCGTGCTTACGATCCACCGCACGATGAAGTATCGGGATGGGACCGGGCTTGCGGGATACGACTCGACGCATGATTATGTGATCGGCGAACTGGACTTCATCCGGATCTGGCCGGCTGAATGAAGGCATCGTTGGTTATACAAACCGGGAAAACACGGAAAGATCCGAATGAACGGAGGAAAAAGAAATGAAAAAGATGATTTGCCTGGTCATGATCTTCTGCCTGACGATCTCAGCCGCCGCATACGCCGAAGCCACCGGCGCGGCGCTGCAGACCCCTCGCGAAACCATCGGCCTGGACGCGGAGGCTTCCCCCGATTGGGTGATCGCCCTGGCGGAAGCGCAGCAGGCGGAGCAGATCTTCGTGGTGGCGGCCTATGAAGGCACCACGGCCTGGATCTCTCTGCATGAAAAAGACGCGGACGGCACATGGAGGATGACGATGTCCACCCCGGGCTTCATCGGCAGGAACGGCCTTGGAAAGACGAGGGAAGGCGACGGCATGACGCCCGTGGGCGTATTCTCCTTCAACCGGGCCTTCGGCATCGCCCCGGACCCCGGCTGCGCCATCCCCTATGTGCAGGCGGACGAAAACACCTGCTGGTCCGGGGACGGGCGGGAAGGCATGCGCTATAACGAACTGGTCAGCCTGACGGAGTATCCCGATCTGAACCTGGAAGACAGCGAGCACATCATGGATTACACCTATCAGTACCAGTATTGCCTGAACATCAGTTACAACGCCGAGGGCACGCCCGGCCTGGGCTCCGCCATTTTCCTGCACTGCCTGGGCGACCGGAAGCCTTATACCGGCGGCTGCGTCGCGATCCCCATGGAACAGATGTACTTTGTGATGCAGCACGTTTCTCCGGACTGCGTGGTGGTCATCGATTCGCTGGAGAACCTGGGCGGAAGCTTCTGACGCGCGGGAAATGGATCTGCGGCCGGCCGAAAGAGCCCCGGGCATCCGGCTGCCGGGGCTCTGCGTCTGCCGCTCTGCCGGCCGCCGGCTGTCCGGAAGCGTTCTTCCTCTTGCGCGCTTCCCGTCGGCCGCGGCATGAAGGGGGAACGCTGCTCATGCTGAAAAAGAGAGTTTCCGTATTTCTGGCGGCCATTCTTCTCGCCGCGTCCTTTTCGCCGGGAGCGCTTGCATGCACGGCGATCTATGCCGGGTCGGAGCTGACGGAGGACGGAAGCACGATTTTCGCGCGACTGGAAGAGTTCTACTCTGACGAGGGGTGGCCGAAGCTCTTTGACGTGATCCCGGAAGGCACGCACAGGAGCGGAGAAGTCTATACGGGCTGCTATGGATTCACCTGGACTTTTACCCATGACAGCTATGGGTATACGGCGTTCTGCGACAACAATTCGCAGGGGATCTGTCCGGACTGCGGGGGAACGCACGCCCATACGCCCTATCAGGCCGCCGGAACCAACAGCAGGGGCGTCAGCGTGACGGCCACGGAGACGCTGGTGGAAAAAGAGGCGGTCGCGGCCGTCGATCCGTTCAACACGGAATCGGGGATCGAGGAGGCCGAGATCCCCACCATATTGCTCAGCGAAGCGTCCTCCGCCCGGGAAGCGATGCTGCTGCTGACCTCCATCTACGCGACCACGGGAGCATGCGGAGCCGGAAGCGTGATCGTGGCCGACAGCGACGAGGTCTGGTATATCGAGAACCTGAGCGGAACGCAGTATCTTGCGGTCAGGCTGAGTCCGGACCTCCTGTTCGTATGCCCCAATATCTCCGTTATCGGCCTTGTGGATATAAATGATCACGAAAACGTGGTCGCGTCCGACGGATTGATCGAAACCGCCGTCAGGGCGGGAACCTTTGTCGGGGACGCGGAAGCGGGGCTGATCGACTATGCGGCTTCCTTCGATGATGCGCCTGATTCGTGCTATCTTCGGCTGGCCGCAGGCCTGAATTATCTGTACGGGGAGGCTGTGTATCCCGAGGACCTGACGCGTTCCGGGATCGACGGCAGCGCGTTCCGGATCAGCAATGTGGATGCGGGAGGAAGGACGGTCGCGCCGTATACCAATATCCGCCTGAAGGGGAAACTGAGCGTCAGGGATGTGATGGCGTTCTTTCAGCGGGAGCCGATCAGCAAGAACAGGAGCCTGGAAACGCACATCTTCCAGATCAGCGACGGCACGGCGCACGGCACGGTGGAATGGGTGTCGATGGCGGACAATCGGACCGGCGTTTTTGTGCCGTACTATCCGATGGAGACGGTGGAAGTGCTTGCGGCGTTCCATGCGTCCACCGGCATGCCGGATCCGGTGGACGAAAAGCCCGCCGAAGGCCTGTATTACGGCAGGAGCAGCGGGACCTGGGCCTTCTATCCGGAGGGCTGGCGGGATTCATGGTACTGGGTCTTCACCAGGCTGGAGCATATCGCCCGGGAGGATGAAGAGTCCGCCGCCGTCATCAGGGAGAGGATGGACGCGCTGCAGGATGAGATCTGTTCATCCGGAGCAACGGGAAACGCGGCGGCCGGGATCTGCTGGCACGCAGCCCTGGACCTTCTTTCCGAGCTCGGGAGCTGAAACCGGAAACGGATGCGATGATCCCGGACCGCCGACGATCGATGGAGAACCGTCGGCGCCGGGTCCGGGAGCCCTGCCCGGCGGGCGTGGGCCGCGGGCCCGCACGCTGTTCCCCCCTTCCCCGGGGATGGGGCAGGGGGACGGATCGGTTCGGAGATCGTCTGCCGACGCAGTACCCGGGGCGGACCGAACGGTTGCCGCGAAACAATGACGCAAAGGCGATCTCATGAAGACAGCGTGACTGTTCGGTCGGTCGGCAGACCCGCATGGACGGACAGGAAACGCACGGATCGGTTTTCATCCATGCGAGCCATGTGCGGCGGGTGCGGGCCGCGGGCCCGCGCTCTCTTCTCCCCCCTCCCCGCGGGAAGGGAGCAGGGGGATGGGGGCAGCGGTTCGGAAAACGTTGGCCGGCACAAAACACACGGCGGACTGAACAGTTACGACAGCGTCACGATAGGACGGCATCGTGATGAAAGCGGCAAGCCGACCGATCCGGATCATCGGGATATCCGACGAAAGGATGGCCCCGAAACGATCTGCGCGCTGATCGGCAGGCCGGGACACGGAGAAGGAAAAGCGTGGATATCAGCATTCTTCTGGGGCTGCAGGATTTCAGGAACGGCGCCGGCGCATTTCTCACCGGTTTCCTTTCAAAGATGACCTGGCTGGGTGAACTGAATACGGCCCTCGTGATCATGGCGCTGATCTACTGGTGCTTCAGCAAGGAGATCGGCACGTATTTTCTGATGGGCTGGAGCGGCAACCGGCTGGTCAACGGCATGCTGAAAGTGACAGCCTGCGCTTACCGGCCGTGGATCAGGGACGCGCGCGTCGTGCCGTACGGCGATTCCGTCACCACGGCGACGGGCTATTCGTTTCCCAGCGGGCATACGATGAACGCGGCGACGGTTTTCGGAGGCGGGGCGGTCCGCAAAGACCTCCCCCGGTCGCTGCGCGTCGTGCTGGGGTCCCTTGTCGTCCTCGTGGCGTTCAGCCGCATCTATCTCGGCGTCCATACCCCGCAGGACGTTCTGGTCGGGATCGCGGCCGGAGCCCTGGTCATGTTCCTGACCGTGAAGCTGATGCAATGGGTAACGGACCATCCCGAAAAAGACCTTTGGGTGGCGGGCATCGGCATCGCGATCGCGGTCGCGGTGGCCGCATACGCCGCCGTCAAGCCCTATCCCGTCGACAGAGACGAGGCCGGGAAAGTGCTGGTGGACGGGGCGAAGATGGCCACCGACACCTTCAAGGGCGTCGGCTGGTGCGTCGCTTTCCTGTCCGGGTGGATCCTGGAGCGGCGGTTCGTCCGGTTTTCCACCGACGTCTCCATGAAGCGGAGGGCCGCGCGGCTCGTGTTCGGCCTGCTGAGCTATTATGCCGTCAGCCTGATCCTCGTGCCCGCGCTCAAGGACTGGATCGGCGGTGCGGCCGGCGCCTTTGTGTCGTGCTTCCTGCAGATGCTTTATGTGTCGTTCATCTTTCCCTGGCTGTTCAAACGCCTTGAAAAGGCATGACGAACGGCGGACCGAACAGCCGCCTTCCGCCGTCATTCTCTTCACAGTCCCCGCCGATCGGTTCCGTTTCGCATGAACACACAGGAAAGGTCGTGACCGCGTATGGCAGCCGGGAGCAGACTGGCGCAGGCCACCATGGAACTTCTTGAGCAGCTGCTGGATATGTCGGATCTGGAGGATGCGCTGGCCGGAGCGCTGGACATCCTGCTCAGGCTCCTGGACAGCGAGATCGGTGCGGTCTGGCTCCGCGACGGGGCGGAGGGGCCGCTCTATCCCGTCTTCTTTACCGGCCACGCCGACCTGACCAACCACCGCGTCACCCCCGGCGAGGGCGTCGAAGGCAAAACCACGGCCGACGGCCGGCCCCGGATGATCGCGGACGCGGCGGGGGAGGGCGAGGCGACCGCCTTTGACGACACGGGCGTCGCCATCCGCAACCTGATCTGCGTCCCGCTGAACGACCTGGAGCGCAACATCGGCTGCCTGGTCGCGGCGAACACCCGGGACGGCCGCGCCTACGACGACGAGGACCTCAAGCTCTGCACCCGGATGGCCTCGATCTCGGCGATCACGATCGCGGAGAAGGGATTCAGCCTTGAGCGCGCCAAGCAGGAACGGAAGGTGCTGATCCGGGTGCGCGACCTGGTCAGGAGCTACCGCTCGGGCGACGAGGAGACCATGGTGCTCAGGGGCCTGAACCTGAACATCTACGAGGGCGAGTTCGTCGTGATCCTCGGCGAGTCCGGCTGCGGAAAGTCCACCCTCGTGAACATCATGGCGGGCATGGACAGCCTGACGGAGGGGAGCCTGACCATCGACGGCCGGGACTTCTCCGCGCCGACGGACCGTGAGCTGACGAACTTCCGCCGCAACGATGTCGGATTCGTCTTTCAGGACTACAACCTGATGCCGAACCTGACCGCGCTGGAAAACGTGCGTTTCCTCGCGGACCTGGTGCCCGACCCGATGCCCCCCCGGGAGGCGCTTGAGAAGGTGGGTCTCCTCGATCGGGCGAACCACTTCCCGTCCATGCTCTCCGGCGGCCAGCAGCAGCGCGTGTCCATCGCCCGGGCCATCGTCAAAAGACCGAAGATCATCTTTGCCGACGAGCCGACCGCCGCCCTGGACTACAGGACGAGCATCGAAGTGCTGACCGTGTTTGAAGAGATCGTCCGCGGCTCAAAGACCACGGTGGTCATGATCACTCACAATCCCGAGATCGCGAGAATGGCGAACCGCGTCGTGAAGCTCCGGGGCGGCCTGGTCTCCGGCATCCGCATCAACCGGGAGCCCGCCCGGGCGCAAGACCTCTCCTGGTGAACGAGAATGAAGAAGACGCAAAGACTGGAAGCCATCCGGGCCATTCGCCGCTCATGGGTCTCGTGGCTCTCCATCATCATCATCGCGCTGCTGGCCGCCACGGCGTACCTCGGGATCCTCTACAGCGCGAAGGGACTGACCCTGAGCGCCGAGGCCTGCCTGAACGCGCAGAACTGCGGGGATATCACGGTCTCGGCTTACGGGCTCCTGTCCGCGCGGGACGTGGAGAAGATCCGCGGCGCCTCGGGCGTGACCGACGCGGAGGGCATCCTGTCCGTCCCCTCCCGCGTTTGCAATGACGAAACCTGTCGGGACATCAGGCTGCAGACCCTGCCGGAGCGCCTGAACCGGCCCCGGCTGCTGGAAGGCCGCTTTGCGGAGACGGCCGGCGAGTGCGCCGTGGAGCAGGCGCTGGCCGACGAGATGGGGTACGCGGTGGGCTCGCAGATCACCCTCTCCGCCGGCGGCGGTGCCGCGGATCGGATCATCGCCGTCAGGACCTACACGGTGACGGGCATTTTCACCACCGCCGAGCACATGTCGAACATGATCTCGTTCGAGCCGACCCTCCTGGTCAGCCGCGAGGCCTTCAACACACGTCTCATCGGGGAGACGGCGGCCACGGCCGTGCTCGTCCGCGTCGGAGAGGGCAAGACCCCGCGCTTCGGAGCGGAATGGGAGGCGAACGCGGACCGCGCGAAGGCGGACATCGAAGCCATGAACGACGGGTGGGCCGTCATGGACCTGCGCACCAATGCCGGCTACCTCGTGATCCGGAACAACGCGGAAAACCTGAACGTCATCAGCCTGACCTTCTCGATGCTGTTCATCCTGATCGCCGCGCTGGTGATCTATTCCACCATCGACCGCCTGATCGGGCAGGAGAGCAGACTGGTCGGCGCCTCAAAGGCCATGGGGCTGCGCAACGGGGAGATCCTGAGCAAATACCTGCTCTTCGGCGTCAGCGGGACGCTGACCGGCGTTGTCCTCGGCATCCTGATCGCCTATTTCATCTTCGAGCGGCTGATCCTGGTGTTCTTCGGCACGGTGCTGCTGTTTGAGGAGCGGGTCATGTCCTTTTTGCCGCTCCCTACGGCCATCGTCGCGGGGAGCGCCCTCCTGCTGGCCGTCCTGGCCGTCGCGCTCGCCTGCGGCCGCCTGCTGAAGTCCACGGCGGTCGAGCTGATGAAGGGCCGGTCCGCGGGCCTGCACAAACAGGGCGGAAGCGACGGGGGGATGCTGTATCTGCGGCTGATCCTCCGCAACATGCGCACCGACCGGAAGCGCATCCTCGTCAGCATCGCGAGCATCGCGGGGTGCTGTATGCTGATGATGATCGGCTTCTCGCTGAAGTATGCGATCTCCCGTGTGCCGGAGCGGCAGTACGGCGGGATCATGCGCTGCGGGGCAGAGGTCGCGGTCGACCCGGCGCAGAACGCGAATGCGGCGGAAGAGGTCGGCGAGATCCTGCGCGCGGACGGCCTGGAGGGGCTCCCGGCTTCGACCCGGAACGCGCCGTTCGAATTCGGGGGCGAGTCCGGCGAATTCCGCCTGATCTGCACCGACCGGCGCGACATTTCCGACTTTTTTCTCCTGGAGGACATCGGGAGCGGCGCGGTGCGGGAGATCCCGGAACGCGGCCTGCTGATCTGCCGCCGCTTTGCGGAATACTACGGCGTAAAGGCCGGCGATCCGCTCATCGTGTATGACAGCGCCATGCGCCGCCGCGAGATGACCGTCGCGGGCGTGGTGGAGAATTACCTCGAGTTTCCGGCTTTCTGCAGCCTCGCGTACGCGGAGGAGAGCCTCGGCGAGGCGGCGGCGATCAACACGGTCTTTGTCCGCGCCGAAGGCGGAACCGAAGCCCTCGGGCAGCGCCTCTCCGGGGTGACGGGCTATCTGGCCTGCACGCCCACCGACTCGCAGCGGGAAATGTTTGACGGGTTCTCGATGATCCTGAACCTGGTGATCCTGCTTCTGGGCGGGATGGCTTTCATGATCGCCTGCTTCATTCTCCTGAACCTTGTCGCGACTTATGTCAACAACAAAAAGACCGAGCTGACGATCATGCGGATCAACGGCTATACGACCGGGGAAACGATCCGCTTCGCCTCGCTGGAGAGTTACGCGACCACGCTGCTGGGCATCATCATCGGCCTTTTCGCCGGAAATGCGATGGGTTCGTTCATCATCCGGCAGGTCGAGCAGCCCTCTATCCAGTTCGCGCGCGACGCGGTGTGGATCTCCTTCGCCGCATCCGCCGGGATCACCGCGGCGATCTCCTGGGTCATCCACTCCATCGCCTTCCGGAAGATCAGAAGCCTGAAACTCTCCGACCTCAAGTGACGGGAACGGGACGCGGATCGCGATCCGGGAGAAAAAGCGGCGTCGGGCTTCCGGGAGGGCCTGCCCGCCCATCCGGGCTTCCGGCGGCCCGGACATTCACGCGCGGCAGCTTTCACGGACGGATACCGCGGGAGAAGGACCGGCGCCTTATGAGGTGATATCATGAACGAAGCCCTGTTGATCATCGACGTGCAGAACGACTATTTCCCCGGCGGATCCAATGAACTGTACCGCCCGCTGGAAGCGGAAGGGCGGATCCGGGAACTGATCGCCGAAAGCAGGAGCGTCGGCAGGCCCGTCGTCTATATCCGGCACTTGAATCCGCCGGATGATACGTTCTTCCTGGAAGGGACCTTCGGTTCTGAGATATCCGAACGGATCAGGCCGCGCCCGGAAGACAAGGTGATCATCAAGCGATATCCGAACAGTTTCCTGCAGACCGAGCTGGATGCCTATCTGAAAAGCCTGCGGGTGGACACGCTGATCGTCTGCGGCATGATGACCCATATGTGCGTGGACACCACGGTGCGGGCCGCGATGGATCACGGCTATCGGGTCAGGCTGGCCGCGGACGCGTGCGCCACGATGGACCTGGAGCTGAACGGCGAAAAGATCCCCGCGGAGATGGTCCAGAAAGCATTCATCGCAGCGCTTGACGGTGTGTTCGCAACGATCGTATGACGCATTTCGCCATCCGGGGCAACGGACCGGAGGCAACGGGACCCGCGCCGCTTCGGCGGCGCTTCTTTTATGCCCGTACCGGCAAAGGAGGGCCCCCGGCACGCCCGCTATCGCCCCGGCCCGAAAACGACCCGCTCAGCGGAGTAACTGTTCAGTCCGCTCTGTGCGCCGTGTCAGCAGATGATCTCCAAACCGTTTCGCCCCATCCCCCTGCCCCCGAGGGAAGGGGGAGAAGAGAGAGCGGGCCTGCGGCCCGCACCCGCCATACACGGCTCGCTTGGAAGAAAACCGATTTGTGCGTTTCCTGTCCATCCGTGCGGGTCTGCTGTCCGACTGAACAGTCAGTCGGCGGAAATGAACGATCCGGATCCGCCGCTGTTCCGTCACGACAGGGATGTTCCGCGCTTCTGCCCGAGTCCGCGCCCGGCTGCCGCCGGCGCACGGATCACGACCCGACTCTCATTCACAAGGCATCGGGCGGCCGACGGGCGGGAAACGGAAGGAAAAAAGGCATCGAACCGCCGCTGCCGGATGCGGAGCGCCGCGCGGGGCTCTCCATTGCCTTTTTCCGGCCTGTCTGCTATAATTGCGGCAGGATCGAAGGGAGAGGTGACCGGATATGCGCAGAGGGATCGGGCTGCTGCTGATCGCGGCGCTGCTGCTCGCCGTTTCGGGCTGCGGCACGGACAGGGAGGCGGAGCCGGCCGTGCCGCACGCCGTGGTCGTGGGCTTTTCGCAGCTCGGCGCGGAGAGCTCCTGGCGGATCGCCAACACCGAGAGCATGGTGAACGCGGCCGCGAGCTACGGTTATGTGCTGATGATGGAGAACGCGAATCAGAAGCAGGAGCTGCAGATCAAATCGATCCGCTCCTTCATCGCTTCCCGCGTGGATGTCATCGTGTTCTCGCCCATCGTGGAGACCGGGTGGGACAATGTGCTGCGCGAGGCCCAGCAGGCCGGGATCCCGGTGATCCTGATGGACCGCATGATCGAGACCTCGGACGACAGCCTCTACACCGCCTATGTCGGCGCGGATTTCTACGCGGAGGGCGTCCGGGCCGGCGAGTACCTGATCCGCAAGGCCGACGCGCTCGGCGCGGAGCACATGAACATCGTCGAGATCAGCGGCACGATCGACTCCACCCCGATGCGGGACCGGCAGCGCGGCTTCATGGACGCGATCGCGGGCGATCCGCGCTTCACGGTGATCGACTCGATCTCGGGGGATTTCCTGCGGTCCAAGGGCGAGGAGTGCATGACGACCCTGCTCGACCGCTACGGCGCGGACGGCATCGACGTGGTGTATTCGCACAACGATTCCATGACCCTCGGCGCCCTGGACGTGATGGACCGCGCGGGCATCCGGCCCGGGCAGGATATCGTGGTCATCACCGTGGACGGCGAGAAGGAAGCCGTCGCCGAGCTCAAAAAGGGGCGCATCAACTGCATCGTGCAGTGCACCCCGGCCCTGGGCGGCTCGGTGATGGCGCTGGTGCAGGGCCTCACGGACGGCCGCATCGTCCCGAAGATCTCGCATCCCGTCGAGGGCACGTATTCGGATCTCGACGACCTCGACGACCCGGAGATGGAGGGCTTCTGAGCCATGCGGCGCGAGTCGGAAAACAAACCCCTGACCAGCATCTCCCGGCGCATCCGGCAATCGGTCTGGTCCATCGCGATCCCGCTGCTGGTGCCGCTGGTCATCGCCATGGTCATGATGCTGATCTACACGAACCGCTACCAGGCCATGATCCGGCGCATGGACGCCGCGGCGGAGCTCAAGCCGATCGTGGAGACCTATCTGGCCCGGGACCTGTTCAGCGTGGCGGCCGGGCGCGTGTCCTTCGAGAACAGCGGCATCACGGAGGAGATCGACGGCGTGAACGCGTCGCTCGAGACCCTGATCGCGGAGACGGACGGAACGCGGCAGGTGCATCTGACCATGGCCCGCAGGACCATGGACACCCTCAGCGGCTATGCGGAGCAGGTCCGGGACGGCATGGCGGAGCACCGGCCGATCAGCGAGATCGAGGTCATCGTCGACGAGGTGTGGCAGGTCGGCGCCCTGGTGAACGACAAGATCGACGCCTTCATCGCGGAAGAGATCGCGGCCGCCTCCGTGGCGTCGGAGCGGATCCGCTTCGGCCTGCTGGCGACCATGGCGGTCGAGGGCCTGCTGCTGCTGGTCTTCCTGCTGCGCACGCGCCGGGTGACGAACCAGCTGAGCGGATCGATCCGCAAGGCGCTGCTGAACATGGAGGAGATCGTGCGCCGCATCGCCGAGGGCCGGTTCCAGGAGCGCGTCACCGGCATGGAAGTGTCAGAGCTGAAGGCGCTGGCGGGCCAGATCAACCTGATGGCCGAGCGGCTGGAAGGCCTGCTGCGCCAGAACCGGCAGAAGCAGGAGCACCTCGCCAAGGCGGAGCTGCGGACGCTGCAGGCGCAGATCGCCCCGCACTTCCTGTACAACACGCTGGACACCATCGTCTGGCAGGCGGGATCGGGGAAAGCCGAGGACGTCATCACCCTGACCCGGAGCCTGAGCGATTTCTTCCGCATATCGCTTTCCTCCGGCGCCGACTGGATCCCGGCGGAGCAGGAGCTTCGCCACGTCTCCGCCTACCTGAGCATCCAGAAGATCCGCTACCGCGACATCCTGAACTACAGCGTCGACGTGGAGGGCGACATCTCGGACGTCTGGATCCCCAAGCTGCTGCTGCAGCCGCTGGTGGAGAACGCGCTGTATCACGGGATCAAGGGCAGGCGCGGCGCCGGCGAGATCCGGATCGCGGTCCGGCGCGAGGGCGATGCGCTGAGCTTCTCGGTCCGCGATACCGGCAAGGGCATGACGGAGGAGAAGCTGGCCCGGGTGCGGGCCTCCATGCGGGAGGAAGCCGACCTGCCGGCCGTGCCCGACAGCGGGCACACGGGCTTCGGCCTGCGGAACGTGGACCTTCGCATCCGCCTGTACTATCGGCTCGCGGAAGGGCTTGACATCCGCTCGGACGAGACGGGAACGGTCGTGTCCTTCACGATCCCCGTCCGCCGCAAGGAGGACCTGGAGCATGATGAGAGTATTTCTGGTTGACGACGAGATCGCCATCCGCGAGAACCTGCGCAACTCCTTCCCGTGGGAGAAGGAGGGCTTTCAGCTGGTCGGCGAGGCGCCGGACGGCGAGATGGCGCTGCCGATGATCCGCGACCTGGGCACCGACATCCTGCTGACGGATATCCGGATGCCCTTCATGGACGGGATCCGGCTGTGCGAGGAGGTCCAGCGGACCATGCCCTGGGTGGAGCGGATCATCCTCTCCGGCTACGATGATTTTTCCTACGCGCAGCGGGCGATGTCCCTCGGCGTGCGCGAATACCTGCTCAAGCCGGTCACCCCGCGGGAGCTGGCGCAGGCGCTGGACCGCGTGCGCCAAAGGATCGAGGAGAGACGGCAGGACCGCGAGCGCCTTTCCGCGCTGAGCCGCCGCGCCGACACGGGGAACCAGTTCCTGCGCGACAAGCTCCTCGCCTCCCTGTTCACCGACGAGGGCGACCCGGCGGACGACGACGCGCTGCTGCAGGAGATGCGCGCCCTCGGCGTCAACCTCGCGGCCCGCTGCTACACGGTCATCGACATCTCCTTCGATGCGGAGGGGGAGCAGCGCGCGTCGTGCCGCGCGGCGCTGAACGCGATGGCGGAGATGAGCCGCGGCGGCGTGTTCGTGTGCGGAGCGCCCCACGGCGCGCGGGCGCTGGTCCTGGGGGACAACGAAGCCGATACCGAGGAGCGCGCCTATTCCTTTGCCGATTCCGTCATGCACCTGCCCGAGCTGATCCCGCAGAAGCACATGATCCTCGCCATCGGGGAGACGGTGGACGATTTCCACCGGATCCGCCGCAGCATGAAATCCGCGCGGCACATCCGCCATGTGCAGACGGCGGCCGGGGTGAAGGGCCGGCGCATCGCCGGCGTCAACGAGCTGCCCGGCGAGGCGCGCCCGCTCTCCGAGGCGGACCTCAGCCCGCTGTACGAGCGGCTCCAGTATGCATCCGAGGACGACGTGGAAGCCATCATGACCGGGTATACGGCATCGATGGAGCCCTCCCTGGCCCTGGGCTATCTGCGGGTGGCCGCCCTGCTCGCCGCGCGGCGGATGATCCACGAGACCGGCCGCAGCACCCGGGAGGTCCTGGGCGACGCGGATATCAGCGAGGCGCTGCGCACCGAGGGCGAGGCGGGCTTCCACCTGCTGGCCGAGCTGCTGCGCCGCGCCATCCGGTGCCGCTCCAGCAGCGGCAGCGCGGGCAGCGGCACGGTCGCCCTGGCCCGTTCCTTCCTCGGCAGCCACTTTTCCGATCCCAACCTGATGCTCCAGGACGTGGCCGACGCCGTCCACATGTCCCAGAGCCACTTCTCGGCGCTGTTCTCGCAGGAGACGGGCCTGACCTTCACGCGGTACCTGACGGCGCTGCGCATCGGCAAGGCCAAGGAGCTGCTCACCGCGACGCAGCTGCGCTCCTCGCAGATCGCCGCCGAGGTGGGATACAACGACGCCCACTATTTCAGCTACCTGTTCAAGAAGAACACGGGACTGACGCCGAGCGAGTTCCGCCGGAGCGGTCCGGAAGAAAATCGACCGGAACCGAAAGATTCTTAACTTCCGATCCCCCGCCCGCATGTCGTGACAGGATGAATTCCAACCAAATCCGCAGTTCTCTATATTCCAATTTGTGCCATCCGGCGTATAATGGACGCAGCAGGCGAAAGCCGAGTATGTTAGCTGGAGGGTAAACCTATGAAGAAACTCGTCATCCTGGTCCTCGCCATCGCTCTGATGCTGGTCGCGTCCTTCGCGATCGCCGACGGCATCAAGGTCGGCATCATCAACAACCCGCCGTCCGAGTCCGGCTACCGCGCCGCGAACGTCCTTGACTTCGAGACCGTGTTCAGCGCCGAGAACGGCTATGAAGTCCTGACCTACTACAGCCTGCGCAACGATGAGCAGCTGAGCGCCGCCCGTCAGTTCATCAACGACGGCGTCGACTACCTGCTGATCTCCGCCGCCGAGACCACCGGCTGGGACGCTGTTCTGCAGGACGCCCAGGAAGCCGGCGTGACCGTGTTCCTCTTCGACCGCATGATCGACTGCGATCCTTCCCTCTATGCGGCGGCCGTCGTCTCCGACATGGCCGTTGAAGGCGAGACCGCCGTCAACTGGCTGCTCGCCCAGAACCTCGAGGTCTACAACGTGGTGCACATCCAGGGCGCCATGGGCAGCGACGCGCAGCTGGGCCGCACCGGCGCGCTGGAAGCCCAGTTCGAGGCCGGCACCATGAACAAGGTCGTGCAGCAGACCGCCACCTGGGACGAAGCCGAGGCCAAGCGCATCGTCGAGTCCGTCATCAACTCCGGCGCCGACTTCAACGTCATCTATGCCGAGAACGACGGCATGGCCCGCGGCGCTGTGGCGGCCCTGGACGAGGCCGGCATCACCCACGGCGTGAACGGCAAGGTCATCGTCATGGGCTTCGACTGCAACAAGTGGGCGCTTCGCGAAGTGCTCGCCGGCAACTGGAACTATGACGGCCAGTGCAGCCCCTTCCAGGCCCAGGTCATCCACGAGATGATCCAGACCCTGGAGAACGGCGGCGAGATCGAAGGCCTGAACGAGAAGAAGCAGATCATCTCCGTGGAGCGCGGCTTCGACGCCAGCGAGATCACCGAGGATGACATCGCGACCTACGGCCTGGGCGACTGATCGCCGGGCATGATCTGAACGGACCACGAAGTGCGCGGTATGGGACTGTGGAGCGATCCGCGTTCCATACCGCGCATTTTTCCTGAAAGGGGCTGCGCGGATGGATAACGGAACTGTACTGACCATGCGGGGGA
Organism: uncultured Eubacteriales bacterium; assembly: GCA_902767565.1. Lineage (GTDB taxonomy): Bacteria > Bacillota > Clostridia > Christensenellales > Aristaeellaceae > RUG11272. The sequence continues at coordinate 56,321 of CACXHY010000004.1, read as the reverse complement.
TCTCCATTTCATTCCCCGGCGTCAAGGCGCTCAACCGGGTGAACTTCACCCTTCGGGAGGGGGAGATCCACGCGCTGATGGGGGAGAACGGCGCGGGAAAATCCACCCTGATCAAGGTGCTCACGGGCGTGTACGCCAAGGATGAGGGCACCATCGAGATCGCCGGGATCCCCGGGCACATCACGATCCATTCGCCCCAGGAGGCGCAGAGGCTCGGCATCAGCACGGTCTATCAGGAGATCACCCTCTGCCCGAACCTGACCGTGGCCGAGAACATGTACATCGGGCGCGGCAAGGGCATGGGCGTTCCGTGGAAGAAGATGTACCGCGAGGCCGGCGCGCTGCTGGACAGCCTCGGCATCCCCGCCCGCCCCCGGCAGCTGCTGAAGACCTGCTCCCTGGCCGTTCAGCAGATGGTCGCCATCGCGCGGGCCGTGGACACGCAGTGCAAGGTGCTGATCCTGGACGAACCGACCTCGTCGCTCGACGACAGGGAGGTCGAGATGCTCTTCGGCCTGATGCGCGACCTGAAGGCGCGCGGCGTCGGCATCATCTTCGTGACCCACTTCCTGGACCAGGTGTATGCGGTCAGCGACCGCATCACCGTGCTGCGCAACGGCGAGCTCGTGGGCGAGTTCGAGACGGCCATGCTGCCCAAGGTCGAGCTGGTGTCCAAAATGATGGGCAAGGAGCTCGAAGGGCTGGCGGACGTGGCGCCCAAGCGCGACGCGGAGGAGGAGCAGGCGAAGGTCTATTATCAGGCGGAGGGGCTTTCCAGCACCGAGAGCAAGCCCTTCGATTTCCGGATCCGCGAGGGGGAGGTCAACGGCTTCACGGGTCTGCTGGGCTCCGGCCGCAGCGAGTGCGTGCGCACGATCTTCGCGGCGGACCGGGTCACGGGCGGACGGGTGACCGTCGAGGACAAGCCCGTGACGATCAACAAACCGATCAAGGCCATGAGGAACGGCATCGGGTACCTGCCCGAGGACCGGAAGCGCGACGGCATCGTGGCGGACCTGTCCGTGCGCGAGAACATCATCCTCGCGCTGCAGGTGATGAAGGGCTTCTTCCATCCCTTCAGCCGGAAAAAGGCCGAGGCCTTCGCGGACGAGTATATCAAAACGCTGGACATCAAGACGGCTTCCACCGACACGCCGATCGGCTCCCTCTCCGGCGGGAACCAGCAGAAGGTCATCCTGGCCCGCTGGCTGCTGACCCATCCCCGGTACCTGATCCTCGACGAGCCGACCCGCGGCATCGACATCGGCACCAAGACCGAGATCCAGCGCCTTATACTCAAGCTGTCGCAGGAGACCGGGATGAGCATCACCTTCATCTCCTCCGAGATCGAGGAGATGCTCCGCACCTGTTCCAGGCTCATCGTCATGCGCGACAGGAACATCGTCGGCGAACTGACCGGGGACGAACTGACACAGGATCACGTCATGTACACGATCGCGGGAGGAGGAAACTGACATGGGCAAAACCGAAAAGGGAAAAAGCTCCTTCTTCCAGAAGAACAGCCAGCTGCTGGTCCCGCTGATCGCGCTGATGCTGCTGGTGATCTTCAACCTGATCCGGGATCCCGGCTTCTTCTCGATCGAGCTGGTGAATGACAACGCGGGCAATCCCGTGCTGCAGGGCAACCTGATCAGCATCCTCAACGGCGCGTCCGAGCTGGCGATCCTGGCCATGGGCATGACGCTGGTGACGGCGGCGTCCGGCGGACAGGACATCTCCGTGGGCTGCCTCGCGGCCATCGCCGGCAGCGTGTTCATCAAGGTGCTCAAGAGCGGCCCCATCACGCCGTGGCTCGTGCTGGGCGGCGTGGCCGCCTGCTGCCTGGTAGCCATGTGCTTCGGCGCCTTCAACGGGACGCTGGTGTCGGTGTTCCGCGTCCAGCCGATGATCGCCACCCTGATCCTCTTCACCTGCGGACGCTCCATCGCCTACTGGATCAACGGCGGCGCGACGCCCACCGTGGAGAGCGATATCGTCAAGGCCATCGGCGGCTTCATCCCGGGCTTTCCCATCCCGGCGCCGATCCTGATCGTCGTGCTGATGGGCATCTTCTTTGCCCTGCTGTTCCGGTTCACCACCCTGAGCATGTACCTGCAGGCGGTGGGCATCAACAACAACGCCGCCCGTCTCAACGGCATCAACGCCGTGGGCGTGAAGCTGCTGGCCTTCGTCCTGCTGGGCCTGTGCTGCGCGGTGTCCGGCGTCATCGCCACCGGGCGCCTCCAGCTGGTGAACCATGAGACGCTGCTGATCAATATCGAGATGGACGCCATCCTCGCGGTGGCCATCGGCGGCAACAGCCTGGGCGGCGGCAAGTTCAAAATGATCGGCTCCGTGATCGGCGCCTATATCATCCAGGCCCTGACCGTGACCCTTTACGCCATGAAGGTCTCCTCCACCGACGTGAAGGCCTACAAGGCCGTGGTCATCATCCTGCTGGTCGTGCTGGGCTCTCCCGTGGTGAAACGGTGGTTCGGCTCGATGCGCAACAAGCTGGCCGTGGCAGGCAGCAGGAAGGAGGCGGCGTAAGATGAGCGGCATCCGTTTCCCCTTCCCGCGGAAGGACCGTGAGCCCATCACCGACACGACGCTGCTGATGAGCGTCACCATCGGCATCTTCGGGGGGCTGTACGTCGCGGCCATGCTGGTGTTCGGCGGCGGCTTCCTCAAGCCCCAGCAGATCTTCACCATGCTCAACGAGAACGCGTTCCTGATCATCATATCCTGCAGCCTGACGGTGGTGATGATCACGGGCAGCATCGACATCTCCGTCGGCGGCGTCACCGCGCTGGTGGCCATGGTGGACGTCATGATCCTCAACGGCAAGCTGTGGCCCCAGGCCGAAATGAACGACGGCACGAGGATCCTGTGCGCGGCGCTGATGGCGATCGGCATCGGCCTGGCCTTCGGCGCGGTCCAGGGCTTCCTGGTCGCCCACCTTGAGATCCAGCCCTTCATCGTCAGCCTGGCGGGCATGTTCTTCGCCCGCGGCATGATCACCATCATCAGCGTGGAGCCCCAGAAGACCGCCGGCGCCATCAAGACGATGCTGGAGCAGCGCATCGAGATCCCGTGGCTCGGATCCCCGAACAAAAAGGGCGTCATGATCCCCGCCAAGATGGAGATCGGCGTGATCATCGCCCTGGTGATCGTGGCCGCGATCTACCTGATCCTGCGCAGGACAAGGCTGGGCCGCAGCTTCTATGCCGTCGGCGGCAACCAGCAGAGCGCGCTGATGCTGGGCATCAACGTGCGCCGCACGCGCTTCATGGCGCACCTGATCTCCGGCCTGCTGGCCGGCATCGCGGGATTCGTGTTCATGATGCACACCGGCGCGGGCAACGCCACCAACGCGACGGCCTCGGAGATGAACGCCATCGCCTCGTCCATCATCGGCGGAACGCTGCTGACGGGCGGCGTCGGCAATGTGATCGGCACCTTCTTCGGGGTGCTGACCCTGACCACGATCAAGAACATCGTCATGTCCTCGGGCCTGACCAAGCCCTGGTGGCAGTCCATCACCACCGGCGCCATGCTGTGCTTCTTCATCCTGCTGCAGAGCGTGCTGCTCAAGGTCCGCACCACGCTGCAAAGCCGGAAGGAAGGCGCGGAGAAGGACCGGATCGGCGACTGACGCCCCTTCCTTTCCGACCTGCCCCGACACCCGCCGGACCCGCTGCCGGCGGGTGTTTTGCGCCGTGCCGCCGCCATATGACCGGGGGTGCGCCTCCCGCCGCCCGGCAGAGCGAAGGCCGACCGGCGGGACCGGGTGTGCGGGTGGTTACTATTCACCCTTCGTGCAGTTGGGCGGGAGAGGCGCACCCGATGACGCCATTCCGGGAGAGACCGGGTCGCCTCCCATGCCTGCCCTCCGCGGGAGTGTCTTTCAAGGGGGGGCGGGGGACGCTTTCTCCTCCCCCGCCCCGAACGGGGAGGGGGCCGGGGGTGGGGTGAACAGTAACTGCGGGTGCCCGCAACAAATGTCACGAAGCCAAACACATCTTGACTTTTCGTGGACTTGTACTATAATTTTACGCGGGTACAAATACTGATTAAGGAGTGTTGTACAAGATGAAGAGAAAACTTGCATGGCTGCTCTCCCTGTGCCTGCTGGTCACGTCGGTAGGCGCGGTGCCGGTCTCCCTCGCGGATGGTGAGGATGAGGCGCCGGCGGCCATCGTCGAGACCCGTAACGAAGAAACCGCGGATGAGACCCCTGCCGCTCCCGCGGAGGAAGCAGCCGCTCCCGCCGCTCAAGAAGCAGCCGCTCCGGCCGCGGAAGAGGAAGCCGCTCCGGCCGCTGAAGAGGAAGCCGCTCCGGCCGCGGAAGAGGAAGCCGCTCCCGCCGAGGAAGAGGAAGCCGCTCCCGCTGAGGAAGAGGAAGCCGCTCCCGCCGAGGAAGAGGAAGCCGCTCCCGCCGAGGAAGAAGAGGCCGCTCCCGCCGAGGAAGAGGAAACCGCTCCCGCCGAGGAAGAGGAAGCCGCTCCCGCTGAGGAGGCCGAGGTGTTCTCCGGCAGCGTTTCCGTCGAGCTGAAGAATGAGGGCGAGATCTACGCCGGCGACCAGCTGGTCTATGTGGCCAAGGTCCATGGCAACGCGGATCTGGTCACCGTCTGCTGGCAGGTGGAGACCGAGAACGAAGAGACCCACGAGAAGGAGTGGAAGGATCTCGCCACCGGCGAGCGCTTTACGCTGACCGCCAATGAAGAGAACCTGGCCAGGAATTATCGCGTGGCTCTGATCGACGCCGACGGCGAAGTCTGTGCGACCGCGGCCGTGGCGCTGCCCGCACTGAGCGAGGCCCCCGCCGAGGAAGAGGCCCCCGCCGAGGAAGAAGCCCCCGCCGAGGAAGAGGCTCCCGCTGAGGAAGAGGCTCCCGCCGAGGAAGAAGCCCCCGCCGAGGAAGAAGCTCCCGCTGAGGAAGAGGCTCCCGCCGAGGAAGAAGCTCCCGCCGAGGAAGAAGCCCCCGCTGAGGAAGAGGCCCCTGCCGAGGAAGAAGCTCCCGCCGAGGAAGAAGCCCCCGCCGAGGAAGAAGCCCCCGCCGAGGAAGGGGCTCCCGCCGAGGAAGAGGCTCCCGCCGAGGATGAGGCTCCCGCCGAGGAAGAGGCTCCTGCCGAGGAAGTTCCCGCCGAGGAAGAGGGACTTGTCGATGTTGAGATGGCCGACGGCGACGTCGAGCCCGAAGAAGAAGTGCCCGGCGAAGAGGTCGAGGTGGAAGTCAGCGACGAGACCAACCCCGACTACATCAAAGCCAACTTCGACATGGAAGGCACCAAGATCATTCGCTACAAGGGCCCGGGCGGCTCGGTCGTCATCCCGTCCGACACCAGCCTGGTGGACGAGATCGGTGAATTCGCCTTCACGGATCAGACCGAGATCACGTCCGTCACCATCCCGGACGGCGTGAAGATCGGCGCCGGCGCATTCAACCAGTGCACCAAACTGTCGAGCGTGGCGCTGCCCAGCGACCTGACCGAGCTGCCTGCCCAGTGCTTCGCGGGCTGCGCGGCTCTGGCCAGCATCTCCATCCCGGCGGGCGTCACCAAGATCGGTGACCGCGCCTTCATGAACTGCACCGGCCTGAACAGCGTGTCTCTGCCCTCCGGCGTGACGGAGATCGGCGACCACGCCTTCGCGTATTGCTCCAACATGTCCACGGTGCTGATCCCGTCGGCTGTGACCCTGATCGGCGACCACGCCTTCCAGAGCTGCACCAAGCTGACCACCTGCGATCTCTCCGGCCTGGTGAACCTGACCCGCATCGGCGACTATGCCTTCGCCACCTGCACGGGCATCACCACCCTGAAGCTGCCTCCGGACTCCACCGCGTCCCCCGCCGGCGTCCTGGCTGAGATCGGCAGCTATGCCTTCAACGGCGACAAGGGCATCTCCATGGTCTATATCCCGGACACCGTGCAGAAGGTCGGCGCGTATGCCTTCGACGGCATCGGCGCCAACCCCACCTTCTATGTGGGCTATGACCAGACCAGCCCCGCCCTGCAGCTGCAGAACAAGGCGCTGGGCACCTCCGGCTACGCCTATGGCGGCGACAAGGTCAAGGAATACTGCATGGCGTATCCCGGCATGACCTACTGCGGCAAGCTGGACACCTTCATCTTCATCGAGCAGTGCTACAAGGAACTGCTGAACCGTGACGGCGACACCAGCGGCGTCTTCAACTGGGCCGTGCATCTGACCAACGGCACCCAGACCGCCTCCAGCCTGGTGGACACCTTCGTCAAGAGCGCGGAGTTCACCAACCGCGGCCTTGGCAACGGCGACATCGTCGATGCCATCACCCACGCGATGTTCGGCTCCTCCGCCACCATCACCAGTTCCACGAACGATCCCGCGGGCGACCGCGAGTACCTGATCGCGGGCCTGGACAACGGCATGTCCCCCCACTGGGTGGTCTACATGCTGCGCTATGACAGCATCAGCGGCATCACCGTGGACACCGGCACCTTCGAGGATCTGTGCGGCTCCACCTACGGCAACATCACCTGCGGCGTGCTCGAGCTGACCGAGTGGCGCGACAAGAACTTCGACGTGACGGCCTTCGTGCGCCGCGCCTACAAGTCCATCCTGTACCGCGAGCCCGAGACCGCCGGCCTGAACCACTGGTGCGAGCGCCTGCTGACCCTGACCATCTCCGGCGCCGGTCTGATGGATTCCTTCATCTACAGCCAGGAGTTCATCAACAAGAACCTGCCGGATCTGGAAGTCCTGCGCGTGATCTACACGGTCATGTTCGACCGTGAGCTGGACGCCAGCGGCCAGGAGCACTGGATGGCGTTCCTGTCCAAGGGCTTCACCTATCACCGCCTGATCGAGCGCATCGCCCACAGCTCTTCCAACGAGTTCCAGAACCTCTGCGCCTCCTACGGCATCGAGGTGGGCCACGTCAACCTGACCCTGAACCGCGACAAGAACGAGGAGCTGACCCTCTTCGTCCGCCGCTGCTACACCTACATCTGCGGCCGCAGCAACATCAGCATCGAAACGCTGGAAGAGTGGACCGGCAAACTGTGGAACCACAGCGTTTCCGCGGCGGCCTTCATCCGCGGCCTGCTGACCAGCAATGAGTTCAAGGCCCGCAAGCTGAACGCCACGGATACCTGCGTCGCCATCTACCGCGCGGTCTTCGGCCACTATGGCAACGAGGGCGTCGCGGGCAAGGATTACGACACCAACCTGGGCACCACCTACGCCGACTTCTACACCGGCGCGGATGACGCCCGCTGCCAGCTGGTCCTCCATGACGGCTGCACGGTGATGTATGTGCTGCGCATGGTGGCGGCCACCGAAGCGGACCACACCATCGTGGTCAACCTGGGCTTCACCGCCTCCAACAATGAGTTCTATCGCCGCTGCGAGATCATGGGCGCCTATCCGGGCGAAGTCACCGTGAGCGAGGCCCGCGACATGAACTACGGCTACACCGCCTTCGTGTCCCGCTGCTACCGCAAGGTGCTGGGCCGCGAGTTCGACGTGGACGGCCTGAACCACTGGTGCACGATCCTGAACGCCAAGCGTCAGACCCCCTATCAGGTCGCCAACAACTTCCTCTTCTCCAAGGAAGCCGACGGCTGGCACCGCACGAACGACCAGTTCCTGGAAGTGCTGTACAACCTGTACATGGACCGCGACTCCGACGCCAGCGGCAAGGCGCACTGGATGACGGCCCTGGCCAACGGCCAGACCCGCCAGATGGTCTCCGCGAAGTTCGCGAACTCCAAGGAGTTCACGGAGCTTCTGGCCAGCTACGGCATCAAGGTCAAGTAAGTTTCTGACGGGCGGCGTTCCCCGGGAGGGGAGCGCCGCTTCTCTTGTTTCCCCGGTCCCGCATGGATCCGGGCAAGGAGGCTATTATGAAAAAACTCTGTTTCGCGCTGGCGCTGATCCTGCTCTGCGTGTCGTCGACAGCCTTTGCGGTGTCGGGCGCGCTGTCCGGTCCGGCCCGTATGTTTACAGGTCCGAACACCTATCATGATTACGGACAGATAGGCAACCAGCTTCAGTCCGGCACACCGGTGGAAGTGATCGGCGTGGTCACGGGCGACCGCGGAGATGTGTGGTACCACGTCTTTGTGACATGGTCTGACGGTGAGATCATCGGCGGGTTTATCGAAGCTGCGAATGTCAGTGTATACGGCGATCTCGGCGGCGTCGTTGAGGAACGCTTCCGCGGGACCAGCTGCTTCACGGTCGATGACGATGTCGAGGTCCTCTCCGCGCCGTATCCGAACAGTCCTGCCCTGGACTACATCTCCCGGGGCACGATCGTGGATTGGTGCGGCTTCTACGGCGGCTATGCCATCGTCGACGTATACTTTGAGAACGGCATGGGCCGCGGCTTCGTCCCCCAGGACAGCGTGATGGACGAACGCCAGTATGAGTGGGAGTTCGAGCATGGCCAATGAGGCCGACGGATCGCCCGAATACAATAAGACGCCTCCCCGGACGCCGGGGAGGCGTTTTGCGTGAAAGGGAGCCGCGGGATGTCAGCGGTTCAGTTCATCCAGGGTCAGTGAGAAGGCCGGGACGCACTCCCGCATGAAGTCACGCACCTCGGGCACATCGATGCCCCCGATGGAGGCGAGGATGCGGTCGGCGGCGGCGTCGAATTCACGGTTGCCGGCGCGCTGCTCCTCCAGGCAGTGGACATAGGCGCTGATGCGGTCCGCGGCCTTCACCAGCTGCATGGCGAGGGTGCCGCGCTCCGTGAGGCAGGGCGCCATCGCGGGGCGAAGCTCTTCCGGCAGCATGTCCGTGAGCCGTTCCACGGCCGCCTCCTCGACCGCCGCGTAGGAGGCCCGCAGGGTGTCGGAGTGGTACTTCACGGGCGTGGGGAGATCCCCGGTGAGGACCTCCGACACGTCGTGGTACACCGCCAGGGTCACCACGTGCTCCGGGTCCACTTCCCGTCCGTAGCGGTCGCGGGCCAGCACAGCCAGCGCGTGGGCGATCATCGCCACCTGCAGGGAGTGCTCGGCGTCGTTCTCCGGCTGGGTGTTGCGCATCAGCGACCAGCGGCGGATCAGCCGCAGGCGCGCCATATAGGCAAAGAATTCGTTCATGGTCGACCTCGTACCGTCTGTCGGGATGTTTGTCGAAAAATGGCCGTGCGGGTCTTGCCCCGCACGGCCTGTTGGGTTGTCGGAGGATTACGCCTTCTTGGCCTTGATGGCGGCCTGCGCAGCGGCAAGCCGGGCGATCGGCACGCGGAAGGGGCTGCAGGAGACGTAGTTCAGGCCGATCTCGTTGCAGAACTCGATGGAGGACGGGTCGCCGCCGTGCTCGCCGCAGATGCCGCAGTGGAGCGCAGCGTTCTCACCCTTGCCCAGGGTGACGGCCATCTTCATGAGCTTGCCGACGCCCACGGTGTCCAGACGGGCGAAGGGATCGGACTCATAGATCTTGTTGGCGTAGTACGCGGGCAGGAACTTGCCGGCGTCGTCACGGCTGAAGCCGAAGGTCATCTGGGTCAGGTCGTTGGTGCCGAAGCAGAAGAAGTCCGCTTCCTTGGCGATATCGTCGGCGGTCAGGGCGGCGCGCGGGATCTCGATCATGGTGCCGACCTCGTACTTCAGGGCGATGCCGGACTCAGCGATCAGCTTGTCGGCCGTCTTGACGACGATGTCCTTGACGAACTTGTATTCCTTCAGCTCGCCCACCAGCGGGATCATGATCTCGGGCACGACCTTCCAGTCGGCGTGACGGCCCTGCACGGCCAGAGCGGCCTTGATGACGGCGCTGGTCTGCATCACGGCGATCTCGGGATAGGTGACGGTCAGGCGGCAGCCGCGGTGACCCATCATGGGGTTGAACTCGTGGAGGTCCGCGATGACCTGCTTGATGTAGGCCACGGACTTGCCCTGGGCCTTGGCCAGCGCTTCGATGTCGGCTTCGTCGGTGGGCACGAATTCGTGCAGCGGCGGATCCAGGAAGCGGATGGTCACGGGATAGCCGCCGAGCGCCTCGAACAGGCCCTCGAAGTCAGCCTGCTGCATGGGCTCGATCTTGGCCAGAGCGGCTTCGCGCTCCTCGACGGTCTCGGCGCAGATCATCTCACGGAAGGCGCCGATGCGGTCGGGATCGAAGAACATGTGCTCGGTGCGGCACAGGCCGATGCCCTGCGCGCCGAAGGCGGCAGCCTGACGGGCGTCCTTGGGAGTGTCGGCATTGGTGCGCACGCCCATGGTCTTGTACTTGTCAGACAGCTCCATGATCCGTCCGAAGTAGCCGCTGTTGGGGTCGGCGGGAACGGTGGGGATCAGTTCGCCGTAGATGTTGCCGGTGGAGCCGTCCAGGGACAGGACGTCGCCTTCCTTGTAGGTCTTGCCGGCCAGGGTGAAGCACTTGTTCTCCTCGTCCATCTTGATGTCGCCGCAGCCGGAGACGCAGCAGGTGCCCATGCCGCGGGCCACAACGGCCGCGTGGCTGGTCTGGCCGCCGCGGACGGTCAGGATGCCCTGGGAGTACTTCATGCCCTCGATGTCCTCGGGGCTGGTCTCGAGACGGACCAGGACGACCTTCTCGCCCTTCTTGCCGTGCTCGACGGCGTCCTCGGCGGTGAAGACGATGGTGCCGGCGGCGGCGCCGGGGGAGGCGGCGATGCCCTTGCCGATGGGCTGGGCCTTCTTCAGGGCCGCAGCGTCAAAGGTGGGATGCAGCAGCATGTCCAGGGACTTGGCGTCGATCTGCATCAGCGCCTCTTCCTCGGAGATCATGCCCTCGTCGATCAGATCGCAGGCGATCTTGATGGCGGCCTGCGCGGTGCGCTTGCCGGAGCGGCACTGCAGCATGTAGAGCTTGCCGTTCTCCACGGTGAACTCCATGTCCTGCATGTCGCGATAGTGGTCTTCCAGGATGCCGCAGACGTCCACGAACTGCTTGTAGGCTTCCGGGAACTTCTCTTCCATCTGGGAGATGGGCATGGGGGTGCGGACGCCGGCGACGACGTCTTCGCCCTGGGCGTTGGTCAGGAACTCACCCATCAGCACCTTCTCGCCGGTGGCGGGATTGCGGGTGAAGGCCACGCCGGTGCCGGAGTTGTCGTTCAGGTTGCCGAACACCATGGGCATCACGTTCACGGCCGTGCCCCAGCTGTAGGGGATGTCGTGGTCCATGCGGTACACGTTGGCGCGCGGGTTGTCCCAGGAACGGAAGACGGCGCGGATGGCTTCGTACAGCTGCACCTTGGGATCGGAGGGGAAGTCCTCGCCCAGCTGCTTCTTGTACTCGGCCTTGAACTGAGAGGCCAGCTCCTTCAGGTCGGCGGCGGTCAGCTCGGTGTCGTAGGTCACGCCCTTGGCGGTCTTCATGGCGTCGATGAGCTGCTCGAAGTACTTCTTGCCCACTTCCATGACGACGTCGGAGAACATCTGGATGAAGCGGCGATAGCAGTCATACACGAAGCGCTCGAACTTGGGATCGGGGTTGCCGGCGATCATCGCGGCCACCACGTCGTCGTTCAGGCCCAGGTTCAGGATGGTGTCCATCATGCCGGGCATGGAAGCGCGGGCGCCGGAGCGCACGGAGACCAGCAGGGGGTTCTGCTTGTCGCCGAACTTCTTGCCGTTGATCTCTTCCATCTTCTCGACGTTCGCCATGATCTCGGTCATGATCTCGTCGTTGATCTTGCGGCCGTCCTCGTAGTACTGGGTGCAGGCTTCGGTGGAAATGGTGAAGCCCTGGGGCACCGGCAGACCGATGTTGGTCATCTCGGCAAGGTTCGCGCCCTTGCCGCCCAGCAGCTCACGCATCTTGGCGTTGCCCTCGGTGAAGAGGTAAACGTACTTCTTGGCCATGGGAATCTCCTCCTTTGTATTGTGGCACCATGGAGGAATCCGCCGCACAACAACATGCGGGGAACGTCCTCCTCAACGTCAGTATTATACATGAAGGGGGAAGGTTTGGCAAGGACTTTTGGAGAGGAAGCGTATTACGAAATGATGAAAGTTGTGGTGGGGGGGACCCACCCCCCGGCCCCCTCCCGCAAGCGGGAGGGGGAGATCATAAGAGAAGCCGGGGGACGCTTTCCTGCGGGAAAGCGTCCCCCGGACCCCCTTGAAAGGAGAAAGCAGGCGGGTCGCCCGGACCCCCTTGAAAGGGGAAAGCAGGCGGGTCGCCCGGAGCCACATGGAAGGGGAAAACCGGCGGGTTCCCCGGAGCCCTTGAAGGGGGAAAACAGGCGGGTTGCCCGGAGCCACATGAAAGGGGAAAGCCGGCGGGTTCCCGGAACGCCACATAGAAGGGGAAAGCAGGCGGGTTCCCGGAGCCCCATGGAAGGGGAAAACCGGCGGGTTCCCCGGAGCCCTTGAAGGGGGAAAACAGGCGGGTTCACGGAGCCACATGAAAGGGGGAAGCCGGCGGGTTCCCCGGACCCCCTTGAAAGGGGAAAGCAGGCGGGTCGCCCGGAGCCACATAGAAGGGGAAAGCAGGCGGGTTCCCGGAGCCACATGAAAGGGGAAGCAGGTGGGTTCCCGGAACGCCTTGGGAGGGAGGGGCGGGATGTGGGGCGATGCTTCAAATGCGGCTTTTCGCACATTACAAAAACGAAATCCCCTGAGCGCAGGCTCAGGGGCGAAAACATCCGAATATCGGATCAGGCGAACAGGGGAGAGGGGTACAGGCCTTCCTCCGTCATCTTCCGCACGGCTTCCACCACGGTGGGGCGGTCCTCCGGATAGGTGACGCCGAACCACTTGCCGTCGCTCTCCAGCACCTTCACGCTGGCGCGGCCCTCCTGCAGGGCCTCGTTGATGGAGCGGGGGAGGAGGTATTCGCCCTTCATGGGGTTCTCCTTCATGGCCTTCTCCAGGAAAGCCGGGAAGCCGTCCTCGATCTCCTTCAGGAAGGCGCCGTTCAGGCCCCAGAAGTTCATGGAGACGGTGTCGTCGCGCCGGAGGAGGGTGTAGTGCTTCTCATCCTCGGTGTAGAGGGGGCCGTCGCTGCTCTCCACGATGTGCAGCCGCTCGTCCACGCCGGTCAGCATGGCCTGATCGTTGACCTTGCACACGCCGCGGGAGACGTAGCCGTTGGCGGTGGTGGTGTTGGCCAGCTTGTAGCCCACCATCATCCACTCGGGCTTGTCGTTGTCCATGTCCTTCAGGTAGTCATAGGCGGTCCTGAAGGCCTCGGCGCCGTAGTAATCGTCCGCGTTCACGGCGATGAAGGGCGCGTCCAGGAACTCCCGGCAGCAGAGCACCGCGTGGCTGGTGCCCCAGGGCTTCACGCGGCCCTCCGGCACGGTGAAGGGAGCGGGGATCTTGTTCAGCTCCTGGAAAGCGTAGTGCACCTCCATGTGACGGGCCACGGGCTCGCCCACCATGCGCCTGAAGTCCTCCTCGATCTCATGCTTGATCAGGAAGACCACGCGCTTGAAGCCGGCGCGCATGGCGTCATAGACCGAGTAGTGGAGGATGACTTCCCCCGCCGGGCCGATGGGGTCCATCTGCTTCAGTCCGCCGTAGCGGCTGCCCATGCCCGCCGCCATGATAAGAAGGATCGGTTCACTCATTGACAATTGCCTCCTTGGTGATGGTTCTCACCGGTCAGACGTGTGAATGCCCGCGCGGGATCGGGACGCGGAGCGCACCGTGCCGGGCGGGATCCGGAAGGCGGGGCGGCGCCGCCGCGGAGACGGCCGCGCACCAAACCGGCGAATCCTCCCGCCCGTGCCATTCTACCATAAACCGGCGGCATCCGCAAGGTCAAACATGCGACAAGGAAAACGCCGCCGACGGTGCGGCGGCGCGGTTCCCGGAGATCACTCGACCTTGGTGAAGGCGTCCTTGCCAAGGCCGCAGACGGGGCAGACCCAATCCTCGGGGATATCCTCCCACGCGGTGCCGGGCGCGATGCCGCCCTCGGGATCGCCGACTTCGGGGTCATAGACATAACCGCAGGGGCACTCGTACTGTTCCATGAGACAAGCCTCCTTTTGTTGGGGTGAAGCCGTTATTCGACACGGGGGCGCGAAATCCTTTTTCCGCACGGAGTTTATTTGTGCGGCGCTCCGGGCCCGATCAGAGCGCGGGCGGAGGCTCCTTCGGCCCGGTCTGCCGTTCCCGCTCCGGGAAGGCGGCGTCCGGCATGGCGTCCGATGCGGGCAGGTGACTTGCGGCGAGCAGATCGTCGAGGCTGTTGACCGTCATGGCCGCGGCCCCGGGCGCGTCGGCGAAGCCGAACGATACCGTTTCGCCGGGTCCGGGCGGAGGGTCGAGGACGGGCCGGGGCCGCTCCGTTTCCTCCGGCGGCGCCGCATCGGCGGGAAACAGCTGCGGCACGGGCGTGTCGGGGACGGCCGGCGCTTCCAGCTGCAGCACGGGACGCGGCTGCGGCTCGGGATCGGCGTCCGCCAGCAGGGCCTCCATATCGATCACCGGGCGGTAGCGGGGGATGGGGATCGGCGCTGCGGGCAGGGGCCCCGGGAACCGCTCTTCCGCGGCGGCCGGCTCCGCGCTCTCATCGAGCAGTCTGGCGCCGCAGAGGAAACAGAAGCGGGCGTCCGCGTCCGGCGTCGCGCAGCCGTTGGGGCATCGGGAGGAAACGGGCGCGTCGTCTTCCAGCGGCCTGCCGCACGCGCCGCAGAACTTATCGCCGGACTGCGTCCCGGCGCCGCAGAACTCGCAGTATCTCGATCCGCTCATGCTTTGCGTCCCCTGCCCCTGACGAAGAACAGCAGCGCGCCGATGAGGAACAGTCCGGCGCCGCCGCCGATGGCGGGCCAGATCAGGTTCCCGGGGATCAGCGTCTCGGACGGGCTGTCTTCCGAGACGGCCGACAGCGTCTCGCTGACCCTGGTCGCCCCGCCGTTGGTGGGAACGTCCAGCACTTTCTGCACCGGATCGCAGACCGCGCCGACGGCCGTTTCGCCGATGGCGACCACCTGGTCCACCATGTGGGTCACGCTGCCTTCCGGCACCGTGGCGGCCTGGGAATCGGGGTTGGCGGCGGCCGTCTCCACGACCTGCCGGCTCGCGCTCTTGTCCGCCGGGGACTCGTTGCCTTTGGTGAGCAGCGTCCAGACGCCGAGACCCGCAGCCGCCAGTCCGATCACGGCCAGCAGGGCCGCGAGGACGCGCCGCAGCGCGGAAGGCCTGCTCCCGCCGGCGCGGACCGCGGGCGGCGCGGTCTTCTTCCCGGCTTTGCCGGTCTCCGCCGGCGCCGTGCCCTTGCGCCTTCCGCCGATGCCCTGCAGGATCTCCTGGATGGTGGGCTCCCGGGACGGAGCGGCCGTTTCCGGCTGCGCGGCGGGGGCGGACCAGGGCGGCGCGTCGGGCTGCTCCTCCGCCTCCGGCCGGGCTCCCGCGGGCTGCGCGTTCATCCTGCGCTGCCGGACGCCGGGCTGCGGAACGGGATCCTCGGGCTGCGGCGGCAGGTCCGCCTCCGGCGCGGGTCCGGCGGCCGGAGGAACGGGCTCCTCCGCCGCGGGGACGTCGTCGGTCTTCTTCAGGGAGACCCTTTCGTAGGAGGGCGTGACAGGGGTGTACAGGCCGTCATAGACCGAACGGGACGGCGCGGCCTGCTGCTCGGGCCGATCCGACAGATACGGCATGCCCGTTGAGACAGGGGACTGCGGATACACCGTGGGCTGCGAGCCGTAGGCGGGCGGTTCGTCGGGGGCCAGATAGGGGTAGGGGTTGTGCTCCGACCGGGGGATGTACGGGACCGCTCCGCCGTACGAAGCGGTCCCGGGATCCGGGGACTGCGCCGCAACGGGACGGCCGCATTGCTTGCAAAACTTGGCGTCGTCGCGAATGATGGCCCCGCATTGACATACCATAGGACGTACCTCCTGATGTGAAGTTTGCGGACGGGATCAGTACCGCAGGGAGAGGGCGCCGGGCCGCAGCACGAGCTCGGCGCGGTCCACGGACAGGATCTCGCCGTCGATCTGGAGCCGCATGCCCCGGCCCTCCAGAGTCACCTCCCGGACCAGCTCGTGCTCGGTGATCCCGAAGGTGAGGATCTTCGAGCGCATCAGACCGGGAAGGTAGAGGGGGATCTTCCAGCGGGGGACATGGCGCACCACGACCAGGTCGAAGCGGCCGTCGCCGGGGTCCGCGGCGGGACAGATGGGGATGCCGCCGCCGATGAACCGCCCGTTGGCCACCGAGCACATCAGCACGGTGCGCTCTTCCGGCGCGGCCCCGTCCCTGGACAGGGTGAGGCGGATCGGCCTGTTGCCGAAGATGGCGCCGAGCAGGCCCAGCAGGTAGGGGAGAAGCCCGCGCATGTGCTTCTTGTGCTTCTCCGCGTGGTCGAGGACGGACACGTCGAAGCCGGTGCCGCACACGTTGAGGAAAGGCCGGCCGTTGACGGTGCCGATATCCATGGGGCGGGGCTCATGGGACAGCATGTGGTCCAGCGCGAGGACGGGATCGTCGGGGATCCCGAGGGTCTTGATCAGATCGTTGCCCGTGCCGGCGGGGATGATGCCCATGGCCGCCCCGGAGCCCACCAGCCCCGCGGCGACTTCGAGACCGGTCCCGTCGCCGCCGACGGAGACGACGGTGACGCCCGCCTCCGCGGCTTCCCGGGCCAGCTCGGTCGCCTGTCCCGGCCTTTCGGTCCGCAGGAAGACGGCCTCGTGGCCGGTGACTGCCATCTTCTCCCGCAGGAGGGACTCCGCCCGGACGGAGCGGCCCGCTCCCGCGATGGGATTGACGATGAATACAAATCTGGACATTCAAACGCTCCGAAAAACGACGTCCTTCCGCGAGGGAGGGACGCCGGGCTGACTTATTTCAGACCTGCCGCCACGCGCTCGGCCAGCTGCGCGCCGGTCAGACCGTACTCTTTCAGCAGATCGGCGGGCTTGCCGCTCTGGCCGAACTCGTCGTTGATGCCGATCTTCTCGAAGGTGAAGCAGCCCTTGCCGCAGATGGCGTCGGCCACCGCGTCGCCCAGGCCGCCGATGACAGAGTGCTCCTCCACGGTGAAGACATGGCCGGTCTTCTTCGTCCATTCCAGGGCCAGCTCGCTGTCGAAGGGCTTGATGGTGTGGAAGGACACCAGCGCCGCGTCGATGCCCTGCGCTTCCAGCAGACCGACCGCCTCGACGCAGTGCTCCAGCATGATGCCGCAGGTGAAGATGACGCAGTCCTTGCCTTCCTTCAGCACGTTTCCCTTGCCCACGGTGAAGGGCCGGGCCTCGTAGACGGGGGAGGGCAGACGGGCGGTGCGGATGAACACCGGGCCGTTGATCTCGGCGGCGGCCTTCACGCACTGGCGGCACTCGTTGGCGTCGGAGGGGGCGAATACCGTCATGCCGGGGAGCACCCGCATGAGGGCCAGGTCCTCGATGGCCTGGTGGGAGCCGCCGTCCTCGCCCAAGGTGATGCCGGCGTGGGAGAAGCCGAACTTCACGTTGAACTTCGGATAGCAGACGCCGTTGCGGATCTGGTCATAGCTGCGGCCCGCGAACACGGCGAAGGTGGAGCAGAAGGGGATCAGCCCCATGGTGGACATGCCGGCCGCCATGTCGACCATGTTGGCCTCGGCGATGCCGCAGTCGTAGAAACGGTCGGGGTATTCCTTTTTGAAGCCGTTGGTCATGGTGGCGGCGGCCAGGTCGGCGTCCAGCACGACCACCTTGTCGTTCTCAGCGCCGAGTTCCACCAGGGCCTTGCCGTAGGCGACGCGGACGGCTTCCTTTTCGCCCGTGGGCACCAGATCGATCTTGCTCATGTCTCAGCCCTCCAATTCTTTCAGCGCCTGCGCGGTCTGTTCTGCGTTCGGGGCCTTGCCGTGCCAGCCCACCTGGCCCTCCATGAAGGAGACGCCCTTGCCCTTCAGGGTCTGCAGAAGGATCAGCCGGGGCTTGCCGGGGCAGGCGGGGGCGTGCAGGGCGTCCAGCACCTGCTGCATGTCGTTGCCGTCCGCCACCTCGATGATGTCGTAGCCGAAGGCCGCGAACTTGGCCTTCACGTCGCCCAGGGACATGACCTGGTCGTTGGTGCCGTCGATCTGCATGCCGTTGTGGTCCAGGATGACGGTCAGGTTGTCGAGCTTGTAGTGCGCGGCGGCCATGGAGGCCTCCCACACCATGCCCTCGTCGCTCTCGCCGTCGCCGATCATGGTGTAGACGTGGCAGGGGTTGCCGGTGTGCTTCGCGCCCAGGGCCATGCCCACGGCGATGGAGATGCCCTGGCCCAGGGAGCCGGTGGAGGCGTCCACGCCCGGGCACTTCTTCACGTCGGGATGCCCCTGCAGGATGCCGTGCAGCTGGCGGAAGCGGTCGAACTCCTCGCGCCCGAAATAGCCGCGCTCGCACAGAACGCCGTAGAGGCCGGGCGCCGCGTGGCCCTTGGAGAGCACGAAACGGTCGCGGCCGGGGTTCTTGTCATCCTTGGGATCAATGCCCTTCATCACGTCGAAGTAAAGGGCGACCAGTGCCTCGGTGGCGGACAGGGATCCGCCGGGATGGCCCGCACCGGCCTTGTTGGTCATGACGATGATATCCCGCCGCACCTGCCGCGCGACGGCCTGCAGTTCCTGTACATTCATCCTTGCTTGTCCTCCTCTGCGCTGATGGTCACACGAGGTGAGAATTCCCGTATATTATAGGTTTTCGGGCCTCCGATGTCAAGCGGGAGCGGCCCGGTTTGACAAATGTGACGAGCGGCCGGGCAAAGGGTGACGGGAATCCGCTCCGGACGGGTTACTCTTCACCCTTCGTGCAGTTGGGCGGCGAGAGGCGCACCCGATGACGCCATTTCAAGAGAGACCGGGTCGCTTCCCATGCCTGCCATCCGCGGGAGCTCTTTCAAGGGGGGCCGGGGGACGCTTTCCCGCGGAAAGCGTCCCCCGGCCAGCGCGCTCTCTCCTCCCCCTCCCCGCCGGGGAGGGGGCCGGGGGGTGGGGTGAACAGTAATCCGGACGGTCCGCGGACCCGGAAATGTCCGAAAACTTCATCTTGCACGGAGCGCGGAATTGTGGTACAATAATTGATGCGCCTGCAGGAAATGCGGAGCATCAGCCTTCGGGTTTCCGAGGAGCGACACAGGAGGAGTATCACATGAGCTATACCGTCGAAAAGCTTTCCGGCAACAAGGTCAAGCTGACCTTCACCGTCCCCGCCGACGAGTTTGCCGCCGCCACGCAGAAGGCGTATCTGAAGCTGCGCGGCCGCGTGAACGTGCCCGGCTTCCGCAAGGGCAAGGCGCCCCGCTCCCTGATCGAGCGGATGTACGGCGCCGACATCTTCTACGAGGAAGCCGTCAACGCCTGGCTGCCCGACAAGTATGACGAGGCCATCGAGAAGGAAGACATCAAGGCCGTGGACCAGCCCAGCGTGGACGTGGACTGGGATGCCGTCGGGCCCGACAGGGACTTCACCGTGACCTGCGAGGTCTATGTGTATCCGGAAGTGACCCTGGGCCAGTACAAGGGCCTGGAGGTCGAGATCGAGCCCGAGACCGTCAGCGAGGCCGACATCGACGCCCGCATCGAGCAGGACCGCGCCAAGGCCAGCAGCACCCAGGAAGTGCTGGACCGCCCCGTGGCCGAGGGCGACACCGTGAACCTGGATTACGCGGGCACGGTGGACGGCGTGGCCTTTGAAGGCGGCACGGCGGAGGGCCAGACCCTGACCATCGGCAGCCACCAGTTCATCCCCGGCTTCGAGGAGCAGATGGTGGGCATGTGCGTGGCGGAGGAAAAGGACCTGCACGTGACCTTCCCGGCGGAATACCACGCCGCGGAGCTGGCCGGCAAGGAAGCGGTCTTCCACGTGAAGGTCAACCGCATCTCCGTGACCGTGATGCCGGAGTTGGACGATGAGTTCGCCGCCGACGTCAGCGACTTCGCCACCTTCGCCGAGTACCGCGAGAGCATCGCGGAGGAACTGCGGAAGAAGGCGGAGGAGAACAACAAGACCCTGGTGGAGAACGCCGTCGTGGAGAAGGCCGCCGAGAACGCGACCGTGGACATCCCCGAAGCCATGGTGGACCGCGAAGTGCAGGACATCATCCGCGACATGCAGCTGCGCATGGCCTATCAGGGCATCAAGCTGGAGGATTACCTCAAGTGGACCGGCCAGACCGCGGACGATCTCGCCAACCAGTACAAGGGCGAGGCGCGGCGCCGCCTGAAGATCCGCCTGGTGCTGGAGGCCATCGAGAAGGCCGAGGCGGTGGAGGTCACCGACGAGGACGTGGAGGCCGAGACCGAAGCGCAGGCCAGACGCATGGGCCGCGATCTCGAGGACTTCAGGAAGAGCCTGACGGATCAGCAGAAGGACGCCCTGCGGCAGTCGGCCGTCGTGACCCGCACCGTGGCCCTGATGACCGCGGACGCCAAAGTCACCGAAAAGGCGAAGGAAGCCGAAGAGACCGAGCCGGAAGCGTAAAGCCACACACGGGGAGCCGGGGCATCCGCCCCGCTTCCCGTTTTCAAGCCCCGAACCACACGAACGGACCTGTGAGAGGTGAATGCCATGACACTCGTACCCTATGTCATCGAACAGACCAGCCGCGGCGAGCGCTCCTATGATATCTATTCCCGTCTGCTGAAGGACCGCATCGTGTTCCTGGGCGGCGAGATCAACGACGCGGCGGCCAATACCGTGGTCGCGCAGCTGCTCTTCCTGGAGATGGAGGATCCCGACCAGGAGATCAGCCTGTACATCAACAGCCCCGGCGGCTCCGTGACGGCGGGCATGGCCATCTATGACACCATGCAGTACATCAAGTGCCCGGTGCGCACGGTGTGCATCGGCCTGGCGGCCTCCATGGGCGCCTTCCTGCTGATGAGCGGCGAGAAGGGCCGGCGCCTGGCGCTCCCCAACGCGGAAGTGATGATCCACCAGCCCCTGGGCGGCGCCCAGGGACAGGCCACGGACGTGCAGATCCGCGCGGAGTGGCTGGTGCGCACCAAGCAGAAGATGCTGAAGATGATGGCCGAGATGACGGAGCAGCCCATCGAGAAGCTGACCGCGGACTGCGAGCGCGACTACTTCATGACCGCCGAGGAGGCGCTGGATTACCGCATCATCGACGAGATCTACCGGCCGCGCAAGGCGGGGAAGGCGGAGTAAGCATGCCCAGGAAAACGAATACCCCTTTCCAGCGCTGCAGCTTCTGCGGCCGCAGCGCGGAGCAGGTGCATCTCTACGGCGGACCGGGCGGCGTGTTCATCTGCGATGACTGCGCGGAGGACGCCTATTTTGCCAGCGTCAGCGAAGAAGAGCGGGACCTCTACGAGGGGCTTCCGCTGGACCCGCGGATGCTGGAGCAGCTGGGGCTGATGCCCGCCGGGGCCGCGTCGCGCAGGCCCGGGAAGGCGCCGGCGAAAAGCGGGAAGATGGAACTGGTCACCCCCAGCGCCATGAAGAAGGTGCTGGACGAGTATGTGATCGGGCAGGATGACGCCAAGAGAGCCCTTTGCGTGGCGGTGTACAACCACTACAAGCGCATCGACCACCCGCAGGACGAGAGCGGCGTGGAGCTGCCCAAGAGCAATATCCTGCTGCTGGGCCCCACCGGCTGCGGCAAGACCTATCTGGCGCAGAACCTGGCGAAGGTGCTGAAGGTGCCCTTTGCCATCGCGGACGCGACCACGCTGACGGAAGCCGGCTATGTGGGCGAGGACGTGGAGAACATCCTGCTGCGGCTCTATCAGGCGGCGGGCGGGGACATCTCCCTCACGGAGCGAGGCATCATCTACCTGGACGAGGTGGACAAGATCGCCCGCAAGAGCGAGAACATGTCCATCACCCGGGACGTCAGCGGCGAGGGCGTGCAGCAGGCGCTGCTGAAGATCCTCGAGGGCACGGTGGCCTCCGTGCCTCCCCAGGGAGGGCGCAAGCATCCCCAGCAGGAGATGATCCAGATCGACACCTCCCGCATCCTCTTCATCTGCGGCGGCGCGTTCGACGGGCTGGCTTCCATCATCGAGAACCGCATCGGCAAGAAGAGCATGGGCTTCGGCGCTGAGGTCAAGAGCGCCCGCAGCGTGGAGATCGCCCAGACGCTGAAGGAAGTGCAGCCGGAGGACCTGACCCGCTTCGGCCTGATCCCGGAGTTCGTGGGGCGTCTGCCCATCGTGGCGGTGCTGGACGAACTGGACGAGGATGCCCTCAAGCGCATCCTGACCGAGCCGAGGAATGCGCTGACCAAGCAGTACGCCGCGCTTCTGGGCATGGACGGGGTGAGCGTGACCTTCACGGAGGAGGCGGTCTCCGCCATCGCGAAGGAGGCCATCCGCCGCAAGACCGGCGCGCGCGGCCTGCGCGCCATCGTGGAGCGCATCATGCAGGACACCATGTTCGAACTGCCCGATCAGCCCGCCGTGACGGATTGCCTGGTGGACGCCGACGCCGTGACGGGCAAGGGCAAGCCCCGCCTGACGGCCGGAAAGACCCGCCGCCAGAGCAGCGCGGGCTGAGAAAGGCGCTGGACCCATACCCGGAGGACATACATGCAGAACAACAACAAGGCAAAAGGGTCGACCCTGATGCCGGTCCTGCCCCTGCGCGGACTGCTGGTTTTCCCGCACATGGTGCTGACCTTTGACGTGGGACGGCCCAAATCCGTGGCCGGACTGGAAAGGGCGATGCTGAACAACCAGCGCATCTTTCTGGTGACCCAGCGGGACGCCGAGCAGGAGGATCCCGGTCAGGACGAGCTCCAGACCGTGGGCACCATCGCCGTCATCCGGCAAGTCATGAACCTGCCGGGGGATACCGTGCGCGTTCTGGCCGAGGGCGAGTGCCGGGGCGAGCTTCTCTCCCTCACGTCCAGCGAGCCCTACCTGCGCGGCCGGGTCCGCAAGGCGGAGGACAGCGCCGAGGACAGCATCGCGATGCAGGCGCTGGTGCGGACGGCCCATGACCTCTTCGCGGAACTGGCCCAGACCAGCCAGCATATCAATGAGGAGATCGCAGACGCCATCCGGGACATGAACAGCCCCGGGGAGCTGGCGGATATCATCGCCGCCAACGTGCTGACCCGGCTGGAGGACCGCCAGGCGATCCTCGACGAGCTGGACGTGGGCAGGCGCCTGGAGCGGCTGTGCACCATGCTGGCCCGGGAGACGGAACTGGCGGACGTGGAGAAACAGGTGCAGGCCCGGGTCAAGAGCCAGGTGGAGAAAAACCAGAAGGACTACTATCTCCGCGAGCAGATCCGCGCCATCCAGACCGAGCTGGGCGAGGACGAGACATCCGAGAACAACGAGCTGCGGGAGCGGCTGGAGAAGACGCCGCTGAACGAGGAAGCCCGCAGGAAGGTCGAGAAGGAGCTGGACCGCATCGCCCGCATGGCCCCGGGCAGCCCCGAGACCGGCATGAGCCAGACCTATGTGGAGTGGATCCTGGACCTGCCCTGGGGCGTGGAGACCGAGGACGATCTGGACCTGGCCCGGGCCCGGAAGGTGCTGGACGAGGATCACTACGGCCTGGAAAAGGTCAAGGAGCGCATCATCGAATACCTGGCGGTGCTGCAGGTGAAGAAGAACCTGCGGGGCCCCATCCTCTGCTTCGTGGGCCCGCCCGGCGTGGGCAAGACGAGCATCGTGCGCGGCATCGCGAAAACCCTGGACCGCAAGTTCGTCCAGATGTCGCTGGGCGGTGTGCGGGACGAGGCGGAGATCCGCGGTCACCGGCGCACCTACATCGGCTCCATCCCCGGCCGCATCATCTACGGGATGAAGCAGGCGGGCACCATGAACCCGGTCTTCCTCTTCGACGAGATCGACAAGATGGGCGCGGATGTCCGGGGCGACCCGGCCTCCGCCATGCTGGAGGTGCTGGACGCGGAACAGAACAGCGCCTTCCGCGACCACTATCTGGAGATCCCCTTCGACCTGAGCCGGGTGATGTTCATCACCACCGCCAACTCTGTCGACACCATCCCCGCGCCGCTGCTGGACCGGATGGAGATCATCGAGGTCCCTTCCTATACAGAGGAGGAGAAGCTGCAGATCGCCAAGCGCCATCTTCTGCCCAAGCAGCTGGAGGCCCACGGGCTGAAGCCCAGGAGTGTCCGCATCTCCGACAAGGTCATGCGCAGCCTGATCGAGGGCTACACCCGGGAAGCCGGCGTCCGCACGCTGGAGCGCGTCATCGCGAAGGTCGTGCGCAAGGCCGTGGTGAGCATGCTGGACGAGGGCCTGACCTCCGTGACGGTGAACGACAAGGTCCTGCGCGAGTATCTCGGGGCCGTGCGCTATCTGCGGGAGCAGCCCGAGAAGGAGCCGCGGGTGGGCGTCGTCAACGGCCTGGCCTGGACCTCGGTGGGGGGCGAGCTCCTCGAGGTGGAGTGCGCTCCCATGCCCGGAAAGGGAAGCCTGCAGCTGACCGGCCAGCTGGGCAGCGTCATGAAGGAGAGCGCCGAGGCGGCTTTCACCTGGGTGAGGGCCCACAGCGGCGAGCTGGGGCTGCAGCCCGATTTCCACAAGGACAAGGACATCCACATCCACGTTCCGGAGGGCGCCGTGCCCAAGGACGGCCCTTCCGCGGGCGTGACCATGGCGACGGCCCTGGTCTCCGCGCTGACGGACCGCCCCGTGCGGCAGGACGTGGCCATGACCGGCGAGATCACCCTGCGGGGCCGGGTCCTGCCCATCGGCGGCCTGAAGGAGAAGACGCTGGCCGCGTACCGGGCCGGCATCCGCACCCTGGTGATCCCCAAGGAGAACGTGAAGGACCTGGAGGAAGTCCCCGGCTACGTGCTGGAAAAGTTTACCGTCGTGCCGGTGGAGAACATCCGGGAAGTGCTGGACATCGCGCTGGTCCGGGGGTGAGAGCATGGAGATCAAAAAGGCCGAGTTCGTCACCTCCATGGCCGGCTACGGGGCCTTCGAAGGCCTCGGCCTGCCGCAGATCGCCGTGGTGGGAAAGAGCAACGTGGGCAAGAGCAGCCTGATCAACCGGCTGTGCAACCGCAAAGGGCTGGCCCGCACCAGCTCCACGCCGGGAAAGACCCGGCTGATCAACGTGTTCCTCCTCAACGGGGACACGCACCTCATCGATCTGCCCGGCTACGGCTACGCCAAGGTGGACAAGCAGGAAAAACAGCGCTGGGGCGCCATGATGCAGAAATACTTCGAGACATCGGAGCAGCTGTGCCATGTGCTGACCCTGGTGGACATCCGCCATGAGCCCACGCAGGACGACGTGCAGATGAACACCTTCCTGCGGCAGATGGGCATCCCCTTCACCGTGGTCGCCACCAAGGCCGACAAGATCAGCCGGGGCGCGCGGCAGAAGCAGCTGGCGCCCATCTGCCGGGCCCTGCTGGTGCAGCCCTGGGAGGTCATCTGCTTCTCCTCCGAGGACGGGACCGGCCGGGAACAGGTGCTGGAGGCCATGGAGAAGGCATTGCAGGATTGAACGGACCCGCCGCCCGGCGGGTTTTTCGGTGCCCGCGGCGCGATTTCGCCGCCGGAACGCCCGTTTCCGGGAAAACAGGGCTTGACAGCCCTATACCCGCTGTATATAATGCACAAGCGTGCCGGCGGAAGACCAAAGAAGAATGCGGGTCCTGACCCATACAGCGGGAAAGTGGCGTTTCGCTGCGGAAAAGTGGCATTCTTCACCTGCAAATGTCCGATCGGAGACAGAAAAGCGGGCGGTTTGCGCCGCCGGGTGGTACGGAAGGACCGTCAAACGGAACGATCGTCGGGAGGAATGGGATTGAAACTGGTGCTTTGCCCGCGCTGCGAGCTCAATTACATCACCGGAGCGGAAGAATACTGCAAGGTCTGCATGCAGGAGATGCGGGGCGTGCTGCGTCCCGAGGAACAGGAACTGTGCACCGTATGCAACGAGAATCCCGTGATCCCCGGGCGCGATGTCTGCGCGGCATGCCTGCGGGAGATGGAGGTCGCCCCGACGCCCGGCGACAGCCAGGACCACGAACCCTCCGGCGAGGCTGACGAGATCGTCGGCATGGATTCCGTGGCGCAGATGGATGAGATCCTTCCCGAGATCAAGGACGACATGGACGCCGAGTTCGGCAATGTCAGCCGGGCCATGAGCCTTGAGGCGGCCCGCGAGGACGAGGAGCGGGAGCAGGAAGAGGCCGAGGCCGAGGAAGAGAACTGACCGGCAGGGGAAGAAGACCATGAAGCTGTTTGCCATCGCCGATCTGCATCTCCCGGGCGGGGACATCAAGCCCATGGACGTTTTCGGGGAGCAATGGAGCGGGCATTTCGAGCGGATCTGCGCCGACTGGCGGGAGCGTGTGGGGGACGGGGACGCCGTGCTGATCCCGGGGGACATCTCCTGGGCCATGCAGCTGACGGAGGCGGTCCTGGACCTGCGGGCCATCGGCGAGCTCCCCGGCAGGAAGCTGCTGATCAAGGGCAACCACGATTACTGGTGGTCGTCGCTGACCCGGGTGCAGGAGGCCATGGGGGAGACCATGACCGCCATCCAGCACAGCGCTGCGGATCTCGGCCCCTGGGTCGTGTGCGGGACAAGAGGCTGGGTCTTCCCCACGGAGGCCGCGCCTCTGACGCCCGGGGACGAGAAGATCTTCCGCCGCGAACTGCAGCGGCTCCGGATGGCGCTGGACGAAGCACAGAGGCTGGCCGCCGGACGCCCGGTGGTGGCGATGCTGCACTATCCGCCCCTGTACGAGAGCCAGCGGGACACGGAGTTCACGGCCATGCTGGAGCAGTACCGCGTCCACACCGCCGTGTACGGCCACCTGCACGGGGCCGGCATCCGGGCGGGCTTCACCGGGGAGCACAACGGGGTCCGCTACGCCCTGACATCCTGCGACAGCCTGGGCTTCCGGCTGATGGAGATCGATATGAGCGCCTGATGCGGGCGCTCTTTTTTTGTCGTAAATGTGAAGCGAAATTCTTTTTTTCTTCAAATTCTGAGGGCGCCGTTTGCGTGAATGCGAACGGCGCCGGTTTCGTTTCCACAAAATGTGCGGTCGTCATCCGGGGGAAATACAACTGATGGAGAGACAGGCGAACGAATTGTTACGAAGTAAATACAGTTTAGTTACGATAGTATAACAAACCATGGGATGCGAAGTCGAAATTTACACTTGACATCCTCAAAAGGTGGTGTATTATGGTAGCGAAGCCCAAATTGTGGTGAATATATGGTGAAAGGTGGGGGAGAAGTTGAACGGGGACGACCTGCTTCTGCTGCAAGGCTTGCCGCTTGACGAAGACCTCACCGAGGAGGACCGGAACCTGCTGCGCCGGTACAGCCGCAGCTTTACCGGTTCTTACAGCCACTCCCTGGACGGGAAAGGGCGCCTGGTGGTGCCCCAGGCCTTCCGGGAACGCCTGGGCACCAGCTTCTGCGTGGCGCCCTCCAAAGACTTCAAGAGCATTGCCCTGTACTCCAATCTGGCCTGGGCGCGGCTTCGGGACCGTTATGCGAAGCTGGCTCCCCTGCGCCGGGAACTGGTGGAGTTCGAGGAGCAGTTTGACGCGTTTTCGTTTTTCGGACAGGAATGCGACGCCCAGGGGCGCATCCTGCTCCCCGCCAAGATCCGCGGCCATTTCCTCGGGGATGAGCGGGACGTGGAGATCACCGGCGCGAGGGACCATGTGCGCATCGTGGCGGCCAGCCGCGGGGCGGAGCAGTTCAGGCACTTCAGCGAGAATCTGGGCAGCATCCTGGAGGTCATCGGCGAGCTGGACACCGGCGCGGCCGAGAAGCAGTAAGACCGGAACCTGAAAACAGGAATCGTTTTGATTGGCAGAATGTCCGCGGGGACCGTTCCGCGGGCTGACCGCAGGCGCGGGCGGTGTGCGGGCACCGCCCCGTTCCGCGGTATACCTTTACAATGATGCGTTGGGGGAGGGATCGCCATGCAGGAGACCGTGCGCCGTCGGCGTTCGCGCTATGTGAGTTACCGCAGGGCGGATCTCAGCTGGCAGCAGAAGATCCGCGG
The DNA here is from genome assembly GCA_902767565.1 of uncultured Eubacteriales bacterium. Classification (GTDB taxonomy): domain Bacteria; phylum Bacillota; class Clostridia; order Christensenellales; family Aristaeellaceae; genus RUG11272. Next base: position 28,422 of record CACXHY010000004.1, on the reverse strand, counting down.
CATCCGGGATCCCCGGGGCTTCGTGGCGGACGGCGACGTGCGGCGCAGCCGCATGACCATCGGGGTGACGCTGCCGGAGATCGGCGCGGACATGCAGCCCGTCTATGACGGTTCCCTCCGTTACGGGAGCCGCCGCAGCGCGGTCGCCGCCCGCCGCCGGCAAGAAGAGGAGCGCCTGGAGCCGATGGTGGACCGCCACGGGCTGCGCGGCACGCTGGCCGCGGGCATCCTCGGCATCCTGCTCGTGATCCTGCTGGGCTTTGTGGTGTCCAACGCCTCCGCGCTGCGCGCCGAGCAGCGGCGGGTGGCGGAAGTCGACGCCCGCATCACCCGCATCGACGCCCAGTGTGACAGCCTCAGCCGCCAGTATGATGCGAAGGCCGCCGAGATCGACGTGGTGTACATGGCGGTCGGGCGCGGCATGGTGGCGTCCAGCGGACTGGATGCCGTCAGCATCGAGGTGCCGGAGACCGCGGTCGTGCGCCCGTCCGACAGCATGAGCCGCTGAATACCGCTTTCCGCGAGGAGGTAACCCATGAAACTGCGGGAATTGCTCGCGAACCTGCCCTATCTATTGGATACCCGGGGCGATCTGGATACCGAGATCGCGGCCGTCACCGCGGACAGCAAAGAAAAAACAGAGCACGCTCTGTTTTTCTGCATTCACGGGGCACGCTTCGATGCCCATGATTACGCCGCGCAGGCCGTGCAGAACGGATGCGCGGCCCTTGTTGTGGAGCGGTGGCTCCCGCTGGAGGTGCCGCAGGTGCTGGTCAGCAGCGGGCGCGGCGCCATGGCCAGGATCGCCGCGTCCTTTTACGGCGACCCGTCCCGCGAGATGAAAATGGTGGGCATCACCGGGACCAAGGGGAAGACGACGACCTCCTACATGCTCAAGAGCATCGTGGAGCACGCCGGGATGAAGTGCGGCCTGATCGGGACCACGGGCAACATGATCGGCGAACGGCGGGTGGGCGGTTCTCTCACGACGCCCGACCCCATCGAGCTCCAGCGCACCCTGCGCCAGATGGCGGACGAGGGCGTGCAGGTGGTGAGCATGGAGGTATCCGCCCACGCCATCGACATGCTGCGGCTGGACGGCATGAGCTTCGAGGTGGGCTGCTACACGAACCTCAGCCAGGATCATCTGGATTACTTCGGCACCATGGAGCGCTACTTTGAGACCAAAAAGCGCTTTTTCACGGGCGATATGGTGAAGAACGCGGCGTTCAACGCGGACGAGGAGACCAGCGACGAGATCATCCGCGGCTTGAAGGTGCCGCACATCACCTACGGCATCTGCGTCGACGCGGACCTGTTTGCCCGCGACATCGAGATCTCCGAGAGCGGCGTATCCTTCGAGATGCGCCTGAAGGGCATGCACGAGCGCCGCATCGATCTGCAGATGACCGGCATGTTCAACGTGTACAACGCGCTGGCGGCCGCCGCGTGCGCCATGATCATCGGCATCGACGCCGAGGACATCCAGCGGGGCCTGGAGGCCATTCCCTCGGTCCCCGGCCGGGTGGAGATCCTGCCGACGGGGACGCCCTACAAGGTGATCCTCGACTACAGCCATTCCCCGGACGCCCTGATGAACATCCTGGAGACGGTGCGCACCTTCACCCGGCGCAGGCTGATCGCGCTTTTCGGCTGCGGCGGCGACCGGGACCAGGGGAAGCGGCCGATCATGGGCGAGATCGGCGGACGACTGGCCGATTTCTGCGTCCTCACCAGCGACAACCCGCGGTCGGAGGATCCGATGGCGATCCTCGAGGCCATCGAAGAAGGCATCAAGCCCACGGGCAAGCCCTACAAGGTGATCGAGAACCGCACCGAGGCCATCCGCTTCGCCCTGCAGACCGCGCAGGACGGGGATGTGATCGTGCTGGCGGGCAAGGGCCATGAGACCTATCAGGAGATCAACGGCGTCAAGTATCCCTTTAACGAAAAGGAAGTCGTGGACAGGCTGCTGCGGGAGATGGAGGACTGACGCTGTCCCAAAGGAGTGACGCGGATGGTTGGTTATGCAATGCTTTCGGCTGTGATCGCGTGCGGCATCGTGTCGGCGGTCATGCCCTTCTTCCTGCCGTATCTGAAAAAGCTGAAATTCGGGCAGACGATCTATGATCTGGGTCCGCAGGCCCACAAGGCCAAGCAGGGCACACCGAACATGGGCGGCATCGTCACGGCGGGTGCGACCGTGCTCACGACGGTGGTCCTGTCCGTGATCCGCTGTGTGACGAAGCGCGCTCCCTTCGGTTTGGATAACGCGCTGTGGCCCTTGCTCTTCATCACCCTGGGCTGCATGCTCCTCTTCGGCTTCCCTGACGATTACATCAAGGATGTCAAGAAGGACCATGAGGGGCTGAAACCCAAACAGAAACTGATCGGGCAGATGATCGTCGGCCTGGTCTTTTCGCTGTTCTGCTGGTTCTTCGTCGGTCACGACGTGTGGCTGCCCTTCACGCAGAAGACCTGGGACCTGGGCATCTTCTACATCCCCGTGATGACGGTGCTCGTGATGTTCATCACCAACAGCGCCAACCTGCAGGACGGCGTGGACGGGATCCTGTCTTCCGTGACGGTGGTGGGCATGACGGCGTTCGGGATCATCGCCTGCATCTTCGCGAAGGCCGCGGCCGGCGGTGAACCGGCGGGCCTGCTCAGCCTGATCTTCCCCGCGAAGGAGAGAGATCCCTGGTTCGCGGTGATCGCCATCCTCTGCTTTGCCCTGGCGGGCGCCAGCATCGGCTTCCTGTTCTTCAACCGTCACCCGGCGAAGATCTTCATGGGCGACACGGGGTCGATGTTCATCGGCGGGGCGTTCGTGGGCGTGGCGATGCTGCTCAAGTGCCAGTTTCTGCTGATCCCCGTCTGCTTCACCTGCATCATGAGCTCGGTCTCCGTGATGATCCAGACCACGTATTTCAAGTACACCCGCAAAAAGACCGGCACCGGCAAGCGGATCTTCAGGATGACGCCCATCCACCATCATTTTGAACTGGGCGGCATGAAGGAGAACCAGATCGTCCTGATGTACGCGGCGGTGGAACTGGTGCTGTGCGCGCTGGCGGTCTGGTCGGTGCTGGCGGTTTTCTGAGAGAGAAGAGGCGTCGCGATGCAATCGGTCGAGATCTGGAAAGGCAAACATGTGCTCGTGGTGGGCCTGGCCCGCTCCGGGATCGCGGCAGCGCAGCTGCTGGTCAAACAGGGGGCTGCCGTCACGGTCAATGACAGCAAGACCCGCGAGGCGCTGGGGGACGCCCTGATCCCCCTCGAGAAACTGCCGGTGCAGTGGCGCCTGGGCTGCGGCGCGGCGGAACTCCTGGCCGGTCAGGACGCGCTGGTCATCAGCCCCGGCATCCCGGACACGGCGCCTTTTGTCATGAAGGCAAAAGAGATGGGGATCCATGTGATCGGCGAGCTGGAGCTGGCGGCGTCCCTCAGCCGCGGCACCATGGTGGCGGTCACCGGCACCAACGGCAAGACCACCACCGTGACCCTGCTGGGCGAGATCTTCAAAAACGCCGGAAAGCGCGGCTGGACGGTGGGGAACATCGGCTATCCCTACTCCCTGGCGGCCATGGAGGCAAAGGACGAAGACTACCTCGTCTGCGAGTGCTCGTCCTTTCAGATGGAGACGGTGGAGACCTTCCATCCCAGCTCGGCGGCCCTGCTGAACATCACCGAGGATCACCTGAACCGGCACGGGACGATGGAGGAGTACACCCGCCTCAAGATGCGCATGTTCGAGAACATGACGCCGGAGGACACGGCGGTCTTCAACCTGGACGATCCGCTGACCGCCCCGCTGGCGGCGCAGGTGAGGGCGCGGACGGCCTTCTTCTCGAGAAAGCGGGAGCCGGAGCGCGGCACCTTTGTCCGGGACGGCATGGTCATCGCCCGGATGGACGGCGAGGAGGAGCGCATCCTGCCCGCCGCGGAGATCCGGATCCCCGGCCCCCACAACCTGGAGAACGCGCTGGCGGCGGTGGCCATCGCCAGGGCGGAGGGCGTTCCGATCGACATCATCGCCCGCACGCTGCGCACCTTCCAGGGGGTGGAGCACCGCATCGAGTTCACCCGGGAGCTGGACGGCGTCAGATGGTATAACGATTCCAAGGGCACGAACGTGGATTCCACCATCCGGGCGGTGCAGACCATGGACCGCCCCACGGTCATCATCCTGGGAGGATCGGACAAGCACTGCGATTTCACGCCCCTGGCCCTGGAGATGAAGGCCTCTCCCTTCATGCGGGAGGCGGTCCTGATCGGCGTGACCGCCAACCAGATCGAGGATACCCTGCGCCGATGCGGCTGGGAGGCCATCCGCCGCGCCTCCTCCATGGAGGAGGCGGTGTCCCTGTGCCGGGCCGTCGCGCGGCCGGGCTGGAACGCGCTGCTGTCCCCGGCCTGCGCATCCTTTGACATGTTCCGCGATTATGAGGATCGCGGCCGGGTATTCAAGGCGCTTGTGGCCGCTTTGCCGGGACCGGAGACGGGAGGGCCGGCATGAGCCAGAAAGGGAAGAACGACAGCTGGCAGACCTACGGCTACCGCATGGAGGACGCTCCGTGCGAGCACGTGGTGCCCGTCAATGACCGAAACGACACGGGCTATGTGCAGACGGACCGGGATCACGGCCCGCAGGACCCGCTGGACGACGGCGCCGTGGACGAGAGCCTCCGCGGCGAGCGCTCGGAGAACGTGAATCCCGGTGAGTCCGAATTCTGGAACGGCCCGACGCAGGGCAATATCGAGCGGGGAAACGATCGCAAGCAGACGGCCCTGGAGAAGATCAGAAAGAAGCTCTCCGTCAACCAGAAGGTGATCGTGAGCTTCCTTGCTTTTGTGGCCGTGGCGCTGATCGCGGCGGTGATCTTCCTGGGGACGGTCCCGCGCATCCGCACCATCGACGTGGAAGGGAACACGATCTTCACCGACGCGCAGATCTGCGACCTGGCAGGGATCCACAAGGGGGATAACCTGCTCTTTGTGCGTGCGGACGACGCGGTGGCGGGCATCAACAGGGAACGGTATCTGGTCGCCAGCCGCGTGGAGACGCACTGGCCCGACCGCGTCGTGATCGTCGTCAAGGAACGGGAGCCGGCGGCCTGGCTGCGCCACAACGGCATCACCTACGTGATCGACTCCCACGGCATGGTGCTGGACAAGACCGGCGACATGACGGTCATCCCCGACCTGCTGGAGGTCACGGGCCTCAAGATCACCCGGCAGCCCCAGCTGGGCTCCGTGCTGACGGTCAGCGCGCCGTGGCAGCTCGCGTTCCTGCGGACGCTGTGCGTGGAGATGAAGGCCATGAAACTGACGGACCTGGTCCGCGCCTGCGACCTGGAGGATCTGCAGCTGTGCACCTCCGACGGCTGCTGGGTGCGCCTGGGAAGCACGGACGAGATCCACCAGAAGCTGCGCGTGATGACCATGGTGCGCAACTGGCTGCTGGACGGCGAGCCCATGAAGATCTCGGGCGGCACCATCGACGTGACGAACCCCCGCGAGCCCACCTACGAGCCGCCGATCGGATGGAATTGACATTATTTTGTAAAATGTCCGCAAAAAACGAGACGTTCCGCAACAAAAACGCTTGCAATCCGCCGCAAAAGCGTCTATAATACAGGATGGTGAAATGGACGGACCTGCCCAAGGGCGGGATGTTTCAATTCTCCGCCTTTGTGGATACAGGAGGCTGAAAGCGAATGAAAAACCAGGTAGTGGCGATCGATTTCGGCACGAGCAAGATCGTGACGCTGGTGGCTGAGAATTCAGGCACGATGCGCTGCGATATCGTCGGCGCCGGGATCGCGGGCTATGACGGTTACACCGACGACGGCTGGAACAACCCCGAGGATCTGAACGACCGCATCCGCGACAGCATCGAAGAAGCCGAGAGGCAGTGCAAGCGCAAGCTGCGGGATGTGAATATCGGCGTCCCCGCCGCGTTCACGAAGGCTTATTCCACCGAGGTGACCGTGGAACTGAAGGGCACGGACCCCCGCGTGACCGGAAGCGACATCAAGCGCGCGTTCCGGGCGGCCGAGGAGAAGATCGGCGCGGTGAACGGCATCAAGGTGCACTGGACGCCGGCGTGGTTCACCATCGACAACGGGAAGAAGACCCTTGAGGCGACGGGAAAGGCCGGGCGCGAGCTGAAGGCCATGATCTCCTTCGTGTACGCCGCCAGTCCTTTCGTTAACGATGTGCGCATGCGCCTGATGGATCTCGGCTACAACGTGGTCGGCGTGTATGCCAGCGCGCCGGGCGAAATGATGCTGTTCCTGCCCGAGGAGGAACGCGATCACACGGCGGTGCTCGTGGACATCGGCTATCTCACCACGGACGTGATGATCGCCGAGGGCGACGCCCTCGTATACCTCGAGACCCTGGATATCGGCGGCGCCGACATCGCGGTGGCGCTGGCCGACGGGCTGGAGTGCAGCCTGCAGGAGGCGGAGGAGCGCGTCAAGCGGGCGTATGTCTACGGGGTGGATGCCGCCGGCGAGACCTATGACTTCCCGCCTGTCGACGGGAAGCCCGGCCGCAGCTTCAGCCGGGCCGAGGTGACCCGCATCATCGAGCCGAAGGTGGAGGAGATCGCGGATGCGATCAAGGCTTCCGTTCAGCGCTCCGGTGTCAGGCTCGGCAACTGGTCCAGCTACTATATGACCGGCGGCGGCATGTCCTTCAACCGCGGCGGGTACAAGTTCCTGGGGCAGAAGCTGGGGCTCACCGTGAAGGAGACGCCCAAGCGCACCGCGAAGCTCAACAGCCCGTCGTACTCCAGCGCTCTGGGACTGCTGGATCTCATCATCGATACCATTGAAATCAAGAATCGCCAGCCTGCCGGAGAAGGAAAGATCAAGGGCTTCTTCCGCAGCCTGCTGGGCGGTTGACAAAGTCAGGAGGTCATGAACGTGATCGAGTTTCAGAATGACGAGCAGGCGAGCTTCGCGTCCATAAAGGTCGTCGGGTGCGGCGGCGGCGGCAACAACGCCGTGAACCGCATGGTCGAGGCAGGCGTGCGCGGCGTCGAGTTCATCGGCGTCAACACGGACCGGCAGGCGCTGGGCATGTGCAACGCCAATACCCGCATCCAGATCGGCGAGAAGATGACCAAGGGCCTCGGCGCCGGCGCCGTTCCCGAAGTGGGGCGCAGGGCGGCGGAGGAGAGCAAGGAGGAGATCGCCCAGGCGCTGGCCGGCGCGGATCTCGTCTTCGTCACCGCGGGCATGGGCGGCGGCACCGGCACCGGCGCGGCGCCCATCGTGGCCGAGGTGGCCCGGGACATCGGCGCGCTGACCATCGCCGTGGTGACCAAGCCCTTCACCTTTGAGGGCAAGCAGCGCATGAAGAACGCGGAGGCCGGCATCGCCGAGCTGAAGCAGCGGGTGGACACCCTGGTGGTGATCCCCAACGACAGCCTGCTGAAGGTGGCCAGCAAGGGCACCACCATGATCGAGGCTTTCCGGACCGCCGACGATGTGCTGCGCCAGGGCATCCAGGGCATTTCCGACCTGATCGCCGTGCCGTCGCTGATCAACCTCGATTTCGCGGACGTCAGGACCGTCATGGAGTCCGGCGGCATGGCCCACATGGGCATCGGCCTGGGCAGCGGCGAGGGCAAGATGATCAACGCCGCCAAGGACGCCATCGCTTCTCCGCTGCTTGAGACCAGCATCGACGGCGCGCGCGCCGTGCTGATCAACATCACCGGCGGCAGCGACATCTCCATCATGGACATCAACGAGGCGGCCGATATGATCATGCAGGCCGCGGATCCGGAAGCCAACATCATCTTCGGCGCCGGCATCGACGAGACCCTGGGCGACCAGGTGCGGGTCACCGTGATCGCCACCGGCTTTGAGAAGACGCCCTTCCCGCCCCGCGATCCCGTCAAAAAGCCCCGGGACCTGGAGCGTGAGCGCCTGATCGGCACGGCTTCGCCCTATACCTCCGCGGTGGGCGGCTCCGGGTTCAGCTACGCCGGCGTGACCGGCGCGACCGCGGCCCCCGCTCCCCAGCCTGCCGCGCCCGTCAGGAACTACGAGCCTCTCCAGCCCGTCATGCCGCGGGAAGAGGTCCCCGCCCCGACGGAGAATCCCTTCATGTCCACCGGCCGCCCCGCCATGGGCGTGCCCACCGCGGGCACCTATGCCGCTCCGCAGCAGCCCGCGCGGCCGGCTTACGGGCAGAGCGCCTTCTATCAGCCCCAGCAGCCCTACCAGGCGAGCTTCGGCGCCAACACCCAGCCGCTGACGCCCATGACCCAGAATACCGGCAGCGGTCCGGTCAACGCGATGGAGCGCGACGACCGCGGCGTCCCGGCCTTCCTGAGAAAGAAACGGTGATCCCATCCCGCCTTCCCGCGAGGGAGGGCGTTTTTCGTGCCTGCGGGCCGGAGGCGGGGGAGGGATCCCCGCAACAAAATCCCCGGCCGCTTTCGCGGTCGGGGACGCAGGGCATGAAGCCGGATCCGTCAGTCGGTGAAATAGCTGTATTCGAGCACGGTGCTTACGCCGTCCTGGGTCCACACGACGTGGTGGTCGTCGTCGTAGGAGAAGGTGACGTCGAAGACTTCGCCGTCGTTGAAGCAGCCCGACACGGTGAGCGTATCGGTCTCGGGGTCATAGGTCCCCTTCAGGATGGCGTCGTCCGTGATGCTGCCGTTCTCATCGCGCTTGTAGCAGCGGACGTCATACTCGCCCTCATACCAGTCGAAGAAGATGACCTCGATGTCGTCCTTCATCCAGCGGCCGCCGTAGAAATTGCCGATGGGCATGAATTCCATACCGTCGCCGGCGCCTTCCTTCAGGTCTTCCCAGACCAGCATGCCGTTCTCGTTGATGGTGAAGTTGGCGTCGCCGTCTTCATAGTAGGTCTCATCCCAATCGCCGGAGACGGTGTCCTGCCTGTAGTGCAGGCCCAGCGGCACGGCTGTGAGGGTGGTGCCGTCCTCAGCCATGGCGGCGGCATATTCCCACATGTCTTCCTTGTTGTCGCCCAGACGATGGGTGATGCCGAGCTTGAGACCGCCGTCCTCGTCGAACACCTCGACGCGCCAGTCGCCGTCCTCGGCCACCCAGGTGTTCACGTACACCTCGGCCTCGGGATGATCCTTCGTGTAGTAGCCGAATTCATCCTCTTCTTCCGCGAACACGGCCATGACGGAAACGGAGAGGCAAAGGGCCAGCAGCAGCGCAAACAGTTTCTTCATGAATCGTACCTCCTTGTCCCACAGGGGAGTCTTGATGGTTTCCGCAACAATCATACGCTGATTTGGCCCGAAAATCAAGTGCCGCGCTCAGGGAATCGGCGAATTTGCAAGTATGCGGTATTCCGGGCCGATCCCCGGCGGCGTGACCGCGGGATCCGCACAAAGAACAGGATTAATGCAGCCTGTACCCGTTGAAGGATCGGCTGTTTTGCGGTATGATGGCTTGATGGAACGTGCCGCCCGCGCCGCCCGTGGATGACCGCCGGTCCCGAACGGACCGGCCCCTCTCTCCTATACGGCGCGGCGGTGCGTGAAAGAACGGACAGCCGCCCCGGCGGAGTGTCCGGCGAGGATCTGTCGAAAGGAGCAGAACACCTATGCGCGCAGTGAAACACGCCGCCGCCCTCTGGATGTCGCTGATGATGCTGTTCATGGTCATGGCGTCCTCCGCGGAAGAGGCGACGGCGTCCGACCTTGGGGAAGACTACACCCCGCCGCCGGGACAATACGCCACCCTCGCCGAGATGGGCGACAAGCGCATCGGCATCCCCAACGGCACCAGCTTTGACCTGATGGTGAACCGGATGTTCCCGAACGCGAGGAAGCCGGTATTCAACAGCCAGAGCGATCTGCTGCAGGCGCTGACCACGGACAAGATCGACGCCTTCCCCTCCGATGAACCCGTGATCCGCTACATCATGGGGCAGCGGAACGACGTCACGTATATCCCGGAATACCTGGAGCCCTTCGAACTCGCCTACTGCTTCCCGAAGACCGGGGAAGGCGCCAAGCTGTGCGGGGAGTTCAGCGAATTTATCGACTGCATGCGGGAGGACGGACGGCTCGCCGCGACGCAGGAGAAGTGGTTCGGCACGGACGAGAGCGCGAAGACCATGCCGGACTGGCGCTCGCTCCCGGCCATCAACGGGACCGTCGTGCTGGCGACGGACGGCGACTACGTGCCCTTCGAGTACGTCCGTGACAACGAGGTCGTGGGCTATGACATCGATATCGCGGCGCAGTTCTGCGCGGAATACGGCTACGCGCTCCGGATCGAGGTGATGAACTTCGACGCCGTGGTGCCCGCGGTGCAGACCGGAAAGTGCAATGTGGGCGGATCCGCCCTGACCATCACCCCGGAGCGGGCTGAAAACGTGCTGTTCTCTTCGCCCAACTATACCGGCGGCGTCGTGCTGGTGGTCAAGGCCGTGGAATCCGGCGGCGGCACGTCCATCGCGGAGAGCTTTGAAAGGACCTTCATCCGCGAGGGCCGCTGGAAGCTGTTCGGCGAGGGCGTGCTGGTCACGCTGCTGATCACGCTGCTGACCATCCTGCTGGGAACGGTCCTGGGCTTCGGCGTGTTCATGGTGTGCCGCAACGGCAGCCGGATCGCCAACGGCGTCACGCGCTGCTGTTCCACGCTGATCCAGGGCATGCCCATGGTGGTGCTGCTGATGATCCTCTACTACGTGGTCTTCCGCAGCGTCAACATCAGCGGCATCATCGTGGCTGTCATCGGCATGACGCTCAGCTTCGGGTCCGCCGTCTTCGGCATGCTGAAAATGGGCGTCGGCGCGGTGGACCCGGGTCAGTATGAAGCGGCTTACGCGCTGGGCCACACGAACCGGCAGACCTTCTTCCGGGTCATCCTGCCCCAGGCGATCCCGCACGTCCTTCCCGCCTATCAGGGCGAGATCGTGAGCCTGATCAAGGCCACCGCCATCGTGGGCTATATCGGCGTGCTGGACCTGACGAAGATGGGCGACATCGTGCGGAGCAGGACCTTCGAGGCCTTCTTCCCGCTGATCGCCGTGACGGTCATCTACTTTGCGCTGGAAGCCATATTCATCTTTGCCGTGAGCCGGATCGGGAAGGCAATGGACCCCAAAAAGCGCAAAAAAGGAAAGATCCTGAAGGGGGTGAAGACCGATGATTAAGATCGAGCATCTCCGGAAAGAGTACCCCGGAACCATCCCCCTGAAGGACGTCTCGGTCGAGATCCGCGACGGGGACGTGATCTCCGTCATCGGCCCTTCCGGAACGGGCAAGAGCACCCTGCTCCGCTGCATCAACCAGCTGGAGAAGCCCACATCGGGCCGCGTCTGGGTGAATGATGAAGAGATCACGGCGCCCGGCTGCGATATCACCAGGGTGCGGCAGAAGATGGGCATGGTGTTCCAGTCCTTCAACCTGTTCGGGCACATGACGGTGATCGAGAACATCATGCTGTCTCCCGTGAAGCTGCAGGGGGCAAGCAGGCAGGCGGCCTACGACAGGGGCATGGAGCTGCTGCGCATGGTGGGCCTCGGGGAGAAGGCCATGAGCTATCCCGACGAGCTCTCCGGCGGACAGAAGCAGCGCGCCGCCATCGCCCGGACCCTGGCCATGGATCCGGACATCATCCTGCTGGACGAGCCCACCAGCGCCCTCGATCCCACGATGGTGGGGGAGGTGCAGGCGGTCATCCGGGAACTGGCGAAAAGCGGCAAGACCATGATGATCGTCACCCATGAGATGAACTTTGCCCGGGCCATATCCAACCGGGTGTTCTACATGGATGAGGGCGGCATCTACGAGGAGGGGACCCCGGAGCAGATCTTTGAAGACCCGCAGCGGGAGAAGACGCGCCGGTTCATCCGCAGGCTCAAGGTGCTGGAGATCCTCATCCGGAGCGGGGATTTCGATTTCCCCGGCGCCTACGGCGAGATCCAGCGGTACTGTCTCCGCAATCAGGTGCCCTTCCGGATGATGCAGCACATCCAGCTGGCTTTCGAGGAGCTGGTGCAGCAGACCCTGTTCCCCGGGGAGGCTTCTCCGGATATCGAAGTCGGCGTCGAGTATTCCGAGGCGGACGAAAGCTGCACCATGACCGTGCGCAGCGGCGGACCCTCCCGGAATCCGCTGGACAGGCAGGAAGACCTGTCGCTGTCCGTGCTGAAGAGCGCCGCCGCGCAAGCGTCCTACGAATGGCGTGAAGGAGAGGAACGGCCCAACCGGATCGTGCTTCGGATCGCACCGTGACCGCGCCTGAAAGAGCTTCTCCGTTCGCAGCCGTTCCCGCCGGAGCGGCTGCTTTTTCGCGCTTCGCTTTCTTCCCGGTGCGGCGAGACACGGCTCCAGGACCGCCGCGCTGGACCGGCATGAGCCCATCTGCGGGGTGACGCCCGAATCCCTGCACCGGATGGCCGTCACGAAGCGCAGGCTCGGGGAGCAACGGTCCGCGGCATGAGCTGTGCGGCAAAGGGTTTTCGCCGCTTCCACAGCGAAGCTCTTTTGCCCTATATGGTCATGCACGGACGCTGTCGGCCGCAAAAAAGGAAGCGGATGAGGCGGCCCGCCGTGCAGGAACAAACGGGTCCGACCGCGAAACAAATATGTCAAGGGGGTCGATGACATGATCAGGGTCGCGTTCTATGACATGAAAGAGTATGACAAGCCGTCCTTTGAGCACTATGGCGCATTGTATGATATCCGGTTCCGCTATCTGGAGACAAAGCTGAACGAGGATACCGCGGATCTGGCCAGGGGCTGCGACGCGGTCTGCGTGTTCGTGAACGACACGGTGAACGCCGCGGTGATCGAAAAGCTGCATGAGCACGGCGTGAAGCTGATCGCCCTGCGCTCCGCGGGCTACAACAACGTGGACGTACAGGCGGCCTTCGGGAAGATCCATGTGGTGCACGTGCCCGCCTATTCGCCCTATGCGGTGGCGGAGCACGCCATGGCGCTGCTGCTGACCTCGGTGCGGCGCATCCACAAGGCCTACAACCGCACCCGGGATTTCAATTTCTCCCTGAACCGGCTGACGGGCTTCGATCTGCACGGCAAGACCGTGGGCGTGGTCGGCACCGGCAAGATCGGGCGGATCTTCATCGACATCTGCCGGGGCTTCGGGATGCACGTCATCGCCTACGACCGGTTTCCCGCGCCGGACAGCGGCATCGAGTACGTGACGCCGGACGAGCTGTTCGCGCGCAGCGACATCATTTCCCTGCACTGCCCCCTGACGGAGGAGACCCGGCACATGATCGGCGCGGACGCCATCGGCAGGATGAAGAAGGGCGTGGTGATCGTCAACACCTCCCGGGGCGGCCTCATCGACGCGGAAGCCCTGCTGGAGGGGATCAAGGCCCGGAAGGTCGGCGCGGCCTGCCTGGATGTGTATGAGGAGGAGGCGGACATCTTCTTCGAGGACCGCTCCGGCCACATCCTGAATGACGATCTGCTCCTGCGGCTGATCTCCATGCCGAACGTGATCGTCACCTCCCACCAGGCGTTCCTGACGGAGGAGGCCCTGAACAACATCGCGGAGACCACGGTGAACAACATCCTCTCCTATTTCGGCGGCGACGGCCTGTGCGACAATGAGCTCTGCTATCGCTGCGGCCACATCGACCACTGCAGGAAGCAGAGGAAGGAGAGGTGCTTCTGACCTTCTCCGCAGCCCCCGCAGGCACCTCAAGCAGGATCCCGAAGCCCGGAGCGTGATCCCGGGCGCACACGAATACGGAAAAGGAGCGAGGACCCATGACCCACGAACAGATGTACGAGAAACTCCGCGCCAAGCCCTTCAGCCTCGACGACGGCCAGCTGCAGTGGGTGAAGGACACGCTGGCCTCCATGGACCTGAAGGCCAAGGTGGGACAGCTGCTCTGCCTGGCGGCCCGCTCCGAGCAGGAGGACTGGGTCAACGGCGTGTTCGGGACCTGCGAGCCCGCCGGCTTCATGTACCGCCCCATGCCTCTGGAGGCCACGCTGCGCTTCACCGAGATGCTCAGCAAAAAGCCGAAGATCCCCATGCTGATCGCGGCGGACGTGGAGCGGGGCGGCTATCCGCTGGTCAATGACTGCGGCACCGAGATGGGCACGCCCATGGAGGTGGCCGCCACCGGCGACGTGGAGTACGCGCGCCGCCTGGGCGAGATCTGCGGTGCCGAGTGCGCGGCGGTCGGCGGCAACTGGGCATTCTCTCCGATCATCGACATCGATTTCAACTACCGCAGCCCCATCACCAACGTGCGCACCTTCGGCAGCGATCCGGCGACCGTGCGCGACTTCGGCAGGGCGTTCGTGGAGGCGGTGCAGGCCCATGGCTGCGCGGCCAGCATCAAGCATTTCCCCGGCGACGGCCGGGACGACCGCGACCAGCACATCACCATCACCGTCAACGACATGGACGCCGACGCCTGGATGGAGACCTACGGCGCCGCCTACAAGGCCGGCATCGAGGCCGGCGCGATGACCGTCATGATCGGGCACATCATGCAGCCGGCCTGGGAGCGCCGCCTGCGCCCGGGCATCCGCGACGACGAGCTGCTGCCCGCCTCCCTCTCGCCCCAGCTGATGCAGGGGCTGCTCCGAGGCGAACTGGGCTTCAACGGCCTGATCGTGACCGACGCCACCACCATGGTGGGCTTCAATGCGGCCATGCCCCGGCGCAAGTCGGTCCCGGGCTGCATCGCCGCCGGCGCGGACATGCTGCTCTTCCCGAAGAACCTGCAGGAGGACTTCGGCTTCATGATGAAGGGCGTGGAGGACGGCGTGATCACCGCCGAACGCCTGGACGAAGCCGTCATCCGCATCCTGGGCCTCAAGGCCGCGCTCCGCGTGTATGAGCGGAAGATCCCCACCCTGGAGGAGGCCCGGGCCGTCGTCGGCTGCGAGAAGCACCGCGCGTGGGCGCACGACTGCGCGGACCACGCCATCACCCTGGTCAAGGAGCAGCCCGGCGTGCTGCCCATCTCCCCGGAGAAGACGCCCCGCGTCCTGGTCTATCCCATCGAGAAGAACGAGACCGGCGCCGCCTATAACCCCGACGGCCCCTGCGGCGATTTCGTCCGCAAGCTCAGCGCCGAGGGCTTTCAGGTGGAGGTCTTCACGCCGACCATGGGCACCGAGGGGCGCCTCCTGCCCGTGAGCGCCTTTGTGGACAAGTACGACCTGATGATCTACGCCGCCTACATCCCCACCAAGTCCAACCAGACCGTGACCCGCATCGACTGGGCCGCGCCCGTCGGCGCGAACTGCCCGATCTACTTCCACGACGTGCCCACGATCTTCGTCTCGCTGGAGAATCCCTACCACCTGCAGGACGTCCCGCGGATCAAGACCTACATCAACGCGTACTGCTCCTCGCCCCAGACCGTCGACGCGGTCATCGAGAAGCTGACGGGCAAGCGGCCCTTCCTGGGCGTCAGCCCCGTGGATCCCTTCTGCGGCCGCTGGGATACCCACCTGTGAGGAGCGGGGAGACGCCGCGCTGAAACACCCCTTCCGGGGCGGGGGCCCCGGGACCGGGATCTTCTGAAAAGGACACAAAAAGGGGACGCTCCGTGGTTGGAAGCGTCCCCTTTTGAAATGCGTGTCAGTCTTCCGTGAAGAGGGGCGTGGAGTAGTACCGGTCGCCGCTGTCGGGCAGCAGCACCACGACGGTCTTGCCCTTGTTCTCGGGCTTCTTCGCGGTCTCGATGCCCGCGTGGAGGGCCGCGCCGGAGGAGATGCCCACGCTGATGCCTTCCTTCTTCGCCAGCAGCTTCGCGGCGGCGAAGGCGTCTGCGGCCTGCACGGGGAAGACCTCGTCATAGATGCCGGTGTCCAGCACCTTCGGCACGAAGCCGGCGCCGATGCCCTGGATCTTGTGGGGGCCTGCGTGGCCCTCGGACAGGACGGGGGAGTCGGAGGGCTCCACGGCGATCACGCGCACATCCGGCTTCTGCCGCTTGAGGTATGTGCCCACGCCGGTGATCGTGCCGCCGGTGCCCACGCCCGCCACGAAGACATCCACCTCGCCGTCGGTGTCCTGCCAAATCTCGGGGCCGGTGGTGGCCAGGTGAACGGCGGGGTTGGCAGGGTTGTCGAACTGGGCCGGGATGAAGCCGCCGGGGATCTCCTTCGCCAGCTCCTCCGCCTTGGCGATGGCGCCCTTCATGCCCTTCGCGCCCTCGGTGAGCACCAGCTCCGCGCCGTAGGCCTTCAGGATGTTGCGGCGCTCCACGCTCATGGTTTCGGGCATGGTGAGGATGATGCGGTATCCCTTGATGGCGGCCACGATGGCCAGGCCGATGCCGGTATTGCCGGAGGTGGGCTCGATGATGACGGAGCCGGGCTTCAGCAGGCCTTTCTCCTCCGCGTCCGCGATCATGGCGGCTGCCACGCGGTCCTTCACGCTGCCGGCGGGATTGCGGTATTCCAGCTTGACCAGCAGACGGGCTTCCAGTCCCAGCTGCTTTTCGAGCCGTTCGACTTCCACCAGGGGCGTTCCGCCGATGAGTTCCAGCGCGTTCTTATATACCTTGGACATGATGTTTCCTCCTTCATTCACTGCCGCGGCCGATTCCGCACAGGATGGACGTTTCGCCGTCCGCGGCCGCATTCCTGCACATCGGGTGTTCTTTCGTTCCCACCGCACAGGCGGTTCACCGGCTCACCGCGGCGAATCCCTTCTCCAGGTCGGCCAGGATGTCGTCGATGTGCTCGGTGCCGACGGACAGGCGGATGGTGTTCCGGCGGATGCCGGCGGCCTCCAGCTCGTCGTCGGTCAGCTGGGAGTGGGTGGTGGTGGCGGGGTGGATGACCAGG
Source organism: uncultured Eubacteriales bacterium (assembly GCA_902767565.1). GTDB lineage: Bacteria > Bacillota > Clostridia > Christensenellales > Aristaeellaceae > RUG11272. The sequence goes on along the minus strand of CACXHY010000004.1, from coordinate 11,609 downwards.
CTCTTGACATCGGCCACGTTGGCCAGCAGGGAGAAGATCTCCAGGCTGTCGATGAAGCGGAAGGCCTCGTCCTTGCCGCCCTTGATGTCAAAGGTGAAGATGGAGGCCCCGCCGTTCGGGAAGTACCGCTCGTACAGGGCGTGATCCGGGTGATCCGGAAGGGAGGGATGGTTCACCTTTTCCACCAGCGGGTGCTTCGCGAGGTAGTCCACGACCTTCTTCGTGTTCTCCGCGTGGCGCTCCAGCCGCAGGGACAGGGTCTCCACGCCCTGCAGCAGCAGGAAGGCCGCGAAGGGCGAGATGCAGGCGCCCGTGTCCCGCAAGAGGATGGCCCGGAGATAGGTCGCGAAGGCCGCCCTGCCCGCCGCCGCTGTGAAGCGGACGCCGTGGTAGCTGGGGTTCGGCTCGCTGATCCAGGGATAGCGCCCGGAGGCAGCCCAGTCGAAATTGCCGCTGTCCACCACCACGCCGCCCAGGGTCGTGCCGTGGCCGCCGATGAACTTGGTGGCGCTGTGCACCACGATGTCCGCGCCGTGCTCGATGGGGCGGATCAGGTACGGCGTGCCGAAGGTATTGTCGATGACCAGCGGCAGGCCGTGCCAGTGGGCCAGCTCCGCCAGGGCGTCGATGTCCGGGATGTCGCTGTTGGGGTTGCCCAGGGTCTCGATGTAGATCGCCTTCGTCTCCGGGCGGATGGCCGCCTCGACCTCGGCCAGGTCATGGATGTTGACGAAACTCGTCCCGATGCCGTACAGCGGCAGGGTGTGGGCCAGCAGGTTGGCGGACCCGCCGTAGATGGTCTTCTGGGCGACGATGTGCTCCCCCTGCCGCGCCAGCGCCTGGATGGTATAGGTGATGGCGGCCGCGCCGGAAGCCAGCGCCAGACCCGCGACGCCGCCTTCCAGCGCCGCGATGCGGTCCTCGAAGACCCCCTGGGTGCTGTTGGTCAGGCGGCCGTAGATGTTGCCGGGATCAGCCAGCCCGAAGCGGTCGGCGGCGTGCTGGGAGGAGTGGAAGACGTAGCTGGTGGTGGCGTAGATCGGCACCGCGCGCGAATCGGTCGCGGGATCGGCCTTTTCCTGGCCTACATGGAGCTGAAGGGTCTCAAAACGATAAGACATGATTCTTTCCTCTCTTTCGTGTCGGCGGGGGAACAGGTACAGGCGGCATCGGGCTGACACATTCGTCCGAAACGGAAGTTGGCGCGAAGCATGGCTTCAAGGTCGCTGCACATCATGCGGGTGGTTCCCCCTTTCCGGAACACGTCCGAGGATCGGTATGCCCGCATGATATAGCGAATCGCCTACTAAGTCAATAGGCAAATTGCATTTCGATTGTTTTTTGGTTTGCGTTTTTGAATCGCCTTGTGATATGATAGGCGAAAGGCTGCCGTTCAGTCCGTCGGCATACCCATGCGGATGGTTCGCGGCACGACACGCCGGGCGGACCGAACAGCTGCGGCAGAAGAAAAGGAGGCGGTACCGTGATCTCCACCAGGGGACGTTACGGGCTGCGGGTGATGCTGGACCTGGCGCGGCGCGGCGGGGAAGGCGCCGTTCCGCTGAAGGATGTGGCGGAGCGGCAGGGCATCTCCAAGAAGTATCTGGAGATCCTGATGCGGGACCTGGTCCGGGGCGGCCTGGTCACCGGCGTCAGCGGAAAGAATGGCGGCTACAGGCTGACCCGGGCGCCGGAAGACATCACCGTCTGGGAGGTCCTGCGGTTGCTGGAGGGCAGCATGGCCACGGTGGCCTGCCTTGCGCCGGGCGCGCCGCCCTGCCCCCGGGAGAGCGCCTGTCCGACCCTGCCCCTGTGGGCGGAGTACGACCGCATGACGAAAGCCTTCTTCGAGGGCAGAAGGCTGAGCGAGCTGCTGCGGACACCGGGCGGAGAATGACGGCAGCCGCGCCGTTCAGGCGTGACGCCCGATCGCGGACGGAACGCGATCCGCCCGGACGGACGCGAAGACCGCACCGAAAAACCGCAGCATGCCGCCGCGGTTTTTCGTTTGTCCGATTCAGGGCCTGACCGCCTCACGGAACACCGCCATGGCTTTTTCCAGCAATTCCATGGGGATGTTCAGCGCGGGGAGGAAGCGCACCTTGTCCTTCGCGCTCAGGCAGAGCACGCCGCCGTCGATGCAGGCGGAGATGACCTCGGACGCGGGCTTTTCCGTTTTGACGCCGATCATCAGGCCCTTGCCCGTGACGCTGACGACCCCGGGCATGGCCCGCAGGGTGTTGAACAGCCACGCGCTCTTTTCGCGCACGTCGGCCAGCAGCGCGTCGTCGATGCGGCCCAGGACGCTAAGCGCCGCGGCGCAGCACACGGGATTTCCGCCGAAGGTGGAGCCGTGATCGCCGGGGCCCAGCACGTCCTGCACCTTCTCGCTCATCATGGTGGCGCCCAGGGGCAGACCGCCGGCGAGGCCCTTCGCGGTGCTCACCACGTCGGGATGCAGGCCGAAGCCCATGTAGGCATAGAGGGTGCCGGTGCGGCCGTTGCCGGTCTGCACCTCGTCGACCATCAGCAGCGCGCCGTGCTCGTGAGCGATCCGCTCCACCGCCTGCGCGTAATCCTGCGGCAGGGGGCATACGCCGCCCTCGCCCTGCACGCATTCGATGAGGATGCCCGCCACCTTCTCCCCGGCGAAGACCCGCTCCAGCTCCTCGGTGTCCCCGACGGCGACGGAGACGAATCCCGGCGTCAGCGGGGCGAACAGCTTGTGGAAGGCGTCCTGCCCGGTGGCCGCCAGGGTGGTCAGCGTCCGGCCGTGGAAGCTGTTCTTCAGGGTGACGATGGTGCTGTACTCCGGTCCGAGATGCTCGGCGGCGTACTTGCGGGCCACCTTGACGGCGCACTCGTTGGCCTCGGCGCCGCTGTTGGAGAAGAAGACCTTTTTCATGCCGGTGCGGGCGCACAGCATCTCCGCCAGCTTCGCGCAGGGCTCGCTGTAGTAGAGGTTGCAGGTGTGCTGCACCTTGCCGACCTGGGCGATGACGGCCTGCTGCCACGCCTCGTCCGCCACGCCGAAGGAGTTCACCGCGATGCCCGTGCCCAGGTCGATGTACTCCCGGCCCTCCCCGTCACGGACCAGAGAGCCCTTGCCGGCGACGATGTCCACCGGGAACCGCTTGTAGGTGCCCGCCACATAGGTCGTGTCAAGTTCCTTCAGATTCATTGCTCTTCCCCCTTGATCCAGGTGCCGGCGCCCTCGTCGGTGAGCAGCTCCATCAGGATGGAGTGCGGGATGCGGCCGTCCATGATGACCGCGTTCTTCACGCCGGCGTGGATGGCGTCGATGCAGCATTCCAGCTTCGGGATCATGCCGCCGGAGATCACGCCCGTGTGCATCAGCGACTGGGCCTCCTCCACGGTCATCTCCGCGATGAGGGAGGAGGGATCCTCCTTGTCCCGCAGGATGCCGGCGATGTCGGTCATCATGATGAGCCGCTGGGCCTGCAGCGCGCCGGCGATCCGGGCCGCGGCCGTGTCGCCGTTGATGTTGTAGGCGTTGCCGTGGCGGTCGCAGCCCAGGGTGGAGACCACCGGGATGTAGCCCTTCTCCAGCAGGTCCAGGATGGGACGGGTGTGGATGTGGGTGACCTCGCCCACGTAGCCCAGGCGCTCGTCCTTGATCCGCGCCTCGATCAGCCGCCCGTCCATGCCGGAGATGCCCAGGGCCCTGCCGCCCTTCATCTCCAGCAGGTTCACGAGGGTCTTGTTGATCTTGCCCGCCAGGACCATCTGCACGATGTCCACGGTCTCCCTGTCGGTGACCCGCAGGCCGTCCACGAACTCCGCCTGCTTGCCCAGGCGCTTCATCAGGTCGCTGATCTCGGGGCCGCCGCCGTGCACCAGCACGACCTTCACGCCGATGAGCCACAGCAGGACGATGTCCTCCATCACCTGCTGCTTCAGCTGCTCGTTGATCATGGCGTTCCCGCCGTATTTCACGACGACGATCTTCCCGGTGTACTTCTTGATGTAGGGGAGGGCCTGGGTCAGCACCTCGGCCCGTTCCGCGTTGGTGAAATTCTCGTGCATGCGCAGACTCCTTTGGGGTCGGAAGGGTGGGATGAAGGTGGGATGTCAGATCCGCTTCGCGCCGTACCGGGCCTCGAAGGCGGTCACGATCTCCGTCAGCTCCGGGGGCAGGAAGCCGAGCGCCTCCTCGCGGATCGCCGCGGGGATGCCGCAGTGCGCCTCCGCGATGCTGCCGGCGATGGCGGCGATGGTGTCGCTGTCGCCGCCGATGGATACCGCCCCGCGGACGGTGTCCTCAAAATCCGCGCCTTCCGCAAAGGCCTCGATGGCCTGGGGGACGCTGCCCTGGCAGGACACGTCGAACCGGTAGTCGGGACGGATCCCGTCCAGGGTGAAGCCGAGGGGATAGTAGTTGGCGCGGATGTGGTCCAGGATGGCGCCCTTGTCCGCACCCTGCCGGGCCAGGAAGATGGCGGCGGTGACCGCCCGCGCGCCTTTCAGCCCCTCGGGATGATCATGGGTGACCCCCGTGACCGCGTCGGAGAAGGCCAGCGCCTCTTCCAGCGTGTTCGCGGCCCAGCCGCAGGGGGACACCCGCATGGCGGCGCCGTTGCCCCAGCTGTTGTAGGGCTGCGGGTCCTCCGCCCGGAGCCACTCCCGGAAGGTCCCACCGTATCCCGCATAGGGGAAGCGCCGCCCCATCTCCTGCATGCTGCGGACGGCCTCCCCCGGGAGCCGGGCCGCGTCGCCGCCGCAGTTCAGGATGGCCCGGGCCACCGCCAGCGTCATGCAGCTGTCGTCGGTGGGGCGGCAGCGATTGTGGAAAAACCTGAATTCCTTCGATTTGCGGTTGTTGAATTCGAAGCGGGAACCCACGATATCGCCGATGATCGCGCCGAGCATAACGCACCTTCCTTTCCGCCCGCAGAGAAGACGGGAACAGAGTGCCGGGACAACGGATCAGCTCCGGTAGTCGCCGTTGATCTTCACATAGTCATACGTCAGGTCGCAGCCCCAGGCGGTGGCCTCGCAGGCGCCGGTCTTCATGTCGCAGTCGAAGCGCACGCGGTCGGCGGAGAGGATGGCCAGGGCCTTCTCCTCGTCGAATGCCAGGATGCGGCCGTCCTTGTAGAAGCAGACGGTGTCCTCGTCGCCCACCAGATACACCTCGATCTTCGCGGGGTCGAAGTCCGGCCCGGCATAGCCCAGGGCGCAGAGGATGCGGCCGCAGTTGGCGTCCCGGCCGAAGACCATGGCCTTCACCAGCGAGGAGCCCACCACCGACTTGGCGAAGATCTGCGCGTTCTCCTTCGTGTCGCAGTTCTTCACCCGGGTCTCGATGAGGCGGGTCGCGCCCTCGCCGTCCGCGGCCATTTTGATCGCCAGCGCGCGGCACACGGTGAACAGCGCATCGCGGAACAGGCCGTAGCCCTCGTCCGCGGCGGTGATGGGCTCGTTCCCGGCCTGCCCGCTGGCAAAGAGGAGCAGCGTGTCGTTGGTGGAGGTGTCGCCGTCCACGGTGATCATGTTGAAGGTGTCCTTCACCACGTCGGAGAGGGCCTGCTGCATCAGGGCCTGGTCGATGGCGCAGTCGGTGGTGACATAGCCCAGCATGGTGCTCATGTTGGGGTGGATCATGCCGGAGCCCTTGCTCATGCCGCCCATGCGCACGGTGACGGGCCGCCCGTCCGCGCCGGGGAGGTCGAATTCCACGGCGAACTCCTTGTTCACCGTGTCCGTGGTCATGATGGCGCGGCTGGCGGCGGTGCCGGCTTCCGGACTGTCGGACAGCCCGTCCGCCAGCATGTCCACGCCGGCGCAGATGCGGTCCAGCGGGATCTGCGGGCCGATGACGCCGGTGGAGCCCACCAGCACCGACCGGGCGGGGATGCCCAGGGCGGCGCCGGCGTGGACGGCGGTCTCCTCGCACAGCCGCAGCCCCTCGGGACCGGTGGCGGCGTTGGCGATGCCCACGTTCACCACCACGGCCTGCGCCCGCTTTTCGGTGTACACGATGTCCATGTCCCACTGGACCGGGGCGGCCTTCACCTTGTTGGTCGTGAAGGTGCCCGCCACCGGGACCGGGGCGTCCGCCAGCAGCAGCGCCATGTCCGTCCGGCCGTGATACTTGATGCCGGCCTCGCAGGCCGCGGCCCGGAAGCCCTTCGCGGCCGTGACGCCGCCTTTGATCTCACGAATGCTCATTCTTCCGCTCCTATGAATCGCGTGATGTTCTTTTCATTCAGGACGAACTCATAATAATTCACGTCGGACTTCTTCCAGCCGATCTGCTTCCAGAAGGCGTTGCCCCCGTCGTTCCGGGTGAAGGCGATGAGGCCCACCTTGTTGATGCCCATGGCCTTCAGCTGCTGCATGCAGTAGCCCACCATGCGGGTGCCGATGCCCTGCCGGCGGTACGCCCGCGCCACGCATACGTGGTAGAGCGCTCCCTGCCGCCCGTCGGAGCCGCAGAGGATGCTGCCGATGACCTTCCCGTCCTTCCGGGCCACCACGGAGGTGGTGGGATTGCGCCGGATGAAACGGCCGATGTCCTCCCGGCTGTCGTCCAGCGCCCGGATGCCGAAGCCCTGGATCGTCAGCCACAGGGCGTGCACCTCGTCGTAATCCGCCTCGGTCATGGGCAGGATCTCCACTTCGTTATCCATGTTATGCAGTCACCAGCCCCGTGGATTCGTCCAGCCCGAAGGCGATGTTCATGTTCTGGATGGCCGCGCCGGAAGCGCCCTTGCCCAGATTGTCGAAGCGGGCCACGCAGGTGATCCGCCCCTCCTGCCCGTACACGCTGACGGAGAGATCGTCCCGCCCGGCATAGGCGCCGGCGGACAGGAAGCCGCCCTCGTCGGCCCCCCTGTCGAAGTGGATGAGGCCGCCCGGATAGGCCGCGGCGTAGACCGCTTCCACGTCGGCGAGGGATCCCCCGCACAGGTCCGGCGTCAGCGGCAGCACGACCTCCATGCCCGCGTAATACGGCGCGACGATGGGGGAGAAGACCGGCGGATACCGCAGGCCGGACCACTTCGCCATCTCCGGCAGGTGCTTGTGCCCCTGCGTCAGGCCGTAGGTGCGGGGGGCGTCGAGCAGAGTATCGCGGCCGGCTTCTTCGTACTGGGCGATCATCTTTTTGCCGCCGCCGGAATAGCCGGTCAGGGAGAAGCAGCTCAGCCGCGCGTCCGCCGCGATCAGCCCGGCGGCCGCCAGCGGCGCGGCCAGCACCACGAAGCCCGTGGCGTGGCAGCCGGGGTTGGCGATGCGCTTCGCCCGCGGGAGCCTCTCCCGGATGCCCGGGAGCTCCGGCAGACCGTAGCACCAGCCCTCCGCCACGCGGTGGGCGGTGGAGGTGTCGATCACCACGGTATCGGGGTCCTCCACCATGGCCGCGGCTTCCCGCGCAGCGTCGTCGGGCAGGCAGAGGAAGCACACGTCCGCCGCGTTCAGGGCCTCGCGCCGGGCCTGCGCGTCCTTGCGCTTTTCCTCCGGAAGCCGGATCAGCGCGATGTCCTCCCTTGCCGCCAGGCGGTCCGCGATGCGCAGCCCCGTGGTGCCCGCGCTGCCGTCGATGAATACCCGGATCATGGGAAACCCCCTTCCGATTGCAGAATCATGCATAAATATACATGGTATCCGGAATAAGTCAATACCTTATGCAAAACAAATGCAGGACGGGGAACCGCAGACGCGGACCGGCCGGGCATCCCGCGCGGCGGACGATGCCGCTTCCGGGCCTCCGGAGAGGGGCCGCGCCTTCCCCGCAGCATCATAACATCAAACGCGGGTGATTGCAAGATTCCTTCCTCTGTGATATACTCAAAAAGATACAACAGGAGATCCTCTTCGAAAGGCGGCCGGCTCCATGCTTCGCAAGATCGCTTCCTTTACCGTCAATCACGACACCCTCAGCCCCGGCATGTACCGCTCCCGTGTGGACGGGGACTGCGTGACCTGGGATCTCCGGCTGAAGACGCCCAACCGGGGCGATTATCTCGGTCAGGGGGCGCTGCACACGCTCGAGCATCTGATCGCGACCTGGGTCCGCTCCTCCGCCCTCTCGGACGAGGTGGTCTACTTCGGCCCCATGGGCTGCCGGACGGGTTTCTATCTGATCCTGCGGGACCGGGTGAGCGATGCGGAGGCCCTGGCCCTTGTCAGGGAGGCCTTTGCCTTCGCAGCGGCTTTTGAGGGCCCCATTCCCGGGGCAAAGCGGGTGGAGTGCGGGAATTACCGCGGGCATGACCTGAAGGGGGCGAAGGCCGAGGCTGCCGCCTATGGACGGGTCCTCGATGCCTGCAGCGCCGACCGCCTGGATTATGAGAACGGACAGCCGCGCGGCTGAGGAGGGCAGCGACCCATGGAACGCGAGGACCTGCACCGCTTGAAGCGGACCATCGTCGGCATGCAGTGCGACCCGGCGGTGGAGATCAAGGACACTGTCACCAGCCTCCCCGACGAGGCCGACGCCATGGACGACGCGGCGGAGATCCGGGTGCGGCTGGACGAGATCAAGAACCTGCTGGCCATGCGCCTGGATCCCGTGAACACCCACGGCGTATTGGGCGAGCCGGTCCGCTTTGTGAAACGCGCGCTGGCGCGGCTTCTGCGCTGGCTTTATCTGCCTGTGATGACGCAGCAGAGCCAGATCAACATGCTGATCGCCGACGACCTGAAGATCATCCACCGCCGGCTGGAGCGCATGGAGGAGGACCGTGAGCATGATTGACGAGCATCTGGCCTTTCTGTACGATGAATCGGAGCGGAACCTGAAGAAGGCGTGCGGCGAGGGGGAGAGCCTGCCCTTCACCCGGGAAGAGCTGCTGGATACCGCCCGTCACCGCAAGCTGAACAATACCTATACCCTCGCGGAGATCACCGAGGGCGACGCCCGGGCCGCCGTGCGCCGGGTGTACCTTTGCGCCTTCCGCCGTGTGCCGGATGAGCATGCCCTGGACGCCATGGACGAGGCGGGCGCCTCGGAGGAGGCGCGGCTGCGCGTCCGGGACGACCTGATCCGCTGCCTGCCGCGCAGCGCGGAGGCCCGCGAGAAGAAACTGGTCATCCGCCACAACCCCGCTGACCGCCGCAACGCGGTGCGCCGCCTGACGAAGGAAGGAGGCGCGCGGTGACATGAGCCTGTATTTCGACATCACCTGCATGCTGCGCAACCGCTTCGTGACCGGCATCCAGCGGGTGGTCCGGGAGGTGACGGCCTGCCTGACCCGCACCCGGAACGACGTGGTGCTGCTGGGGGAGGACGAGGACAACGGCTGCTTCTACACGGTCAGCCCGGACGATCTGCGGGAATGGCTGGGGGACTGGACGAAGGAGATCGACCGCAGCCGGCGCCTGCTCATCGGCGCCATCGGCACGGGCGACATCTTCATGGACATCGACAGCTGCTGGAGCGCCCCCTGGACCCGGGACGTGCTGTATCCCGAGCTGAAGCGGAACGGCGTGACCATCGGCACCATGGTCTATGACATCTTCCCCGTGTCGCACCCTCACCTGGTGGACGAGTCCAATATCCTGCGCTTCCTGCCCTACCTGGCCGGCGTGCTGGAATACAGCGATTTCCTGGTGGTGAACACGCAGGCCACCAAAGACCGGGTGGAGGCGCTGATCCGCAAGGAGAACGGCCGGGAGCGCCCGATCCGCGTCATGCCCCTGGGCAGCTCCTTCAAGGATGTGGTGAACGCCGGGGAAGAGACCGCCGTCAGCCCGGAAGTCCGGGAGGCGGCGAAGGGCGATTATCTGCTGATGGTGGGCACCCTGGAGCCCCGCAAGAACCATGCGCTGCTGCTGGACGCCGTCGACCGGGGGCTGAAGAACGAGAAGGTCCGGCTCATCATCGCGGGCCGGCGCGGGTGGCGCACGGACGCGCTCTATGACCGCATGACGAACCATCCGCTCTTCGGCAAACAGATCTTCTATTTCGATCACGCCTCGGACGCCGACATCCGCTGGCTTTATCAGCACGCCTTCGCCATGGCCTATCCTTCCTTTGCGGAGGGCTTCGGGCTGCCGCTGGTGGAGGCCATGCACTTCGGCTGCCCGGTCTTCTGCTCCGATATCCCCGAATTCCGCGAGACGGCCGGGGACTGCGCCGCGTATTTCGACCCGAACGACGCGGCCGCGCTGGTGAGCCTGACCCGCGACATGCTGGCTCATCCCGCGAAGATGCAGGCCCTGCGGGAGAAGGTCCGCGCCTACAGGCCGGTGTCCTGGGAGGAAGCGTCCGGGACCCTTTCCGGGATCCTCGACGGTGTCCTGTCCGGCCGCGCCGTTCCGCCGATGCCGGAGCTGGACAGCCCCATCGAGCAGCTGTTCATCATCAGCGCGCGCGCCGACGACATCGCGGATACCGTGCCCTATTTCGACCGCTACATGCCGTGGCTGAAGCGGCTGCTGATCATGTGTCCCCGGTCCGCCCGGGAAGAGATCGCCGCGCGGGTGCACACCGGGATGCAGATGGACTTCCTGCACGACGAGGAGGTCATCGACAAGGCGGACATCCCGAAGGACCACTCCACCCGCAATTTCCGCCTGCGCTGCGAGGCCATGCGGAGCAGCAGGCTGGACGACGTGTTCATCATGGCGGACGACGACAACCGCCCCATCGTGCCCGTAGAGTCCTCCTTCTTCCGCAGGGACGGACGATTCAATGTCTTCCGCTGGCAGGAGGACATCCGCGACCATCGCGAGGCCGCCAACAGCCCCACCTCCTTCGACCGCAGCATGCGCGTGACGGCGGCTTTCCTGGAGGCGCAGGGCCTGCCCCGGCGCATGTACGCCTCCCACGCGCCGCAGGTGATCGTGCGCAGGGTCTTCCTGGAGGCCATGGCGGCGTACCCGGAGGCGCTGACGCAGCCCCTGCAGGAATGGGACTTCTATGCCAACTTTGCCATGAACCGCTACGGCGACCATTTCCGCAGCCTGCCCTACGAGACCATGAACTGGCCCGCGCTGCCCACGGACTGCCGCGTCAGCATCCTTCCGGAACGCTACACCTTTGAGAACTTCTACCGCTGGATGTATGAGGAGGGGAGGCTCTTTGGCGGGCTTTCCCCGGTGATGACCGAAAACGCCGACGAGGAGAACCGGGAAAAGATCCGCCGCCGCATGACCCTGCAGCAGGACGCCGCGGTGACGGATCGGGCCGACCGCGAACTGGAGGCCCTCTACCGGGATCTGTACGGCGCGGATGCCGACTGGGCGCTGGATCTGCGGCAGGGGCTGCTCTTCACGCCCCACAGCGTGATCGGACAGGCCGGGAACCTGCGCAAGATCGACTTTGCGGCGGAGAGCGACGGACAGCCCCACACGCTGCACCTTGAAGGCTGGTTCGCCACGCTTGAGACCGATGCGCGCTATTTCCTGGCCACCATCGACGCCGAACTGCGTCCCGACCAGACCGTATTCGAGTGGAACCTGCACTTCCCGCCCATCGGCATCCGGGGCCATCTGCACCTGGCGCTCACGGTGGATGAGGAGCTCGCCTGCACCGCGGTCATCCCCGCTTTCTCGGTGGACCGGGCCGGCGGCGAGCGGCTGGAGGACCTGCTGCCCGCGCTGACGGAGACGGCCCGCCCGGCGCGCGCCGCAAGCGCGGC
>CACXHY010000003.1 GCA_902767565.1 uncultured Eubacteriales bacterium | reverse complement strand
TCAGTGCGACCTGGTCTGGCTGGAGAACCTGAACCTGCGCGGCGGATTCAAGAAGACGATCATGGACTATATCGCGGCGAAGTATCCGCATCTGATGCCACTGTATGAGGAGATCTACGGAAAGCGGAATCGCGGCTATTTTGAAGCCCTTGAAAAGAAAGCCGAAGAGATGGCTCACAGATGGATGATGCCGGCAGAAAACCCCAGTACATCAATGACCTTCTCAAGGTCTTCAAGACATTCTTCAATTACCTGGAAGCCGAGGGCCATATTGAGGCAACGCCAACAAAACGAATCAGGAACATGAAGCTTCCGAAGCTGAAGCTCCGCACCTTCACAGAAAAGAACATCCTGGACATGATCAACTATTACAACGGCCAGTCTTTCATCGAGATCAGAAACAGGGCAATGATTGCCATGATGTTCGATACCGGGGTCCGCCTGAGCGAACTGATGGAACTGGTAGAATCTCAGATTCACGAAGAGTGCATCATGATCTATGGCAAGGGTGCCAAGGAAAGGCTTGTCCCGGTTTCACCATTTCTCGCAAAAGCGCTGCTCAGATACAGCAGAGCACGCAGGTCGTATTTCAAAGAAGCGCTTCACGACCAGGAATTCTTCCTCTCCCGAACCGGCAGGAAACTGACAGCCGAAGCGGTTGCCAAGATACTGAAAAAGGCAGCAAAGGCAGCCGGCGTCAGCAAGGAGATTCGTGTTTCTCCCCACACGTGCCGGCATACCTTTGCGCACATCAACCTGAAGAACGGCATTGACCTTTACACGCTTTCACGACTGTTGGGACATGAGAATGTTTCCATCACACAGCGTTATCTGGAGGGAATCACTGATGAGGGTGTGATCAGAATAGCTAGAAAAACAGGAGTGCTGGAGAACATTAGATGACGGAAACCGCATGCTCAGACAACGCTGCAAGCGATCAGTTCGCTCATAGTTCATGCTCCTTTCTGCGGTTCGGACGGTCGTTTCGATCTGACGGAGAACCTGGCCTGAGATCTCACTCACCGCTTTGCCAAGCTCTGCCGCGGTAGCAGGTGTGTTCCAGGCCAGCACCTCTGTGAAGTCCTCCCGGCGCAGCTCGGGATCGAGCCCGCAGCGGGTCTGTATGCTGAAGGAGATGCTGGCCGCAGCGGCCTTCCGGAAGGAAGCTCCGATGCTGAAATCATCATACGATGAGAGCGAAGGACTGTCCACGCTGTCGCGGACGTCCCGGGCGTGATTCCGCCAGTACTCCAGCGCCTGCCGCTGCGCGATCTGGTTGATCTGTGCCGGAAGCCCCATGGAAGCCTCTGCGAAATACTGGTCCTCCAGCATTTGGCGGACTGGCTCTTCCGTTGCCGTCGTGAGCACCCATGGCTCCACATTCCGTGAGTATCTCCGGGTGCCGGTGTCGGCAACGTCGAACACATAGCGCACATCCATGCCGTAGGGGCCGGGCGTCAGCAGGGCGATCCCTTTCGAGCCCCGGCGCACATAGCGGCGCATGGTGTCATTCCACAGGTCATAGGATGCGCAGGCTGTGGCCTCCGGACGCTGGGCGTAAATCAGCAGCTGATCGTGAAAGGGATACTTGTACAGCCTCGAGGCTGTGGTCAGATAAGCTGCCCAGTCCAGGTAATCTCCTGTGATCCTGCGGGCAGTCTCGTCTGCCATCAGCGCATAAGCCTGCGCTTTGTTGGGCATCAGTGTCACTCCCTTCGTGCTGAAAAAACTTGATTAGTGTCGAATGCAGCTTGACATTAACCTTGATTTGTGTAAAATTCAAGATGTCAATAAACGTGATTTGCGTTGGGGGCATAACGATGAAAAGGAAGATTTACGAAAGACTCCTCGCCTGGAAGCAAACCGAGCATGGTCAAAGCTGCATTCTCGTACAGGGAGCAAGGCGTGTAGGTAAAAGCTACATCGTTGAAGAGTTTGCGAAGCATGAATACAAAAGCTACATCCTGATTGACTTCAACAAAACAAGCCAGGAAACAAAGGACCTGTTCCTTCATGACCTGGAGGATCTGGACACGTTTTTCCTGAAGCTCAAAGCAGCATACAACGTTCCGCTGTATGAACGGGAATCTGTCATTATCCTTGATGAGGTCCAGCTTTTCCCGCGGGCGAGGAGCGCAATGAAATACCTGGTTGCAGACGGGCGATATGATTACATCGAAACCGGGTCTCTGATTTCCATCAAAGAGAACATACAGGATATTCTGATTCCTTCTGAAGAAGACCAGATTGATATGTATCCGATGGACTTTGAAGAATTCCTGTGGGCGATGGGCAACGATACGATGTACCCGCTGATTCGCGCCTGCTTTGAAAAAAGGCAGCCCATGGGGCAGTCTCTTCACCGGAAAGCCATGGATCTGTTCAGGCAATACATGATTGTCGGCGGCATGCCACAGGCTGTCGAGCGTTTTGTGGAGACCAGGGATTTTGCCGCTGTAGACCGTGTGAAACGCAGAATCCTGAATCTGTACCGTGATGATATTCACAAGCATGGTTCCCGAAACCAATTGAAGATCGAAGCAATCTTCGATGAGATCCCTTCCCAGCTGAAGAATCAGAACAGGCACTTTAAGTTGTCGGCCCTTGAAGAACACGCACGCTTTTCAGCATATGCAGAACCTCTATTCTGGCTGGCAGATGCGATGATTGTCAACAACTGCTACAATACGACGGATCCCTCGATTGGCCTGAAAATGAATCAGGACCGAACCATCCTGAAGTGCTACATTCTGTCTTGATATCCGAGTCCATGTTTTTATATCTGTCGAGGAGGGAATTGGTATCTCTTGATCATGAATATGCCATTCCCCAATATATGCTTTTGTGTGATCTGACTCATCCCAGATTCTGTCCATTAATTGCTGATGCCCAGCATCGCGTCTATTGAACCGAAACTTGCTTTTTCTGTCTCTTGGATATGGAAATGACATGTCTGTTATCCTGATGGACTTTAATTCGGCATCATAACAGCCTATTAGGATGCCGCCAATCTCTTCCTGAAATGAATAAGTCATTTGAAGTCTTTTGATGATACACCTTATCGAGGCATCGACTTCTATTCTCCGCATATTTTGCACCTCGGCATACTCTGGACATCTATTTCGAATAGTGTTTTTCCTTGTTCTTCCAAATTCAAATAATGATCAGATGTTTCAAAGCCTACTTCACGAAGCTTATCAGGATTGGTTATAAAAACCGCCAATACATCTTCTGGCGTGTCCACATTGAATGTGCTAATAGTGGTGACCGTTGTTAGCTACGGTTCTTTTCCGTTAGAAGTTTGCTAATCGCCGAATCATCTCGTTAGCTGGATTCCTGCATAACAAGTCTGAAGTCTGAGCAAACAAATTGCATAATCGATCGCTGGTTTTGCATAAGAATCCTGCATTTCTCTGATCAATCCGACATGCAATAGCTCGGGATCCGGTCGACGCAGAACTATTCTAGCAGAAATATCCGCCAAAATTAGCTGGAAGTCGTTCCGAAGCTGTTCCTCGCGTTAGCAGGAGAGGAATTCTGTTAGAAATCTGCTAACGCCACATCTGATTTTGTTAGCAGAAAAACCCCCGGAAAAAGAAAAACGCCCGCTTTTGTTAGCAGGCTGCTGTTTGCAGCTTTTGCTTCCAAATTCAGGCATTTTTGGTGATCCCGGCGGGATTCGAACCCACGGCCTGTCGCTTAGGAGGCGACCGCTCTATCCTGCTGAGCTACGGGACCATATCCCGGAAACCCTTTGTTTTCAAGGCTTTCCGGACTTTGAAGCCTTTCGGCTTACTGGCAACTACTGGTAATTTTCGTTAGCTGGGAGCCTGTCGTGTTAGCTGGCAGCTAACGATGGCGAGGGGCCAAATGTACATCGGGTTGGTTCGCTCACTTCTGTTAGCAAATTGGCGGGCGTTCCGATTGTCCCGGAAGGACAGATTTGCCCCTCTGCAGGGGATCCCATCACTCAGTTTTGGCGGGCGGTGGACTCTTTATTAGGAGGCGACCGCTCTATCCTGCTGAGCTACGGGACCATGTCGGGGGCATGACCGGCGGCCGCTCCGTCCCGACGGGGCGAGGGGCCGTTCCCCGGCGCACATTATAGCGGATAACCGGGCATTTTGCAAGCGTCCGCAAAAAGTTCGGGCAAACCTCTTGACAAACGCGGGGATCGGGGGTACTATCTCTTTAGCGGATAAAAGCTGTAAAGCAGCAAAGAGATCCGCGGATATGAGACGATATCACGTGTGACGGAGGAGAGGACCATGCCCATTACCGATCTGCTGGAGCGAAACAGCAAGCTGTACGGCGGGGAGACCTGCCTGGTGGAGATCAACCCGGAGGTGCAGGAGGAGCCCCGCGTCACCTGGCGCGAGTATGAGCTGATCCAGCCCACCTCCTCGGTGCCCTACCGCCGGCAGATCACCTGGAGCGTGTTCGACGAGAAGGCCAACCGGGTGGCCAACATGCTGCTGGGCCGCGGCATCCGCAAGGGACAGAAGTGCGCGGTGCTGCTGATGAACTGCCTGGAGTGGCTGCCCATCTATTTCGGCATCCTGAAGACCGGGGCCGTGGCCGTGCCGCTGAACTTCCGCTACACCGCCTCCGAGATCGAGTACTGCGTGAAGCTGGCCGACGCGGACGTGCTGTTCTTCGGACCGGAGTTCATCGGGCGCGTGGAGGACATCGTGCCGCAGATCGGCCGGGACCGGCTGCTGTTCTTCGTAGGCGACAGCTGCCCCTCCTTTGCCGAGAGCTACAGCGAGGCCGTGGCCAACTGCTCCTCCTCCGCGCCGAAGGTGCTGGTGGAGGACACGGACGAGGCCGCCATCTACTATTCCTCCGGCACCACGGGCTTCCCCAAGGCCATCCTGCTGGACCACACGGCGCTGATGCAGTCGGCCCGGATGGAGGCCGCCCATCACGCCACCACCCATGACGACGTCTTCCTCTGCATCCCGCCCCTGTATCACACCGGCGCGAAGATGCACTGGTTCGGCTCGCTGTACACCGGCAGCCGCGCCATCCTCCTCAAGGGCAACAAGCCCAGGGCGATCCTGGACGCCATCTCCACCGAGCGCTGCACCATCGTGTGGCTGCTGGTGCCCTGGTGCCAGGACCTGCTGGCGGCGCTGGACCGGGGCGAGCTCTCGCTGGAGAACCGCAACATCGGCCAGCTGCGCCTGATGCACATCGGCGCGCAGCCGGTGCCGCCGTCGCTGGTGAAGCACTGGCTGGACTACTTCCCCGACGTGAAATACGACACCAACTACGGCCTCAGCGAATCCACCGGCCCCGGGTGCGTCCATCTGGGCATGGAGAACATCCACAAGGTCGGCGCCATCGGCAAGCCGGGCTTCGGCTGGGAATGCAAGATCGTGGACGAGCGGGATCAGCCCGTGGCGCGGGGCAGCGTGGGCGAGCTGTGCGTGAAGGGCCCCGGCGTCATGCGCTGCTATTATCACGATGAAAAGGCCACGGCCGAGACCCTCATCGACGGCTGGCTCCACACGGGCGACATGGCCATGACGGACGAGGACGGCTTCATCTTCCTGGTGGACCGGAAGAAGGACGTCATCATCTCCGGCGGCGAGAACCTGTATCCGGTGCAGATCGAGAACTTCCTGGCGGCCAACCCGAAGATCCACGACGTGGCGGTCATCGGCCTGCCGGACCACCGTCTTGGTGAGATCGCCGCGGCCGTCATCCAGCTGAAGGAAGGCGCGGAGGCCACGGAGGACGAGATCAACGAGTATTGCCTCGGTCTCCCCCGCTACAAGCGCCCCCGCAAGCTGATCTTCGCGAAGGTGCCCCGCAATCCCACCGGCAAGATCGAAAAGCCGAAGCTCCGCGAGATCTACGGCGGAGGGCGTCTGGTGGAGGCGCAGAACAAAGCCTGATCCCACAGCCATCGCCGCAGGCCCGGCGATGGTTTTTCGTTGACATTCAACGCGCAAAAAGGTATACTGACGGTGATAATGATACGGAAGTGATCCATCATGCCCATGGACGGCCTGACCCTCGGTTTTGCCGCGCGGGAACTGAACGCCCGGCTGGCCGGGGGCCGCATCGATAAAGTGACCCAGCCCGAGAAGGATCTGGTGATCCTGCTGGTCCGCGCCGGGAACGAGAACCGGAGGCTGCTGCTGTGCGCCTCCCCCAGCAACGCCCGCTGCCATCTGACGGCCTCCCCCTTCGCCAACCCGCTCGAGCCCCCCGCCTTCTGCATGCTGCTGCGCAAGCAGCTGACGGGCGGGCGGATCCTCGGCGTGCGCCAGGTGGGCGGCGACCGGGTGATCCACGTGGACATCGACACCGTGGACGAGCTGGGGGACCACGTGCTGCGGCGGCTGATCCTGGAGGTCATGAGCCGCCACTCCAACCTGATCCTGACGGACGGGGAGGGACGGATCCTGGAGGCCGCACGGCACGTGAACGACAGCATGAGCCGGGTGCGGCAGGTGCTCCCCGGTCTGGCCTATGAGGCCCCGCCGGCCCAGGACAAGGCCGACCCGGAGACCGTAGCCCCGGAGGAGCTGGCCCGCCGCCTGCGGGAGGCCGGGGACATCCCGCTCCACAAGGCCCTCAGCGCCTCCGTCTGCGGCCTGAGCGGAACGGCGGCGAAGGAGCTGGCCTTCCGGGTGCTGGATCCCGGGGAGGACCGCACCGGGGATCTCGCCGGGGCGGCGGAGCGGCTCTGCGGGCTTTTCCGCCGGCTGCCGGACATGGCCTCGCCCCGGGTGCTGCGCGACGCGGACGGCGACCCCTGCGACGCCCTGCCCTTCCCCTACCTCAGCCTCGACCTGGGGATGCAGACCGAGGCCCCGAGCCTGTCCTCCGCCCTGGAGCAGTGCTTCGGCACCCGGGACGCCAAGGACCGCATGCGGCAGAAGAGCGCCTCGACGGTGCGCCTGCTCAGGGGACAGATCGAGCGCTGCGAGCGCAAGCTGGCCCTGCAGGAGGAGGAGCTGGCCTCCGCGGCCCGGATGGAGGAGTACCGGCTGATGGGCGAGCTCATCAACGCCAACCTGTGGCAGCTGCAGAAGGGGCAGCGGGAGGCCGTCCTCCCCAACTGGTACGACGAGAGCGGCGGCAGCGTCACTGTGCCCCTGGACATCCGGCTCACCCCCGCGCAGAACGCCCAGCGGTACTTCAAGCGCTACCAGAAGGCCCGGGCCGCCCGGGTCACCGCCGCCGAGCAGAAAGCGCTCACCCTGAAGGAGCTGGACTATCTGGAGGGCGCGCTGCTGGACGTGGACAAGTGCGTCGGGGAGAGCGAGCTGGAGGAGATCCGGGAGGAGCTGGCCCGCACCGGCTACATGAAGCGCACCGCCAGCCGCAAGGAGAAGCGCGCGCTGCCGAAGAGCAAGCCCTACCGCTACCTCTCCTCCGACGGCATCGAGATCCACGTGGGCAAGAACGCGGCCCAGAACGAGCGCCTGACCCAGAGCGCGGGGCCGGACGAGATGTGGCTCCACGCGAAGGACATGCCCGGCAGCCACGTCATCATCCGGGCGGCCGGGGAGATCCCGATGCAGACGCTGAAGGAGGCGGCCCTGCTGGCGGCCTGGTACTCGAAGGGGCAGCGCTCCGCCAACGTGCCCGTCGACTACACGCTGCGGCGCTATGTGAAAAAGCCCGGGGGCACCCCCACCGGCTTCGTCACCTACGTCAACCAGCGCACGGCCTACATGACGCCCGCGGAGGCGGACATCCGCAGGATCGAAAAACTGGAGGAGTGACAGCATGAAGCGCATCCTGCCCGTCCTTCTGGCCCTGGCGCTCGTCCTGACGGCCGGAGCGGCCGCCGGGGACAGCGCGGTGCTTGCGCGGCTGCGCGGCGCGACGGAAGTCCGATGGACCGGTGAATACCTGCTGGCGGACGGCGACCTGATCCGCTTCGCCGACGGCGCCGCGATGATGACCGGCGTGACGGCCCTCGACGCCTGGGACGGCGTGACCTTCGTCATGACGGATGAAGGGCCGATGCGCACGGCCCCGGACGGAACGTTCGTGCCGGCCGGCTGGACGCCGCCGGACGGGAGCCTGCTGTACGGGACGGAGACCGGCTTTGCCTTCTTCGTCCCCCCCGGCGGGGACGCCCGGTACTGCCCCGATCTGCTGGTCTACGACTTCGCGGGGGACCGGCTGACGGCGGAGATCACCGCCGGCGGGGTCGTCACCGCATACGCCGAGGGGGAAAGGCGGTGGCTGATCGCCTCCGACCGGGGCGTTTTCACCGAGGACGGGGCGCAGATCCTGAAGACCGCCCCCGGCGCGTCGATCCGCCTGGAGATCAACGCGGACCTGGAATACGTGACCAACGGCATGCTCACCGGATACGAGCAGACGGAGGAGACGACGTGCGCCGTGGTCTGGTCCCTGGAGACCGGGGAACAGCTGACGCGCTTTCCCGGTCTCTGCTGGCGGCCCTATGACGGGCAGATGCAGATCTTTGCCGACAACACGGCCATCATGGACGAAGCGGGGGATCCGGGCGGCGGCAGCCGCAGCTTCGTTGTGGGGCTGGACGGCACGATCCTGCTGGAGGTGACGGGAGGCTTTCTCGACGATCACGACAGTCTCACGCGGGGCTTCCGGTACAGGGACGACGACTATCGGTACTATCTCCGCGACATCTACTCCGGGAAGACCTGGGAGCTGGTGGAGGATGAAGAGCGGGGATCGTACCGGTACCGCGACGTGCAGACGCTGACGGTCTGTGACACCGCGGAAGAAGCCATGGCGGACGCGGTCCCGGATCCGGCGCTGCTGGCGGCTTATCCGCCCATCGCCTCGGCGGGACGCGCCCGGTACGACATGGAGCGCGGCGGATTCGTCGTTCTCGATGACGACGGGATGCCGGTGGGAGACCGGACGTGGTCATGGGTCAACGGGCTCCCCGGGGAAGGCATCGGGCGGATCAGGATCTTTGAGGACCGGGACTGGACCCGGGTCTGGTGGGAGAACGACGTGAAGGCCGGGATCCTCTTCCGGGACGGGCGAACGATCCTGCCCGGAGACTGCCGCGAGATCCTCTGTGTCCCCTCGTACGGTTTCCTGGCGCGGTGCGATTCGGGCTGGTATTTCTACACGCCGGACGGACAGATGCAGAATTGAGCGGAACGGGAGGCATAAACCATGAACATGGTCGGGATCATCACCAAAAAGAAGCTCGGGCAGGCGCTGGACCGGGAGGAGATCGATTTCTTCGTGGAAGGCGCCGCGAAGCAGACCGTGCCGGACTACCAGCTGGCGGCCATGCTGATGGCCATCCGCCTCAACGGCATGACCGCGCAGGAGACCACGCACCTGGCCCTGGCCATGCGGGACAGCGGCGACGTGGCCGATCTTTCCGCCATCCCGGGCATCAAGGTGGACAAGCACTCCACCGGCGGCGTGGGCGACACGGCCACGCTGGTGCTGGCCCCGCTGGTGGCGGCCTGCGGGGTCCCCGTGGCCAAGATGAGCGGCCGCGGCCTGGGGCACACCGGCGGCACGCTGGACAAGCTGGAATCCATCCCCGGCTTTCAGATCGGGCTGAGCGAGGAGGATTTCGTGCGCCAGGTCAATGAGATCGGCGTGGCGGTCATCGGGCAGACCGGATCGCTCGCCCCGGCGGACAAGACCCTCTACGCCCTGCGGGACGTGACGGCGACGGTGGACAGCCTGCCGCTGATCGCCTCCTCCATCATGTCCAAGAAGCTGGCCAGCGGCGCGGACGCCATCGTGCTGGACGTGAAGACCGGCTCCGGCGCCATCATGCAGACGCTGGAGGGCTCCATCGAGCTGGCGAAGGCCATGGTGGACATCGGCACCCTGGCGGGCAAGCCGGTCTCCGGCATCGTCACCGGCATGTCGCAGCCCCTGGGCACCCACGTGGGCAACGCGCTGGAGGTCAAGGACGCCATCGACGTGCTGTCCGGCCGCACGAAGGGCGATCTGCTGGAGGTCTCCCTGCTGCTGGGCAGCCATATGCTGATGCTGGCGGGCGCGGCGCGGAGCGAGGAAGAGGCCCGTGGGAAGCTGACCGCCGCCCTCGACAGCGGCGCCGGGCTGGAGAAGCTGCGGCAGATGATCGCCGCCCAGCACGGCGACCCGGCGGTGTGCGACGACTGGACCCTCATGCCCCAGGCCGCGGTGATCCGCGAGGTGAAGTGCGGGCAGGCGGGCTGGGTCGCCTCGATGGATACCACGGCCCTGGGGCTCGCCGCGCAGGCCATGGGCGCGGGCCGCATCCGCAAGACCGATCCCCTGGACTACTCCGTGGGCTTCATCCTGCCCGTGCGCATCGGCGACCGGGTGGAGGCGGACACCCCCTTCTGCACCCTCTTCGCCCGGAACGAAATTGAGGCGGACGCGGCGGAGGCAGCCGTCCGCAGGGCCGTGACCATCGGCGATGCCCCGGTGGAGCGTCCCCCGCTGTGGTACGCCATCGTGACGAAGGACGGCATCCGAAAGGCCTGCATCATCGCGTCGGATGGCGCGGGCGGTCTCTTTCCGGACAGAACGGACATGCAGAGCAAAAACACACTTTAATGCAGTGATGTGCTATAATAGCGCCGTCGGCGGATGTCCGCCGGCGGCGTTTCATGCGTTTCATCAATCCGATCACATTATTTTTGGAGGGATCTTGCAATGAGCAGAGTGTACAACTTCTCCGCCGGTCCGGCCTGTCTGCCCGAGGAAGTGCTGCGCCAGTGCGCCGCCGAGATGCTGGAATACGGCACGTCCGGCATGAGCGTGATGGAGATGTCCCACCGCTCCAAGGATTTCGAGGCCATCCTCGACACCGCCGAGGCCGATCTGCGCGAGCTGGTCGGCATTCCGGACAACTATAAGGTGCTCTTCCTCCAGGGCGGAGGCAACACGCAGTTCGCCATGGTCCCCATGAACCTGATGAAGAACCGGGTGGCGGACTACATCATCACCGGCCAGTGGGCCAAGAAGGCCGCCGCCGAGGCCGAGCTCTACGGCAAGGTGAACCGCATCGCCTCCTCCGCGGACAAGACCTTCTCCTACATCCCGGACTGCAGCGACCTGCCCGTCAGCCCGGACGCGGACTATGTCTACATCTGCCAGAACAACACCATCTACGGCACGGTGTTCAAGGAACTGCCCGACACCAAGGGCAAGGACCTGGTGAGCGACGTCTCCTCCATGCTGCTCTCCGAGCCCATGGACGTGACGAAGTACGGCGTCGTCTGGGGCGGCGTGCAGAAGAACGTGGGCCCCGCGGGCGTCACCATCGTCATCATCCGTGAGGACCTGATCCGCGAGGACGTGCTCCCCGGCACCCCCACCATGCTGCGCTACAAGACCCATGCCGACAACAAGTCCCTCTACAACACCCCGCCCTGCTGGAACATCTACGTCTGCGGCCTGGTGTTCAAGTGGCTGAAGGAAAAGGGCGGCCTGGAGGCCATGAAGAAGATCAACGAGGCCAAGGCGCAGATCCTGTACGACTTCCTTGATCAGAGCGCCATGTTCCACGGCACCGTCGTCGCGAAGGACCGCTCCCTGATGAACGTGCCCTTCGTCACTGGCAACGAGGACCTGGACAAGAAGTTCATCGCCGAGGCGACCAAGGCCGGCTTCAAGAACCTGAAGGGCCACCGCACCGTGGGCGGCATGCGCGCCTCCATCTACAACGCCATGCCCACCGAGGGCGTGCAGGCGCTGGTCGACTTCATGGCCGCGTTCGAGAAGGCCAACGGCTGAGACGATCCGGGACCCTATGTGAGAGAAGGAGTCGGTTTACTATGAAAGATCGCAAGGTATTCTGCCTGAACAACATCGCGAAGGTCGGCACCGACCGCTTCCGCGAGGGCTACACGCTGGTGGATTCCATCGACGAGGCCGCCGCCGTGCTGGTGCGCTCCGCCGACATGAAGGAGATGGCCTTCCCCGAAGGGCTGCGGGCCATCGGCCGCGCCGGCGCGGGCGTCAACAACATCCCGCTGGACCGCTGCGCCGAGCAGGGCATCGTGGTCTTCAACACCCCCGGCGCCAACGCCAACTCCGTGAAGGAGTTGGTGCTGTGCGGCATGCTGCTGGCCTCCCGCGACGTGGCCGGCGGCATCGAATGGGTGAAGGCCAACAAGGCCGACGAGGCCATCGCCAAGACCACCGAGAAGGCCAAGAAAGCCTTTGCCGGCAACGAACTGAAGGGCAAGACCCTGGGCGTCATCGGCCTGGGCGCCATCGGCGTGCTGGTGGCCAACGCCGCCGTCGCCCTGGGCATGAAGGTGCTGGGCTATGACCCCTACATGTCGGTGAAGGCCGCCTGGAACCTCTCCCCCGCCGTGGCTCACGCCGAGAAGGTGGAAGAGGTCTATGCCGCCGCCGACTACGTGACCGTCCACGTGCCCGCCACCGCCTCCACCAAGGGCATGATCTCCGCCGACGCCATCGCGAAGATGAAGGACGGCGCCGTGGTGCTGAACTTCGCCCGCGACTCCCTGGTGGACGAGAAGGCCATGGCCGAAGCCCTGGCCTCCGGCAAGATCGCGCGCTATGTCTCCGACTTCCCGAACCCCGTCAGCGCCGCCATGGACAAGGCCATCGTGATCCCGCACCTGGGCGCCTCCACCGAGGAAGCCGAGGACAACTGCGCGGTGATGGCCGTGGACGAGGTGCAGGATTATCTGGACAACGGCAACATCCGCAACTCCGTCAACTATCCGGAACTGAACGCCGGCGTCTGTGAGACCGCGGCCCGGGTGCAGATCCTCCACCGCAACATCCCCAACATCCTGTCCCAGATCACCTCGTTCTTCGGCGCCCAGGGGCTGAACATCGAGAACATGGTGAACAAGAGCCGCGGCGACTACGCCGCCACCCTGCTGGACCTCAGCGCGGCCATGCCCCACGACACCGTGGAGAAGCTCCGCGCCATCGAGGGCGTGCTCCGGGTGCGCCGGGTGTACGAAGGCTGAATCCCCGAAACGAAAAAGCGCAGCGCAGGCTGCGTTTTTTCGTGCCCGGCCGCTGTTGTTCGGTCAGCCCGGGGAGGTCGGCGAGCGATCCGCCCCATCCCCCTGCCCGGGGAAGGGAGAGCGTAGCGGCGGTCAGTCGGCGGCGGTATCGCCGCGTTTGCCCGTCAGGCTTTTGAAGGCGTCATAAGCGTAGACGCCGAAAGCCAGCAGGGACAGGCCCACCGCGATCCACAGCAGCCACAAGTGCGCCGGGAAGCCGCAGCCGTTCAGCGGTCCGGCGAAGAAGCCGGCGATGACGGCGGCCATCAGGAAGACCGTGGCGGTCTTGCCGAAGTAATTGGCGCTGACCACATTGCCCTTGCCCAGCATCACGGTGCCGCCGGCGATCATCAGCAGCTCCTTGGCCGCCATGATGATCAGCGCGGGCCAGGGGAAGACGCCCAGGACCGCGTGGCAGGCGATGGCCGTCAGCACCAGGATCTTGTCCGCCAGGGGATCCAGCAGCTTGCCCAGGCTGGAGATCTGGTTCAGCTTCCGCGCCAGCAGGCCGTCGAAGCAGTCGGTCACGCTGGCCAGGGCGAAGACCGCCAGCGCCCAGTACGGTTCTCCCTTCAGATACAGGACGGCGAACACCGGCACCAGCAGGATGCGGCTGAAGGTGAAGGCATTCGGGACGGTCCACATGCCCTTGGTCAGTTCACGGAAATGCTCTTTCATGTGCGGTATCCTCTCTCATGAACGGCGGTCGGACCGGTCGACGGCGCGCGGATCCGGCCAGTCCAGGGACAGGATCATGCCGTCGCGCGCGCAGGCCGTGTCCGGAAACACGCTCCGGGCGGCGGGCAGGAAGACCTCCGGGTCCTCCAGCGATGTGGAGAAGTGGGTCAGCAGCAGCCGCTCCGTGCCGGCCCCGGCGGCCAGCCGGGCGCTCTCCCGGAACAGCATGTGGCGGTTCTTCAGGGCCTTGGGCAGGTCCTCCTCGCCGCCGTACATGCCCTCCAGGATCATTATCTGCGTACCCCGGCCGGCGGCGGCGATGCCGGGGACCGGGCGGGTATCGGTGGCATAGACGAAGGAGATGCCCCGCCGCGCCTCGCCCAGCACCTGCTCCGGCCGCCAGGTCCTGCCGTCGACGATCACGGTCTCGCCCCGCTGCAGAAAGCTCCACGCCCGCAGGGGGATGCCCAGCGCCCGGGCCTTTTCCGGCAGGAACGCCCGGGGGCGGTCCATGTCGAAGCGGTAGCCGAGGCAGGGCATGCCGTGATCCAGGGGGAAGGCCCGCACCCGCAGCCCCGCGGCCTCGAAGGCGCCGCCGCCCGCGGGCAGCTCGTGCAGGACGGGCTCGTAGGTCAGCTGCGGGGCGATCACCCGGAGGCCGGTCACCACCTGCCGCAGGCCCGGCGGCCCCCAGATGTGCAGGGGTTCGGTGCGGCCCGATTTGGTCAGGGCCAGCAGCAGGCCGGGGAGCCCGGAGCAGTGGTCGGCGTGGTAGTGGGTCAGCAGGATGGCCCCGATCCGCAGGAAGCCCCAGCCCAGCCGCCCGATCCCGATCTGCGTGCCCTCGCCGCAATCCACCAGAAGCGCCCGCGCCCCGTTCCTCACGTAGAGGCTGGCCAGGGCGCGGGTGGGCAGCGGCATGGTGCCGCCGGTGCCGAGGGTGCAAAGATCGATCATGGGGTCTCCTTGTCTGAATGGATCGCAGGGTGCGCGGGGGTGTCAGTCCATCAGTTCCACCAGGGCGGCGTTCATCACGTCCATCCCGCGGCGGGTGAGGAACCAGCGGCCCTCCGCGTGCTCCAGCAGACCGCCGCGCCGCAGGCTCTCCAGGCGGGGGCCGTACCGAAGCCCGATGGGTTCTCCGAAGGCGGCGGCGTAATCCCGCTCCGACACGCCCCGGGTCATGCGCAGGCCCAGCATCAGGGTCTCGAACTGCGCCTCCCTGCGGTCGACGGTCTCCGTCTCCCGGGGCTGCATCCGGGCGTATGCCGCGAGGGTCGCCGGATTGGTCTCCCGCCGCTCTTCCCCGTTCGGGGACCGCAGGAGGGACGCCGCGGACAGCCCGAGCCCCAGATAGGGGACGCGGGTCCAGTAGCCGATATTGTGGCGGCATTCATGGCCGGGCAGGGCGAAGTTGCTGATCTCGTACCGGATGAAACCGGCCTCGGCCAGCGTCCGCAGCGCCTCGTCGTACATACGGCGCTCCGTCTCTTCATCGGGCAGGGCGAGGCGTCCGGCGTCCAGATCGGCCTTCAGCGGGGTGCCCTCCTCGGGGATCAGCCCGTAGCAGCTCAGGTGCGTGGGCTCCAGCGACAGCGCGAAGTCCAGCGTCTCCCGCCAGTCCGCGAGGGTCTGCCCGGGGATGCCGAACATCAGGTCCAGGTTCAGGTCCCTGAATCCCGCTTCCCGCGCCAGCTTCACGGAATCCGCGGCCTGCCGGGCGGAGTGGATGCGGCCCAGCGTTTTCAGCACGGAGGGCTGCGCGGCCTGCAGGCCCATGGACAGGCGGCTGCAGCCGGCCTTCCGCACGGCGTCCAGCCACGCCCGCGTCAGGGTGCCGGGGTTGGCCTCGACCGTGAACTCGGCGCCCTCCGCCGGGGGGAAGAAACGGAAGACACTGCGCAGGAGCCTCTCCGTCAGCTCCGGGGGAAGGACGGACGGGGTGCCGCCGCCCACGTACACGGTCTCCGCCGGCTGCGGCCCGATCTCCGCCGCCCGCCGCTCCGCCTCCTCCGCGACCCGGTCCGCATAGTCCGCCATGGCCGTCCCGCTCTCCGCGAAGGACGCGAAATCGCAGTAGCGGCACTTGCGGACGCAGAAGGGGATATGGATGTAAAGTTCCATGGCGTCTCCTCAGAAGGGCAGCGGGATGCGCTCCCGGGTATCCCGCAGGAAGACCCGGACCTCCTCGGGGATGGCGATGTTCAGCACCGGCATGCCCTTGCGGAGCGCCAGCCGCACCGTGGAGGCCGTGCCGCCGGAGGCCGTGCCCAGCCAGTAGGCGACGCAGAAGGAGGCGTGATCCGCCATGAAGCGGTTCCGGACCATCATGCAGCCGTTGTAGTAGTGGTCGGACAGCACGATCGCCCGGTCCGCCTTTTCGCGGATCTCCCGGTACAGGGAACGCTCCCCCGGGGTCCAGTGAAAGGCCTGGTCCTCGCAGGGCAGGGCCAGGATCAGGCGGGCGTCGGGCCGGCTTTCGCGCAATTCCAGCACGCAGGAGGCGGCCACGGTGTCGAACCCGACGGCGCCGCCGCAGAGAAAGCGCCGGAAGCCGCGCTCGTACAGCGCCTCGGTCACGCGCAGGGTCTGCCGGTACAGGCTTGCCAGCGGCGCTTCGATCCGTTGGGTGCGATGGCCGGTGAAGAAGACGCAGTCCCGCGGGTCCTCCCTCAGGTATCTTCCATCTTCAGCACTGCCAGGAAGGCTTCGCTCGGCACCTGAACGGTACCGAACTGGCGCATGCGCTTCTTGCCTTCCTTCTGCTTTTCCAGCAGCTTTTTCTTTCGGGTGATATCGCCGCCGTAGCACTTGGCAAGCACGTCCTTTCGCATGGCCTTGACCGTCTCGCGGGCGATGATCTTCCCGCCGATCGCGGCCTGGATCGGAATCTCGAACTGCTGCCGCGGGATGACGTCCTTCAGCTTTTCGCACAGCACGCGGCCCCGGGGATAGGCCCGGTCCCGGTGCACGATCTGGCTGAAGGCGTCGCACAGGTCGCCGTTGAGGAGGATGTCCAGCTTGACCAGGTCGCTCTGCCGGTAGTCCTTCAGCTCATAGTCGAAGGAGGCGTAGCCCCGGCTGCGGCTCTTGACGGTGTCGAAGAAGTCGAAGATGATCTCGTTCAGCGGCATGTCGTAGTTCAGCTTGACGCGGCTGCCCTCGTACTGCATGTCGATGAAGATGCCCCGCTTCTCCTGGCACAGGTCCATCAGCGCGCCCACGTACTCCTGCGGGGTGAAGATCTCCGCCCGGACGTAGGGCTCGTCGGCCGAGGCGATCTCCGTGACCGGCGGCAGCTTGGTGGGGTTGTCGATGTGCAGCTCCGTGCCGTCGGTCTTGTGGATGTGGTACACGACGCCCGGGATGGTGGTCACGATGTCCAGGTCGAACTCGCGCTCGAGGCGCTGGGTGATGACGTCCATGTGCAGCAGCCCGAGGAAGCCGCAGCGGAAGCCGTAGCCCAGGGCCACGGAGGTCTCCGGCTCAAATGTCAGGGAGGCGTCGTTCATCCGCAGCTTTTCCAGGGCGTCCTTCAGGGCCGGATAGTCCGCGCCGTCGGCCGGGTAGATGCCGCAGAAGACCATGGGGGTCACCCGCTTGTAGCCCGGGAGGGGCTCGGCGGCGGGACGGGCGGCGTCGGTGATGGTGTCGCCCACCCGGGTGTCCCGCACGTCCTTGATGGAGGCCGCGATGTAGCCCACGTCGCCGGGGCGCAGGGCGTCGCAGGGCGTGTAGCCCGGGGAGAAGGTGCCCACCTCCACGATGTCGAACTCGCCGCCCGTGGCCATCAGCCGCATGCGCATGCCGGGGCGCACCGTGCCCTCCTTCACGCGGACGAAGCAGATGGCGCCGCGGTAGTTGTCGTAGAAGGCGTCGAAGATCAGCGCCCGCAGGGGGGCGTTCTCGTCTCCTTCGGGCGGCGGGATGCAGCCGACGATGGCCTCCAGCACGTCGCCGATGTTCTGGCCGGTCTTCGCGGAGATGCAGGGGGCGTAGGAGGCGTCCAGCCCGATCACGTCCTCGATCTCGGCCTTGACCTTCTCCGGCTCGGCGCTGGGCAGATCGATCTTGTTGATCACCGGGATGATCTCCAGGTCGTGGTCCAGGGCCATGTAGCAGTTGGCCAGGGTCTGGGCCTCGATGCCCTGGGTGGCGTCCACCACCAGCAGCGCGCCCTCGCAGGCCGCCAGGGCCCGGCTGACCTCATAGGTGAAGTCCACGTGGCCGGGGGTGTCGATCAGGTTCAGCTCGTAGACCTCCCCGTCCGCGGCGGTGTAGTTCATGCGGACGGCCTTGCTCTTGATGGTGATGCCCCGCTCCCGCTCCAGCTCCATGCTGTCGAGGATCTGCTCCACCATCTCGCGCTTGGCGAACACGCCCGTGGACTCGAGGATGCGGTCCGCCAGGGTGCTCTTGCCGTGGTCGATGTGCGCGATGATGCAGAAATTGCGGATGTGCTTCAGTCGGGTGTCAGCCAATGCGAGTTCCTCCCGTCGCGTTCTCTTTGGCCTGCTGGGCCTTCTGCGCGGCCTTCGCGGCGATCTCGGCCAGCCGCTCCTGACTGCGCACCGGCGCGGTGATGCCGGGGTAGATGCGCTTGTAGGTGCCGTCGGCTTCCTGCAGCCGGGCCGCGCAGTTGTCGCTCCACATGAGGGTGAAGAGGTCCTCCAGCCGGTCCAGGCAGTCCCCGTCCTCGATGGGGCAGGCGATCTCCACCCGCTTCAGGGTGTTGCGGGTCATCCAGTCGGCGCTGCCGATGAAGCTTCTGCGCTCCGCTCCGTCGCCGAAGAGGTAGATGCGGCTGTGCTCCAGGTAGCGGCCGACGATGGAGATGATGCGGATGTTGTCCGTCTCCCCCGGGATGCCGGAGCGCAGGCAGTTGATGCCCCGGATGATCATCTCGACCCTGACGCCGGCTTTCCCCGCCTCGATCAGTTTCTCGATCAGCGTCTTGTCGGACATGCTGTTGATCTTCACCCGGATGTGCCCGGGCAGGCCGCTGCGGGCCCGGGCCGTCTGCTCGTCGATGAGGTCCGCCAGCTTGTTCTGTAGGCAGTTGGGGGCCACCAGCAGGTGCTCGGTGTGGTCCACCGTCTTGCCCTCCAGCAGGGCGGAGAAGACCTGCCATGCCTCCTGTCCGATGTCCAGGCGGCTGGTGATGTAGCTGAGATCCGTGTACAGGCGGCTGGTCTTTTCGTTGTAGTTGCCGGTGCCGATCTGGGTGATGTACTGGGTGCCGGAGGGGGTCTCCCGGATGATGAGGCACAGCTTCGAGTGCACCTTCAGGTGCTCCACGCCGTAGATGACATGGCAGCCGGCCTGCTCCAGGCGGCGGGACCACTCGATGTTGCTCTCCTCGTCGAAGCGGGCCTTCAGCTCCACGAGGACGTCCACCGTCTTGCCGTTCTCGGCGGCGTCCGCCAGGGCCTCCACCACCTTGCTGTGGGGAGCCAGGCGGTACAGCGTCATGCAGATCCGGGTCACCTGGGGATCCCGGGCGGCCTCGTTCAGCAGGCCCAGGAAGGGGCGCACGCTCTCGTAGGGGAAGTGGAGCAGCAGGTCCTTGCGGGCGATCTGCGGGATGATGGGCTTCTCCAGATCCACCAGCGCGCTGTCCTGGGGGTGGCGCGGGGCGTAGAAGAGCTCGGCCCGGCTGCGCATCAGGTCCCGGAAATCCCCGAAGAAGCTGAGATCCAGCGGGGAGTCATAGGAGAAGACCTGGTTCTCCTTCAGGTTCAGGTTGTCGCACAGGCGCTTCACCACCGGCGCCTCCAGGGTCCGGCTGAGCTCGGCGCGGATGGGGGCCAGGCGCTTGCGGCGCTTGATGACCTCCGCCATGTGATCCCGGTAGCTGAGCTCCTCGTCCCAGATGGCGTCCGCGTCGATGTCGGCGTTGCGGGTGACGCGCACCAGCGACTTCGCCGCCACGGAGAAGCCGGGGAACATCAGGGGCAGGAAGTGCAGGATCAGCTCCTCCGCCAGCATGAAGCAGCCCGGCTTGTCCGGCACCTCGATCAGGCGCTTGAAGGCGGGGGACGTGCAGGGCACGATGCCGATGCGCTCCTTGTCCTGCTTGGTGGCCAGCACGGCCATGGCGTAGATCTCCTTGTTGGCCATGAAGGGGAAGACCTGCTTCTTGCCCACGATCATGGTGGAGAGATAGGGCTGGAAGTCCTTCTTGAAGCGCTGCGCCAGCTTCTTCTCGTGCTTCGGGCCCAGGGTGTGGAAGTCCACCAGGGAGATGCCCTGCTCCTTCAGCAGCTCGAAGATCTGCGCGTACACCCGGTCGCGGCGGTGGCACAGGTCCCGGGACACCGCCAGGGCCGCCTCCATCTGCTCCCCCGCGGTCATGCCGGACTTGTTGTCCCGGGCCTTGGGGTCCACCAGTTTCTGGTCATACAGGGAGCCGATGCGCACCATGAAGAATTCATCCAGGTTGCTCTGGAAAATGGACAGGAAATTCAGGCGCTCGCACAGCGGCACCCGCTCGTCCTCGGCTTCCTCCAGCACACGCTCGTTGAAGCGCAGCCAGCTCAGTTCACGGTTTTCGAACAAGGGATTGCTTTTCATGGCTAACCTCCCTGCAGTTGTATTTGTTCTCCGGTTGGTTTGGTTTATAACTTCAGTCTGTTACTGCTGCATCGATAAAGGTATACTCCAGTCCGTTTTCCTGACAGTACGCCTCGGCCTCGCTGCCACGGCATACAATCAAGGGGATATACTTAGGTGATTCCCGACGGTAGCTGTAGTCCCGGAGGATAAACGCGTTTTCCCCGATGATTCCAACACTTGCCGGGATGGTCAGGGATTCCAGAGATTCACAGTTTGCGAAGGCCTCTTTCCTGATTTCCGTCAGCCCTTCCGGAAGATTCACCTGCCGCAGCTTTACGCACGCACCGAATGCGCCTTCTCCGATGACTGTGACACTCGCGGGAATACTGATTTCTTCCAGAGATGTGCAGGACGTAAAGCACCACTTGGGGATCTCGCGGATACCGTTAGGCAGCGTTACGGATTTCAGGCGTATGCAGCCGCCAAACAGATACTCCGGCAGTTCGGTGAGATTGGCCGAAAGCGTGGCGCGGTCCATGTGATCGCATAAGTAGAAGGCACCGTACCCCAAACTGGTTACACTGTCCGGCAGTGTCACACGGTTCAGGTTATAGCTGTGGGAAAAGGCGTTGTCGCCGATGGTGGTTACGGTGTCCGGAATGGACACGGTTCGGAGCCTGCATCCGTCAAAGGCACCCGGGGCGATGACTTGCGTTCCCTTTGGGATTTGGTATTTGGAAGCCGAAAGACGGCAGGGATACCATAGCAGAGTGGTGCCGTCCTTGGTAAAGAGCACGTTCTTCACCATCTTCAGATAGGGATGATTCTTGGCGATGGTGACCGTTTTCAGCTTGGCACACCCAATAAAGGGGTTTTCTCCAAAGTTCTTCAGCGTCTTGGGCAGATTGATCTTCTCCAGCCGCACGCAGTATTGAAATGCCCAAGGACCGATAGATTCCAGTCCGTCGTTCAGTTTGACGGTTTTCAGACGCCTGCATGATCCAAAGGCATAGCGGCCGATGCTCGTGACGCCTTTGGGAAGGGTGATCTTTTGCAGGTTCTCGCATCCGGTAAAGGCGTACTGCCGGATCTCCCGCAGACTGTCCGGAAAGGTGACGGATCGGATCCCCATGCGATGCATGAAGACGGCTTCCTCGATGATCTCCGTATCTGCAGGGATCACCAGTTTGCGTGAGATATTGCCCTGCGGACAGCAGAGCAGTCTGTTGTCCGGCTTGGAGAAGAGCATTCCTTCCCGCATTTCAAGGACAGGATGATTCTCGGAAAAATGAAACTCGCAATTCGGACCGACGCTCCAGAAGGGATTCCCTTCCAGTATGGCCAGACTGTCCGGGATCACGATCTCTTGCAAGGTATCGCATGAAATCGACAGACGCCGCAGGGTGGTGATCCCTTCCGAAAACACCAGACGGGTCAGCGCCGGTTCACGGCCGGTCTGGATCGCGCCCTTGCCAATCACAGCAACTTGTACGCCATCCAGTTCAGCCGGAACAGTCAGTTCTTCCGCTGCCCCGCGCCAGAATGTTATCTCTGCCGTACCGTCATCGAGAATGATGTAACGGAAATCACCGGACTCATAGGATTCGGAATCCTCAAGGGGCGCATCTGTTTGCATGGAAACAGATCCTTCCGCTGAGACAGCCATGCCGGACGCGAGTATAAGAAGAACAAGAAAGACGGATATTGCTTTCTGCAAATGCACGCATCTCCCTCCCTTTCTCTCAGACACTATTCAGCGGATCACGATTCCAACATCATCTGCGTACCGGGGATTCTGCCGGAATGAACCCGGAGTTCTGCAGGCAGTTCCATCCGGTTTCTCCGTCTGCCCTCCCGAGCTTCTTCGGCGTTCCAAGTTACACCGGTGCAGGAAGCGAAAACGCTTTGTGCCGTCTTTGCGCTCAGACGGATCACATCGATCTCGTCAGGGGAAAACGCGGCAGGCACAGACAGTTTCTCTTTTCCGCTTCTTGCTCAATTCCTTGCCATCTGCCCGATCCGGTCCGCCCAGTCGGCCCGGGCGACCGCCTCCACCTGTGCGCGCTCGGCGGCGTATTCGGGCCTTTCCCGGAGCTCACGCATGCAGCGGACCGCCTCTTCCAGCAGCCGAACGTCGCCTTCCAGCAGGAAGCCCGCCATGGCCTCGCCGGACTGCCGGGTGCCCAGCAGGTCGCCGGGGCCCCGGAGCTCCAGGTCCTTCTGGGCCACGAGGAAGCCGTCGTTGGTCCGGGTGAGGATCCGCAGCTTTTCGGAGCCATCCGCCAGCAGGAAGCACCAGCTCCCGGCGCTCCCCCGGCCCACCCGGCCCCGCAGCTGGTGCAGCTGGCTCAGGCCGAAGCGCTCCGCGTTCTCGATGACCATCACCGTGGCGTTGGGCACGTTGACCCCCACCTCGATCACGGTGGTGGAGACCAGCACGTCCGTCTCGCCGGCGGAGAAGGCGCGCAGGGTCTCTTCCTTTTCGGCGGGCGGCTGGCTGCCCCAGGTGAGGCCCACCCGCAAGCCCTTCAGCTCGTTCTCCGTCAGCCCCTTCCATGTGGCCCGGGCGGAGCGCACTTCGTCCAGCGTCTCCGAGTCCTCGACCAGGGGGCAGACCACGTAGGCCTGATGGCCGGCTGCGATCTCCCGGCGCAGGAAGGCGTACAGATCGGCCCGCCGGGCCTCCGGCACCAGCCGGGTCTGCACGGGGGTCCGGCCGGGGGGCAGTTCGTCCACGGCCGAGATGTCCAGGTCGCCGTAGAGGATCAGCGCCAGGGTCCGGGGGATGGGCGTGGCGGACATCACCAGCACGTGGGGGCTCGCCCCGCCGGCGCGGCCCTTGTCCTGCAGTGTGGACCGCTGGCGGACGCCGAAGCGGTGCTGCTCGTCGGTGATCACCAGGCCCAGGCTCCGGTAGGTCACGCCCTCGCTGATGAGGGCATGGGTGCCGAAGACCGCGTCCCACTCGCCGGCGGCCAGGGCCGCGTGGGCCTTCTTCTTCTCCGAGGCCTTCATGCTGCCGATCAGCAGGCCGCAGCGGATGCCCAGGGGCTCCAGCGCCTGCCTCGCGGAGGCGTAGTGCTGCCGGGCCAGGATCTCGGTGGGGGCCATCATGGCGCTTTGCCGCCCGGCCCCGTGGCAGAGGCTGATGGCGCCGAAGGCGATGGCGGTCTTGCCGCAGCCCACGTCCCCCTGCACCAGCCGGCTCATGGCCGCCCCGCCCCGCAGGTCCGCCGCGATCTCGGACAGCACCCGCCGCTGGGCCTTCGTGGGCGGGAAGGGCAGGGTCTTCCAGTAGGCCTCCTCCGCGCCGTCGGGCACGGACAGGGGCACGCCGGCCTCCCGCTCGCCCCGGGCCGCGGAGAGGGCCGCCTGGAACATCAGCATCTGCTCGAAGGACAGCCGCCGCCGGGCGATCTTCAGGGACTCGAGGCTGTCGGGGAAATGCGCCTGCCGGATCGCGAAGTTCAGCTCGCACAGGCCGTGGCGCAGCCGCAGCGCGTGGGGCAGGGTCTCCGGGCAGCAGTCGTCCGTCGCCGTCAGCGCCCGACGCATGATGTCCCGAAAGCTTTTTGCGGGGATGCCCTTCACGGCCCTGTACACGGGGAGGATCTCAGGCTCCGTGACGATCGCGGCGTTCTGCAGGGTGCGGCGGCCGTTCTTCTCCGCCAGGCGGCCGTAGAGCATGAGGGGCTCCCCCACAGGCAGCTGCTGCATCATCCAGGGCTGGTTGAACCACGCCAGGGACAGGCGTCCGTCCTCGCACTGCAGGGCGGCGGTGACCCGCGTCAGCCCGCCGAATGCGCTGAACTTCGGGGCTTCCCGCACCACGCCCGCCACCATGCAGGGCTGCCCGGGCTGCAGCTCCCGCAGGGGCTGCGGGCGCGTCCGGTCCTCGTAGCGCACCGGGAGCATATACAATAAATCGCGCAATGAGCCGATGCCCATTGCGCGCAATGCATCCAGCCGCGACGGGCCAATGCCCTTGATGGCTGACAGTTCCATGTCTTATTCCACCGAGATCAGGTAGTAGTAGAGGGGCTGGCCGCCGGCCAGGCACTCCACGTCGCAGTCGGGATAGCTGTCGGCGATCTGGTCCGCCATCTTTTTGGCGTCCTCCTCGCTGACGTCGCTGCCGTAATAGACGGTGATCAGCTCGTCGTCCTCCGTCATGACGGCGTCCATGGTCCGGGTGATGACCTCGTCCAAGTCCCCGCCGGCGCAGGCGATCTGGCCGTTCTGCAGGCCGATGAAGTCGCCCTCGTGGATGGTGACGCCGTTGTTCTCGCTGTCGCGGACGGCGAAGGTCACCGTGGCGGTCTTCACGTTCTCGGCGGCTTCCTTCATGGCCTCGGCGTTCTTCTCGCCCTCGGCGTCGGGCTGGAAGGCCACCGCCGCGGCGATGCCCATGGCCACGTTCTTGGTGGGGATCACGAAGACCTTGCAGTCCGCGATCTCGGCCGCCTGGTTGGCCGCCATCACCACGTTGCCGTTGTTGGGGAAGACGTACACGGTCTCGGCGTTGCAGTGGATGATGGCCTGATGGATATCGTC
Organism: uncultured Eubacteriales bacterium; assembly: GCA_902767565.1. Lineage (GTDB taxonomy): Bacteria > Bacillota > Clostridia > Christensenellales > Aristaeellaceae > RUG11272. The sequence continues at coordinate 183,900 of CACXHY010000003.1, read as the reverse complement.
GATGGAGGGGTTCATGGTCTGGCCGCCCTCCACGACCACGTCCACGCCCAGATCCCGGAAGATGTGGGAGAAGCCGTCGCCCAGGGAGACCGCCACCATGCCGCTCTTCTTGCGCTCCGCGGGCGCCTCGGGCTCGGCCGGGGCCTCCTCAGCGGGCGCGGGCTGTTTGGCCCGGCGTTCGGCGGCCATGTTGACGATCTCGATGTCCGTCACCTCGCCCAGCTCCACGCCGAACTGCAGCGCGTCGCCGGGGTCGTTGGTGTGGACGTGCACGCGGTAGGGCGCGGCCTCGCCGTCGATGTTGACCATGTTGCCGATGCGGTTGAGGCGGCGGCGCATGGAGTCCACATCGCTCTGGGAATAGTCCTCGCTCAGGGAGCGCAGGGAGAAGGCCACGTGATATTCGAAGTTCAGGTCGATGATGGCGTCGTGGTCGTCGCGGAAGGAGCCGTCATCGGCGCCGGTGCTCTGCTGGATCAGCTCCTCGATGGATTCCCCGCGCAGCACCGCCGCGTAGCCCGTGTAGATATACAGCAGGCCGCGTCCGCCGGAGTCCACCACGCCCGCCTGTTTCAGGGCCGGCAGCATCTCCGGGGTCTTCCTGAGGATGTCGGCGCCGCTGCGCAGGATGGTGGTGAAGAGGGCGTCAAAGCTGTCGGGCGTCTGCTGCACCTGCTGCAGCGCGTCCTCCGCCATCACCCGGGCCACGGTGAGGATCGTGCCCTCCTTGGGCTTCATCACGGCCTTGTAGGCCAGGTCCGAGCCGGCCTTCATGGCCCTGGCGAAAAGCTCGGGGGTGATCTTTTCCACCCCGTTCAGGGACTTGGCGAAGCCGCGCAGCAGCTGGGACGTGATGACGCCGGAGTTGCCGCGGGCGCCCCGCAGCGCGCCCTTGGACAGCGCGGCGCAGGCCTCGTCCGCCCGCAGGAATTCCTTTGCGCTGATCTCCCGCACGGCGCTCTGCATGGTCAGGGACATGTTGGTGCCGGTGTCGCCGTCGGGCACCGGGAAAACATTCAGGGCATCCACCTCGGCGCGGTTGGCTTCCAGCAGCGCGCTGCCGGCCACCGCCATCTCGCGCATCAGCAGGCCGTCGATCGTCTTTGCTTCAATCAACTTCTCTATCCTCCGTTCGCGCGGCAGCATCAGGGACACGGGACCGGAACGAAGACCCGGTCAGGCACAAAAAACCGATGTCCCACGCCTGTCTGCCGTCTTCGTCACACGCGGATCCCTTCCACCGTCACGGTCACCTTGCGCACGCCGATGCCGGTCATGGCCTCCAGCTTATAGCGCACGGTGTCCACGATGTTCTTGCAGACCTCCGCGATGGAGATCCCGTACTCCACGATGATGTACAGGTCCACGTCCAGCGCGTCTTCCACGCTGCGGATCTGCACGCCCTTGGAGAGGTTCTCGCGCCCGAGCCATTCCACGATGCCGTCTGTCGCCCGCTTGGAGGACATGGCCACGATGCCGTAGCACTCCAGTGCGGCGTATCCGGCAACCTTCAAGAGGACATCTTCGGTGATGAAGATGGTGCCGATCTCATTCCTGATCTTGCATTCCATCCGTCGGTTCCTCCTTCATTTGCATCGCCATAAAGCCCATGTTTCCATGGACAGAGAGATTATACAGGAAAAGAGTGGATAAAGCAAGGGGCAATCTGCGGCGGGTCAGCTTCCGGTGGAGCGGTAGTGCCGCAGGCCCAGCCGCCACGCGAGGGAGCAGAGGCCGAGGAAGACGAATCCCGCCGCCGGTCCGAGCCACACCCAGCCGCCGGTCTCCGCGCCGGCCAAGGGCTTGCCCAGGATATGGCAGACCGGGAACTGCAGGCACAGGCCGATGGGGATCACATAGGTGAAGGTGGTCCGCAGCCAGTCGGGATAGAGGTCGAGGGGATACTGGCAGGTCTGGCGTCCGCCGTAGGTGAAGACGTTCACGATCTCCACGGACTGGACGGAGAAGAGGCAGACCACGGCCTCGATCATGAACAGGCCCATCATCAGCGCGACGGTGCCGGTCATCCCCCACAGGAGCAGCAGGACATCCGGGAGGGTCCACCGCAGCCCGGTCTTCAGGGTCGCGACGGTCAGGGCGGTCAGGCCGACCGCCACGCTGCCGATGCGCCTGGGATCCAGCTCGGAGAGGATCACCTGGGCCGCGATGCCCCTCGGGCGCGTCAGCATGGTGTCCAGATCGCCCATGCGGATCAGGGAGGAGATGTGGCCGAAGCCCCGGTTGATCATCTCCGTGACCGCGAAGGCGATCTGCATCGCGCCGAAGAAGAACATGACCTCGTACAGGCTCCAGTGGGCCATCCCGCCGAAGCGCTCGGCCAGCAGGAGTATGGCCCAGAGGTCGCCGAAGGTCATCACGATCTGGGCGGCGATCTGCATCCGGAAGGAGCTGCGGTACTGCGCGGCCCGGCGCAGGTTCATCCGCATGGCGTGCATCACGTATCGCATCGCTCAGCCTCCCTGCAGTTCGATCCGCCGGATGCCGCGCCCCCACAGGCACCGGGAGAAGACGGTCAGTCCCGCCAGCCACGCCAGCTGCACGCCAAAGCTCAGCGCCCACTCCCCGGCGGGGCCCGCGTGCAGCCACATGCGGATCGGGGCGTCGAGCATCTGGGCGAAGGGCTGCCAGCGAAGGACGGCCTGCAGGCGTTCCGGGGCGAGGGTCAGGGGGACGATGTTGCCCGCCAGGATCATCATGACCAGGTTGATCAGCCCGCTGAAGCCCTTGTTGTCCAGCGTCCGCATCGTGACGGCGGCGGTGATCATGTTCACCTGCGCGATGACGAGGAAGCCGGTCAGGAGCGAAAGCGCGAAGCGGACGAAGGCGACGGGGCTGTCCGGCGGGAGCATGCGCCAGCTTTCGGGCAGGACGAACTGGATCAGGATCATGGGCAGGAGCCGCATGGTCACCCCGACGATCTTCGCCGCCATCTCCCGGCAGACGCACCAGAGATGCAGGTCGACGGGGCGCAGCAGGCTGTAGCAGACGCTGCCGGACATGATCTGCTCGTAGATCTCGCCGCCGGTGGAGAAGAAGGCGCGGAAAAAGATCTGCTGCAGCCACACATAGGTCGCGGTCTCCCGGAGGAGGTCGCCCTCCCCCGCCAGCGCCTCATACAGGGCGACCAGCATGACGCCGAAAAAGGCCTGCGTCACCATGCCGCCCAGGGCGGCGCCGCGGTATCGGCTGACCTGCCGCGCGTGCACGGCGAAGGCGGTTCGGTAAGCCCGGATGTTCAAGTGCGTTCCCTTCCTTCTCGGCGCGGCGCTCAGGTCAGCTTCAGGTCTGCGTACATCCTGGCCACCAGCCGGTCCGTGTCCTGCTCCTTCAGCGTCAGCTCCCGGACGGGGCCCGCGGCGAGGAGCTTCGCGAGGACCTCGCCGACGGGGATCTCCGCCGGGGCAAAGGTCAGCGTCCACGCCTCGCCCTCCCGGCGGACGCCGACGGAGGGAGGAAGCCCTTCCGGCTCCGCGCCGCCGTCGAACACGCAGCGCAGGGTGTGCTCGGTATCGTACCGCCGCAGGAGGGCATCCAGCCCGCCGTCATAGAGCAGGCGGCCGCGCCCCAGCACCAGCACCCGCGGGCACAGGGCCAGCATATCGGCCATGTCGTGGGTGGTCAGGAGGATGGTGGTGCCGCGCTCCCGGTTCTCCGCCCGCAGGAAATCGCGGAGCCGGAGCTTGCTCACCGCGTCCAGGCCGATGGTGGGCTCGTCCAGGAACAGGATGGAGGGCTCGTGCAGGAGGGAGCCGCACAGCTCGGCGCGCATCCGCTGCCCCAGGCTCAGCTGGCGCATGGGCACCTGCAGGATCCCGCCCAGCTCCAGCGCGTCGGTCAGCTCGTCCAGGCGCGCCTTCCACCGCGCCTCGGGCACGCTGTAGATGTCCCGCAGGAGGCGGAAGGAGTCCAGGACCGGCACGTCCCACCACAGCTGCATCCGCTGGCCGAACACCGCGCCGATGTCCGCCGCGATCTTCCTGCGCTCCAGCCAGGGCGTCCGCCCCATCACGCCGCAGGCGCCGCCGTCCGCCGTGAGGATGCCGGTCAGCAGCTTCACCGTGGTGGACTTTCCGGCTCCGTTGGGTCCCAGCAGCCCGACGACCTCGCCCCTGCGGATCTCGAAGCCGGCGTCCGTCAGGCCCCGCACTTCCTCCGTCCTGCGGCGGAACAGGCCGAGAAAGCCCTTTCCGCCGGACGTGCGCCGGTAGACCTTGGTCAGGCCTTCCGCCCGGATGATGATCTCCCCTTCAGACATGGCAGCCGCCCCCCGTTTCCATATGCTGTCCGCACCACACACAAAACCCCTGCCCGTGTGACGCGCGGCAGAGGTTTACAAAACGCAAACGTGCTGTGGGGGGATCATAGCACAGCCGGCCGCGGCTGTCAAGGCGGCGCGGCTGTACGAAATCTGTACACCGCTTGCATTCCCGGCGCTTTTCTGCTACAATGCGTGCGAATCTTTCGGGGAGGCGATTTCCTTGCGGATCTTCGTGGACGCGATGGGCGGCGACAACGCCCCGCAGGCGCCGGTTCAGGGCGTGATCGAGGCTCTTCGCCGTTTTCCGGAGCTGACGGTGGCCCTGGGCGGCGTGCTGAGCGAGGTGGAGCCGCTGCTGACGGACTGCGGCGACGTGCGGGAGCGCATCACTCTGGTAGACGCCCCGGAGGTCATCACCAACCACGAGCATCCGGTCATGGGCGTGCGCACGAAGAAGAACTCGGCGACGGTCATCGGCATGCTGCAGGTCAAGAGCGGCGAGTGCGACGGCTTCGTCTCCGCGGGATCCACGGGCGCGACCCTGGCGGGCGGCATGTTCCGGCTGGGCCGCATCCCGGGCATCGAGCGCCCGGCCCTGGCCCCGGTCCTGCCCAACGGCAAGCGGGGCGCCCTGCTGATCGACTGCGGCGCCAACGTGGACTGCAAGCCGGACTATCTGGTGCAGTTCGGCCTGATGGGCAGCGCCTACATGCAGGGCGTGATGGGCGTGGAGGATCCCCGGGTGGGCCTGATCAACATCGGCGCCGAGGCCGAGAAGGGCAACGCGCTGGTGAAGGAGACCTATCCCCTGATGGAGAAGGCTCCCTACAACTTCGTGGGCAACGTGGAGGCCCGGGACCTGCTGGCGGACACCGCGGACGTGCTGGTCTGCGACGGCTTCAGCGGCAACCTGGTGCTGAAGTTCATGGAGGGCGTCGCCTCCACGCTCATGGGCATCATCAAGGGCGAGCTCACCGCGGACTTCCGCAGCAAGATGGGCGCCCTCATCGCCAAGCCCGCCTTCGGGAGGGTCAAGAAGGCCATGGACTATTCCGAGGTCGGCGGCGCTCCCCTGCTGGGCGTGCAGGGCGCGGTGGTCAAGGGCCACGGTTCCTCCGACGCCCACGCCTTCGCCTGCGCCATCGCCCAGTGCGTGAAGATGATCGAAGGCAAGGTGCCGGACATCATCGCGGCGGGCCTTGAGAAGCTTCAGGCATAACGCGCATTCTCCGTTCATTCGGATTGCGGATACACGATGACAACAACGCCATTTCAGGAGGAGACAACCATGTACGAGACCGTCAAGAAGCTGATCGCCGAGCAGCTCAAGGCTGACGAGGCCACCATCACCCGCGAGACCCGCCTGGTGGAGGATCTCAAGGCCGACAGCGCCAACATCATGGTCATGATCATGGACCTGGAGGACAAGTTCGGCATCATGGTGGAGGACGACCAGATCATGAAGATGCGCACCGTCGGCGACGTGGCCGACTACATCGAGGCGCACCAGTAATCCGGTCCCTTCCGAGACAAGGCGCAGCCCCACCCGCGGCTGCGCCTTGTCTCTGTGCGCGGAAACGGCGCGAGGCCCTTCCGCGGTCTTCGGTATTGCGCAGGAGGTTTCCATGGGGGACAACACCATTCTCGGGTACAGGTTCCACGACGCGTCGCTGCTGGAGCTGGCGCTGACGCACCCCTCGGCCGGGACGCCCAACAACCAGCGGCTGGAGTTCCTCGGGGACGCGATCCTGGAGTATCTGATCTCCGTGCGCCTGTTCCGGCAGATGCCGAAGGCGCAGGAGGGCGAGCTCACCAGGACCCGGCTGCAGCTGGTGTGCGAGGAGACCCTCAGCGACATCGCGCGCCGGTGGGGCATCGGGGAGCGCCTGCGGATGGACCACGGGGAGGAGCGCACCGGCGGGCGGGACAAGCCCAGCGTCCTGTGCGACGCCATGGAGGCCGTCCTTGCGGCCATCTGGCTGGACGGGGGCGTCAGCGCGGCCCGGGACACGGTGGAGCGCTGCTGGCCGAAGCGCGCGGAGCCCTTCCGCCCCAACGAGGCCAAGAACCGCCTGCAGGAGCATTATCAGCGCAACGGCGGCGACCCGCCGGAATACCGGGTGCTGGAGCGCAGCGGACCGGATCACGCGCCGTCCTTCACGGTGGGCGTCTATTACGCCGGGGAGCAGCTGGCCACGGGCACGGGCAGCAGCAAGAAGCTGGCCGAATCCGAGGCCGCCATGGAAGCCCTGAGGAAGATCGAGGCAACGAAATAAGCCGGAGACACGCTCCGGCTCCGGGTCTGGGGCTCAGGCCTCGGCGGGCTTGCCCTGCTTGAACTCCAGGTAGGTCCTGATATCGTCCAGCACCTGCTCCACGTCCAGGCCGTGCACCATGCAGGCCATCTCCAGGGACTCGCCGACGGAGGAGGGGCAGCCGACGCAGTGCATGCCGCAGCGCATCAGCACGCCGGCGATGCCCATGTCGTAGCGGAGCATTTCGCCCATGGTGGTTTCCTTCGTGATCTCCATTTTGACTCTTTCCTTTCCCGGGCTTCTGCCCGTGACCATTATAGCACGCCTGTCAAGCCCTGTCCCGGACCGCCACGCATTCGATCTCCAGCGCCGCGTTCTTCGGCAGGCAGGCAGCCTGGAAGCAGGCGCGGGCGGGCGCGTCCGTCGGGAAGAACTCCGCGTAGGCCGCATTCATCTCGCCGAAATCGGCGATGTCCCGCAGCAGGACCGTGGTCTTCACCACGTCCGCCATGCCGCAGCCGGCCTCCTTCAGGATCGCCGCGATGTTGCGCAGCGCCTGCCGGGTCTGGTCCGCGACGGAGCCCGTGTGGAGCTCGCCGGTGGCGGGGATGATGGGCAGCTGCCCGCTGACGTAGACGGTGCCGCCCGCCGCGATGCCCTGGGAGTAGGGCCCGATGGCGGCCGGCGCGTCGGTGGAATTCAGGACCTGTTTCATGCCGATCTCTCCTTTGCCGAGAACTCACGGAGGATTATAGCCGCCGGGCCGGTGCCTGTCAATGAGGAATCGGGCGCCGGGCCCCGCCGCGGAAAGGAGCCCCATGCTGAATTACGCCTGGATCGCGCTGGCGGTGCTGGCCGCTGACCAGATCACCAAGCGGCTGGCCCTGTCCCTGACGGAGGCCGTGCCCCTGATCCCGGGGGTGATCGGCCTGCGGCTGGCCCGGAACACCGGCGTGGCCTTCAGCCTCTTCAGCGGCATGCCCTGGCTGACCGTCGGGCTGAGCGCCGCGATCCTCGCCGCCGGCGCCCTGCTGCTGCGCCGCTGCAGGCTCGGCACGCTCTCGAAGACCGGCGCCATGCTGATCCTGGGCGGGGCGGTGTCCAACCTGCTGAGCCGCGTCATCGAGGGCCACGTCATCGACATGATCGAGATCCTGCTGTTCCGCTTCGCCGTCTTCAACGTGGCGGACACGGCGCTGACGGTGGGCTGCGGGCTGATGATCCTGTCCCTGCTGATCCGGCCCGCCGAATGGGAGAAACGCAATGAGTGAAGCAACCGAACGGATCATCCGGGCCGTGGCGGACGGCAGGCGGCTGGACGTGCTGCTCGCGGAGGCCGGGGGCCTGTCCCGGTCCCGGGCGGCGGCGCTGATCGGGGACGGCCGCTGCGCGGTGAACGGCAGCACCGAGACCCGGCCGGGACTGACGCCCAAAGCCGGCGCGGAGATCGCGCTGACCGTGCCCGCGCCGAAGCCCGCGGTCCCGCAGGCCGAGGAGATCCCCCTCACCATCCTCTATCAGGACGCGGACCTGGCCGTGGTGGTGAAGCCCTGCGGCATGGTGGTGCACCCCGCCCCGGGCAACGAGAGCGGCACCCTGGTCAACGCCCTGCTCTCCGCCCTGGACCGGCTCAGCGGCATCGGGGGCGAGACCCGGCCGGGCATCGTCCACCGGCTGGACAAGGACACCTCGGGCCTGCTGCTGACGGCCAAGAACGACGCCGCCCAGCGGAAGCTCAGCGAACAGCTGCAGGCCCGCACCATGGAGAAGCACTACCTGGCCCTGGCGGAGGGGGAATTCCGCGAGGATGCCGGCCGCGTGGACAAGGCCATCGCCCGGTCAAAGAAGGACCGCAAGAAGATGGCCGTCGACCCGGCGGGGCGGGAGGCCGTGACGGAATGGCGCGTCCTTGCCCGGGGCAGCCGGTGCACCCTGCTGGACGTGCACATCCTCACCGGACGCACCCACCAGATCCGGGTGCACCTGCAGTCCCTCGGCCATCCCGTGTGCGGGGACCCCATCTACGGCCTCCCCCGGGGGCTGAAGGTCCCGCGGCTCATGCTCCACGCCCGCACCCTGGCCTTCGACCATCCCCGCACGGGCGAGCGCATGCGCTTCGCCGCCCCCATCCCGGAGGACTTCCGGAGGGGACTGCGGACGGGCGGCCTGCCGGACGAGGACTGGCTCGCCCTGCCTTGTGCCGGATCCGGCGGCGGAACGGATTGACAAACGGACCGCTCCGGGCTATAATGAGTTAGTCAATGCTACCTCAGTACGCTGCCGGGAGGAAGACGCCGTGAAACACACCCGATCCGTTGAGGACTATCTCGAGGCCGTCCTGATGATCCAGCAGGAGAAGGGCTCCTGCCGCGCCATCGACATCGCCCAGCACCTGGGGTTCTCCAAGCCCAGCGTGTCCGTGGCCCTGCGCAATCTGGAGGACGACGGCTCCATCGCCCGGGAGAACGACGGGACGGTGCAGCTGACCGAGAAGGGACTGGCCGTGGCCCGCGGCGTCCTCAGCCGGCACCGCTTCCTCACCGGCTTTTTCACCGCCATCGGCGTACCGCCCGAGGTGGCGGAGGAAGATGCCTGCGGGATGGAGCATTCCGTCTCGGAGGAGACCTTCTCCGCGCTGCGGGACTGGCTCCGCCGGAACCACGGCGAGATGCAGCTGTGACCCCTGCCCCTTACACAGCGATCATGACATGACAAGGAGGTTCTGACATGGCCAAACTGCCCACCCGCAGCGAGATCGATCCCAAATACCGCTGGGACCTGTCCCACATTTTTGCCGGCCCCGAGGCCTGGGAGCAGGCGCTGAAAGCCTGCGAGGCGAAGGTGGAGACCTTCGCGGCCTATGAGGGGAAGGTGGCGGAGGATCCCCGGGCCGCCATCCGCGCGAACTTCGACTTCCAGGATGAGCTGATGCCCGTCATCGAATACGCCTTCCTCTCCCGGGAGGGGGACAACGGCGACCCCCAGGCGCAGGCCATGTACATGAAGGCCATGTCCCTGATCACGAAGGCCTCCGCCGCGGGCGCCTTCCTGGAGCCCGAGCTGCTGGAGCTGGACGAGGGCGTGCTGCGGGAGCTCATCGGCGACCCGGCGATGGCGGACTACGACGTCTACCTGAAAGGCCTGCTGCGCCGCAAGCCCCATATGCTGAGCAAGCGTGAGGAGCGCCTGCTGGCCTCCATGGGCGAGGTGCTGGGCGCCTCCGGCAACACCTATGACATGCTGACCAACGTGGACATGAAGTTCCCGGACATGGTGCTCCCCGACGGCAGCACCGAGCCCCTGACGGACGGCACCTGGGGCGCCTTCCGGGAGTCCCCCGACCGGGAGCTGCGCCGGCAGTCCTTCGAGAAGATCATGCTGGGCTACGGGGCCTTCGGCAGCACCATCGCCTCCACCTACGCCGGGTCCGTGAAGAACGACTGCGCCGTCGCGGCCGCCCGCGGCTACAGGGACGCCCTGGACGCGGCCATGGATCCCCTGGAGATCCCCCGGGCGGTGTATGACAACCTCATCGCCGTGATCCACGAGTCCCTGCCCATCCTGCAGGACTATCTGGAGACCCGGAAGAGGCTGCTGGGCGTGGACGAGCTCCACATGTATGACCTGTACTGCCCGCTGATCCCGGACTACACCATGGAGATGCCCTACGAGAAGGCCTTCGACCTGGTGCTGGAGGGCCTGAAGCCCATGGGCGAGGACTATCTGGCCAAGCTGCGGGAAGCCCGCACCGGCGGCTGGATCGACGTCTATCCCGCCGTGGGCAAGTCCAGCGGCGCCTTTTCCGCGGGCGACCTGCGCCACGTGCACCCCTATGTGCTGCTGAACCACAACGACAACCTGGACAGCGCCTTCACCATCGCCCATGAGCTGGGCCACAGCATGCACTCCTTCTACTCCAACACGAACCAGCCCCTGCCCAAGGCGGACTACAGCCTGTTCGTGGCGGAGGTGGCCTCCATCTGCAACGAGGCCGTGATGCTGCGCCACCTGCTGGACACCTTCACGGATCCGAAGGCCCAGGCCTTCCTGCTGAACCACTTCCTGGAGCAGTTCCGCACGACCTGCTTCCGGCAGACCATGTTCGCCGAGTTCGAGCGCATCGCCCACACCATGGAGGAGAGCGGCGAGCCCCTGACCCGGGAGACCCTGTCGAAGGCCTATTACGAGCTGAACCGGACCTATTACGGCGGGGCCTGCGAGGTGGACGAGTGGATCGCCAACGAGTGGATGCGCATCCCCCACTTCTACAACGCCTACTACGTGTACGTCTACGCCACGGGCCTGTGCGCCGCCGTCACCCTGTCGGAGCGCATCCTGACCGAGGGCGAGGCCGCGGTGAAGGATTACCGGAAGTTCCTGTCCGCCGGATGCTCCGTCTCCCCCATCGACGCCCTGAAGCTGGCCGGGGTGGACATGTCCTCCCCCGAGCCCATCCGCAGGGCCATGAGCGTGTTCCGCAGCACGCTGGATCAGTTCAAAGAGGCGGTGGCAAAGCTGTGAGCGACGGACCCGTCATGCTGGGCTACGACCGGGACGAGGCCCTGGCCTTCATCCTGCGCCGCATCAACCGGAAGGACCATCCCTCCCTGGACGGGATGATCGAGAAGCTGATCCTGCAGGCCATCGACGCCGACATCGCCTTCATGCACCGCACGGGCGTGCTGGCGGAGGACGGCAGCGCCGGCGACCAATACTACGAAGAGGACGATGCCTTCGAGAGCATCGTGGAGGAGCTGGCCGCCCGCAACGGCCTGAGCCCGGAGCAGGCGGTGAAAGCCGCTTCGCTGGTGGACGACTTCATGGACGCCCAGCAGGCCTACCTGGCCTACCGGGGCCTGGTGCAGGACGACGACTGACCCCGCGCCTGCGTCCGCCCGGCATTTGCCAGGACCCGATCCCCTGTCCCCTTCCCCGCGCGGGAGGGGGATCTTTTTTCCGGCACCGACCGAAAGCCGCTTCCCGCTCCGCGGAAAGCCTGCGGTCTTTTTTTCCGTGAAGAAGGAATATCCGCCCTCCGGGGCGAATCAGTACGGCGACGGGATACGGACACGTGTTTCGTATACGCTGACAGGACCATCACGAGGAGGAGATCCCCCATGCGCACCATCAAGCCCATGCCCCTGCCCGGCTTTGAGACCGACGCGGTCCAATCCTGGGAACCCCTGCACGCGGAAGTGGCCAGGAAAGCCGCCGCCGCGGGCTTTGTCCTGCTGAAGAACGAGGACCGTGTGCTGCCGCTGAAGAAGGGCGGCAAGGTCGCCCTGTACGGCGTCGGCGCGGTACAGACCATCAAGGGCGGCACCGGCTCCGGCGACGTGAACGAGCGCTACGACATCTCCATCGCGAAGGGCATGGAGAACGCCGGCTTCGTGCTCACCAGCGCGGACTGGCTCCGGGACGCGGACAAGGCATACCTGGACTCCCGCATCGCCTGGCGCGACGCGATCCTGAAGGAGGATGCCGAACGGCCGGGCCAGTTCTTCGTGGCCTACTCCCACCATGCTTTCGTGATGCCCGCGGGCGGCCCCATCCCCGCCTCCGACCCGGAGACCGACACCGCCGTCTATGTGCTGAGCCGCATCGCCGGTGAGGGCGCCGACCGCCACGCCGTGAAGGGCGACTACTATCTGACGGACGAGGAAGAGCGGCAGCTGCACGACCTGTGCGCCACCTATCCGAAGGTGGTCCTGCTGCTGAACGTGGGCGGCCAGGTGGATCTGAGCGTGCTGGACCGGGAGCCCGGCATCAAGGCCGTCATGCTGGTGGGCCAGCCCGGCATGGAGGGCGGGAACGCCGTGGCCGACGTGCTCTGCGGCGACGTGCCGGTGACCGGCAAGCTGACCAACACCTGGGCCGTGCGCTTCGAGGACTATCCCAACGCCGGGACCTTCTCCCACCGCAGCGGCGATGTCACCCGGGAAGTGTACGGCGAGGACATCTACGTGGGCTACCGGTACTTCGACACCTTCGGCGTGGCGCCGCGGTTCGGCTTCGGCGAGGGCCTGGGCTACACCGACTTCGCCGTCGGCGATGTGAAGATCGAGGCCCTCGGCAAGGGACAGGTCCGGGTCACCGCCAAAGTGACGAACACCGGCGACCGGGAGGGCCGCGAGGTGGCGCAGACCTATCTGCTGCTGCCCGACATGCGCATGGGCCGTGAGCTCCGCCGTCTGGCCGCTTTCGCGAAGACGCCCATGCTGAAGCCCGGCGAGAGCTGCGAGGTCGCCATGACCGTCAGCCCCGGGGACGCCGCCTCCTTCTGCGAGCATCACGGCGCGTGGGTGGTCCCCGCCGGCCGCGTCGGCGTGTGCGTGGGCGATTCCCTCCGGGACAGCAGGGTGTACGGCTGGCTGGAGGTGGCCGAGCGCAAGGTGCTGGCCGAGTGCGCCCACATCTGCCCGCCGCAGGAGACCATCGACACCCTGAAGCCCGACCCGGAGAAGCGGGCCGCCCTGGCCGCCGCGATCCCGGCAGCCGGCGGCGCGGTCATCCCCTGGGACCTCTCCGGCGTGGAGACCGTGACCTACACCTACGGCAACCCCGACGAGTCCGGGGATGAGGCCTACGCGCTCGCGGAGACCCTGACGGACGACCAGTTGGTCTTCATGGCCACCGGCGATCCCGCCAAGGGCCAGGGCAGCATCATCGGCGCTGCGGGCTCCGCGGTTCCCGGTTCCGCCGCCGAGACCTCCGGCGCCGCGCTGGACAAGGGCGTCGCCAACATCGTGCTGGCAGACGGCCCGGCGGGGCTGCGCCTCAGCCCGGTGTGCTATATCAAGGACGGCGCGCCGCAGCGGACGGGCTTCCTGCTGAGCATCGAGCACGGCTTCTTCGCCACCGGCGAGCCCGAGGGCGACCGCCGCTACCAGTACTGCACCGCCATCCCCGTGGGCTCCCTCCTGTCCCAGTCCTGGGATCCCGAGGTGCTGAAGGCCTGCGGCGACGCGGTGGGCGACGAGATGGAGCGCATGAACGTGACCCTGTGGCTGGCCCCGGGCATGAACATCCACCGCAATCCCCTCTGCGGGCGCAACTTCGAGTACTACAGCGAGGATCCCGTCCTCTCCGGCAAGATGGCGGCGGCCATGACCGACGGCGTGCAGAAGCACCCGGGCTGCGGCACCACCATCAAGCACTACGCCTGCAACAACCAGGAGGACAACCGCACGGGCTCCGACAGCATCCTCAGCGAGCGCGCCCTGCGGGAGATCTACCTGCGCGGCTTCGGCATCGCCATCCGCGACAGCCAGCCCCTGTCCATCATGACCAGCTACAACCTGGTCAACGGCGTCCACGCGGCCAACAGCCACGACCTATGCACCAAGGCCGCGCGCAACGAGTTCGGCTTCAAGGGCGTCATCATGACCGACTGGCACACCACCTACAGCGAAAACTGCACCGCAGCGGGCTGCGTGAAGGCCGGCAACGACTGGACCATGCCCGGCGAGGGCTTCGACCACGACACCATCCGCGCCGCGCTGGCCGACGGCTCGCTGACGAAGCAGGACCTGCTGGACTGCGCCGCGAGGGGCATCCGGGTGATCCTGCAGTCGCTCCGCTACGAGGGATAACAGCAGCACATAAAGCACGGGACGCAGCCCATCGGCCGCGTCCCGTATTTCGTATGCTTTTCTCTGCGGAGGACACGCTCAGACCCCGATCTCCTCCGCGGCCTCCGCGAAGGGGCCGGGGAGGACGTCCGCGCCGCGGTGGGCGCCGTGGTAGTCGGTGTTGAAGAGGATGGCGGTGCCGTCGGGGTCCTCGAAGCGCTGCTCGGGCTGGAAGGCGAGGCCCAGCTTGTCCGAGTGGATCATGTCGGTCCGGAAATCCTTCAGCTGCCGGTAGAGATCGGTCTTCAGGACATACGCCCCGTCCTTCTCCTCCAGTGCGACAGTCACCGGGTCCGCCGCTGTCAGGCCGGTGGTGTCGTGTTTGCTGACCGTGGCCCCGTTGAAGTAGGCGTTGCCGCCCACCCAGGCGGGGAGATGGCCGAAGTGATACGGGCCGAGAGCGCCCATGTCGGGCTCCCGGTCCATCATGAAGTGGGAGATCCACTCCTCATAGGACGGGAAGATGTCGAAGGGCGCGGTGCCGACGACCTGGTAGTCGCTGTCCTTCGGCGTCTTTTCGGGCTGCGTCACGGGGTACTGCTGGACGAAGATGTTGTTGTACACCCGGTCGTCGCCGTGCAGGATCGTCATCATGCCGGCCACCTCGGTGCGGTGGCGGATGTGGTAGGGGGTGTAGCGGGGCTCCCGCTGGCCGTTGATGACGCTGTCCACGCCGGAGTTGATGAGGCCGAAGGCGCCCAGCACCAGGTTGTGCACCACGGCGATGCCCTCGCTGGGGATCGTGATGGACACCGGGGACAGCAGCAGGTTGTGGTCGATCAGCGTCGGACCGTGGCCCACCTCGACGAACACATCGGTGGAGAACATGGCGCCGCGGGCGTGGGGGCGGCCGGCGGGCGGCGTGTTGTCGTGCATGAGGTTCCGGGTGACCCGGGCGCCCTGGGCCTCCCAGTCCAGCCACACGCCCTGGATGCAGTGGTGGATGTGGTTGCGGCGGATGGTCACGTCGATGGCCGCGTGCAGCTTGATGCCGGCGGTCTCTGCGCCGCCCAGCTGCTGGGAGTTGCACACATGGTGGATGTGGCAGTCCTCGATCACCGAGAACACCGCGCCCATGCGGCCCACGATGCCCGTCTGCTCGCAGTGGTGGATGTGGCAGCGGCGGACGATGTGGCTGCCCACCTTCTCCTTCAGCCAGCCGTGATACTGGCCCCGGCACACCGCGTCGCGCTCCATCTGGGTGGGGGACTTGACGTGCCTGTGGTAGAAGTACATGTCGTTTTCCGGGTCGAGGTACTTGCCCAGGGAGATGCCGCAGCAGCGGCTGCCCCAGATCTCGCAGTCCTCGATGATCCAGCCCTTCGACCAGTGGGGGCCGATCATGCCGTCCTGGAAGGAGGCCGGCGGCGCCCAGGTGGTGGCCGCCTTGTTGATATCGAAGCCGGACACGGTGATGTATCCCACCCCCGTCTCCTCCGGCATGAAGCAGCGGCGGCGGACGGTGAACTCCACCTTCTGCTCATTGGGATCCAGGTCGCGGAAGTTGGCGTACAGCACGGTCTCGTTCCCGTCCTGCTCGGTGTACCAGAGCCAGCGGGCGTCCTCCTGATCCCAGGCGCAGGGATCGGGCTGACCGGCGGCGCACTCCTCCAGGCTGACGGTCTCGTACATCATGCGGTCGTTCAGGAAGACCAAGCCGGTGTGCCGCACCGTCGGCGCGAAGTACCAGTCGCCGCAAACATAGGTGGTGTAGGGATTGTACGGCCCGAAGATGCCGTTGGGCACCCGGCGCACCCACACGCTGCCCTCGTGCCGCCGCCAGCCGGTCAGCTCCTCCGCGCCGGTGATCACCGCGCCCAGCGGCTCCAGGGAGCGGTACACGATGCGACGCTCCTCCGTTCCGCCGTGGACGGGAGCCACGGTCTCGCGGTAGATGCCCGGGGCCACCAGGACCTCGTCCCCGGCGACGGCGATCTTCGCCGCGTCATCGATCCGGCGGAAGGGCATCTCTTTGCTGCCGTTTCCTTCCCGTCCGGCCTTGGCGTCCACATAATAGATCATGTCAGGTCCCTCCTGTCAGTCTCGGTTCGTTGATGCGAGCGCGCGCAGCCAGTCGGCCGCGCGGGCGGTCCAGCCCGCCATGGAGGTGCCGGTCCCGTCGCCGAAGCCGTGGCCCGCGCAGGGGCCGATCTCCAGCCGGCAGGGGATCCCGTTCCGGGCCAGGGAGCCGGCCAGCAGATGGGAATGCGCCGGCGGCACCAGCTGATCGTCGGTGCCGAGGAAGATCGCGGACGGCGGAAAGCCCTCTGTGTGGTCTGGGATCTCGAAGAAGGTCTCCGCGGCCTCGCGCATGGACATGCCGTAGACGGCCGAGGGCGCGTCGGGGCGGAAGGCACCGTCCCGCAGCATCTCCCGCGGGCTCACCACCGGATAGACCGGGATGCAGGCGGCAGGCTTCGGCAGGCCGTGCAGGGCGTATCCCGCCTCCGGCACGTTCCACAGGCACACGAGACAGCCGCCCGCGGAGAACCCGCAGGTGGCATAGCGCTCCGGGCGGCTCACCGGCAGCAGGGCCTGTTCCCCGACGGCGCAGACGGCGCGGGCCATGTCCTCCATGTCGCGCTCCAGCCGCCGCTCGCCCTCCACCCGGTAGGTCAGCACAGCCGCGTGGTATCCGCGGCTGTTGAACAGGGCCGCGATGGGCCAGCCCTCCGTCAGGTTCCAGACGTTGACGAAGCCGCCGCCGGGCACGATCAGCAGCCAGGGGCGGTCCGCCGCGGAGGGATCCTCCGACGGGAAGGTCACGAGGCTGACGCCCCGGCGCTCCGGCTGTGCCGCGCATTCGGCTTCGGTGTACAGCGGATGGTGCCAGTTCCCCGCCTCCGCGGCGCGGAACAGGCGGTCCAGTCCGGCCGCGATCTCCCCGCCAAAGCCGCTTTCCCGCAGCCGGGGCAGGGTCATGGCCCACTGGGGCTCCCGGGAGAGGTCCAGGTTCCGGACGGCGTCCGGGGCGATCGGGGCGATCCGCGGATCGGTGAGCAGTTCCCCCAGGGTCAGGTCCGGGTCGATCATGGATCCTCCTTGCCGGGCACGCCCTTCTCCCGGTCGCGGCGCCTGCGGACCGTGGGATACCGGCTGTTGATGGCGCTGTAGCAGGGGCAGTCCTCACCGTGGTCGTTGATCAGCCCGCAGGCCTGCAGGTGGGAATACACCGTCACCGGGCCCACATACCTGAAGCCGAGGGCCTTCAGTTCCTTCGAGATGTCCTCCGACAGGCCGTTGGAGACGGGGATGGCGCCCTGCCCGTGGCCCGTGTAGAGGACGGTCTTCCCGCCGGTGTGGTCCCACAGCCACGCGCAGAAGCTGCCGTGGGCCTCCCGTACCCGTTGAAAGCAGCGGGCGTTGTGGATCACCGCCTCCACCTTGCGGCGGGAGCGGATCATGCCGTCGGTATGCAGGATCCGCTCCACGTCCGCGTCGGTGTACGCCGCGATCCGGTCGTAATCGAAATCGTCGAAGCAGGCGCGGAAGATCCCGCGCTTTTTGAGCATCAGGCTCCAGGAGAGGCCGCACTGCATGCACTCCAGCATCAGATGCTCGAACATCACCCGGTCGTCGTGCACCGGGACGCCCCACTCGCGGTCGTGGTAGGCCCGCATGCCCTCGAAGGCGAAGCCCCAGTCGCAGGAGCTCACGGGTCATGCCTCACGATCAGGGTCAGGCTGATGGGCTCGGCCCGGAAGTCGCCGGTGACCGGCTCCGCGTCCGGCGTCACGCTGTCGCCCCGCACGGCCACGGTATAGGCTGCCCAGCCCTCGGGCGCGGCGCAGGTCAGGGGGATGGTCGTGGGATTGATCACGGCATAGGCCACGGCGCCGCTCTCGTCCGCCCAGGTGACCCGGATGGTCCGGTCATCCTGCCACACGGCCTCGGGCTGGATCTCGGTCAGGAAGCGGTAGGGGGAGTCCGGATCGGTGAACTTGTCCCGGCGCAGGGCGATCAGGCCGGCGTAGTAGCGGCTGGTCTTCCACTCGTCGCTCTCCTCGGTCAGGACCTCCCAGTCCAGGTTGTTCACCGCGTCGGAGGAGGCGTAGCTGTTGCTGTCGCCGCCCTTGGTGCGGAGCATCTCCTCGCCCGCCAGGAAGAAGGGCGTGCCCCGGCTGATGAGCACCGTGGCCCCGCAGAGGCGGTTCATGGCCAGGAGCGACTCACGGCTCGCGTCGGGGTTGGAGACCTGCAGCTTGTCCCACAGGGTCTGGTTGTCGTGGGAGGAGGTGTAGTTGATGACCATGGCGTTCTCCACCCGCCAGGAAACGCCCGGTGTCTTCGCGCCGCCGGCGATGCCGAAGATCACCTTGGTGGCGTTGGCCTTGTTGGCGCTGCCGTTGGCCAGGCCGCGGTCCTTCTGATCGAACACGCTGCCCTTCAGGCCGTCGCGGATGGCATCGTTGAAGACCGCCACGGAGCCCGCCGCGCCTTCGGTCGCGGTGATCTTCCGGATGTTGGCCTGGTTGGCGCGGAGATTGTCCCGCAGCGGGGAGGTGCCGCCGGTCCAGCCTTCGCCGTAGATCAGGGCCTTGGGGTTCACGGCGTGCACCGCCTGCTCCACCGCCTGCATGGTCTCCACATCGTGCAGGGCCATCAGGTCGAAGCGGAAGCCGTCGATGCCGTACTCCGTCGCCCAGTAGGTCACGCTGTCGACCATGTATTTGCGGAACATCACCCGGTCGGAGGCCGTCTCGTTGCCGCAGCCGCTGCCGTTGGCGGGGCTGCCGTCGTAATTGAAGCGATAATAGTAGTAGGGAACGATGCGGTTGAGGTTGGAATCGGCGCTGTAGGTGTGGTTGTACACCACGTCCATCACCACGCCGATGCCCTGGGCGTGCAGGGCCTGCACCATCATCTTGAACTCCCGGACGCGCACCTCGCCGTGATAGGGATCCGTGCTGTAGCTGCCCTCGGGGGCGTTGTAGTTCTTGGGATCGTAGCCCCAGTTGAAGGTCGGCCCCTTGCCGCGCTCGTTCACGGTGGCGTAGTCATACACCGGCTGGAGATGCACGTGGGTGATGCCCAGGCCCTTCAGATAGTCCACGCCCACCGGCAGCCCGGCGGCGTTGGTCAGGCCGGTCTCGGTGAAGGCCAGGTATTTGCCGGGGTACTGCGAGGTCCCGATGGTGTTGGAGAAGTCGCGGACGTGGACCTCCCAGATCACGGCGTCCTCATAGGTGACCAGCGCGGAGAAGCCCGCGGTCTCCCGGAAGCCCTCGGGATCGGTGGAGGCCAGGTCGATGACCATGCCGCGCTCACCGTTCACGCCCACCGCCCGGGCATAGGGGTCGACCGCCTCCTGGGCGCCCAGGGCCGTGGTGACGGTGTAGGTGTAGTAGGTGCCGTGGCCGCAGGCGGCCTCCGCGCTCCACACGCCCCTGTCCCCGCGGACCATGTCGATGGTCTCATAGGCCTCGCAGTCGTTGCCCGCCTCGAACAGGTTCAGCACGACGCGGGAGGCCGTGGGGGCCCACACCTTGAAGACCGTGCGGTCCCCGTCGATCACTGCGCCGAGGTCATCCCCGTCGTAGGTGTACCTCTCCACGAACTCGGGGCTGTCGAAGATGTCGGTGGGCACGGCCGCGATCTCGCCGTAGCCCTCGATCTCCACGGTGTAGGGCAGGGCGATGTCCAGCTCCTCCTCCGTGGTGATGACGCCGGTCACCACGCTGTTGTTGAGGCTGGAGAGGTTCGCGATCTTCAGCTCCCGGCCCCCCTGGCGCACGTGCACCTTGTCCAGGCTGTCCAGCCGCTCGGCGGGACTGATGAAGTAGCGGATCTGCGTGGGGGCGATGATGCCCGCCAGCTGGAAGATACGGATCGGCACCAGGGTCTCGCCTCCATCCGGACTGGTGTACTGCATGCCGTCGCCCGGCAGCAGCCAGATGCGGGTGTCATCCCCCGTCATGACGGCAAAGCGGTCGTCGGCGAAGTCCTTCGTGGCCTCGCCCCAGGAGCTGCCGCCGGGATCGGAGCAGTTGCGGCGGACGATGAAGCCCACCTCGCTCACGTCGGCGGGGATGTTGATCACCATCTTCACGCCGTAGGCGCAGGGGTGGAACAGCTCGCCGTGGCCGTCCTTCCCCGGGAACCAGACCCACACGTCGCACTTTTCGTAGTCCGCGCCCGGCGAGTTCCAGTAGAGGGTCAGCTGCCGGCAGCCTTCCTCCCGGGGCAGGGTATACTCCTCCCCGGTCTCGGCCGGGGCACCCGCAGCCGAAACGACCAGGATCAGGGACAGGATCAGAGCCATCGCTCGCTTTCGCAGCATGTTTCCGCACCTCCGTTTTTTTCCGCAGTGATCATGGGTTTGTGACTGTTGTTGTTTTACGGGACCTCTTCCGATACCTTTTCGATGTTTCCGGGCCAATCCCTGCCTGAAAAAGGAAATGTTTTATGGTGCGCGGGGCACAAAAAATCTTCTTCAACCCCTTGCCATTTTGGAACAAATGCGCTATAGTATGCGCGAAGGTTAGCACTCAACCAAATCGAGTGCTAACAAATCCAGGATCAGGAGGGAATCAACGATGAACGTCAAGCCCTTGTTTGACCGCGTGGTCATCAGGAACGTAGAGGCTGAAGAGACGACCAAGAGCGGGATCATCCTTTCCGGCAGCGCCAAGGAAAAGCCCCAGGTGGCGGAAGTGCTGGCGGTCGGCCCCGGCGGCATGGTGGACGGCAAGGAAGTCGCCATGCAGGTGAAGCCCGGCCAGAAGGTCATCTGCTCCAAGTATGCCGGCACCGAAGTGAAGATCGACGGCGAGGAACTGATGATCGTCCGTCAGAGCGACATCCTCGCCGTGGTGGAGTGATCACGGATATCAGAACACAGACAAGGAGATGCGAACATTATGGCAAAGCAGCTGAAGCATGGCGAGGACGCGCGCCGCGCGCTTGAGAAGGGCATCAACGCCCTGGCCGACACCGTCAAGATCACCCTGGGCCCCAAGGGCCGCAACGTGGTGCTGGACAAGAAGTACGGCGCCCCGCTGATCACCAACGACGGCGTCACCATCGCCAAGGAGATCGAGCTGGAAGACCCCTTTGAGAACATGGGCGCCCAGCTGGTGAAGGAAGTTTCCACCAAGACCAACGACGTGGCCGGCGACGGCACCACCACCGCCACCCTGCTGGCCCAGGCCATCATCCGCGAGGGCCTGAAGAACCTGGCCGCGGGCGCCAATCCCATGGTGCTGAAGAAGGGCATCGAGGCCGCCACCGAGGCCGCCGTGGAAGCCCTGAAGAGCATGAGCCAGCCCATCAACGGCAAGCAGGCCATCGCGCAGGTCGCCTCCATCTCCGCCGGCGACGAGGCCGTGGGCCAGCTGATCTCCGACGCCATGGAGACCGTGGGCGCCGACGGCGTCATCACCGTGGAAGAGAGCAAGACCATGACCACCGGCATGACCACCACCGAGGGCATGATGTTCGACCGCGGCTATGCCTCCGCCTACATGGTCACCGACCCGGAAAAGATGGAATGCGTGTATGACGATCCGCTGATCCTCATCACCGACAAGAAGATCTCTTCCATCCAGGAAGTCCTGCCCCTGCTGGAGCAGATCGTGCAGGCCGGCAAGAAGCTGCTCATCATCGCCGAGGACGTGGAGGGCGAGGCCCTGTCCACCCTGGTGGTGAACAAGCTGCGCGGCGTGTTCAACTGCGTCGCCGTCAAGGCCCCCGGCTTCGGCGACCGCCGCAAGGAGATGCTGCAGGACATCGCCATCCTCACCGGCGGCACCGTCGTTTCCTCCGAGACCGGCATGGAGCTGAAGGAAGCGGACATGAGCGTCCTGGGCCAGGCCCGTCAGATCAAGGTCACCAAGGACAACACCACCATCGTGGGCGGCGTGGGCAGCAAGGAAGCCATCAAGGCCCGTGTGGCCCAGATCCGCGCCCAGATCGAGGACACCACCTCCGATTATGACCGCGAGAAGCTGCAGGAACGGCTGGCCAAGCTGGCCGGCGGCGTGGCGGTCATCCAGGTCGGCGCTGCCACCGAGATCGAGATGAAGGAGCGCAAGCTGCGCATCGAGGATGCCCTGGCGGCCACCCGCGCGGCGGCTGAGGAAGGCATCGTGCCCGGCGGCGGCATCGCCCTGCTGAACACCCTGAACGCGGTGAAGGCCGTCGAGGGCAAGTTCACCGGCGACGCGAAGACCGGCGTCCAGATCATCCTGCGCGCCCTGGAGGAGCCCATCCGCCAGATCAGCGCCAACGCGGGCGTGGACGGCTCCGTGGTGGTGGAGAACGTCAAGAACTACAAGCACCGCAACGCCAAGAAGATCGGCTACGGCTATGACGCCCTGAAGGGCGAGTATGTGGACCTGATCGAGCGCGGCATCATCGACCCGACCAAGGTCACCCGCTCCGCCCTGCAGAACGCGGCCTCCGTGGCGGCCATGGTGCTGACCACCGAGAGCCTGGTGGCGGACATCCCCGAGCCCGAACCCGCGGCTCCGGCCGGCGGCGGCATGGGCGGCATGTACTGAGAACGGCCCGATCCGCGCGGACGGACGGGATACGGCATTTCTCTCAAAACCAAGGGAGGACCGGACAGACTCCGGCCCTCTCTTTTCTTCTGCCCGGGCGGCGGGCGGGAACGGCATGAAAAAACCCCTGCGGACTCATCATCCGCAAGGGCTTTTGTTGGTCTGGGTGAGAAGACTTGAACTTCCGGCCTCCTGAACCCCATTCAGGCACGCTACCAAACTGCGCCACACCCAGTCACTCCCTCAGGAGCAGGGTCATTATAGCGCAGGATGGCGGGGTTGTCAAGCGTTTCTTTTTCCCGTTTTGCCCGGACCGCGGGAGGGGCCGCCGGACAATTTGGGGGGCTCTTGCAGGGTTTCCGCGGCAAACGTCGAATGACGCAGAGAGGATCGTCCGGGAGGGAACGGACATGAAAGGACGCACGCTGATCATCATCCTTGTCATCCTGCTGGTCTTCGCGGGGCTGCTGATCCCGGGGTTCTCCACGGCGCTGAACCCGGTCGCCTACACCGTGACGGACAGCCGGATCTCCGCGCCGGTGCGGATCGTGCTGGTGACGGACCTGCATTCCTGCGCGTACGGGGACGGGCAGAAGGAGCTGCTGGAGGCCATCGACGCCCGGCAGCCGAACCTGGTGCTGCTGGGCGGGGACATCTTTGACGTCTCGCTGCCCGACGACAGGGCCGCCGCCTTCCTCCGGGCCGTCGGCAGCCGGTATCCGTGCTACTTCGTGACGGGGAACCACGAATACCGGTGCAGCGGAGAGGTGTTCGCCCGGCGGATGGCTCTGCTGGAGGAATGCGGGATCACCCGCCTGAGCGGGGAGGCCGTTCCGATCACCGTCGGGCGGTCGCGCTTCATGCTCTGCGGCGTGGACGATCCCTATGCCTGGGGCCACGAAGGCGCGTACACCGAGCACAGCGAGGGCAGTTACGAGGCGCAGACCGCGCAGCTGGGCGCCGCAGCCGGCGACGGGACCTACACCGTCCTGCTGGCCCACCGGCCCGAGTACATGGATCTGTACCGGCAGGCGGGGTTCGACCTGGTGCTGGCTGGCCACGCCCACGGCGGACAGTGGCGCATCCCGGGGCTCATCAACGGGGTGTACGCCTCGGACCAGGGGCTGTTCCCGGCCTATGCCGGGGGGCTGTACGAGCGGTTTTCCACCACGATGATCGTGAGCCGGGGGCTGGCGACGGGGGAGATCACCAGTGTCCCCCGCATCTACGACCGGCCGGAACTGATCACCATCGACCTGCAGCCGGAGGAGGCGGAATAAATGCGGCGGATATGCCTGATCCTGGGGATCGCCGTCCTGTGCCTGACGCTCGCCGCGGGCGGGGCGGAGACGCCGGAGGGAGGACGGACGGCGGTGCTGCGCTTCTCCTCCTTTGACGGGGGCGGCTATGAATACAGCGCGATCCCTGACGACCCGGAGATCGCGGCCGTGTCGTCGGAGCGCGACTACGGCGGGCCGCGGGAGGAACCGGAGGACGGCTCGCCCTGTGACTGGGTCTTCACCTTCACGGGACTGAAGCCGGGGAGCACCCGCGTGTGGATCGTCGGGGAGTCGCCGATCATGCCGCCGACGGTCCGCCGCTATGCCCTCACCTTGGATGAGGAGCTGAACGTCACGACGGAGGAGCTGTCGGTGCTGGACCGCTTCGAGTGGACGCGGGGCGGCGAATACCCCGCCGTGACCCTGTGCCTCTTCCGTGTGGGGACCGAATACCTGCTGTGGCCCGGCGAGGGCGTGTGCGTCCGGGTGGATGCCTCTGTCGCGGACGCGGTGCGGGAGATGATCGAACGGCATGGGCTCATGTCCTGGGATGGCTTCGACGAGGACGATCCGGACGTGCTGGACGGCTCGGATTTCACCCTGCGGATCGCCTGGGCGGACGGCACCGGGGTCACCGCGCAGGGCAGCAACGCCTTCCCGCCGGGCTACGATGCGGCGCTGACGGAAGCGCTGGCCATCCTGGAGCCGGAGGCCGGAGCGCCGGTCCTGCCCATCGCGGGGGTATACCGGTACGAGGGCGAGGGCTTCGGCGGGGATTTTGTCATCACGCTGAAGGCGGACGGGACCTTCACCTGGTCCGTCGGCCCGCTCAGCAGTTATCTCGGATACGGCATCTGGAGCACGGACGGGCCGGAGATAGTCCTGTGCGAGGCGGAGGACGGCTGGTCGTACCATGTGTTCATCCCCACGGGGGACGGTCTGATCTTTGACCGCGAGGCGTCGGACGGTTTCCCGGATGTGTACGTCCCGGAGCACGGGCGTTTTCTGAGGACCGAAGCGAATACCGAAACGGAGGAGATCATCGTGATCCAGGGCAGTCTCGGCAACATCTACGGCGAACTGAAGGTCCCGGAGAGCGAGGGCAGGGTGCCCCTCATCATCCTGTCCCACGGCTTCGGCGGTAACCACACCTTCAATGCGGACTACTGCGCCTATTTCAACAGTCAGGGCTTCGCCACCTACAATTACGACTTCTGCGGCGGGGGCATGAACTCCCTGAGCGGCGGCACCATGCTGGAGATGTCGGTGCTGACGGAGGCGGAGGACCTGAACGCCGTCATCGATCACTTCCAACAGGATCCCCGGTTCAGCGCCATCTATCTCTGGGGCGCCAGCCAGGGCGGCTTCGTCTCCTCCTATGTGGCGGCCCACCGCCCGCAGGACGTGGCGAAGCTGATGGTGGAGTTCCCGGCTATCGTCCTGCAGGATGACGCGAAGGCCCGGGCCAACCCGGACGGCAGCTTCCCGGCGACCAGCAGCATCATGGGGGTCACCATCAGCCGCAAGTACAACGAGGACGCGGTCTCCTTCGATCTCTACGACCTGCTGCCGTCCTACACCGGGCCGGTGCTGATCCTCCACGGGGACCGGGATCCCATCGTCCCCCTGCGGTACTCCGAGCGGGCCGCGGAGGCCTTCCCGAACGCGGAGCTGGTGGTCATGCCCGGCCAGGGCCACGGCTTCATGGGGCCGGCGCGCCGGGAGGCCATGGAGCGGGAAGCCGCCTTCTTCATGAAGTGAGGGGAGGAGATCGCCATGGCAGAAGAAAAAGCGCTGGTCATCCGTGTGCTGTGCGACGCTCCGCTGGACGTGAAGGGCCGGCGGCTGGACATCCGCATGATCCCCTTCACCGGCGTCTGCGAGGGCCCGCTGTTCTTCGGCCGGGTCATCGGCACCGCCGTGGACACGCAGAAGATCCGGAAGAGCGGCGATATGGCGCTGTCGGCCCGCTACATGCTGGAGGGAACGGACGCCGGCGGGGCCCCCTGCCGGGTCTTCATCGAAAACCGGACCGACCCGGAGATCGGCTTCCGGCCCCTGGTGGTGACGGACAGCCCCGCGCTGGCCTTCCTGGAGGACTGCCCCCTGCGCTCCACGGTGGAGCCCGCGCCGGGCGGCGTGACGGTGACCATCCTAGCGCAGAGGTGACGAAGGGCCCGCGTATTTTCGCGATCCCCGCTTGCAATTCGTCCCGGTGTATGGTATCATGAGACCAGATGAATGCGCCCTTGTTATTTGCGCGGAAAAGGAGCGTGAACAACTTGAAGAAGATCACGATCGGACTGATCCTGCTGGGTCTTGTTCTGGCTGCGGTGTGCGCCGCGTCGGCGGACACGGCCGCGGTGCCTGCGGAGACGGGCACCGGCGTGACGGTGATCCACGCCGGCGAGTGGGCCGCCCAGTTCCCGGACATCTACGCCTCGTACATGGCCAACGGCGAGGACGACGAGGTGGTGGAGTACACCGAGGAGTACCCCTTCATCAAGACGATCTACGAGCCCTACGGCTTCGCGACCCACTACGGCAGCGCCCGCGGGCACTACTACTGCGTGCAGGACCTGCTGGCGACGGGCCGCCCCCATCCCATGGCCAACTGCTTCACCTGCAAGACCGCGGACTTCACCGCCATGACCCTCAACGACGGGGACAGCGCCTACAGCGTCCCCTTCGAGAGCATCGACCCCACCGGGTTTGACGATGTGGGCTGCTTCACCTGCCACGCCAACGAGCCCGGCACCACCATCACCGTCACCCACACCTATCTGACGGCGGCGATGGGCGACGACTTCGGCTCCGTTCCGGCGGAGACCCTCAGCTGCGCCCAGTGCCACGTGGAGTACTATTTCGCCCCGGACGGCAAGATGACCACCCTGCCCTACACGAGCCATGCGAGCGCCAATCCGGACGACATCTACGAGTATTACGACGCGATGGCCTTCTCGGATTACACCAACCCCCGCACGGGCGTGAAGCAGATCAAAGCCCAGCACCCCGAGTTCGAGACCTTCACCGGGGCGGGCAGCTTCCACGGCGGGCAGTTCAACTGCGCCACCTGCCACATGGAGCGGGTGACCAACGCGGACGGCCAGACCTACCTGAGCCACAAGTACGTGACCCCGCTGACCAGCGAGAGCGTGAGAGCCGCGGGCAACTGCGCGGCCTGCCACGGCGATCTGGAAGGCTTCGTGCGCGGCAGGCAGGAGCAGGTGATGACCCGGGTCGTCGCCATCGGCCAGAAGTACGAGACCCTGACCGACCGCCTGGCGGATGCCGTGGCCTCCGGCAAATACACCGACGAGGAACTGGCCGACATCCGGGAGCTGAACCGGAAGGGCCAGTGGTACTGGGACTTCGTCTTCGTGGAGAACAGCAACGGCGCCCATAACCTGGCCCTGGCCACCAACTGTCTGGACAAGGCGGAGCTCTTTGCGGACGCAGCCCTCCTTCTGCTGGACGAGCTCGAGAAATGATCCCGGACACCGTCGGAAGCTTCGGCGCCGAAGGACGAGGCCCTCGTCTTTCGGCGCTTTCTGCTGAATCCCACCGTCAAGGAGGCTGCCGCCTTTGCCTTTCCTCAAAAAGATCTTTCGATTCCTGCGCTCCATGGTCTTCGGCATGATCCTGCTGGGACTGATCATCCTGTGCTGCCTCGCGGGCTCCCTGATCCCCCAGGGCGAGAGCGAGATGACCTATGTGCGGCAGTACGGTTCCGGCACGGCCATGCTGTTCCTCTCGCTGGGCTTCACGGACATCTTCCACACCTGGTACTTCACGGTGCTGGAGGCGCTGCTGTGCGGCAATCTGATCCTCTGCTCCATCCTGCGCTTCCCCGCCGCGCGGAAAACCATGGCCGGGCTGAAAGCGCAGGCGGAGCACGCCGACCCGGCACAGGAGCATCCCCTGGAGCCCGGCGGGGCGGAGACCGTGCTGGCCGCGCTGAAGCGCGCCCGGTTCCGGGGGAATGACAGGATCCTGACCCGGAACGGCATCGGCGCCTGCGGGTCGTTCCTGGTGCACCTGTCCATCCTGGTGATCCTGCTCTTCGGCACCCTGACCCTGACCACGCCCGTCACGCAGGACGTGACCGTCATGCCCGGCGAGACCTTCACCCTGGCGGACGGCACGACGGTCACCTGTCTCTCCTTCCGCATCCAGGACGAGACCGGCCGCCTGGACTACGCCAGCCGCATCCGCGTGGCCTCCCCCGGGGAGGAGACGGGCGCCGAGGCGGAGATCCGCGTGAACGAGCCCCTGCGCCACGGCGGCACAAAGGTCTACCAGTATACCTACGGGACGAAGCCCGTGATCCGGGTCACCAACACGGCCAGCGGCGCGGAAGAATCCTTTTATGTGGACGCGGGGGACTTTCTCTCCATCGACGGGCGGAACGGGCTGATCTTCGACGCGCTGCACCCCGGCTACATCCTCAACGAGGACGGGACCTACACCCTGATCACCAGCAGCGCCATGAGCTACGCCGACCCGGTGTACGATGTGCGCACCGTCTCGGACGGGTCCATCACCTCCGTGCTGGCCTTTCCCGGCGAGACCATCACCATCGGCGACATCGGCTACACCATGGCGGATCCCGTCGAGTACCCCGGCCTGCGCATCAAGCAGACCGCGCCGGTGCTGTACGCCGGCCTGTACTTCGGCTTCGGGCTGATGATCGCGGCGCTGTTCCTCTGCTTCTTCATGGTGCCCGCGTGCGCCCGGGTGGAGGAAAACGGCTTTGTGATCCGCTCCGCCAAGCCCCAGGATGCCCTCCTGGATGAGATCGCCATCGCCCTGGACGGGACCGACAAGAAGGGAGACGCGCCGTGACCATTCTTCTCTTTGCCGCTCTGATCCTGTATTTCATCGCCACCGCCCTGCAGTTCACGGGCGTGGCCGTGCGGAAGGGGCAGGGGCCGCTGTGCCCCGCCGCCCGCGCGGCGCTGATCGCCGCCTTCGTCCTGCACACCGCCTATACCGTGTGGCGCGGCATCGCGGCGGGCCGTCTCCCCCTGTCCAACCAGTTCGAGTTCGCCTCCGGGTTTGCCTGGGCCGCGGCGCTCATGGGCTTCCTGCTGTATCTCCGGCTGCGCTCCCAGCCGGTGCTGACGGTGACCATGCCCGCCGCCTTCCTGATCCTCAGCTATGCGGCCCTGCAGCCCCAGGACATCAGGGAGCTGATGCCCGCCCTGCGCTCCGCCTGGTTCGCCATCCACATCGGCTCCGCGGCCTTCTCCTACGCCGCCTTCGCCATCGCGGGCGGTCTGGGCATCGCGTATCTCGTGCGGCTCCGCAAGGCCGGCGGGACGGATGAGAAGCCGCCCGAGGAGGATCCCCGGCTGCGGCAGCTGGACAGCCTCGGCTACCGGATGATCTGTCTGGGCTTCCTGCTGCTGACGGTGGTCATCTTCTCCGGCGCCATCTGGGCGGAGCAGGCCTGGAGCAGCTGGTGGAGCTGGGATCCCAAGGAGACCTGGGCCCTCATCACCTGGATCTTCTACGCCATCTATCTCCACCAGCGGCTGCGGCTGAAGTGGCACGGCAAGCGCACGGCCATCCTGGCCATCGTCGCCCTGGCGCTGGTGCTGTTCACCTTCGCGGGCGTCAACCTGCTGCTCCCCGGCCTGCACAGCTACAAGTGACGTCCGTTTCCCCGCAAGAACTGAAAGGAGTGCCGTTATGCCCTTCATCGATTCCCGTGTCACCGTGTCCGTCTCTCCGGAAGAGAAAGAGGAACTGAAGCGCGAACTGGGCCGGCTGATCCGCACCCTCAACAAGACCGAGACCTACCTGATGGTGCAGATCGAGGACCGGTGCGACCTGTGGCTGGGCGGAAGCAAGCTGGACAGGGGCGCCTATGTGGCGGTCAGCCTGTACGGGAACGCACCGGCCGACGCGTACGACCGCATGACCGGCGGCATCTGCGAGCTGCTGTCCCGCAGGCTGGGCATCCCGGGAGACGCCGTGTACGTCACCTACCATCCCGTCAGCGACTGGGGCTGGAACGGACAGAACTTCTGAAAAGAATTTTTACAATCGGGAACAAATGACCCGCAGGATTCGTCAATAGAGGTGAAAGCGGCGCAGAGGCGCCGGACAGGGAGGAGATATCATGAAGAAGACCCACAGCGTGGCCTGGGCCGTGATGGCCGTCGTCGCCATGTTCTGCCTGATCCTGCTCAGCGGCGGCCGCACCGCCGAGGCCGACACCATCTACAATGTTTCGGGCGACGCAACCCGGGCCACCAGCTTCACGGTGCAGGCCTGGGGAAGCGCCACCGTCACCCTCCGGCAGGACTACGGCTTCTTCCGCTATACCAGCGGCAGCACCGGCCGTGCCTGGGGGCGTTTCCACGTGGACGTGGTGCGCAACGGGGGCACCCAGCGTCTGGAATGGGACAACACCGTCGGTGAAACGCTCATCCTGACCCTGAACAGCTCCGGCACCTACCGCGTGACCGTCACCCCCTGGACGGCCTCCGAGATCAACGCGCAGATCTCCGGCTTCTCCGCGTGGACGCAGCAGCCCTCCTGGAGCGTGACCGGGGCCAGCAACTGCTCCGTCTCCAACCAGGGCACCGTCACCGCCGCGCCGACGGCCACGTCGCGCGTCTGCACGGTCTACTACAGGGACGCCTACGGCAACACGCTGCAGAGCTTCAACCGCTACTGCACCGTAGGCACCAACACGGTCACCGCGCCGGCTACCCTGCAGGGCGGCGCCTACACGCTGATCTCCGCGTCCTCGCAGACCGTGACGGGCTACTCCAACGGCACGGTGTCCCCGAAGTCGGTCGTCTTCTACTACGCCAAGGCATCCACCGCCACGCCGCGGCCCACGACGGCGACGGTCACGGTGTATTACCGCACCTACGCCGGCAGCCTGCTCCAGTCGCACCAGGTGACCGTCACGCAGGGCAACAATACCATCACCGCGCCGGCCACCCTGCAGAACGGCACATACTCGCTGGTCTCTTCCGCCACGCAGAACGTGACGCTGTACGCCAACGGCTCCCTGTCGCTGTCCTCCGTCACATTCTACTATGACCGGACGGCGACCCCCACCCCCACGCCGCCCTCCACGGCCACCGTGACGGTCTATTACTGCGATGCGGGCGGCAGCGTGCTGCAGACCCGCCAGGTGACCGTCTCCCGGGGCACCAACACCGTCAGCGCCCCGGCCACCATCGACAGCGGACGCTATACCCTGATCTCCGGGGCCAGCCAGTCCGTGACCCTGTACAGCAACGGCACCCTGTCCGTCAGCTCGCTGGTCTTCTACTACCAGCGGTCCGCGACGCCCACGCCCGTGCCGCCCTCCACGGCCACGGTGACGGTCTACTACTGCGACGCGAACGGCAGCACCCTCCAGACCCGCCAGGTGACGGTCTCCCGGGGCACCAACACCATCACCGCCCCGTCCACGCTGGACAACGGCAGCTATACGCTGATCTCCGGCGCCAGCCAGTCCGTGACCCTGTACAGCAACGGCTCCCTGTCCGCCAGCTCCGTGACCTTCTATTACAGCAGGGTCAACAACGTGACCGCCACGGTGACGGTACGGCTGATCGACGTGGACACCATGAGCACGCTCTCCACCCGGTACGAGACCCTGGGGGTCGGCACCCATACCATCTACGCGGGCTCCACGCCCAGCGGCTACCGCGCCTACTCCGAGACCAGCGCCACCGTCACCGTGTACGCGGACGGCACCGTCTCCCGCGGGCTGATCACCTTTGAGTACAAGCGGCAGACCCCTGTCACCAATCCCCCCGTGACGCAGGCGCCCGTTCCCGCCGGCAACGTGGTCTATCCCACCAACTGGGACACCCAGTTCGGTCCGGAGTCGAAGAACCCCGAGGGGCGCAGCAACCTGCACCGCATCTGTGACAACGACCCCAGCACCGTCTTCTCCTACATCTATTGGGACAGTGAGGTGAAGGACACCATCCCCGAGTTCACGGTGACCTTCGGCGGCAGCACCGTCTCTGCCATCGGCGTGACCAACGGCATTGCCAGCAGCTATGACCGCTACACCGCCAACGCCCGCCCCAGCTCCATGCGCCTGCGGATCTACCACAGCGGCGGCGTGACCGACTGCGTGATCGAGCTCCCCAAGGGCTACAACGGCTCCATGAAGACGTACAGCCTGGGCGGCACGTTCACCGGCGTCACCAAGATCGAGATCTTCGTGGAGCACGTCTGGCTCGGCGACTCCAACCGCTACAACGTGAACATCGCCGAGATCGCGTTCTTCGAATGAGCACCGTTCTTGTCACGGGCTTCGAGCCCTTCGGCGGCGGATCGCTGAATCCCTCCTGGGAGGCGGTCCGCCGCCTGCCGGAGCGGCTCGGAGGATGGGAGATCCGCCGCCTCCGCCTTCCCGTGGCCTTCGGCCGCGCGGCTGAGACCGTGCTGGCCGCCTGTGATCCGGCGCCGGACGCCATCCTCTGCGTCGGGCAGGCCGGCGGGCGGAACGCCGTCACGCCGGAAGCCGAAGGCGTCAACCTGCGGGAGGCCCGCATCCCCGACAACGACGGGCGGCAGCCGCGGGGAGAGCGCATCGCCCCGGAAGGGCCGGAGCGCCTGTACGCCACCCTGCCGGTCGAACGCATGGTCAGCGCCATGATGGAGACCGGGCTCCCGGCATACCTCTCCCATTCCGCCGGCACCTACGTCTGCAACGACCTGCTGTACAGCCTGCTGCTGCGCTTCGGCGGGACGGCTACCCGCGTGGGGTTCGTGCACGTGCCCTTCCTGCCGGAGCAGGCGCCGGAGGGCGTGCCCTCCATGCCGCTGCACGACATCGTGAAGGGATTGACCCTGTGCCTGCGGGCCATCATCCTCAATTCGTGATTGAAAAAACGGGCTTCGGCCCGTTTTTCTGTTCCGGATCGGCGCGCGATCACGGTATGCCGGTTGCATTTGTCACTCCGCCTGTCTGACAAGGTACATCCTTGCGTATTCTGTTTCGGAAACCGTCCATTCGCTGTCCCTTCTGGTTAGTCTCAGAACTACCGGCATCGGCGTCTCGTCATACAATCCGTTTTCGCCGCGTTTGGGGTCAAAGTGATAGATCAGAAACACGCCTTCACCATAACTCTTCGGCATTGCCATGAGTTTGTCATAATCATAGTGTCGCTCATTGCAGTACTCTTTTAGTGCATCGATAACCGTCTGATCGATCCCTTTTGCCATGCTTTTGCCTCCTGAGCACAAGACGCCTTTCGGGTGGAATCATAGGTGGCACGTGTTTCTGTCCGGGTACCGCAAGGACAAGAGTATCTGCAGCAGATCCCCCCGCAGCGTTCAGACACGCATTCTGCATTCGACAGAAGCTGCCGAAATGCGGACAGTGGATGCCAGCGAAAAGGACCGTCCGGGGAAAGGCGGTCCTGTGAAGGCTCGGTCCGTCAGTCGGCCAGCACGGCGTCGGCCATGGCCTGCACGTCGCGGGTGCAGCGGCGGCTGTGGAGCACCGGGAGCTCCCGGAGGGCGCTGACCTGCTTCGGCACGGGGACGCCGCTGAGTTTCTCCAGTTCGGCCGCGCAGGCGAAGGCGTCCTTGCCCGCGGTCGCTTCCTTCCCCTGCAGGGCGGTCAGCACATCCGCGCAGAACTTGTAGGGGCTGGCTGTGGACACGATCACGGCAGGGGTGCTGTCGCCGGTCTCGGCGCGGTAATCGGCCAGCACCTTCGCCGCGACGCCCGTGTGCGTGTCGATGACGCAGCCCGTGCGCCGGAAGAGCGCGTGGATCTCCGCGGCAGTCTGCCGGTCGTCGGCGCAGCCCGCGGCAAAGGTTTTGGACAGCTGTTCCCGGCGCTGGTCGCCGACGGAGTAGCTGCCCACCTCCCGCAGCTGCTTCATCCACACGCTCACCAGCTCGCCGTCCCGGTCCGCCGTCTCGTAGAGGAGGCGCTCCAGGTTGGAGGAGACCAGGATGTCCATGGAGGGGGACGTCGTCTTGTAGAAGAGGCGATGGGTGGAGTAGGTGCCGCTGGCAAAGAAGTCCGTCAGCACGTTGTTGCGGTTGCTGGCGCAGATGAGCTTGTTCACCGGCAGACCCATGTTCTTCGCGTACCATCCCGCCAGGATGTCGCCGAAATTGCCCGTGGGCACCACGAAGTTCACCGGCTCCCCGGCGGCCACCCCGCCGGCGGCGCACAGGTCGGCGTAGGCGCTGAAGTAGTAGACCACCTGGGGGACCAGACGGCCGAAGTTGATGCTGTTGGCGGAGGAGAGCACCCGGCCCTTCTCCCCCATCCGCGCCGCGAAGTCCGGGGAGGCGAAGAGCTGCTTCACGCCAGTCTGGGCGTCGTCGAAGTTGCCTTCCACGGCGATGACGCGGGTATTGCCGCCGCCGGTGGTGGTCATCTGCAGCTTCTGGATATCGCTGACGCCCTCCTCGGGATAGAACACGGTGCAGGAGGTGCCGGGCACGTCGCGGAAGCCTTCCAGCGCGGCTTTGCCGGTGTCGCCGCTGGTGGCCACGAGGATGCTGATCTCCCGCTCCTCCCCCGCTTTCCGGGCCGCCTGGCGCACCAGGTGGGGCAGCAGCTGCAGGGCCATGTCCTTGAAGGCCAGGGTGGGGCCGTGGAAGAGCTCCAGCAGCCAGGTATTGCCGTCCAGCCTGCGCACGGGGGCGATGGCCGGGTCGTCGAAGCGCTCGGCGGAATAGGCGGCGTCCACGGCTCCGGCGATCTCCTGGGCGGTGTAGTCCTCCAGATACAGCGACAGCACCGCTTCGGCCCGCCTGGCGTAGGGCATGGCGTTCAGGGCAGCGATCCACTGCCGGTCGACCTGCGGAAACATGGCGGGCACATACAGTCCGCCTCCCGGGGCCAGCCCGGTCAGGATCGCTTGGGACGCCGTGACGACCGCGCCGCCGCGGGTGGAGAAGTAGGACATAAGGATCCCTCCCGGTCAGTCTGTGTGAGTTGCCCCTGACGCAAAGGGGACGGCCTGGCGAAGCCGTCCCCGGTCAAGGTCTTGTTCCGTCAGATGATGTATTTGCCCACAAAGTCCGGCAGGCCGGCGGGATCGGCGGAGATGGAGAGCACGAAGTTCACGTGGTGCTTCCCGCTCAGCTCCTCCATGGCCTCGAAGAGCCAGGCCGCTTCGTTCAGGTCGGTCTTGCACAGCTTGGTGAAGGCGTCGATAAAGATATAGCTGATGTCGAAGTTCTGGCTGAGCATGCCGGAAAGGAAGCCCAGGAACATTTCGGCTGTATGGACATGGTACTCGCCCGCGTTGATGAAGCGTACCCGATGATCGATGTCGAACATGTAGCGGTTGTCGTCGTCCAGGAAAACCACATCGCCGGCGGTCTCGTGCGCGGTCTGGTTGGTCATGTCGATGAGGCGCTTGGTCTTGCCGGAGCCCTTGTTTCCCGCAATGATCTGTATCATGGGGGATCCCTCCTCTGTGATATTTGCTGGCTTCATTATACCCCATTCCGCCGGCTTTTGCAAGCCCGATTCATCCCGGCGGCGCGGACCCTCATCCGGCGGTCAGCACCGACCCGGGGACTCCGGCCTCCAGGGCGGTCTCTCTCCAGTCTTCGGCGAGATATCCGGCGCAGCGCGGATCCCGGGCCAGCTCCGACGCCACCACGCCCGCGATCGCCCGGGAGCCTTTGGCGCAGAAGTGGGTCCTGTCCTCGTGGCCCTCCGGATAGTCGGGATGCTCGCCGGGCGCCGTGCGGACGAAGAGGGTGGCGGTCTCCTCCTCGCCCAGGGCCAGATACAGGCGGCGGCTGTCCAACTCCAGGTTGCACAGGGGCACGTCCAGCTCGCGGGCCAGCACCCGGACGGCCCGGGGGTATTCGCCGTGGGTGTACATGAGGGAGCGCTTGCCCACGAAGAACCGCCGGGAGACGGAGGTGATCAGCACGGGCAGCGCGCCGGCGGCCAGCGCCGCCTCGCAGTAGGCGCGCAGCTCCGCGGTATAGGTGGTCTCCGGATCCGTGTGCCGCTCGTCGTCCTTCTCGTCGTTGTGGCCGAACTGGATGAGCAGCATGTCGCCGGCCTGCAGTTTCTCCCGGACGGGCCCGAAGCGCCCTTCCTCCCGGAAGGAGCGGCTGGAACGCCCGGAGGCGGCGTGGTTCTCCACGGCGATCCCTTCCCTGACATAGAGCGGGAAGGCCCAGCCCCAGCCCCGGAATGGCTCGGCGGCCGTGTCCACGGTGGAGTCACCGATCAGGTAGATCGTCGGCATCGTTTTCTCCTGTCTGTCAATAGATCCCCGCCATGACCTGGGTCAGCAGGCCGATGGCGCTCACCAGAGTGCTTTCGTCATAATAGCCGCTGTTCAGGATCCCCTGCAGGTTGGCGATGGCGCCGGAAAGGGCGATGGCCCAGGCGCTGTTGGGATCCATGGTGCTCAGCATGCCCTGGGCCTGCCCCAGCAGATCCCATGCGGTGGCCTCGTAGGCCGAGCCGCCGGAGGGCTGGATGTAGCCCGGGTCTGCGTAGCCCGGATCCGTGTAGCCGGGATCCGTGTAGCCCGGGTCTGTGTAGCCCGGGTCGGTGTAGTCGCCGTATCCGGGCATCTGCTGCTCATAGCCGGTGTGGAGGGTGCAGGTCTGCCCGCCCGACGAGGAGGACAGGTTCAGGTACTTGCGCAGATCGCTCTCGTAGCCGGTGCCGAGGAATGGCTCCAGCGGGTGGTTGTGGGGGATGCTCACCACCGCCCGGGTCACCGGATTGGGGCAGTAGGGGCCGGCGATCATGCCGCTGTCGGCGCAGACCGTCTCTGCGGTGTGCATCTGGCAGGAGGTCGTGGGCTGGGTCCCGCTTCGCCACAGATCCCGGACGACGCCGTGATCGCTGTCCGCCCGGCAGGCGTCGGTGGCCAGCTGGCCCGAGACCTTGCAGGTCTCCGCGTATACCAGGCCGTACTGGCTCGGATCGCCCTCCATGATGGCCCGGTCGCTCTTGCCCTTGTGGATCTTTTCCATGTAGGCCTTCCACAGGGGGGCCGCCGCGCCGGAGCCGGTGGTCTTGCTGGAGAGGGGCTTGTAGTTGTCGTGGCCGACCCACACGCAGGAGCTGTAGTATCCGGTGAAGCCGGCGAAGGTCACGCCGCGCTGGTCCGAGTTGGTCCCGGTCTTGCCGGCCACATGCTGGCCCTTGATCTTGGCGCCGGTGCCGGTGCCGCTCTCCACGACGGTGGTCATCATGTCCACGATCATGTAGGCGGTGGAGCGGGAGAAGACCATCCGGCGCTCCTGATGCTGCCTGCCGTCCCAGATGACCTTGCCATCGCTGTCGGAGATGCCGATGACGGAGATGGGTTCGATATACACGCCGCCGTTGGCCAGGGTGCCGTAGGCCACCGCCATCTGCAGCGGAGTGATGCCGCTGGAGCCCAGCGTCACGCCGAAGGGCGTCGCGTCGATGTGGGCGTCGTCCACCCCCATCTGGTGCAGATAGTCCACTGCCCGGGAGACGCCCACGACGGACATCATGGTGTAGGCCGCGGCGGTATTGTAGGACCGGCGGATGGCTTCCCGCAGGGTGATGGGCCCGGTGTAGCCCCCGCCGCCGTAGTTGGTGGGCCAGGAGTCCTGCCCCTTCGCGTTCCGCCAGCCGGAAATGGGCAGGGGCATGTTGAAGACCACGCTGGCGGGAGACAGCCCCCGCTCCAGGGCCGGCGCGTAGACCGTCAGGGGTTTGATGGAGGAGCCCACAGGCATCCGCATGTCGGTGGCGCGGTTCAGGGTCTTGCGGGCGGTGGGCGTGTCGCGGGAACCCACGATGGCCACGATCTCGCCCGTGTGGTAATCCAGCACCACCGCGGCCGCCTGGGGCTGCACGATCTCGGTGTAGGTGCCGTCGCCATTGGAGGCCCGATAGACCTTATCGGAGGGATCCCGGAGAGAGGGGTAGCCCGTCCAGCCGGAAAGGGTGGACTGCACCGCCTCCTGGACCTCCGTGTCGATGGCCAGCTGCACCCGGTAGCCGCCGGTGCGGAATTCCTGCTCCATGGCTGCGCGGTTGGCGGGCGTATCCTCCAGCCCGCGCAGCTCCAGGAAGATGTCCACGACCTCGCTCACCGCGTATTCCACATAGTGCGGATAGGGATACATGCCGGAGGCCGTGTTGGGATCCGTCTCCAGCACGTGGGCCGTGGACGGGTCCAGCGCCGCCCGGTATTCCTCCTCGGTGATGTAGCCGCACTCCAGCATCCGCCGCAGCACATAGTCCGTGCGGTCGTTGGTGATGGCCACATAGTCCACGCCCTCCTTGTGGCGGGTGTAGAGGTTCCGGCGGGGGTTGTAGTAGTAGGGGCTGTTGGCCAGGCCGGCCAGCATGGCGCACTCCCGCAGGGTCAGGTCCTTCATCTCCTTGCCGAAGTAGCCCCGGGCCGCCACCTGCACGCCGTAGTAGTTCTCCCCCAGCCAGATGGTGTTCATGTAGTTCTCGAGGATGGCGTCCTTGGCGCGGCGCTTGGCCTCCGCCCGGACGGCCGTCTCCTCCGCCTCGCTCAGCACCGCCCCGTCGGGGTTCATTTCGTCATAGTACTGCTGCTCCAGGGTCTGCTCCAGCTGGATGGCCAGATACGCCTCCTGGATCTTGCGCTTGTAGCTCTGCTCGGAGGAGAGCATGGTGTTCTTGATCAGCTGCTGGGTGATGGTGGAGCCGCCCTGGGTGGAGTTCCCGGAGAGGTTGGAGATGAAGGCGCCGCCGATGCGCTTGATGTCCACGCCGTTGTGCGCGTAGAACCGGGCGTCCTCCACCGCCACGAAGGCGTGCTGCAGGTCCGGGGGCATCGCGGCCAGCATCACCATCACGCGGTTCTCGGTGCCCTTGTATTCGGCGATCAGATCGCCCTTGTTGTCATAGATGAAAGAGGTCTGGGCCTGCTCGTCGATCACCTGGGTGTTCAGGGTCGGCGCGGTCTCCACATAGCCCTTGGCGATGCCGGCCACGATGCCGATGCCGGCGACGACCGCCAGCAGGGCCAGCACCGCCAGCACCCGGATCACGTTCACCGCCACGCTCAGGATGAAATGCGGCTTGCGCTGCCGGGGCCGGAAGATGGAGCGGCGCTCGGTCAGGGCGTCGTCCAGGGGCGGTTCCCACCCGGCGGACGCAGGCGGATCCTCCTGTGCGGGGGCGCCGTCGTCCGCGTACCATTCAGGCGGGCCGGCCTCCGGGGCTCGGTATCCGTCCTCCGCCGGGAAGGCCGGATCCCCCGCGGGCGCGGCAAAAGCGGCGTCCGGCGCTTCGCCGTACGCTCCGTCCATGTACTGCCCGCCGAAATCGGGGATCGGTTCCTTCCGTTCTCTGGTCATGGGTGCCTCCGGGTCGCATTCATGTGTTCGCAGATCCAACGAACGGGATCGCCGTTTTCTTCCCTCACAGGGCGATCACCGCGCCGGGGGCGATCTCGCGGACTTCTCCGCCGGTCTCCGCAAACAGCGTGACCGCCGCGGGGTTGTACGCACGCTTTCCGTCCGCCGAGACGATCAGCCGCTTCCAGGCGTCCACGTAGTCGTACACTTCGATGTTCGTGGCGTACCAGATGTCATCGCGTCCGCCCATGCGCGCGGCAAAATCCCGGATCCGCTGCCAGTTGTCGTGGGCCTCGAACTCATAGGCATGGCCCCACAGATAGAACAGCCCGCTGTTGGCGTAGAAGGTGTCCGCCAGGAACCGGTCGCACAGGCTGTCCAGCATGGCGTCGTCGTGATGGCAGGTGGGCTGCAGCCGCAGCCAGTCCCCGGGGATGCCGAACCAGTGGCTGGAGTTCACCGTGCGGCAGTAGACGATGCCGCACGCCCGCAGGGCCGCCACGGTCTCGTCGCTGTAGGTGCCGAAGGGATAGGCCGCGCCGCGCACCATGCCGCCGAACATGGCCTCCAGGTTCTGCCGGTCGCCCAGGATCTCCCGGACCATCTCGTTCGCGGGCAGCTGGGTCAGGTCGGGATGGGTCAGGGTGTGCACCGCCACCTCGTGACCGTGACCGTACAGCGCAAGGGCCGCGCTCTTCGTCAGGCGCCGGTGGATCTGCCCCTCGGGCCAGACATGGCCTTCGGGCGGAAAGCAGCCGGTATTCAGGTTGAAGGTGCACTTGAGGCCGTGCTCGTCCAGAATGTCCAGCAGCTGCCGGTCCTGCTCCACGCCGTCGTCGTAGGAGAGGGTCAGGGCCTTGCGGCGTCCGCCGGGGAATCGCATGATCATGGGAGTCCCTCCTTGTCATATGGTCTCAGGTTATCATACCACAATCGCGGCGCGCGTGGAAGGGTTTGTTTCCGGCTTTCTTCCGTCACGCAAAAACCTCCCCCCGCGGACGGAGGGAGGGTCTTCTGTCCGCTCAGCCGAGGATCCAGATCAGCAGGCACGCGGCGATAAACACGCCCGCGGCGATCTTGGTGCCCATGGCCAGCTTCGCGTCGACGGAAGCGGCCTGCTTCTTGTTCATGTTGGCGGTCACTTCGCCCGCGATGGCGCCGAGTCCCTTGGCGTTGCTGCTCTGCAGGAGCACGGTGACGACCATGAAGAGCGCGGCGAGAATGACGATGATATAGAGTGCAACCATTTGGAAATACCCCCTTTAAGATGCCTGTCAATGATAGCACAGACCGTGCCAAAAGGCAAGAGCGAATTTTCGGGCGGCCGGAGCGGCGGTTTTGAGACGGTTTTGAGCGGGCGGGGACGGTCATCTGTCGCCGGGCTTTCTTGACACGGTCCTGTTTTCCCGCGTGCGCGGTCCGGCCCCGGCGGGCGAAAAAAGGCGCGCCGGCGCTGCCGGAGCAGTGTCAGCGCGTCTTTCCGCGGGCTTCCCTTCCGGCCGATCAGCCGGGCTGCTTGCCGATGTAGGCCAGGATGCCGCCGTCCACATACAGGATGTGGCCGTTGACGAAGTTGGAGGCGTCGGAGGCCAGGAAGACGGCGGGGCCGCCCAGGTCCTCCGCCTCGCCCCAGCGGGCCGCGGGGGTCTTGGCGACGATAAAGGAGTCGAAGGGATGACGGCTGCCGTCGGGCTGGCGCTCCCGCAGCGGCGCGGTCTGGGGGGTGGCGATGTAGCCCGGGCCGATGCCGTTGCACTGGATGTTGTACTCGCCGTACTCGGAGCAGATGTTGCGGGTGAGCATCTTCAGGCCGCCCTTGGCCGCGGCGTAGGCGGAAACGGTCTCCCGGCCCAGCTCGGACATCATGGAGCAGATGTTGATGATCTTGCCGTGGCCCTTTTTGATCATGGAGGGGATGACGGCCTTGGCCACGATGAAGGGGGCGTTCAGGTCCACGTCGATGACCTGGCGGAACTGGGCGGCGGTCATCTCCGTCATGGGGATGCGCTTGATGATGCCGGCGTTGTTGACCAGGATGTCGATGACGCCCACCTCGGCCTCCACCTTCCGCACCAGGGCGTTCACGGCGTCCTCGTCGGTGACGTCGCAGACGTAGCCGTGGGCCTCGATGCCCTTCTCCCTGTAGGCGGCGAGCCCCTTGTCGACCAGATCCTGCCTGATGTCGTTGAAGACGATCGCGGCGCCGGCCTCATGCATGGCGCAGGCAATGGCGAAGCCGATGCCGTAGGAAGCGCCGGTGATCAGGGCGACTTTGCCCTCGAGGGAAAACTGTTTCAGGTCCATGAGCGTTCTCCTTTCGCGTTTGGGTCGTTTGTCTGCGGTCGTGCCGGTCCCGGCGGATCAGAGAAGATCTTTGGTGTCGATGCCGTCCATGTCGTCGAAGTCCTGGTTCTCGCCGCACATGCCCCAGATGAAGGTGTAGTTCCGGCTGCCAGCGCCGGAGTGGATGCTCCAGGAGGGGCTGATGACGGCTTCCTCGTTGCGCATGATGATGTGGCGGGTCTCGGTGCCCTCCCCCATGAAGTGCATGACGAAGGCGTCCTCGGGGAGATCGAAGTACAGATAGACCTCCATGCGGCGGTCGTGGGTGTGGCAGGGCATGGTGTTCCACACGCTGCCGGGCTCCAGGTGCGTCATGCCCATCACCAGCTGGCAGCTCTCCACCTGGCCGGGCAGGATGTACTTGCAGATGGTGCGGTGGTTGGCGGTCTCCAGGCTCCCCAGCTCCACCCGCACGCAGTCCTCGGGCCGGATGAGCACGGTGGGGTACTCCCGGTGAGCGGGGCAGGAATTGAAGTAGAACTTGGCGGGATTCGCGGGATCCTCGCTGCGCAGGGCGATGTCCTTCGAGCCGCGGCCGATGTAGATGCCGTCGCGGCTGCGCATGGCGTAGGCCGTTCCGTCCACGGTGACGGTGCCGGGGCCGCCGATGTTGATGATGCCCATTTCCCGCCGCTGCAGGAAGTATTCGGCCCGGAGCTCGTCGCCCGCCGCCAGGGTCAGGGTCTCCTTCACGGGCATGGCGCCGCCGGTGATGATGCGGTCGATGTGGCTGTAGACCATCTTCACGTCATCCGCCGGGAAGAGGCCCCGGATCAGGAATTCCTCCCGCAGGCGGGCCGTGTCGTAGTGCTTCACGTCGCGGGGAGACGAAGCGGTGCGCAGTTCCATGGGTGATTCCTCCTCTGTCTCGTGTGCTCAGATCAGGTCGGCCAGGGGGGTGTAGTCCCGGCCGTGGGCAGCCGCCACGTTGGCGTTGGCGATGGAGCCGAGATAGCAGTTGACGCCCGCGGCGACGGCGGGGTTCCGGCGGCAGGCCTCCTCCAGGCCCTGCCCGGCGATCTGCAGGCCGTATTTCAGCGTGGCGTTGGTCAGGGCGATGGTGGAAGTGCGCGGCACCGCGCCGGGCATGTTGCCCACGCAGTAGTGCACCACGCCGTCGAGGATGTAGACCGGGTCGTCATGGGTGGTGACGCGGCTGGATTCGCCGCAGCCGCCCTGGTCGATGGCCACGTCCACGAAGACCGCGCCGTCCTTCATCTCGGACAGGTACTTCGCCTTGAAGAGCTTGGGGGTGGAGCCGCCGGGGATCAGCACCGAGCCGATCACCAGGTCCGCGTCCCGCAGGACCCGCTCCACGTTGCTGTCGTTGGACACCAGGGTCTGGATGTGGGCGCCGAACATGTTGTCCAGCTCCTCCAGCCGGCGGAGGTTCACGTCGAGGATGGTGACGTTCGCGCCCATGCCTACGGCGATCTTGCAGGCGTTCATGCCCACGGTGCCGCCGCCGAGGATGACCACGTTTGCCTTCGGGGTGCCGGGAACGCCCGCCAGCAGGATGCCCTCGCCGCCGAACTTCTTTTCCAGATACTTGGCGCCCTCCTGGATGGAGAGGCGGCCCGCGATCTGGCTCATGGGCGCCAGGCAGGGCAGGGAGCCGTCCGCCTCCTGGA
Organism: uncultured Eubacteriales bacterium; assembly: GCA_902767565.1. GTDB lineage: Bacteria > Bacillota > Clostridia > Christensenellales > Aristaeellaceae > RUG11272. The sequence goes on along the minus strand of CACXHY010000003.1, from coordinate 140,668 downwards.
TGGTCTCGTAGGCCACCGCCTTCACGCGGCCCCGCAGCAGGGCGTCCATCTGCTCCTTGTCGGCCGCCAGGTGCAGGTAGGTATAGAGGATCAGCCCTTCATGGAAGAGCGGGTATTCCTCCGGCAGGGGCTCCTTCACCTTCACCATCATTTCCGACAGGTGCCACACGTCGGCGGCATTGTCGATCAGGGAAGCCCCCGCGTCCACATACTCGTTGTCGGTGAAGCCGGAGCCGAAGCCCGCGCCCTTCTCCATATACACATGGTGCCCCGCCTTGACGTAGGCCAGCACATTGTCCGGGGTCAGTCCCACACGGAACTCGTTGTTCTTGATCTCCTTCACGCAGCCGATCTTCAAAGTTCATTCCTCCTCATATCATATGCGGGCCGTGCCCGGTCTTATCGGTCGATCCGTGCGGCGAGGGCCAGCAGGGCCTCCCGCTCGTTCGGGGCTTCCCCTTCGATGACGGCGGTCAGCAGCCGCTGCAGGGTCTCCCCCAGCGCCTTTCCGGGCTTCATGCCCGCGGCGATCAGGTCCCTGCCGCTCACCGCCAGGGCGGCCAGGGTGAAGCAGGGCTGTTCCGCCAGCAGCGCGTCCAGCGCAGCGGTGATCTCCTCCGCCCACGCATCCGCATCCCCCCGCGGGGAGGTGCCCTTGGCGGTCTCGTCGGCCCGGTGGACCTCGATCAGCTGCCGCACGGCCTCTTCGCCGAAGCGGTTCAGCAGGTGCAGGAGGGGCCTCCGCTCCGCCCGCATTTTGACGTCGTGCCACCGGATCAGCAGCAGGGCCCGTTCCCGGGTGGCGGTGTCGAAGTGCATGCGGTCGAAGAGGCTCGCGGCGATCTCCGCCGAGATCTTCTGGTGGCCGTAGGCGTGGCCCACGCCCTCCCCGTCGGTGAAGAAGGCGGCGGGCTTTCCCGCGTCGTGCAGGAGCATGGTCCAGCGCAGCAGCGGTTCCGGGGCGGCGGCCTCCACCGCCCGCACCGTGTGCTCCCAGACATCGTATCGGTGCCAGGGGCTGCGCTGGTCAAAGCCCACCATGGGCCTGAGCGGCGGGAAAACGTCCGTCACCACACCGGCGAAGTCCCGCAGGATCCGGGCCGCGTCCCTGCCGCAGAGGAGCTTTTCCGTCTCGACGCGGACGCGCTCCCCGGCCACCATCTCCACGTCCCCCGCCATGGCGCGCATGGCCGAGGCGGTGCCGGGCTCCACGGAGAAGCCGTAGCAGGCGGCGAAGCGCAGGCCCCGCAGGATGCGCAGGGCGTCCTCCCCGAAGCGCTCCCCGGGGTCCCCCACACAGCGGATGAGCCGCTTCTCCAGGTCCTCCCGTCCGCCGAAGAGGTCCGCCAGGCCTTTTTCTGGGTGCCAGGCCATGGCGTTGACGGTGAAGTCCCGGCGGCGCAGGTCTTCCGCGAGGTCCGCGGTGAAGGTCACGGTGTCCGGATGCCGGTGGTCGGTGTAGGCGCCGTCGAGCCGGAAGGTGGTGACCTCGTAGGGCCGGTGCCGCAGCATCACCGTCAGCGTGCCGTGCTTCAGCCCCGTCTCCACCACATGCCAGCCGGCGAAGGCTTCCGCCATCTCCTCCGGGCGGGCGTCGGTGCAGATGTCCCAGTCCTTGGGGGCAAGGCCCAGCAGCCCGTCGCGGACGCATCCGCCCACGAACCAGGCCTCGTGGCCGGCCTCGTTCAGCCGCCGGATCACCCGCAGGCCGTCCTCCGGGGGCGCGAGCCGCAGATCAGTCAACACGCTCACTCCCGACGAAGAACAGGGCCACCGTGCCCGGGCCGGAATGCGCGCCGATGGTGGAGCCGATGTCCGTGATCATCACCGGACCGTCCAGCTTCGGGAACATCTCCGTGACCAGATCCGCCAGGGCTTTGGCGTCCTCCGGGCAGTAGGAGTGGCTGATGATGCACTTGCCGCTGTAGTCGGCGCCGTTCTCGGCATAGCGCTCCATGTGCTCCGCCGTCACCCGGATGGCCTTGCGCTTGGTGCGGATCTTTTCCCGGGGGATCAGGCGGCCCATGAAGTCCACGTTCAGCAGGGGGCAAATGTTCAGCATCCTGCCCATGAAGCCGGAGACCTTGCCCACCCGGCCTCCCTTGATGTAGAAGGTCAGGTCGGTGGAGAAGAACCAGTGGTGGATCCGCTTTTTGTTGGCCTCCACCCAGGCGGCGGTCTCCTCGATGCCCATGCCCTCATCCCGCCGGTCCGCGGCCAGCAGGGTCAGCAGGCCGAAGCCGCCGGAGGCCGCGAGAGAGTCGACGACGATCAGTTTGCGCTCCGGATACCGGGGCCGAAGCCGGGCGACGGCCTCCTCCGCGGACTCGAAGGACGAGGTGATGCCGCTGGAGAGCACCAGGTGCAGCACATCCTGTCCGTCCTTCAGGAAGCCCTCGAAATAGGCCTCGTATTCGTCGGCATTCAGGCGGCTGGTGTGGGTCTCCGCGCCGTGGATCATGGCCTCGTAGAAATCGGGGTAGGAAACGGTCCTGCCCAGATCGTCGGGGTACTCCCTGTCCCCGAGACGGTAGCGGAAACTGATAAAGCGGATGCCGCGGCGATCCAGCACCTCCCGGGGCAGATCCGCGGCGGAGCAGCAGCTGAGAATGAAGCCCATGCGCATCATCGTCCTTTCTGACGGTCATGTCCAACGCATCCATGATACTCCAAATCCACCCCCGCCGCAAGGGTTTTTTGCCGGGCCGCGCTTTGCTCTCCGACGGCGGGACCGCGTTCACAGGGTCCCCGCCATGTTCTCCCTATCCCGCCCGCGCAGGCGGTCCGCCCAGGTCTCGATCACGCGGAAGGTCTCCTTCAGCTGTCCTTCCCGGGCGACCTCCCGCCAGCGGGCGGAGAAAAGGCGGAACCAGGTCTCCAGTTCGCCAGCGACGGCCGTGCCCCGGTCCCGCGGCCCGAAGGCCGCGCAGTCTCCCGCCCGCTCGAGGATATCGATGCCCTCCGCGGCGATGTGGGCGGCCCGCAGCATCTCCCGGCCGCATTCGTTCAGGGACGGGGCTGTGCGGTTCAGGTCGGCCAGGGCCGCCGCGATCTCCCGGGAGGGCGTGAGATCCGGCTGCTGGCCGGCCTGCCGCAGCCCGGCCAGGTGGCGGTCCCGCACCGCGCCGTCCTCCGCCTCGGCCCACAGCACCGCGTCCCACCAGGAAAAGCGCTCACAGGCGGAGATCCGCAGAAGGGCGTCCATGGCCTCCGCGCCTCCGGGGCCGTACAGCAGGCGTCCCGCGCGGCGGTACAGTTCTTCCGCGTCCGTCTCGCCGGGATCCCAGGCAAAGGCCGCGCCGCAGGCGATGCCGGGCAGGGCCAGGAGGGGATCGCACAGGTGGCCGAAGTCGCCCCAGTCGGTGTTGAGGATGCCCAGCGCCCCGTATTTCAGCCCGTAGCCGCTCATGGCCCGGATGTTGCGGAAGGCAGTGCCGTAATCCGGGATCAGCCGGTTCCAGCTCGAGATGCCGGGGCACATCATCTGCGGGAGGCCGGTCCGGGCGATGGCCGCGGCCTGCGCCTCCTCCACGTCGGCGGCGTAGCCCCAGTTCAGGCAGACCGTGCCCTCCGGGAGGCGGACCGCGGTCTCCGGCTGCCGCAGGAGGATGTCGCCCCAGAACTGCGGGGTGACGCCCTGCTCCAGCAGATGCCGGCACAGCGCGGCCACAAAGCCGATGTACAGCTCCTTCTCGCCCGTCCCGGAGGCGGCCGAGCGGCCCTTGCCCAGATCAAAGGTCTCGTCGCAGCAGATGTTGAAGCGGCGGCTGGTGAACAGGGCCCGGTATTCGTCGATCAGGCCGAGGGCGAAGGGCAGGCTCCGGGGATCGGCGGGATTCAGGGTGTGGTGCAGCATCATGTCCGCCATGAGGAAGCGGGGCCGGTCCGCGCCGGGGAGCTCGCACAGGGCCTCGTTGGTGCGGGTGGACAGCATCCGCTGCATGTGCCCGAAGCAGGCCAGGGCCGGCACCAGCTCGATGTGCAGGTCCCGGCAGTAGGCGTCCAGCTCCAGGATGTCCTCCGCGGTCAGGGGGGTGTCCCCGCGCCAGGCCTCGCTCTGCCCGCGGAAGAGGTAGGTGTGCTCCACATACAGCTGCCACTCGTTGATCTTCAGCAGGGCCAGCGTGTCCGCCGTGCGCTTCAGCTGCGCCAGGGTCGGCACCCGGCCCCGGGACACGTCCAGCAGGTAGCCACGCCGTGCGAAGCGCGGGGCGTCCCCGATCTCCAGGCAGGGCAGCGCGCCGCCGTGGAGCCGCACCAGCTGGGCCAGCGTCATCACGCCCCACTGCAGGGCTTCCGGGTCCCGGCCCGTGATGCCGATGCCGTCCGGGAGGATCCGCAGGCGGTACGCGATCTCCCGGGGCGTAAGGTCCGGGTCGCAGCGCAGCGCCAGGCCCCCGGGCGTCCCGCTCCGCAGGATCGGCAGCTCCAGGCCGGCGGCTTCCCGGATCTCGCGCTGCAGGAAACGCGCCGCCGTCATGCTTTCGGCGGGCGCGTCCGCCAGGGTGACGGACATGCCGCAGCGAAGGACGAACGTCCCCTCCAGCGGCTGCGTGTGCAGAGGTCTCGGCAGCAGTTCCATGCGGTTTTCATCTCCTGATCCTCGTCGGTGTGCCGGTTTGGAAGAATTATAGCAAATCGCCCGTACCGGCGCAAGACCGCCCTTTTCCAAGCATATGTTAAGTTTCCGTAACAAAGACTTAATCAAAACGAAAAATACTCTTGCGGTTGTGAAGGATCTACGCTATAATGTATGCGGGTATCTGTATCCGGACAGGAAAGACCGCAGAACCGGAATGGGAGAGATCGCCATGATTCGGAGAATGACCGCTTTGCTGCTGACGCTGGCGCTTTGCGCCTTTTGCGCTTCCGCTCTCGGGGCGGACAACGGGGCGGACCCGCTGTCCTGGGTGGAGCTTCAGGAATGGGCCGAGGGGCTGCTGGAGATGAGCGAGGGCATGGAGCCCTACAACGACCCCTCCGATCCCGCATCCTACACCGACGACGGGTACGCCTTCGTCTATGATTTCGGCACGCTGTACTTCAGCCAGCCCAACCGGGACAGCGGCAGCGTGCTGCAGGCGGCCGTGGTGTATGACGACGCGGTGGCGGCGCCCCGGGGCACCAACACGCTGTTCACCCTGCAGCGCCTGCTGGACAGCTATTATAATGAAAACCCGCATCTGGACGGCAGCCGGGAGGAAGCCTGCCTGTACCTGGGCGGCACGCTCTCCGACGGAATCTGGTGGGGCATGGTCCAGCGCGACGGCCAGTGGGTGGACACGGTGCAGTACGCCGTGCACATGCCCCTGGAGGACGGCCGCTACACGGACGCCGGTCTGGTGTACACCCTGCAGCAGAACACCGTGGTGGCCGTGCGCGCCTACGGTCTGCAGCGGCGGGTCACGGCGGACGAGGTCAGCTCGGAGACCGAGAGCATCGAGGCGGCTTCCCGGCTCTCCGGCTACACCCTGGTCCCCTCCTCCGCGGACGGAGCGTCCCTGTCGCCCTTCGAGGAGGACGATCTGCACTTTGCGGGCATCGATTTCCTGACCTGCACGCCCGAGGAGGCCCTGGAGGTCCTCGGCGCTCCCGACTTTGAGGACGCGCCGGAGGACGGCGGCGAGGCGCTGTTCGTCCTGGGCTACGAGGACTGCGAGCTGGTCTTCCTCACCGGCGCCGACGGCAGCCGGACCCTGCGCTCCTTCAGCATCACCGGCGGCACCCTCGAGGGGCCCCGCGCGCTGCGGGTGGGAGACAGCCTGACCCTGGCCACCCAGCGCTTCCGCTTCGGCGAGGGGGGCCTGGAGGGCAATGTGGAGACCCTGTACGGCACGCCCGGCCGGGGAAACTGGGCCACCGCCGAGTACGGCGACAACGCCGACGCCATCCTGCGCTACGGCCTGACCCTGGCGGACGGCAGGCAGGTGGTGCTGATGGTCACGATCGAGATGTTCGACGTGACGGACGTCACCGTCTACATCCCCTGATGCGGCAGCCGCGCCGCTGTGAGGTTTCGGTATGAAGGCTGATCTGAACTGCCCGGCGGAAGTCTGGCGCTGCCGGCTTCCGGATAAGGCGGAGGAACCCTGCGAGATCACGATGTACAACCTGGGCGGCGATCCCGTCGCCGCGGTGGAACTGATGCTGATCTTCACGGATGCCTCCGGGAAAGAGCTGCAGCGGCTGGTGGAGCGCCGCCATGAAGTGGAGGGCGTCCCGGGCCAGTCTTTTCCCGTGCTCCTGTCCATCCCCCCGGAGATGCTGGAGCCCCGCCCGGAGCGGGTGGAGGTCAGCGTCGAGAAGCTGTGGTTCGCCGACGGCCTGGTCTGGCGGAAGAGCCGGGACAGCCTCATCGAATACCGGACCAACGCCCTGCGCCGGGGCCGCGCGCTCAACACCCTGCGCTACATCGCCGGAGACGACGCCATCGGGTATCCGGTGCTGGCCGAGACCCACTGGCTGTGCGTCTGCGGGCGGCCCAACGCGCTGACGGGCGAGGCCTGCGTCCGCTGCGGAAGGCTCCGGGCCGACGTGTTCACCCACTTCAACCGGGACGCCGTGGCCGAAGCCATGGCACGGCAGGAGGAGCGGCTGGCCAAGGCCACGGAGGCATCCGACCGCCTGGGCTCCGGCAGCACCGACGATCACGTGCGGCGGAACCGGCACCGGGTCCGGAAGACTTTTGTCCTGCTGGCGGCGCTGGCCCTGCTGGCCGGAGGCGGATACCTGGCCTGGACCCGCTGGTGGCAGCCGCTGCAGGCTTACCGCGCCGCCGCTGCCGATCTGGATGCCGGACGCTTCGACGAGGCCGCGGAGGCCTTTGCCGGCATGGGCGATTACCGGGACGCCGTGGAGCTGGCGAAGGAAGCCGCATACCGCAAGGCCCACGCCCTGCTGAGCGAGGGGAAGGCGGATGCCGCCTGGGCCGCCTTCCTCGCCCTCGAGGGCTACAAGGACAGCGCGGCCATGGCCAGGCAGGCCGAATACCAGCAGGCGGTCGGTCTTCTCAACGAAGGCCGCACCACCGAGGCGCGGGCCGCCTTTGTGCGCCTGGGGAGCTACGGCGACAGCGAGTCCATGATCCTGCGCTGCGATTACCAGCGGGCCGTGGGGCTCTTCGAGGGCGGGAGCTGGGAGGAAGCCTACGCCGCTTTCGGCGCGCTCGGCGATTATGAGGATGCCGCGGAACGGCAGCCCCTGTGCCTGTACACCCCGGGCATCCGGGCCATGGAGGCCGGGGACTACGAAGCCGCGCTGGCCTGGCTGCAGCGGGAGGAGCTGCGGGACTATGCCGACACCGCGGAGAGGATTCGGGAGGTCTATTACCGGCAGGGAGAAGCCCTTTACGAGGCCGGGGACCCCCTGGCCGCCGGCGAGGCTTTCGCAAAGGCCGGCGACTATTCCGACGCGGGCGAGCGGGTCGTGGCCTGCATCTACAGCCCCGCCGTGGAGCTGCAGGAGGCGCATGACTGGCTCGCCGCCGCCGACCTGTTCGCCATGATCCCCGGAAAGCTGGACGCGGACGAGCGCCGGCACGCCTGCGTCATGGCCGCCGCCCGGGAGCAGGCAGACGCTCATCAGTGGGCCGCCGCCCGCGGGATCCTGGAGCGCCTCCCGGCGGACGACGCGGAAGCCGCAGAGCTTCGGGACCGGTGCCTGTACGAGGACGCCTGCGCGTACCAGAAGGATATGGAATACAGCGCGGCCCTGCAGCTGCTGATCCTCCTGCCCGAGGACTATGAGGACGCGGCCGAACGCAGGCAGGAATGCATGTACCAGCTAGCCCGGGCCGCCGCGCGCAGGGGCGAATACGGCGTGGCCGCCGCGGGCTTCGAGGACCTGGGGGACTACCGGGACAGCCGGAGTCGGGGCAAGGATGCCCGCTACGCCGAGGCCCTGGCGCTGCTGGAGGACGGAGACTATGCCTCCGCGTGGGAGACCTTCCACACCCTGGGCGCCTACCGGGACGCGCCGCGGAAGGCCATGCAGGCCCGCTACCGGCAGGCCCTGGCCCTGGAAGCCGCCGGCTCCCTCCCCGAGGCCGAAGCCATCTATGTGGAACTGGGCGATTACGAGAACAGCCCCACGCAGCTCAAGCAGGTGCGCTACCGCATGGCGCAGCAGATGTTTGAGAACGGGGACTATACGGGGGCCAAGGAGCGCTTCTCGGCCCTGGGGAGCTACGCGGACTGCCCCACCCGGGTCAAGGCCTGCGACTACGCCATGGCCGAGGCGCTGCTGGCGGAGGGCAGCCGGCGCGCCGCCGCCGACCGCTTCCTGGGCCTGGGGGACTATCTGGACGCCCCCGAGCGCGGCCGCGGGCTGCTCTACGGTCTGGCGGGCGACGCGCTGGCAGCGGGGAACCTCACCGAAGCGGCGTCCCTCTACACCATGCTGGGTGATTACGAGGACAGCGCCGAACGCCTGCGGGAGATCCAGCAGCAGGTCTACGGGAATCCCGGGGAGCTGGCCCGGGCCGCCATGGAAAAGGGCGAGTACGCCGCCGCGGCCTGGATGCTGGACACCGTGGTGCAGCGGGACGTGCCCGCGGAATACGCGTGGGTCCGGGACCTGCACCGGCAGGCCTGCCTGGCGGAGGCCACGCGGCTGACAGAGAGCGGCGATCCCGACCTTTGGGAGCAGGCATACCCCTATCTGCAGCGCTGCGCCGACACACCGGAGGGGAAGGCCATGCTGGAGAGCCGCACGGCCTGGCGGGTGCTGGGGACCTGGCAGAACGAGGACCGCACCCACACCATGATCCTCCGCAAGAACGGCACGCTCTCCGAGGACGGGCTCTCCCGGTCCTACGAGATCCTGGATTACACGCTGCGGATCGACGGAGCGGACGCCTTCAAGCTGGTGCAGATCACCGGCGACACCCTGCTGCTCCGGGATATCCGCGGGGGCGAGGAGACGGTCCTGCGGCTGTTCCGTTCGGCGCCGGATGAGCGTCAGCCGATCCCCCGGGCGGACTTTGCCACCCTGACGGACCTGCCGGAAGAGGCGGAGCCGGAGACGCCGGCCGCGGAAGAGGTCCCGGAGGATGGGACCGAAGCCGGGGAGCCGTCCCCTCTCCCGGGATCCGACGCCGGCGAAGACGGCCCGGGACCCTCTGAAAGCGGGACGTGAGCGGCCCCGCACCATCCTTTATCCCATCCTGCATAACGGGAGGACACCGGAAATGCGACAGTATGTTTCGGAAGCGGTGATCCGGCGGCTGCCGGCCTATTACCGCCATCTGTGCGCGCTCGAGGCGGAGGGCGTCCTTCAGATCTCATCCGGCGATCTGGGAGAACGGATGCGCCAGACGCCCTCTCAGATCCGCCAGGATATCAACTGCTTCGGCGGGTTCGGGCGGCAGGGCTACGGCTACAACGTGACCGAACTGAAGAACGAGATCCGCCGGATCCTGGGGCTGGACGAGGAGCACGCCATGATCATCATCGGGGCCGGCAGCATCGGCTCCGCCGTGGCCCACTATCCGAGCTTCGTCCGCGAGGGATTCCGGACGCTGGCCCTGTTCGACATCGACCCGGCCAAGATCGGCACCACGGTCAACGGGATCCCCGTTCTGTCCATGGACAGCCTGCCGGACTGGCTGAAGACGAACCGGGCGGACATCGCCGTGCTGGCGGTGCCCGCGGACCGGGCGGAGGACGTATGCGGCCGGCTGGAGGCCTGCGGGATCGGCGCCGTGTGGAACTTTGCTCCGGTGGATCTGGAGGGCAAGGGCGGCGGCGCGGCCATCGTCAACGTGCACATGAGCGACAGCCTGCACATCCTCTCTTACAAGATGCGGCACCGGTGAGGAGCTTCCCGGCGGCGTGAACGGAGGCATCTGATGAAACGTATTCGCGAGCCCCTGGGCCGGAGCAAGCAGCTCGTCCGGCGGGAGCTGCTGACTGTGGAGGAACGCAACCGGCACGTCCGGGTGGAAGCGCCTCCCAAACGGAAGCACACGGCGCTGTGGTGCATCGTGGCGGTGCTGAGCCTGATCGGAACGGCGGCCTGCGGGCTGGTCATGCTGGAGGTCTCCCGGGGGGAGAAGGCTTCCTTCGCGGTGATCGACGGGGAGATCGTGCGCCGGGACGATCATGCGGTCAGCGCCTTCCGGGCCGCGAAGGCCGAAGAGCAGCGTCTCCGCTCGGAGCAGAACGGGATCATGTCCGGCGGCACGGGCGAGAACGACGCGGCCCGCTGGCCCACGCTGGCGTCTTACCAGGGGCGCTTCACCCCCGGCATCTTCATCGACGGCCTGGACGTCTCCGGGATGACCGTGGAGGAAGCCCGCGCCGCCCTGCTGAAGATCCCCGCCGAGGGAGGCGGCGAATTCTCCGTCACGGTGAATGTGAGCGGGACGATCTACACCATCGGATCGGACCGGGTGCCCATGACCCGGAACATCGATGAAGTCCTGCAGAGCGCCTGGATCTACGCCTGGGAGGACATGCCCTGCACCGACCTCTCCGGCGCCAACACCCTGCGGCCGGCGGAGCAGCTGGAGGGCGAGACCCCCTTCGAGACCCGGCTGCGCAGCCTGCGGGAATCCCGGGCGGGCCGGGAGGAGGCCCTGGACGAGACGGAAGCCTTGCTGAAGGCCCGGGCGGAACAGCCCGTGCATTTCCAGACGGAACTGACCTATGACCGGGCGGCCATCCGCGTCTTTGCGGACGACATCGCCGCGGCCTCCACCGTGGAGCCCGTGGACGCGGAGATCGTTTCGTTCGACACCGTGACCCTCGGCTTCACCGTGGCGCCCGACCACGACGGCACCAGCCTCGACGGAGAGCAGGTGTGCGAGGCCGTGCTGGCCTGCCTGGACCGGGGAGACCTGTACGGGACCGTATACATCACCCCGGAGGTCACCCACGCGGCGGTCACCGGGGCGGAGCTGGCGGCCCGGCTGGGGCGCATCTCCACCTTCACCACGAAGACCACCTCCAACGCCAACCGCAACACCAACATCCGCATCAGCGCCAACGCCATCAACGGGCACTGCGTGATGCCCGGGGAGAGCTTCTCCTTCAACATGACCGTGGGGCGGCGCAGCGAACGGCAGGGCTACAAGCCCGCCCCCGCCATCTCCGGCGGCCAGAGCGTGGATGAGGTGGGCGGCGGCGTGTGTCAGACCTCCTCCACCCTGTTCAACGCCGTGGCCCGGGGCAACTTCGAGATCGTGTCCCGCAGCCCCCACGCCTGGCCCTCCAGCTACGTGGAGAAGGGGATGGACGCCACCGTGGACTGGCAGAGCCCGGACTTCGTCTGGCGCAACAACACCGAGTACCCGGTCTGGATCTGGGCCCACTATGAGGACCGGCAGATCACCGTTTCCCTCTACGGCGTGACCCTGGGGGACGGGGTGTACATCGACCTGGAGAGCGTGGTGGTCGAAACCATCCCCGCGCCCGTGGGCATCGCCCGCCGCCAGAACCCCGAGCTCCCCGCCGGCACCAGCAAGCAGGTCATCAAGCCCCGCCCCGGCTACAAGGTCGAGACCTGGCAGGTGTGGAAGCGGGACGGCTACGAGCTCAGCCGCAACCTGCTGTGTACCTCCACCTACAAGGCGTATCAGGAGACCTGGGAATACAACTGAGATCCGGGGACGATGCCGCGTGCGGCCGGGCAGCCATCATCCCGCGATCGGACAGGGGGTGTTGTCATGGGAGAGAAGCAGCCGCGCCGCCCGTCGGTCCGGCGGGTGATCCGGATCATCCTGACGGTGCTGTGCTTTGCAGCGCTGGCCGCGGTCTTCTTCGTCATGGCCATCCTCATCGATCCGCAGGAGGAGGAGGACCCGGTCCGGAACGCGGCGCCGCTCGCCAGCCCCGGACCGTCCCAAACCCTCCGGAGCGAGGACGAGCTGGACCTCCTGCTGGACGCGTTCCCCGCTCCCGTGCTCATGGCCGCGCCGAACGGCGATCTGTCCCTCACCGCGGGGCACATGGAGGACGTGGCAGTGTCCGGGGGATACGCGCGGGTGCTGACGCTGGTCTACCGCTCCTCCGGCGGCACGGAGATCACCGTCCGCAGCATCTGGCCCGCCGGGGCGGACGGGGCCCTTGAACGGGAGGGCTGGCGCATCAGCGGCATCGCCGGGCAGAGCGTGGCGGGCATGGAAAGCATCCGGCTGGAAAAGGCAGACCGCCTGCGGCTTCAGTGCCGGGGAACGGCCGCCCTGTACACCGTGGAGACGGACCCCGCCGCCGGGGACGCGCTGGCCGCGCTGCTGCGGCCCCTGCAGCTGACCGCCGAGTGACGTCCCTCCCCTCCCCCATCCCACGCAAGGAGGCCTTCAGCATGAAAACCGGGAAGAACGGCACACGTTTCCGGGACAGGCTGCAGCGGTATATGCTGCGGCCCTTTATCCACATGACCTTCACCCGCTTCCTGCTGGCCCTGACTGCGGGACTGCTGATCCCCTTTTTCCTGAACGACGCCGCGGGCCAGGACCTGCGGGAGAGCTGCTTTCTGGTCCTGACCTTCCTCTTTGCCCTGCTGGCCCTGATCGCCTGGCTGCGGCTGGACGGGGTGAAGCTGCCCAAGCTCATGATGCTGCGCGTCAACCCGAGGAAAAAGCCCACCCGCTCCTACGGCGACATGGCGGACTGGATGGATGAGGAGCCCCAGATCGTCTTCGAGGACCTGGAGGACGATGAGAAGGACATCTGCCTGCTCGGGGCGGACCTGGTGTGCATGATCGGCATGCTGGCGGCGGCGCTCATCGTGGGCTGAGGATCCGGCCCGTGTCCTCCCCCGGAGCGCGAATCCGGCGTCAGTCGGAACATTTGCAAAGGAAAAGGAGCCCGTGAAGGACTCCTTTTTGCGTGCCGCGCACCGGGGACATCAGTCGTTCGAATGTGCGTATCCCTTGCTGTTGACGCGGATGATGACAGTATTCTCGTCCTCGTCCCAGATGATCTCGGCATGGAGGGCCTTGCGGAGGAAGCCGGCGGAGACATACCACTTGCCGTTCTCCGAGACCACGTCGCCCTGATCCACCGCGATGGGGCTGCCGGCATCGGTCACCCCGAAGGCGTCGGTATAGCTCCGGTCGCCGGTGCGCATGGGCCGGAAGACTTCCAGCATGCCGCCATCCAGATCGAAGCCCTCGGCCTGCAGGCTGAAGTTCTCGCTGCCGTCGGAGACCAGGGTCCAGCCCGCCGCTTCCGCCAGCTCATCCAGGGAGAAGACCAGTTCCTCGCCCCGCAGCCACATCTGAGGCGCGCTGTTCGGATAGCCCTCGTGGGCCACGGTGATGCTCTCGCCGTTGTAGAGCACGGTATGCAGGTGGATGGCATCCCAGGAACCGGTGCCGTTCTCGGGCACGGGGATCAGCCCGCCCGGTCCGGGGGTCGCCGTGGGCACGGGGCTGGGGGTGATCACCGCCAGGTTGGGGATCACGTTGGGATCCTCGAACAGCTTCGTCAGCGTGGCCGGGCCGGCCTCGCCGTCCCGGGTCAGGCCGTTGGCCTTCTGGAACGCCAGCACCGCCGCGTAGGTCTGATAGCCGAACTCGCCGTCGATGTTGCCGTTGAGGTAGCCCAGTTCCGACAGCCGCTGCTGCATCCGCCGCACATCATCGCCCTTGTCGCCCCTGCGCAGGATGCGATAGCTGCGGTTCGGCGTGATCTCGGGCGCGGGCGCGGGCGTGGGCGTCGCCGCGGGAGCGGGGGTGACGACCGTGAACCCGCCGGGAGCGTCGGGCTCGGGCGTCGCGGTGACGAACACGGCCGTCGGCGCGGGGGTCGCCGTCGGCATCTGTTCCGGAGGCACAGCCACGGTCACCGCCGTGGAATAGCTGACCGCCATAAAGAGCAGCAGCGATTGAATCAGATCCATGGGACGCTCCCTTCTCCGTCTCGGATGGAGACGCGGATGTGCAAGATCGGGGCGGGCAGGGGATCGCCCGCCTTCCATGCCATTCTACCACAAGTCCGGGCGGATTACAACCGTCCCGGCTGTAAACGATGGTCCGGCGGCCCGGGATATTTTGCGGTGTCACAGGCCGGGCTGCGCGCCCATCCCCCCTGCCTCCCCTTCCCGAGGGAAGGAGGGGTCACAGAGAGCTGCCGGGGGACGCTTTCCCGCGGGAAAGCGTCCCCCGGACCCCCTTGAAAGACGCAGGCCCCGCGGGTGGGGGCTGCGGGCCCGCGCATCCTGTCCTCCTTCCCTCGGGAAGAGGGCAGGATGATCCGTTTGGCGATCGCCTGCCGTCACAGGCAAGGGGCGGCCTCAACCGTTGCGATGCCGTCTTGATTTTTCCGCCAAAATGGGGTATGTATGAAGCATAGAATACCGGGAGGACAACGGGATGCTGGGTTATGACACCATCGCGGAGCTGGTCGCCGGGGCGGAGAGCCGCGGCTGCACCATCGGCGAGCTGGCCCTGCGGGACCAGGCGGAGGCCATGGAACAGCCGGAGCTGGAGCTGTTCGAGAAAATGGAACTGGACTACATGGTCATGGAGAAGTCCGTGGCGGAAGGGATGCGGGAGGACCGGCGCTCCATGTCCGGGCTCACGGGCGGCGAAGGCCGGCGGATGGCGCGGTACGCGGAGCAGGGAGGCGGCCTGCTGGGTCCCCAGGTCAGCCGGGCCGTGAGCCGGGCCCTGGCGGCGGCCTGCTGCAACGCCTCCATGGGGCGGATCGTGGCCGCGCCGACCGCCGGCAGCTGCGGCATCCTGCCCGCCTGCCTGGTGACCATGCACGAGGACCGGGGCGTGCCGCTCGAGCGCATCGTGATGGCCATGTTCACCGCCGGCGCCGTCGGCATGGTGATCGCGAAGAAGGCCGGAGTGGCCGGCGCCCAGGGCGGATGCCAGGTGGAATGCGGCAGCGCCGCCGCCATGGCCGCCGCGGCGCTGACGGAGCTGAACGGGGGGACGCCGCGGCAGTGCGCCGACGCCTGCGCCATTGCCCTGGTCAACCAGATGGGACTGGTGTGCGACCCGGTGGCGGGGCTGGTGGAGATCCCCTGCATCAAGCGCAACGCCGCCGGTGCGATGATCGCCTTCTCCGCCGCGGACATGGCCCTGGCCGGCATCCCCGCCTATATCCCCGCGGATGAATGCATCGAGGCCATGCGCAAGGTGGGGGACGCGCTCCCCGACACGCTGAAGGAGACCGCCCTGGGCGGTCTGGCGGCGACCCCCACCGGGCTGAAGCTGAGGGAACAGGTCTTCGGCAGGCCCGGCGCGTGATGCCGGCCCTGTACAAATCCCGCCCGATGCGGTATAATGCCGCCGAACCCATATATCAGAGAGGAGATGCGCCATGCCATCCGAAAGCTTCCGCTATATCGGCGTCAACGACCATGAGATCGACCTGTTCGAGGGCCAGTACGAGGTGCCCGCGGGGATGAGCTACAACAGCTGGATCATCCTGGACGACAAGGTCTGCGTGATGGACACCGTGGACCGGGCCTTCGCCGCCGAATTCACGGAGAAGGTGAAAGCCGCCCTGGGGGACCGCACCCCGGACTATCTGGTGGTGTCCCATGTGGAGCCCGACCACGCGTCCTCCCTGCAGTCCTTCCTGGACCTGTATCCCGGCGTGACCCTCGTGGGCAACGCCAAGACCTTCCAGCTGCTGGACAACTACTTCATGCTGGGCGAGACGAAGAAGCTCACCGTGAAGGAGGGTGAGACCCTGCCCCTGGGCGCCCACACCCTGCGCTTCGTCATGGCCCCCATGGTCCACTGGCCGGAAGTCATGCTCAGCTATGAGGAGACGGAGAAGGTCCTCTTCTCCGCCGACGCCTTCGGGCAGTTCGGCGCGCTGGACGACATGCCGGAGTGGGACGACGACGAAGCCCGCCGCTACTATCTCAACATCGTCGGCAAGTACGGCACGCAGGTGCAGGCCGTGCTGAAGAAGGCCGCCGGGCTGGAGATCGCGGAGATCCTCCCCCTGCACGGGCCGGTCCTGACGGGCGAGGCCGTCGCCCACGCGGTGGAGAAGTACGGCGTCTGGGCATCGTACGCGCCGGAGGACGAGGGCGTGTTCATCGCCTACGCCTCCCTCCACGGCAACACCGCCGCGGTGGCGGAGCGGCTGGCGGACATCCTCGATCAGCGGGGCTGCCCCGACGTCGTGCTGGCGGACCTGGCCCGGGTGGATCCCGCCGAAGCCCTGGCCTGCTGCTTCCGCTACGGGAAGATCGTCCTCTGCGCCTCCACCTACAACGCGGGGCTCATGCCCTTCATGGAGGACTTCCTGCACCACCTGAAAGCCAAGAACTGGCAGAAGCGCACCGTGGGACTGGTGGAGAACGGTTCCTGGGCTCCCATGGCGGCCAAGGTCATGAAGGAAGCCCTGGCCGGGATGAAGGACATCACCGTGCCGGAGCCGACGGTCACCGTCAAGGGCGCGCCCAAGGCCACGGACGTCCCCCAGCTGGAAGCGCTGGCCGAAGCGCTGCTGGCCTGATCCGTCTTCCGCGGCCAGAAATGACGATTCAGCCCCGCAGATGATGTTTTCGGGCAAAAGCCCTCGCGCGGCCGTCCGTTCCGTGCTATGCTGAGACCGTCAGCAGTCCCTGGCCGATCCCGCGGCACGCGGGGCCTGCGCCGCGCTCAATCTCACTCACGTCCAGGAGGTGGATCCCATGCTCGACTTCATTCTCGCCAACCTGCCAGCGCTGATCTGCGCGCTGGTGGGCATCGGTCTCCTCATCCTCGAGGTCTTCATCCCGGGCTTCGGCCTGGCCGGCATCTCCGGCATCGTCCTGGAGGTCGTCGCCGTGGTGCTGATGGCCCGGAAGGAGGGCGCCACGGCCGCCACGATCCTGGCCCTCATCGCCGTCGCCGTCGCGGTCCTGCTGCTGACGATCTCCCTGCGATCCGCTTCCAAAGGCAGGATCAGCCGGAGCGACATGGTGCTGAACGGCACCGAGCAGGGCTTCACGGCAGCGGATGATCTGCAGGATCTGCTCGGTCAGGAGGGCGAGGCCGTCACGGTCCTGCGCCCCGCCGGCATCGCCCTCATCGGCGGCGAGCGCATCAATGTCCAGACCGACGGGGAGTTCATCCCCGCGGGAACTCACGTCACCGTCACCCTGGTGGAAGGCAGCAAAGTGCTGGTCCGCTCCGCCGGGGGACCGTCCCGGAACGCATAAAGGAGGAATCTCGCCATGTTCATCAGCACCGCATACGCCGCAGGAAGCGGAGTCTCCAAGGGAGGACCGGATCCGCTGCTCATCGTCGTCATCGCCGTAGTGGTCATCCTGCTGCTGGTCCTGTTCCGCTTCATCCCCGTGGGCATGTGGATCCGCAGCGTCGCCAGCGGCGTACACATCTCCTTCCGCTCTCTCATCGGCATGAAGGTCCGGCGCATCAAGCCCGAAAAACTGGTCTATCCGCTGATCAAGGCCACCAAGGCCGGCCTGGAGCTGAACATCACCCAGCTGGAGACCCACTATCTCGCCGGCGGCAACGTGGACAGGGTCATCAACGCCCTGATCGCCGCCCAGCGGGCCAACATCCCCATGGCCTTTGAGAAGGCCTGCGCCATCGACCTGGCGGGCCGCGACGTGTTCGAGGCCGTGCAGATGTCCGTCACCCCCAAGGTCATCGAGACACCGGTCGTGGCGGCCATCGCCAAGGACGGCATCGAGCTCCGGGCCAAGGCCAGGGTCACCGTCCGCACCAACATCGAGCGTCTGGTGGGCGGCGCCGGCGAAGAGACCGTCATCGCTCGTGTCGGCGAGGGCATCGTCACCACCGTCGGCTCGGCCGAGACCCACAAGCAGGTGCTGGAGAATCCCGACCTGATCAGCCGCACCGTGCTGAGCAAGGGCCTGGACGCGGGCACCGCCTTCGAGATCCTCTCCATCGACATCGCGGACGTGGACGTGGGCCGCAACATCGGCGCCCAGCTCCAGATGGACCAGGCCGAGGCCGACCGCCGCATCGCCCAGGCGAAGGCGGAGGAGCGCCGCGCCATGGCCGTCGCCCACGAGCAGGAGATGAAGGCCAGCGTGCAGGAGATGCGCGCCAAGGTCGTCGAGGCCGAGGCCGAGGTGCCCAAGGCCATGGCCACCGCGCTGCGCGATGGCAAGATGGGCGTCCTGGATTACTATCAGATGAAGAACACCATTGCCGACACCGAGATGCGCGAATCCATCGCCAAAGCCAGCACCGCCCCGGCGCAGCCCAACGCGTAAGGAAGCGCGGAACGACAAAGAAGGTGCCCCATGGAAGAGATCTTTGACATCCTGGGCTGCCTGGTCGTGATCGTCGGACTGATCGCCAGCGCCATCGGCGGTCTCGTCAACGCCGTGAAGAAGGGGCAGCAGACCGGCGCCGCGCAGACCCGGCAGACCGCTTCCCAGCGGCGCCCCCAGGCGCGGCAGCCGCAGGGCGGGCAAGCATCCGCCCCGAAGACCGTGCTGCCGCCCCGGGAGGAGACTGCCCACCGGGTGCTGCAGCCCAGCCTGCACGACCACAGCGGCATGTTCGCCGGCAGCATGAACGCCGACGACGGCACCGAGGGCAGCGATCCCCACGACCATGGCTTCGACCACGAGGTTGACGTCCCCAGCAGCCATTCCGCCGAGGACATCAACCGCTCCCTGCGGGGCACGGAGGCACCCTCCGCCCCCGCTCCGCGCCTCGCCCTGAGCTTCTCCCCGCAGAACATCGCCTCGGCCTTCGTCCTGCAGGAAGTCCTCAGACGGCCGGGACAGCGGTGACCGTCACAGCGCCTGCCGCTCGCCGGCGGCGCTTTTCCTTGCCGTCGGACCCGGATCCCGGGATCCCGATGCCGGTTTCCTCCGGTCAGGAAGGCAGGAAAACCGGCACGGAGGTCGAATCATTCGCACGAACTCTGACATCAAAGGAAGCGATGGCATGAAAGCATCCCGCGAGGAGCGGATCGCGGCGCTGGACAGGGAGCTGGACGAGGCCAGGGCCGCGTACAGGAAAAAGAAAAAGGCCCTGAAAGAGCGGCGCAAGGCTGTCCGCAGGGAATGGACGGAGGAGGAGCTGACCGCGCACCGGGAGAAAAAACAGGCGCGCTCCGACCGGAAGGCGCTCCGCCGGGCGATCTCGGAGCCGCCGAAGCGGCCGCTTCTGGAAGAGATCGGCTGCAGCGTGAACCACGGTGCCGGCGCGGCGCTCGGCCTGGTGGCCCTGGCGCTGATGCTGGCAAAGGCGGACACGGGCGTGAAGGTCTTGTCCGCCTGCGTCTACGGCGGATGCCTGGTGCTGATGTTCCTGATGAGCTGCCTCTATCACGCCTTCCGGGCCGGGTCCACGGTGAAGTACATCTGGCGGCGGTTCGACTACTGCTCCATCTATCTGCTGATCGGGGGCACGATCACGCCCGTGCTTCTGCTTCTGGCGGGAGGGACCGCGGGGACCGTCCTCTGCGCCGTCATGTGGGCGCTGATCGCCGTGGGCATCACCTTCGTGGGGGTCTTCGGACCGATGGTGGTGCGGGGGCTGCACTTCGCCCTGTTCTTCACCATCGGCTGGAGCGCGGTGGTCTTTCTGCCGAAGATGTGGGGCGCCTCCCCCGTGCTCTTCGGGCTGATCCTCGCAGGCGGCCTGGCCTACACCCTCGGCATGATCCCCTTCGTGAAGAAGACCCGGGGCGCCCATTTCATCTGGCACTTCTGCGTGCTGGCCGGAGCGGCGCTGCAGTGGGCCGGGATCTGGCTGTACCTGTTCTGACGCGCCGACGGATCCCCCTTGACCCGAGGGGCGGTTGGTGCTATCATCACCCCGTACTTGATCCCGACGACGCGAAAGGAGTCTTCCCGATGAGCGATGTCCGCCCCGCATCCATGAAACGCATCACGACCCCGGAACTCGCTGAACAATTCATCGACGAACAGATCGCCGCGATCCGAGCCCAGGTGGGCGGCGGCAAGGTGTTGCTGGCCCTGTCCGGCGGCGTGGACTCCTCGGTGGTGGCGGCCCTGCTGATCCGCGCCATCGGGCAGAACCTGGTGTGCGTGCACGTCAACCACGGCCTGCTGCGCAAGGGCGAGCCCGAGCAGGTGGTGCAGGTCTTCCGCAACGAGCTGGGCGCGAACCTGGTCTATGTGGACGCGGTGGACCGCTTCCTGGACAAGCTGGCGGGCGTCAGCGACCCGGAGACGAAGCGCAAGATCATCGGCGCCGAGTTCATCCGCGTGTTCGAGGAGGAGGCCCGCAAGCAGGATGGCATCGGCTTCCTGGCCCAGGGCACGATCTATCCCGACATCACCGAGAGCGTGGGCGTGAAGGCGCACCACAACGTGGGCGGCTTGCCCGATGACCTGAAGTTCGAGCTGGTGGAGCCCGTCAAGCTGCTCTACAAGGACGAGGTCCGCGTGGTGGGCAAGGCCCTGGGCCTGCCGGACACCATGGTCTACCGCCAGCCCTTCCCCGGCCCCGGCCTGGGCGTGCGCTGCGTCGGCGCCATCACCCGCGACCGGCTGGAGGCCCTCCGCGAAGCCGACGCCATCGTCCGCGAGGAGATCGGCAAGCTGCCCGAGACCCCCTGGCAGTACTTCTGCGCCATCCCCGACTTCCGGTCCACCGGCATCAAGTATGTGGATGGCAAGGGTGAGCGCTACATGGGCTGGGCCGTGGTCATCCGCGCCGTCAACACCGTCGACGCCGTCACCGCCACCGTCCCGGAGATCCCCTTCAGCGTGATCTGCACGATCCGCGACCGGATCATCGCCGGCGTGGACGGGGTCAATCGCGTGCTGTGGGACGTCAGCGAGAAGCCGGTGGCGACGATTGAGTGGGAGTGATGCTCGAATAGATTCCACCCAAGTGAGACCTATGACAGTCATTTGGAGTTTTTCTTCTCTCTTCTATCCATGATTTGCTTTGGCTTAAGTCGTGAATAATGCTTATAATCGTTCAGTGACGATGAGTCAACAATTTCATTAACACTTTTGCCTGCTAGATCTGGATTCCCAGATAACAAATAGGCTACAAAGCCATCGATTTGCCAACGATGCTTCCCGTCCTCATGATAGTATTTAGACCAGTTGCAATCGAAAATCAAACGATGTGCTTCCTCTTCTGAGATGGAGTTTAGTTTACCCAAATATGATCTATTAAAATATATCCTACAAAAAGGATGCTTTTTTGAAAACTCATATTGATCTGCAATACTTAGTCGAGAGAAAAGCACTGATCTTAATCTTCTTGAGGTAGCTACATGAATGCCTAGAATTCTATACCTTTCTTCAGCATCTAGAGAATTAATGACTCGACATGCAACAAGAAAGCCTTCATTTGAGTTGCTTTTGAGAGCTATAGCTATTATGTTTTGCGGGCTTGTATCAAAATCAATATGATACTTTGTTGCGAACTCAATCACAAGATTGAGGTGTTTCCTTGCAACTTCTGTCATCTGGCTACGATAATTTGCTACAAACAATTCCAACGGCACATTAAATACGATGTAGAATTGGAAAAGGTTATACCCAATAAATATGGAATTGAATCTATCTGTCAGCTCCCTTATTTGGATCAGATTGTCTTTGTTCCAAGTGTATTCAAATTCTTTCAGGTGAATAGTATTTACAATTGAAGGAATAACGCTCTTTATATCCTTGACACCGCACAATTGACTAACGGCATCAAGAAACACGATGCATTGATCACTATTGAGCTCTCCGACAATACCGACTAATGCTTTATGTGTACTTGTGCTATTATCAACTAATACTGCAATGCAATCTCGCAATTCTTTTGTCCTGTTCAGTTCCAAAAAGACCAGAATGCTTTCTAAGTTTGTTTTGTTATTTGTTTTATCTTTATTTATATTATTATATGCAACATCAACGACATATTCCTCTATTTCTGGTTCGACTTCACCAGATGAGATCGTCTTTGCAGCCAAGAGAGCGTTGTGTTTTGCTAATAACTGAATGCCTCGGTTGCGGGTCTCACGGTCAGAATTATGCAATTTGTAGATGATGCTTTTTTCATATCTTGCATCCCTTGCATATTTCCTGTAGTATTCTTCGTCGGGATCGTTTGCATATTTTTCAAACGCCATCTGAACTGATTTGTCTTGACTCAATATAGTATGGGCTTCTACTATCTCCGCTTGATCTGCTTTAGGCGCAATGCAATCTTGTTCAGAGACCGATTCTCGCTCATTGTGTATAGATGGTCTTTCTAAAACTTGAGTTGCGAGTTGTACGTATGTAGTTGGCGCTTGTAAATCATGCGAGATTCGTTTTTGAGAGCATGACAAGTAATAGTCTTGATATGCTTGATGCGAAAAGACAATTACTTCACGATTCACATCACTGCTTAAGACACCGAGTGCAATCAGTATCTCCAATGCATAGGAACTATCATACAAGAAGTGGTACTTGTTCATGCATTCAGCAAAGCATTCAATAACATCTTGATAGGATAATCCAGAGTTGGTGCCGTTCTTTTCAAATCCATACGATGCAAGGTGGACAAGCAAGTGATGGGTTTTGAATTCGTCAAATCTAGTATCCTTCTTTTCAAATCTCTCTCTTTTATATAGGCTTTCCAAAAAAAGCTTTATGATTGTGCCTTCACTTTTGGGCAATTCCTTAAGTTCGTGAACGATTGCTATCAATCTCGTGGCCATCAAAGGCGTGCTAATGATTTGCAGCAATCTATGATTGTCTTGTATGCTCTCAATTATCCGTTCTCTGATCTGCTCGTCATCTGTGTTTTTCTGAAGGAATTCAACGATTCTCTTGTAATCCATTTTCTGTAATCTGAATACCGGGATACCCTTGAAATAACTATAGCTATCTGGTCTGTTGGAAACAATGATTAAAGAATTCGAATATTGATCCATAAGGGCTTGGATTTCCTTTAGCCGGCGTGTCTGAACACCTGTACTAGCATCGGCTGAGATCTCATTGACTCCATCCAGAAACAGCGATACCTTTCCTGCTTTAAGCAAATCAATGCCAGCTAAGTACTCGACTCCCAGCTCCTTACATATGTATTGTTCCAATGTCTCTTCTTGGTTGATCATCATTCCCAATGGAACGTATACCGGAATTGTACTGGATTGGCCTTCAGAATAGTCCTTTGCATCAATATAGGTAAGATACTGCAAGGTTGTGCTCTTGCCCATACCGGCATCTCCCCATAGCAGCATCCTTTTCTCTGGCAGATGGCTTTTCCTGATATTGTCTACAGTGCCAGCTCTTTCGCTTTCAGCCTCCTCTAGTGAAGCGGTGCTCTTGTGCTCAACAGCATAACTCTCAAACACAGAAAAGTCTTCCACACTTTCTGTGGAAATGAATCGTTTTGAGAGTAATTCGAATCTCTGGATAATTGAATTGACATACTGGGTGAAGTCATTTTGCTGTTCCGCCAGGACTTCCTTCAGCTCATCCTTGTGCATATTGACAGCTTCCAAATAGAAAATGAAGAGGCTTTCTATGTTTTCATCTAGTTCTCGTGTTCTCCACAACTCCATTTCATGACTCTCGGTATTCCGAAGATTATAGACTTTATTTAAGTGATAATCGTAGCTGAAATGGTCTCTTTGCTCATTTGCTTCATCATCCCGATAGCTGATTCGATTTGGATTAAGCGACAACTCCTTTATTACAGCAGCAAGCCCCTTCTTTTCATCGGTTATCCTTTGAAAATCCTGTGGCTTTAGTAGAAACAGCATCTTTCTCAGGAATGTTTCGAATTTGCACAAAACCGCGAAATTGAGGATGCGTTGCTTCTTGGTTGTATCTTCGTCCAAAATATCATACATGGCCTTTGGAACATTAACTGCAACGCCTGACAGTTTATACTCATCATCAATTCGGGCCATTAGTACTCTGCGCAAAAGATCAACAAGTTCATGAATATCAATATCTTTCCCTTGGAAGTAGTCTCTTGTTTCAAGTCCGATTTCGCGCTCGAGTTTCTCCCAATTATCCATGAATGTTCACCTCGCTGAGAGTAATGATTGGGTTTTGCTTTTGTCCACCATGAACGAAGGTAGTAATTGAATACTATATTTGAAGTGATAACAAAGAAGGAGCCAATACTATCGATACATGTAAGTCAAATTGCAATCGGCTGCATCTGTTTTCCCGTCACGAACTGAAACATATCTCTCATGGCTTTCCTGGATGATACGATGCAGGATACTATGTTCGGGATGATCCACAGCATTATTCGTCTCCTTATCAAATCCATCGCTTAGCTTAAAACTTCCTGAAGTGAACAAGGTTAACATTGCGCAATAATGCAGTATAAGCTCCCAAGGATGGCCATCGCGGTTTTGTTGATAGCATTTGCGAACAGATTCAGCTATTGCTATCAATTCTTTATTTGCAAGTTGATCTCGATAAAAGTGTTGAAGTGCTTTTACATATACATAAATAGCATATTTGTCATTGGCTTCTGGTATATATCTTCTTTGTTTCCATGCGGCTGCGATATTGCGATAACCAAAGTATTGTTCGGCATGCTCTTCAAAAGATTCCTTGTTTCCGTTTTCGATCAACGCATGAAGCAAATAGGAAGTGGTCCTCCTATAGTCCTCTGGACTTTCATTAAAATGTACGATAGCTTCATCAAAGCGCAGAACTGCCTCTGAATACTGCTCGGAAAAAGCAAGGCATTGACCAAGCTGGCTTATTGCACGGCCATAGCTAACAAAAGCATAGGGGCTGTCAGAATATATTTCTTGCTTGATTTGCTGGATCATCTCGTAGTAATCGACTGTTGATTTAGCTACGTTCATAGCCTCCTCTATCTGCAACGCATCCAGCAGCGATACAGAGTACATGTTTTGAATTTCTAGGAAGGATTCAACAGTCGTGTATTGAGAAAACTGAATACATTTCAAATAGCTTTCCTTAGCCTTATCATACTCGCCATAGTGGTTGTGGATTATCATCTCAGTCACTGACAACCAGAACGAGATTTCTCCCTTTTGTTTGTCCGACGAAAGATTCGATACAGCGATACTGAGCGTTTGAAGAATGCTTCTAGCATATCTCAATTTATAGTATTTCGAGTCTAGGTACTGCCTTAATGAACTTAATGCATTTCGAACTGCATCTGCATCCGTGGTTTCTGAAATCCTCTCTACAATTTCTGAAAACCATAAGCTATTGTATGCTTCAGTGAGGCGTTCGTTATTATCAGTTGCAGTGTATACATATTTCAGGGCTTCAAAGTAGTCCGACGAAGCTTCTTTCTGCAGTGCAAGTCGAAGGGTCTTATCCAAAGGATTATAGGCCCAAATCATTGGTGCTTGCTCCTCGATAGTTTGTACACAAAAATCCTTAAGCCGTTCTACCGCCAACCCGATACTCTGTGTATTCCCTAAAGCATCTTGATATAGCGAACATATAGTATCTGCAAGGTACAGAAACCCTTGCTGCTTCTGTGGCCTGTTGTAGTTAATCGATTGAACGTTGATATCGAAATGAGCCTCAGTGAATTGAGCACGTTCAGCTGCCGATTCCAAAAAGGCCCGATAACTCCCTTCATCAGTAACATGTACTGTTCCATAGTCGAATGTCCCATCGGAATTGCGTCGTTTTCTGTAACCCAATTCTGCTGTATCGTTCGCAAGAATACTCGAAGCATTGATGGGTATAACACGAGTGGCTAAATCAAGGCGGATACTCTTCTTCTCAGAGATCTTAGGATTGTAAAATAGCAGATTCTCTATTGCTCGATAAGCAATATGTTCATACAGGTTTGCTGCATAGTGATCGTCAAGTAAATTGCTTGTCGGAGCATGCCCCTGGGGATACATTCCATCTGAATCGGCTACCATGGCGTATAAACTATACGTTCCATTTGGTTTGCAGTTTTCCCAATCCCCAGTTCCGTTACAAAAATCATGGAACTCGGCTCCTAAAGCATGCTTAACACTTTGCGCTTTCTCTGCGTTAATTACACTGCCCTGTACATTTCTATTATAATGCAAGTCCCTCGGGTATTCGGCCCCCTGCTCTATACAAGTACGCTTAAGATACTCTTCTATTCGATCAAGTTCATTAGCAACCTGTATCTCTGTTTCACAGGAAAACACCAAGCCACCAACAAACATGCACCTTGTACGACCGGAGACGGGCAGCAATTCAAACTGGCCACCTTCATCCAAAGACACAACGATCATGCTGAACCTCCAAAGACGTTCTGTTCGCCACATGGCAAAGGCAGATGATTATTCACGTAGGGCAGGGCTACACAAAGACAATACGGAAGTATGATTTGATTTAGTGGTAAGTCGTTTTTGCATCTTAGTTGCCACAAATGCTCAAAAGCTTTGCTCTTAAGTGATTATATCTCAAGATGGTGTTGATAACAACCTGAGAATCGATGTTAAGAAACACGATAATGCTATGCGCTTTTCAGACAGCTTTCGATAAGTAACGTATGTATTGTTTACTATCCAAGCAAATCATCCATTGTCAGTTGACGTGCTTCATTGGGAATCTGGGGTTGTTGAGTGTTAAATTGATAAGCCAAGCTAAGGAAACTGTCTTTCGTCTTTAGTGCCTCGCTCAGCACCCCTGCCTTCGACAAGCCAACAAACATTGCTACAGAACGGGCTTGACAATTCCATGATCTATCGGGATTAAACTCGATATCTGTAAATGCATTGTAATTCAGGATATCCTTAACCAAGGAAGGATTATGACCAAGCGCGTTTATGTAGATCCAATCATAGAAAAACGTTACCGGTTTCGTAGGGAATTCTTCGCCTTCTAACCGGAAAGCAATAACATCTCCGCTGTTGCGCAACCTGTTGTCATGTTTCGCATCATGTGGTGTCATCTCAAGGATATCAGTATACTGGCACCCGTTGCTGAAACACTTGCTGGATTGAAACACGCATTCAACCGGCCTAAACTGACCATCGTTAAGCTGGTACTGCAAATTAAAGGCACTTAGTTTAACTCCAAGCAAAACCGGCGACTTTGAAGAGATCTCAAGAACAAGCCCGGCATAGTCCGAGTGGGTTTGAGTGAAACATTCATGTAAGCTCATGATAGACTTTTGTTTTTGTGAAACTGCAAAACCCGGAAAAAACTGGAAGTCTACATTTTGCACCAGAACAAACGGCGGGCGGTCTATTGCAACAAACACTGGGCGTTTAGCCATGATTATGCCTCCTCTTGATTTGCTTTCCATCGATAATAGTCACATCTTGGAGCAAACAGTGTTCCATTGCAGATAACGTTTTTCACCCCGGGCATTCCTGCTGTCCGGATCTCATCTTGTCGATTGTTGACATGAATAACCGTGATGTAGTCTGGCGGGACGATGTCCTTAATCATAACTTCGGCTTGAGGATATGTCGTAAAGTTCGACGGCAATCTGTCCTCTACGCGTGAGTGAGTTGGTGTATCAGCAAACATATCCTGAACTGCTTCTATCGTTGTAAACTCTTCAAAATCCCTATCGGAAAACACACGGTTTGCAGCATTATCCCAAAAATAGGCTACATGACTCGGATGTATTGCCTGAAGCACATTTATATCGATCAGAATAACAGCGAAAGCTGTGCCGGGCATTTCAAATTGGCGTTTCCGATAAAACATTCGGTAGTTTGGGAATGAGATCGAAAAACTTGCAGCATCCTCTCGCCGATCAAGTCTCATGTTGTCTGTTGCAGCAAATGCACCATTCAACTTATTGCGGGGTCGAATCCTATCCGCATGATGGATGGCAAGTTTTCAATGGGTGTAAAATGAACAAGCCATTCAACCCCAAGGCTTTTCAAGTATTCAAGCCTTTGATTAATCCAAGGCTTGATATATGTGATTTCGTGCCTTTTGTGAAAGTAATCATACGATAATTCAGACCATTTATGTTTTCCGGATACGTATTCTATGCGGATAGTATCATTACCAGGGTCTCGTCGCCCAACGATTTTACCGACGGTTTCCCATTTTCTCCTGAAAACCATATTTGTTGGTTCTTCGCATGTTTCCCAGAGCTTTCCATCGTATTCAATCACTTCTGTACTCCTCTTTTTCGTTATTCGTTGTGTCATATCGTGCAGTTGCTGATGCATCCTCTGCGCCTCCTGCCATACATAGTTCGTTGAGTTTTGATTGAAGCAGGATTGATCTTACCACTAAGCAACGCAGAAGTCATTGAACTGTCTGTTGAATAGATGTTTAGGTGTCTGCGCATAATGTGAAATAGTGTCAGACTGATTCGGAATCAGAGCTTGTGCATATTATATCACATGTCATGCTATCTGGAAAGCATAATGTTGTTTAGGTCGAATAACACATATGAGGTTCAGTCATTGATATGTTTTGCATTGTCCGAGCATAATTACTGAGCTTGTAAATGAGTTTCTTTGGTCGCTAAAACTGTGACAGCAAGCTGCAGTTTTCACTGTCACAGAACAAAATGAATCATTTATGCTTCAGCCGACACGACACATGCACTTTAGTATCTCTGGCTATTACTTTTCGCTGGAACAAGTACATCCTCCACTCGGCTGCTCAGGCCCAGCTGTACGTATGCGTTTTCAAGCCGACGGTAATAGTCTTCCGGAACTGGATCCATACGTTGCCTTTCCATCAGATATATCAGACCCTCCGCTGTCTCGCCGGTGTTCAGCATCACTTCTGCTGTCCTGCGGCTGTAAAACGTCGGAACGCCTTCGTAACGATTAAGTGCTCTTTCATCTCTCTCTGAAATTCGCCAGAGGGCAATTGGTACATCGGTTCCTGGATTTCGCTCCACGGTGGCATACCGGTAGAATGCCAACCGGTGATCACGAAGGGTGCCGACGCCCACGAGCACAGCGTCCGGGCAGCGCCTTGCCATTTGCTCCTCATCCATGTTGGAGCCGTATGCGATGTACAGGCGATAGCCGGGATTGCAAGTCAGGTCACCCGGAATCTGCCAGTGAATTGCTTTCAGAATTGCTTCCTGCGCGTCTTTTTGATTCACGCCCCAGTCAAACACATGCTTTCCCGACTTATAGCATTTCTTTACTCCGCTCAGTGCTGATCTGAACATCGCATGGAATTCCGGACTGATTTGCGGATATCGAATGGCAAAGGCCTCATAGCCAGCTTCCAGGAACATCTGAAGATTCTCATGCAGGACAGGCACCGCATCATACCCGTGCCCGAGAAGGCCTCGAACTGTGCAACCATTCAACCCCCGATGAAGCGCATCACGGATTTCCTGACTGTTCATCAGTTTAGGGCTTTTCAGAACTGATGCGATCATGCATTGTGTCATCAGATAGGTCGGAAGGCAAAAGAATTCGCACCTGGCATCCGAAGCCATTGTGTTCGGATCATCATATCCCCAGGACAGCTTGCTTGGATCGTGTTTGATGGGCAATACATCGGCAATCGCACAGTCACAAAATTCTCTCAGTTCAGAGGCAGTGTATACTCCGGCCATGATAGCGTCACGAGTCTCTTTCAGTGCACTGTTGGTTTTCGCCCAGATGAATGGGTCGTTGGATGAACGGTCAAACGGATACTTCATTTCAAATGCCTCCTCTTCGTTGCTGCTGTTTACCAGCGCAAACTGAGGATAGCATTTTGCAGTCCAACCGTCACTGAAGCTGAGCTTCAAGATGAATGCACTCTGCTCACATCCAGAATCGATGATTCAGGGATCGTGAATTCGGCACCGTTCGAATCACGAAATATGATGCCATTCAGCTGCCCTGGAGCGTATCCTCTCGGAATGCCGGTTTTCTCCTGAACCTGATGAGCTTCATCTTCCCAGATCACTTTGCAGCATTGGTTCATCTTCAAATAATGGAGGAGCTTATCAGACACATTTGTCATGAAGTACTGCTCTGAACGGAAATCTGTTGTCCGTTGCAGTGCTTCCAGTTCATCAAAGATGTCCAGAAGCTCGGCCCGTCCAACGAAATCCCGGCAGATGTTCTCCCGTACCTTGGCTCGTGCATAATCGGTCAACTGCGACCAAATGTGATTAGCGGTCTCTAGACAGGTGCTGCGGAATATCATCTGCTGTGCCTTTTCGAGAAGAGACTCTATCAGGAGCAAGACTGTCGTAAGGTTCTCCAAGAGCAATACCGGATGCACGGATGAGAGGAATTGTACCGGATGATGTCCTCCGGTCAGTCCGTCGATCAGAAATGCCTGGTTCAATGCACTGTGCTTGTATATCTCTCTACCACCATCACGGAGGATGCGCATATCTTCCCGGATCGTGCGGTCTGATACCCACAGTTTCTCGCAAAGGGAATCCACGGCTTGATTTTCGCGCATGGCTTCTTTCCCCTGCATCAGGCGACAGATGGCTACCAACCGTTCAAAACGGCTCGACGGATCGCCTGTTGGCCAATCAATAACAACCTCTACGCCATTCCCGGACAAATAATCTGCAAATCTGTGGTACCGTTGAATCGCTGTCAGTTTCCCGGCTTGCATATTGGAAACGCTCTCACGCATTGCTACTTCGCAATCTTCCGATCGAAGCCATCGATTAAGGAAATCATCAAGCAGCAACTTCTTGACAGGGGCTCTTTCCTGATTAGTCTGATGAGAGATAAATCCATCGATGAGACTTCTCATTCTCTCTTTATCTAATCTTATCATGAAAGCATTACCTCCGAAACTGTTCTCAATTCACCCGGGGGTTCGCTGTCAAAAAGCTTACCTCCAGAATGCCCTCAAATCAAGATAATACTACGCTAGTGATCAAAAACAATTAAGAATTGTTTCAACAGTTTCTCTACGTCTATTACGAGTTCAAAGCATTGTTGAGCATTGATGCGTTGTAGTTGATTGATGTGGGCACTAGGGTTTCTATAGTCTTTTCTGATGCTTTCTACCCCTTCTGCAATCAGTTCGAGGTGGTTTTCAATTTCTTCCTTGTCTTTTCCTTTCATCAAACAAGTAGATACATATTCAATTAGTTTTTCATGGTTGTTTTCAACTTGATTAGGTGATATATCTTCAGCCTGACTATAGCAGAGTATATACGCAATGCTTCCCAAAGTGAATTTGTTCGCCTTGATAGGCTTACCATATCTATCGAGCAAAGCGGTTGGATATAAGGTGTAACCCGCTTTACCAGGATATTTTTCTCTCAAGTATTCCAAATACTCGCGGTAGAAGCGCGTGCTCATCTCCAATTCAATAGCTTTTGTCACAAGCAAGCAAACACCAGAATAATCTATTGTTTCACGCATGGTGATTAACTTATTGTATGTTACCTTCGCGGTAACAAGGAAATCCTGAGACACAGGATTCAACTTATTCCAAACATTTTCACCAACAGACAGTTGGAGTTTCATCTTTTCTGCATCATACTCTTGTTGTGCCGTGTTGTTATTGATCTCATTAACAATTTTTCTTGTTATTTCATCGGCATAAGCACAGAGTATTCGGTCAACTTCTTGCTCATTCACAGCCATGTCTATCTGTCTCGAAAGCAGTGATTGGCAAACAGATATTTGTTTGGAAATCTCATTTAGCTTGTCTGCTATCAGATCTATCTTCTTTTCAATTCTAATCATACCGCACTTTATTTGGTTGAGTAAGCCGTGGTCTCTTTGAACGAGACTCAATATCCGATTCATGCATTGCTGAGTATTGATCCGACTTGTCTCATTCGACTCTACTTCCGTTGTGCTTATGATCGATGCCAGACTAGCAGCTTGAGATGCTGCAGAAAACATCTCAAAATCCTTTGTTTCTGCCCCGTCGGAAACTATCTGTAGCGTCATGACGTGACTAAGATTCTGAACAGTTTCCAGAAACTTCTGTTTCCTTCCATCATCAAGGTTTTGTATTGTGCTTGAATTGATGATAAACCATCCAATGAAGCAATCGAATGCATCGGCGTATACCACAGCTTCACTATATTTCAACTCTTTATGAGCAGCAATGTTCCTATTGTGATGCAGGATTTCCAAATATCTTCGTATTTCTGGAGGAATGTTTTCAAGATATCCGCTGTGAGCAAACTGAAATGGAGAAGTAAACACCGGGCTTGCCGCCTCACCTGTCTTTATGTTAACAAAGTGCTTATTCTCATACTCAAACCCTTGGTCGTGTGCAATTAGCACGATAATTGATTCAACAACACGGGATGCCTGAATAATAGGCGACGCGTAATCATCTTGTCCTGGTTGTGAACAATACAAAGCCATTGACGGGTATAAGTATTCCAATCGCTTTTGGATCTGAAACAGCATGTCTTCGTGATTTGTGTCCATTTTTTTAGCTCCTTATAGTCCAATCAAATCTCTTCGAGTCCGATACTCTTCAAGTATTTATATGTTCCGTCATAATACTCGGGTAGTCGGGTGCTGTCTTCCCAGAAACCGCTTGCTGTTTTGTTGGGGTTACCTTTCGGTACACAAATAACCATGCCGGCTCTGGCACGGGTGAGCAGAACCCGATACGCGTTCAGCATATATTTCAACTGTTCCTGTTTGCTTTCACTGGTTGCGATCTGCTCAACCCATCTTGTCTGTCCGTTGAAACGGTAAAAACGCCACTTCCTATCTTCATATCGCATGTCGGCGTCCCACAACAGGCACGTATAATCCAGTTCCAACCCTTGGACCTGGATCTCTGTGGCCGCATCTTCCAAATGATTGGAGGATCGGGTGTCCGCCTTGTCCTCGAGGAACCAATGGACGGCGTTCTCATCACCGGACGGCAGGATATGGATCGCCAACGGCTTAAAACGTGCAGACTCCTTTGTGACCAGAACCCCCGTGCGTTCTGTGCCACGCACCTTCTCGTGGAGCCATCTTCTTGCCTTCTCCATATCCCTTGTCAACACAATGGGGTATTTATCCTTGATCTCATTGTAAATCGTGGACGCTATGGGATCAAACGACAGAAGTGCATGGACGAATGCAGACAGTTTTTCCGCCCGATAGGATCGCAGCGAAACCGCCAGATGCAAATCCTCGGAATATGTGATGTTCGTCCTGTGCTTTAACAGCTCGTTGACCCGACCCTCAGCGTATTCCGGCTCCGTCAGTTTGGGCGAGATGTAAATGTCCCAATGAGGAAACTTTTCATTCAGCGCTGTGATCCACTCCGCGATTCCAGCTTCCCCCGTGTTGATTTCCTGCCCACCGCCGACAAGACAGATGATCGTTGCCCAGTCTTCCCGCAAGTCGAGGGACCAAATCAGAAAGGCTGCTTCCGACAAAGGGAAATTTGGGACCTTCAGTTTGTTTCCATAAGTGCCGCCACGCTTGAGATAGTCAGCCAGCCTTTTGTGCGTCCAGGAACGTTGCGCTTCGTCAAAGATCGCCACATGCTCCACTTCGCCATAGCCCGCTGACTGCATTTTGACAGCCTTATCCGGATCGATTTCCAGCACACCGTTTTCGACTGGGTTTTTGATTTTGGCCAGCATGTTATCACGGTATCGGTGAATCATCTGGATTGATTTGCTTACCTCGCGGCGAGAATCCGTGAGCTTTTTGTTTCCGCCGTTTTCGCGGTTTCTCCTGTAATTATCCTGTGCCAGCGCTTCCGTCAACACCGCAACCAGTGGGCCGTTGCCGGACAGGTAAACTGCGCCTTCGTCTTCTACAGGCTCGTCATGTCCTTGATAGGTCTGCTTTACGGCCACGTCCAAGCCAACCAGCGTTTTGCCGGCGCCTGGCACACCTGTGACAAAACAAATGCCCTTCTTCTTTTCATCTTTACATTTCCTGATGACATGAAGAATATACGCGATTGTCCTATCGGTGGAAACCTTGTCCGCTTCGTGTCTTGTGATGTTCTCAACGGAATGGTTCTCGTATAGCGATCTGGCAGCCTCAATGATCGTTGGTGTCGGCGCATAAGGGCTGATGATCCAGTTTTGATCGACAGGTTTCTCATTGGGAAACCGCTTGATCACGGCCAAAACCAGACTGAAGAGGCCAGCTTTGCCAGTGACCAACGGGTTAACAACCAGATCATCATAGACGGACATCTGAATCGTATCGGAAGAACCCAGATAATCAGTCGCGACCAGGATCGGAACAATGACCTTATTCCGGCTGCATTTGTGGAAATTCTTCAGATCCAGCGCGTAATCCAGCACCTGATCTACGTCTGCTTCCAGAATCCGCGATTCGCCCACCTTGAATTCAATACAGAAGACAATGCCCTTCAGCAGTAATACGACATCTATTCTCTTTCCAAGGCGCGGAATATCATATTCAAAAATGATACGTCCATTGGTACTGCATTTTGATACGATCTTCCGCATGATCGAGATTTCTTCTCTCCATGCTTCCGTCGTTGTTGTGCGCGTATCTCCATGATAATGGTCATGTAGTGCTCCAAGCACTTCCAAATCCGTATCGTGGAGAAATGCATCAAAATGGCTTTCGTATCGTCAATCGGTTTCAGGTTGATTTTCATGTCCATATTTCACTGCCTCCTTGTGTCCGTATTACCGCTGCATTGATTGAATGTTTGAAACCCATGTTGAAAAGGGCATGACGGCATTCCTCCGATCAGCGGTGTTCGGGTTCCTGTATGCGCGGATCACGCTTGTACAGTATAGCACAGACGCGGCGCTTCCGGGTATCGGCAAAGCGGCGGATCGCGACGGATGCACCCGGCAGCTTCCGGGTTTCCGTACTATGGCTTTTCCAGAATATAGGCATT
Source organism: uncultured Eubacteriales bacterium (assembly GCA_902767565.1). Taxonomy (GTDB): domain Bacteria; phylum Bacillota; class Clostridia; order Christensenellales; family Aristaeellaceae; genus RUG11272. Next base: position 106,090 of record CACXHY010000003.1, on the reverse strand, counting down.
CCACTGCATCCCGATTCCGATCCCCGCTTTTTCCGCCTCACGGCCAAGCTCATTGTCTTCGCTGCTCAGTAAACGATTCATATACCGTTCTTCGGAAAGGATCCTGAAACCGCTTTGGAGGAACCGATCATGCCAGGTCATCTGCGGTTCCAGAAAACAATTCCAGGGCCGGAGACGGCTCCTCTCGAAGACTTTCAGGATCGTCGGCACATCGATCCATTCGCTCTCGATGGCATAGAGCCTTCCCCGCGGTGCAAGCGTGCGGAGTATCTCCGACAGCGCGGCATCATATCCTTTGCTGCCAGCCCGCGTGCTTGACAGGCTGAGAAATCCGCCATATGCATGCACCGCTTGGTCTCTGATGGGAATGTCAAAAAGAGAAAACTGCGCGAACGCTATGCCTGCTTGCATGCCGGTTCCGTTCAGCCATTTTCTCCACTCTTTGACAAGCATGGTATTTGCATCCGCTGCCAGGCAGGGAATATCCGATTTGATTCTTCTGATCGAAGGGATCAGGCCCATCCCGGGCCCGCAAGCCAGATCCACATAGGGTTCCCGGTTACTTGCGATCTCGTCGATGATCTTTCGTGAAGCGGGATTGTGAAGCAGTTTATCCGTGAAATAGCTTTGTGCAAATTGTCCGTTCTGCCAGGCGAGGGCATCTTCATCATCAAAGCAATCGCCGTCTTCTTCTTTCCCGAACAGCCATAAGCCATCCTCGTGTTCGTTTGGCTGCCGGTTCCACATCTTCGAAAACAATTCGCTTATCCCCCATTGAATCCCGGTTTGCGGCGCTGTCATATCCCAGGCTCCGTTGCGTCAGCGGCATGACAAACCGGCATTTTCCACTGCTTTTGACATTGCGCTGCCTTGTATATGATCAATACTCGCCGGATTGATTTGCTTTCCTGAGCGCAGCGACATAATCGCAGCCTTTTTCTTTCACATCTTCCGGATTGATCGGATAATGGACATTGTAAAGTATCCCTTTGCCCCCGAACATATCCTCCAGATAATCCTTCTCTATATGCCCGCCTGCGACTTCAAGGCAGATCATGACATGATCATCACCCGGTACGATTTCTTTTTCCCACAGATACCGGCACTCAAGGTTCATGAAGCATTCGGCGACCATCGGCGCTTCTACCCATGAAGCTTTCTCCACGGTGAGCCCTGATGAAGTGATCTCATCCGCCTCGAACTGATTGTTCTGTATCGTCTTCATGCAGGCTGTGTACAGATCAGAAGACATGAAATTCAGCACGGCTGCCTTCTTTTCATTCAGGCTTTGATAAAGATGCCCGCGCTTATTCACGCTGCACAGGATCGCGTAATACCCGCCCCCGTGATTCGCGCTCGTGAACCCTGCCCATGACTGCATTGAAGCATTCGGCTGTCCGTTGGATTTATAGGTTGTGACAAGAAACATTGGTGTCGGTATTCCCATAATGAATTCTTTCCAATCAAACCCGAAGTTCTTTGCGAATTCTCCGTATGTCCCTCTCATGGATTCGGGCATTTCTCTGTACTGGTATTTCATCTTTTCTTTCCCTCCGAATGAAAGTCAACATAAGAATCGGCTTCAATGATCCCGACAGCCTTCGATTTGCCGCAATTCGCGCTGCCGGAATTGAAAGAGGAGCCTCCGCCTTTCGCTGTCATGATCCGTTCCGGGCCAGCGCTTCTGTGTACAGCGCAGCCGCAGACGGATGGCCTTCGCGGGCGCACCGGGCATACAGATCGGTCCATTTTCCGGCGCCGGCAAAGAGCGTTTTCCCGGTCACCTCCTTCAGATAGTATTCCGCCAGCCCCTCCGTGGGTTCCCAGGTCTCAAAGCGTCTGAAGGCATCCTCTTCGCGCAAAGCCTGTTTCAGCAGATAGATGATGAACTCATGCCCGATGAAGAGAAAACTGTCCTCAGGGCTCCGGCTGATCCCGAAAATATCCTGTGTGTCGGAAACATCGATCGCATTGGCTCCGCCCTGGATCGATGTGACCATCGTCGGGCAGAACGCTTCCACGGGCAGCCGGCAGCCGACGGCCGCTTCCGCCCGCTCCGTGAAGCCGTCCCGCTCAAAGAGCGGCATCACCCGGGCGATATAGTCCTCCAGAAGCTTCCTGTCCTCCGGCCAGATTGCACGGACATAGTGATCGTAGTTCCGGACCATGACTTCCGCGATCCCGCGCGCCGCGGGAGCAAGGGCGAGATAGTGCTCCGGAACCTCCCCGCGGTCGGCCTGATCGATGATCTCCCGATAGAAGGATCTTGCGTCTCCGGTCCATTCCGCGATCGGCCAGCAGATCATCAGGGTGTACAGTTCGCCCCAGTGCGAGCCTCCCGCGCAGGTGATCAGCCGCTCATGCTTCTTCAGCAGGGCAAGGTCTTCCTGCGGATAATCGCCGCGGTATCTAGCGCCGTAATCGTTGTCATAGCCGCATCGGGCGACGGAGAGCATGTGATAGATGTAATTGGCTTCGCGATCGGCGATCATCCTGATCTTGTTCATTTTCGTCACCTCCTCAGATCCCGGCTTGCCGATCGTTTGATGAACTCAAAGCTGAAACGCATGGGTCAATCCGCGATCGCGACGGTGCACAGCTTCCCCCGCAGGATGTACCCGATCTTTTCATAGCAGGCGTTGGAAGCCCGATAATCCGCGTCCGTATACAGCATCGGGATACAGCCTGCGTCCGATGCTCTCCGTGTCACCTGATAGACCAGATTCCGGGCGTAATGCTTCCTGCGCTCGTCCGGGAAAGTATATACGCTGCTGATCGATGCGAACCCGTCGTTCAGCCTGCAGGAACAGCACGCGACCGTCTTTCCGTCTTTGTTTTTCCAGAAGAAGAATCCTTTGCCCGCGATGAGGTCTCTCACCTTTTCCAGACAGTGCTCATACGGCGGTTCTTCCTCTCCGATCTCCGTATAGAAATGCGGGATCATGGACGCCGCCTCTTCCTCATCCTCCGCGGTACAGCAGTGCAGACCGCCGTCGGCGGCGGTATCCGGCGGGATGGGCGAGGGGCAATCGTACACAAACATGTTCATCCATATCCCCGCGTGAACGCCCTCGCCGGCCGCCTTTTCAATAAAGTACTCCGCCAGTTCGTATTTCAGATTATATCGGTATCCGCCGCCGAGCGGACGAAGATCGCGGGCCAGCTCCCACGCGGCCTTTTTCACCTCGTCCGGCGCATTGTCCGGCGTCCGGATCCAGACGGGATAACGGGACTCCGAATGGCATAACAGCAGATCCTCGTGATTGCTCCGAATGAGTTCGCATTCCCCTTTCAGGATCCTCGCCAGGGCCGCAAAGGTACAGTGATCCCGGCTGAGCAGCGCGAAATCTCTCTCATCCACAAATGGATCCATGAACGGCCTCCTCCCGGGCGAAATCAGCCCCAGCTTGTCCGGCTCCCGCTTCACGCTCTTCTCTTGACCATTCGGACGATCGAGACCGGTGCGCCGAGTTTCCATTGCTTTCTGCATCCGTCGAATTCAAAACCGTATCGTTGATAGAATCGGATCGCCCTCTCGTTCTTTTCGAACACCCACACATAGATGGTATCGTATTCGCTGAGCCTGGCAAATGCTTCGTTCATCAACCGGTATCCGATTTTGCGGCCGTAATACGCCGAGAGCACATAAATGGCGACAACCTCGCCTGCGTCCTTCAAATCCTCATCTCTCGACGGACCGTAGACCGCAAATCCCACCACTTTCTCCCCATCCTTGGCGATCAGCGTGTTTTCCGGGAACTGCCGTGCGCGCGCCGTGGTGGCCGCCACGGTCATCGAATCGAGATATCGGTCGCTGACGATCCCTCTGTAGGCTTCCTGCCATGAGGTGCAGTGCACATAGCCTCTCCCGCACAGTTCCTCATCGGTTTCAGCCGATTTGATACAGATCGAATCAAATTCTTCCATGGTGATTTCAATCCTCCGCCCAAATTCGGTTTCTTCGCCGTTTCCGATCCTAACTCTCTACCTTCTGCGCCCTTCTCTGTGGAAAAAGTATCCGAGGTTGATCCTGACTTCCCTGCGGCCGATGTCATTGTTTGTATAGCAGCAGGTGTCAAACCCGATCAGTTCAAATCCCTGGTGAAGGTAGAATCCGATCGCGTTTGTATTGCAGGATTGCGTTTCCAGGATGACGGCGCGCCTGTTCTGCCGGACGGCGACTTCCTTGGCTCGGTCCATCAGCCGCTTTCCGATGCCTTTCCCCCGGAGCGCTTCACTCACCCACAGTTCGGTCACCATGAGCCTGTTCGACCACTCCTCGGGACAGACTTCGATGCAGGCCAGCATTTCACCGGTCTCGCTCACAACGCCGTAAGCTTCCGCCCCTTCCCAGTGATCCGCATAAAGTCCATCGGGGAAATCATATTCCTCCGGCGTATGAACGATTTCCCTTTCCGTCGGTTTCCGGACAAGGGAGACCGTACATCCCTCGCCGGTCAGCGGGCTCAGTTCAAGGTCATAATAACTGTCGCTTCGGGTGGTCAGGGGGATAGGCGTGCCTTTCCACCGATCTTTGGGCAATGCGATGATCTCATACTGCATGTTCTCTTCTCCCCCGCGATCCGGAATTGATTCCCAGAAGTCATTTACGCAATAATGATTTGGGTTCAACGGCTGTTCTCGCAAGCCGGGGGTTTCTGATCGATTCCCGTTCAGGAAGAATGCGGCCGGTTCTCGTTCCCCCAGTCGCACAGCCGGTCGAGGACCTGCATCAGGGAACGGCCGCGCTCCGTCAGGGTGTATTCCACCCGGGGCGGGACCTCGGGGTACATCTCCCTGTGGATCAGGCCGTCCCGCTCCAGTTCCTTCAGGTGCTGGCTGAGGGTCTTATCCGCCACCCGGCCGAGGTACCGCTGCATCTCATTGAAGCGCACGGGCTCATACTCCATCAGGCAGTACAGGATGATCGGCTTGTACTTCCCCGCGATCAGGGACAGGGTGTAGCTGTATCCGGTGGCGGAAAAGTCCGCTTCCTCGATCCGTTTCGTCACCACGCTTACCTCCCGGTAAGTACCTTTCTTTCATGTGGGTACTTGCTGTGTTTCCGGCTCCATGATATCATATTTCTGCCGAAAGGGCAATCACGTTTGTCAGGAGGGATTTCCCATGAAGAAGGATCTCGGTGTCGTGCAGGCCGTGTACCCCATGCCCGTGCTGATGGTCGCCGCGTATGACGAGGCCGGCAAGGTCAACGTCATGAACGCGGCCTGGGGCATGATCTGCGCCATGGATAAGATCGCGCTGTTCATCGATGAAGACCACAAGACGACGCAGAACCTGCTGAAGACGAAGGCCTTCACCGTCGCCCTCGCGGACCGGGCGCACATGGACGTCGCCGATTTCTTCGGCATCGCGTCGGGCAACAAGATGGACGACAAGTTCGAGCGCACCGGGTATCACGCGGTGAAGAGCGGGCACGTGAACGCCCCCATTGTGGAGGAGTTCCCGGTGGTGATGGAGTGCGAGCTGGCCGAGGTCATCGATACCGAGAACATGTACGCCATCGTCGGGAAGATCGTCAACGTGGCCGCCGAGGAGGCCGTGCTGGACGAGAAGGGCAAGGTCGACCCCGCGAAACTGGACGCGCTGATCTTCGACCAGTTCCGCCACGGATACTATGTCTCCGGCGAGCAGGTCGGCAAGGCCTGGAACGCCGGCGCCGCGCTGATGAAGAAGTGACGGGGGAAGCCGCGCCCCCGGGGCGTGAAAAACTCTGACGGCTGAGGACCCCGCAAAAACGGAACCGGATGACCGCGCATCCCATGCGTCTGAAGGTTCTGTTTTTTTGATGCGCTCGCGGCCGACAGTTCACACTCTCTTTGCGATCTCAAGGGCAATCACGAGTTTCCCCAGGTCGTGATTGGCGGCGGGCAGGTTTTCGATGTCCCACCCGCTCTCCCCGAGGACATCCCCGGCCTCCAGGAAATCATACAGTTCAAAGCCGTGAAAATCGCACACCGCCTGAACCCCGGCCAGCTCCATCTCCACCGCCAGGCAGCCCTCCGCCTTTCTCTTTCGGACAAGGCCCGCGGTTTCACGGAGCATGGAGCCTGTCGTCCAGACCCTGCCTTTGACATAGGGCGCGCCGATCTCATCAAAGACGTCGGACAGCCGGTCCGCATTCCGGATCCCGATGTAATCCGCGGGTTCCGCGTAGTAGTAGGAGCAGGCTTCTCCGCGATAGCTTTCCGTCGGGATGATGTATTTCCCGAATGTCTTCTGTGTATGTGTCCGTTCACAAGACGGAGATTTTGCTGAGCGTTGCGAACCCGGAACCGGAACCTCGTATCTGATGGTGATGGTTGACAGGGAGTTCCGGATTGTGAATTCTACCAAGGTATCGGAAGAAGAAGCTTATGAGACAACAGCGGTCTCTGTCGGGCTGTATCATGGAGAACCTGTATATGATCAAAAAGGAATCCTTGCTGAATTTGATACAGGCGTACCGGAACTGTTTATTGATTACGGTGAATACTATCTTGTTGTCTCCAGTCAATACATTGAGCCGGCCGGCGATGATGAGCCATGGATTATCGAAACCATATACAGCGCATTTGATCAGTCCGGAGTATTATTGTGGCGGGCTGTTGATCAGAGCGTCGAGGAAGAATACGAAGATGCTTATGGCGGGTGATTCATCAAAAGTCAACTGCAAGGTGTGAGGAGCGATGACCGTGAAACGCCTGACAGCAGTTCGGGTGATGACACCGAGCATGCCGTTCGGGCCTGGCTCAGCCGAAAACTCTCCGAAAATTCAAAAAAAGGGCTTGACCTTGCACTTCACTGCAATGATACAGTGAGGACGAGGAGGATGAGGTATGATCACGATCCAAGGTTTCGCAAAGCTTTGCGGATGCAACACCCAGACCCTGCGCTATTATGACCGCATCGGCCTGATGAAGCCGGCGAAGGTCGATGAATGGACCGGTTACAGGTATTACGAAGAAGAGCAGGCACTGCTGTTTGTAAAGATCAAGAACCTGCAGCAGGCGGATCTCTCCATTGAGGAGATCAAAGCGCTTCTTCCGGGGGATGACGATCTCCTGATTGCCGCACTGGAGCGCAAGATCCAGGAGCAGAAGCGGAAGCTGGAAAGAATCCGGGAAATACAGCAATCATACCTCCGCGAAGTCATGGATATGCGGAACATGGTCACCATGTTGATGAATCTGGTCGAAGGCGGCGCAAACAATCCCGTCCTGTGGAAGGAATTCGGACTGGACACCGAGGCGGAAACGGAGACCCGCGCCAGGGTCCACGAAACCATCGCCGACTGGCTGTCCCAGTGCAGGGAGGCCGGCGCCGGGATCGCGCAGCAGATGGGCGGTCAGGATCCGGCCTTTGTGAAAGAGGTCCTGGATACGCTCGCAAACGGAAACGCCGACAGAACGTCCCTGCTTCTTCGGGCGGAAAAGGAGAAAGACGGCTCCGGAGAAGCGCTCCCTCCGGATGCGGAGAAGATCTGCGAATACAGCGGCTGGGATCATGTCAGCGAATGGATTCGCCGCATCCCGCAGCTCGCCGCCGGAAAGCAGACATACTGCCGCTTCCGGGTGCGCAGGGACAGCCCGGTCGGCGATCCGGGATTCCCGACCCTGATGCTGGCCGTCATGGATGCCCTTTACGGCACGGTGCAGGGCGGCACAAACTGCACCATAGGCCTGAGCGACAACGGGATCAACCGTTTTGAGCTGTTTCAGAAATGATCGAACGGAACCGCGCGATCGGCCGGACCGAACGAAATCATCAAATTACGCCACCCGTGCAGGGTGGCGTTTTCTGTACGGGGCCTGTCTTCAGCCGGGCCGGCCGAAGAACAGAATCCGAGGTTATTGATCAGCTCACCGTGAACTCCGTCCATTCGATATGATTGTACTTCATCACGTCGTCGGCCCTCTTCAGGCCGCATTTTTCATAGAAAGGCACGGCGTCTTCGTTGGCGATCAGATAGACCGCGATGTCCTTCTCGCCGCCGGCCAGCTCATGGGCGGTCTGCAGCAGGCGTCGGCCGATGCCCCGATGGGTATAGTTCCTGTCCACACCCAGGTCGGTGACATACAGCCAGTAGGCGAAGTCCGTCAGGCCGAACAGCACGCCCACCGGCAGGCCCCGCTCATCCCGGGCGATCAGGCTGACGGACACGGTTTGCACCAGTTTGGCGATGCGCTCCGCAAAGCGCTCCTTCGGATACTGCGAGCCCAGGTCGGTCCGTTTGAGGAAGTCGATGTACTCCTCCGCGGTAAGCCGCTCCTCCCGGATCGTGATTTCAGATGGATGCTCTTTCATATCATACTCCCGATTGTACTGTTGTCGCTTTCCGGCATCGCGCAGATCAGCGTGTCCTTCCGCACGGGCATACCGTATTCATCCCTGCGGAACCGGATGTTCTGCCTGAGATGCGCCTCGCGCTTCAGGCCCGCCTTCTCCGGCAGCTTCCACGACGGGACGTTCCGCGGGTCGCATTCGGCGTAAACCCTGTGCGCACCCTCCCGGGTAATCCCCGGATAGCCTTCGAATTCATCGTCCCTCAGCTGTGGCAGGAACTCATACAGGTCATCATCGTCGGACTTCCCTGAAAGGCCGAAACAGCAGGCGCTCGGTCCGGATCTCCCGCATTTTCATTCCCCACTTCCGTGGTGCAAACGGACGCCGGCGTCCCGGGCCGCGCTCCCTGCCTGTATCATACCATCAGGATGGACAAAAAAGAAGGGGCTGTGAAGAAAAGATCGGAAATCTTCACAGCTCCGCGTTTGATGAACCGTGCTTCGGTTTATTTGGAGGTCACCGCGTAGTAGGTGGCGTACGCGGCGCCGCCGATGAGGGCACCGCCGAGGGCCATCCAGCCGATCGGGCCGGTCGCCAGGCCGAGGCAGACCCCGAGCACTCCGCCCGAGGCTCCGCCGACGATGCCGCCGGCGCCGGCTGCCGCCGCGGTCTGGATCGGATCCACACCGCCGTTTACCATTTCCAGTTCATCCAGGCTCAGTTCCGTTGTATTCGTATTCATCATGTTTCTTCTCCTTTTACGTTTGCGTTGTTTTCATGTCTGCTTCAGCGTCGGCATTTCCCGGTGCGCTGTGTCACTTCTTCTTTTTGTCGGGCATCACGGCGATGATGACGCCGCCGATGGCGAGTGTGCCGAGTCCGAGGAGGATCGGGAGGATCCCGCCGCTGGCCTGTTCCATTTCGTTGAGGTTCAGTTCCTTCATATTGTTTACGTTCATGGTATTCATAGTTTTCTCCTCCGCTTTACGCGTTATCTTTTCTTTTTCATCGTAGGCGGCTGTTTGCGTCTGCACCGGTAGATACGAAATCGCCGGAGAACCTGACAGTTCCCCGGCGATGTTGTTCACAGACAGTTCACAATCGCATCCCTGACAAAGATTGCGTGAAAGGCGGAAGGCTACCTGTCCCGACAAGGGCCGGGATCAGCGGCTCCGCTTTCTGACGGCATGGAGGATCTGCAGCCCATCCGTTTCCAGCCCTCTGATCGCCCCGTGGAAGCAGCGCATGGGGCGGACGGACAGGATCAGGATCGCCAGGTTGACCGAGAGCGCGGTGTTCAGGAAGAATTCGATCGCGCCGTCCGCGAGGAAGCCTGACTGAAAGGACAACCCGGCGAAAACGAGCAGAATGGCGGCGATGATTTTCGGCATGGGATTCTCCTCCAAGACCGGCTGAGCGCACGGTCTTTCCCGTCACCGGTCCGCTCCGGTCCGGTTCTCCAGCACGGTCGTCAGGGGCGGCACGATGTTTTCCTTCCGGGACGCTTTGGGGACAAAGACCATGCGGCCGCTGCCGCCGTATCCCGGGAAGGCCTCCCGGACAGTCTGCTCCGCGCCGTCGCCGTACCAGATCATCTTGCCCTTGTGCTCGCGCTGGCCGCGGTTGTGTTCACTTCCTGTGCGAAGGAAGCGCCCAAGCAGCAGTCCTACACGGTGTACAACCGTTCCGGTGAAGCCATCACCGAATTGCGTGTCAGCAACAAAAGCGGCTCTTCCACCACGACCTGCAGGAATGTCGGGGACGGCGCCTATATCAAGGCTGAAGTGATGCTCACGAGCGGTGAGGATGTCTCCGTCACCGTCACATTGGCGGGCATCACGGCAACGTTCCCGGTTCCGAAGGACAACCACGCCGTCACGATCACGGCCGGCCCCAACATCACCTACGCGCCTCCCCAGGAGTGAGCGCCGGCAGGCACACCGTTACGGCATTCAGACCGGTTCCGAAGGTCATACCGGACAAAAAACAAGCAGGCAGAGGGCTGCAGCGGCGCTCTGCCTGCTTTTGCTTTGATGGGATCCGGTGCGGCTGACCGCGGTTCAGGCCGGGTTATGAGGCTCATCCGTTGTCTGCCAGACATTGGTGTACATCCTGCCGGGCACGGGCTTGACACCGGCTTCGGCAAAGAGCTGCCGGACGGTCACGAAGGAGAAGCCCCGCTTTTTCAGCTCCGGGATGATGGTCTTCAGGGCCTCGACGGTGTTGACATTGCCGGGCATGTCGTGCAGGAGCACGATCTGTCCGTCCTCCGCGTGGGCCAGGACGCGCTCGGCCCGGGCGTCGGCGGGCACCTCCGGCACCCAGTCCTCGCAGCCCGCGCCGCAGATGAAGGTCAGGTCCACATTGTCGAAGAGGGTCCGGTTGACGGCGATATAGGGCGGCCTGAAGAAGGCGGGCGGCCGGCCGGTGATCTCCGTGATCCGCTCCGAGCAGTACCGGATCTCCTCCCGGATCTCCTCCGGCGTCATCCGGTTCATGAAGCTGTGGGTCCGGGAATGGTTTTCGATGTCGCAGCCCATGTCAAAGGCGCGGCGGGCCACTTTCGCGGATTCCGGCGTGATGCTGTCCGCGATCAGGAAAAAGGACGCCGCGATGCCGTGCTCCTGAAGAATGTCCAGCACCTGCGGCGTGGTCTCGGTGTTCGGGCCGTCGTCGAAAGTCAGCGCGATCCGCATGGAAATATCTCCCTTTCGTTGATGTGTCTATAGTAGCAAGGGCAGGGAGGATTGTCAACCGGCATCGCTGAGATCAGTTGTCCTGCGGGCCGGGAACCGCCTGCCTTTTTTCCCTCTCCTTTTTGCCGATCCGGACCGACGAAATGACCGCATAGATCACAGCACCCGCTACAAGCGGGATTTCAAGAAGATTGATCCTGACGTCACAGAGGACTGCGGACAGTCCGATCACGAGAAAGACGAGGGACAGGATCAGGAAAACAACCGCTGTCTGCCTGTAAGAAGGCTTCCTGTCCATGGATGCCCGCTCCTTCTCTGAGGCATAGAGCCAGGCGTTGTTGAGCAGGAAGCCTTTATTCATGAAGCTCCTGATGCTGATGACCGCCATGCCGATCGCAATGGAGAATACCACGGCCGTGACGGTCCATTCCGCTGCACTCATCCTGTTTTTCCTCCGCAACGATGCTTCATCGTCTTCGGCTGCGCCGCACGGGCCCGGTCCTTCAGTCCTCGCATGTCACCGTCAGGTTCCGGAAGAAGCCGTCTGTGCCGATGTCCACGTACAGACCCACGCTGCCGCGGCCTGCGGGGCCGTGCTTGAAGCCGCTGACCTCCAGCACCCGGACGCCGTCCACGAAGAACACGCCCCGGTCCTCCCGGATCTCCGCGCGGATGCGGCTCCACTCGCCCAGCGCGATCGTATCGACCCGGCCCTCATAGCCGCCGATGCCGAACTCCCGGAAATACGAGAAGGTGTAGCCGGGATAGGAGAAGTACTGGCAGCCGTGCGCCTTCCGCACCGGATCCGTGCAGTCCTTCCCGTTGGTCGGCCGGATGTAGAAGGACTCGAACTCGCTGTCGTCGGCGCTCGCCCGGAAGACGATGCCGATGAATCCCCGCGCATAGTCCGGCGCGTCCGGCAGCAGCTTTCCGCAGACATCCGCCTCGATCACGCCGTTGTGGAAGTCCAGGTCCCGTATCTTCAGGTAGGTATTCTCGTCCGGCTGCACCTTGTCGGTCTTCCGCAGCTCGACGATGCCGTCCGGCAGGAAGTCCGCATGGGTGTGGACGGCCGCTGTGGTCTCCTTCGTCAGTGTGATCCGCATGTGTCTGCTCTCCTTTTTGCTTTCGGAAGCGCCTTCCGTATCAGCAGTTTATCATGTCATGATCAACGGCGCAAGTACGCACCTTTTTGTCACTGACCGCAGAATGACAAGTCTTTTTTGCATGGTATGCGGTTTTTCGTCCGCAAACCGCATTTGCGGGCCCCGCTCCGTTGCGCTTTTCGCGGGATGGGTGTAGAATGAAAACGACGGAGAAGCGGAGAGGCGCCGCCGGCGATCCGCGGGGGACGGCGGGAGCAAACGGCCGAAGTCAGGAGGAAGAGAGAATGATCTTGCTGGTCATCGATATGCAAAAAGGACTGGTCGATGAGGATCTGTATGATTTCGATTCATTTCTGGACAGGACGGTTCGGCTGGTCGATGCCGCCAGAAAGAACGATGTTGAAGTCGTCTTTGTCCAGCACGACGCGGGCACGAGCAGCGGCATGACGGCCGGCGACGAGAACTTCGGGATCATCGGTCAGATGGCACCGAAAGCGGGAGAAAAGGTCTTTGTCAAGACCATCAACAGCTGCTTCGGCAACAAAGCGTTCAAAGAATACATGGAGGCTCAGGATGACAAACGTCTGATGATCATCGGCCTCCAGACGAACTACTGCATCGACTGCACCGTAAAATCCGCTTTTGAGCGCGGCTTTGAGGTCATCATTCCCGAAGGGACCAACTCAACTTTTGACAATGACTATATGGACGGCGAAACAACTGTCCGCTATTACAACGAGGACGTCTGGGAAGAACTCGTCGACAACGTAACGTTTGAAGAAGCGCTGGCCATGCTGGAGAACCGATGAATCCCGGCCGTCGGGGCCCTGACGGCGCGGAGACCGGAAGTCGTCTTTTCCGTGTCCCTGAACACGCGCCTGCCATTTGAAGGAGAACGCTATGCCCGATCATCGCCGCGTCCCCGAGCAGATCGAGATCCGGGGCGCGAAGGTACACAACCTGAAGAATATCGACGTGGACATCCCCCTGCACCGGATCGTCGGCATCGCCGGGGTGTCCGGATCCGGGAAATCCTCCCTGGCACTTGGCGTGCTGTACGCCGAGGGATCCCGGCGGTATCTGGAGTCCCTGTCCACCTACACCCGCCGCCGGATGACCCAGGCCGCCCACGCCCAGGTGGACGACGTGCGCTACGTCCCCGCCGCCCTGGCCCTCCACCAGCGGCCGGGCGTACCGGGCATCCGCTCCACCTTCGGCACCATGACGGAGCTGCTGAACAGCCTGCGGCTCATGTTTTCGCGTCTGTCGGCGTACCGCTGCCCCAACGGCCACGAGGTCCCGCCCACGCTGGACTTCGCGGCGGAAAAGGACGTCTTCTGCCCGGTGTGCGGCGAGCCCGTGCCGGTGATCGGCGCGGAGGACCTGGCGTTCAACAGCGGCGGGGCCTGCCGGACCTGCGGCGGCACCGGCTCGGTCCGCACGGTGGACCGCTCCACCCTTGTGCCGGACGAGAGCCTGACCATCGACGGCGGCGCGGTGGCCCCGTGGAACAGCCTGATGTGGTCGCTGATGACCGACGTCGTCCGCGCGATGGGCGTGCGCACCGACGTGCCCTTCCGCGAGCTTACGGAGGAGGAGAAGGCCATCGTCTACGACGGACCCAGGGTCAGGAAGCACATCTTCTACAAGCCGAAAAAGGCGGACAACATGTCGGCCGGGGAGATGGATTTCACCTACTACAGCGCCACCGCCACCGTGCTCAACGCCCTGAACAAGGTGAAGGACGAGAAGGGCATGAAGCGGGTGGAGAAGTTCCTGAAGGAGGATGTCTGCCCGGACTGCGGAGGCACCCGGCTGTCCGAACGCGCCCGCTCCCTGCGCCTGCGGGGCGTGTCGCTGGATCACGTCTGCACCCTGCCCCTGTCGGAGCTGATCGACTGGGTGAAGGCCGTGCCCGGCTCGCTGCCGGAGGTCATGCGGCCCATGGCCGAGAGCATCTGCGCATCCTTCCTCCACACGGCCCGGCGGCTGACGGACCTGGGGCTCTCCTACCTCTCACCGGACCGCGCAGCTTCCACGCTGTCCACCGGTGAGCGTCAGCGGACCCAGCTGGCCCGGGCCGTGCGCAACCGCACCACCGGCGTGCTGTACGTGCTGGACGAGCCGTCCATCGGCCTGCACCCGGCCAATCTGGAGGGACTCACCGGCGTCATGGACGATCTGGTGGCCGACGGCAATTCCGTCGTGCTGGTGGATCACGACACGCAGGTGCTGCGCCATGCGGACTGGCTGATCGAGCTGGGGCCGGAGGCCGGCGCGGGCGGCGGCCGGATCATCGCGGAGGGCACGGTGCGGGATCTCGCGGAGAACCCCGCCTCCCTGATCGGTCCGTTCCTGGCGGAGGAAAACGGGACTGTCCCGCAGGCAAAAGCGGAGAAAGAGCATCTGTTCGACCTCGGTGAGATCCGCATGACGACCGGCGCCATCCATACGGTGCAGCCGCTGGACGTCACCTTCCCCAAGGGACGGCTTTCCGTGGTCACCGGTGTGTCCGGCTCGGGCAAAACAACGATGGTGCTGGAGAGCCTGATCCCGGCGCTGGAGGCGGCGATCGGCGGCCGGAAACTGCCGGATCACGTGCGGCGCGTGACCGCGGAGGGCATCCGGCAGGTGAAGCTGATCGACGCCACGCCCATCGGCATCAACGTGCGCTCCACCGTCGCCACCTACGCCAACGTGCACGACGAGCTCCGCAAGGCCTACGCAAGGACAAAGGATGCAAAAGAAAACGGCTTCTCGGCCGGTGACTTCAGCTACAACACGGGTGCCCTGCGCTGCCCCGCCTGTGACGGGACCGGCACCGTGAGCCTGGACGTGCAGTTCCTGCCCGACGTGGACATCCCCTGCCCGGACAGCGGCGGCTCCCGGTACCGGAAGGAAGCCTGCCGCATCAGACGGCCCCGCAAAGGCGGGGAGGCCCGCTCCCTGCCGGAGCTGATGGCCTGCAGTGTGGACGAGGCGCTGGCGGAATGCGGCGATCTGAAGCCGGTCCGGGAGCGGCTGCAGGTGCTGCACGACCTGGGCCTGGGCTACCTGACCCTCGGGGAGGAGACGCCCAGCCTGTCCGGCGGCGAGGCCCAGCGCCTGAAGCTGGCCGGCGAGATGGGTCGGGGCCAGTCGGACACGGTCTTCGTCTTCGACGAGCCCACCATCGGCCTGCACCCGCTGGACGTGCGGACGCTGCTGGGCGTCTTTCGCCACCTGATCGGCCTCGGCGCCACGGTCATCGTGATCGAGCACGACCTGGATGTGATTCGCAGTGCGGACTATGTCGTGGACATGGGCCCCGGCGGCGGAAACCGGGGCGGCCGGATCGTGGCGGCCGGCACGCCGGAGGAGATCCGGGAGAGCAGGGAGAGCATTACGGGGCGGTATCTGTGAGGAAACGGAGGCCGGGTGATCTTTTGCGCTTTCCGGTCCTGATCCGGTCCCGATCCCGCTGCCGGGGGATGGGCATGTCAACCCTTCCGCGCCCCGGGCCGCGCCGGATAGCGGACCTCGCGCCATGGCCGGAACGGTGCCCGGGAGCGTTTTGCCTCTTCCGGGCTTGTCAGACGGCATCGCATGGATTATAATCTTATCGATTCATAACAGGCGAATATGAACGCGGGTATCAGGCAGAACGAGAAAGGCGGCCCGGCCGATGAGTTTCTTTGAGGTCTCAACGATCCCCTACGCGCTCCTGTCCATGATCGGGTCCTTTTTGGCGGTGTGGAGCAGCTCCGCCATCTACAGGAACCGTCCGAAATCCATCGTGAACGGGTTCGGCGTGCTGCTCTCCTTTGCCGGCCTCGCCCTGAGCGTCACCGGCATTGTGCTGATGTTCACCCGGGTGCATGATCCCGCGGGCAGCCTGGTCAACGGCCTGTTCGGCACCGCCGCGATGATCAGCCTGATGGCGGCGCTGGCCATGGCCGCGAGCGCCCCGGTCAACCTGGCAAAGCAGAAGGATCACCGGCGTTCCGTTGAGGCCGTCAGTCTGTCGGGGGCCGACACGGAGTATCTCCGCGGCGCCTTCACCGATCTGTTCACGCGGATCGCGGAAGCGGCCGGGGCCTCCCTGGCTGAGATCCCGGAAGACAAACTTCGGGAGGCGTCCCGGTCACACCGGAAAAAGGCGGCCGCTCAGGTTTTCCGCCGTTTCCTTGGAAACAGCGCCGTGACGCACTTCACGGGGATCGACCCGATGTTTCAGGATCACGGCATCAGCGCGCTGGTCGGCCCGGATGCCTACAGATACCGGCCCGACCTTTCGCTAGTACACGGCTGTCTTCAGGACATCCAGGCCGGCGCGAACAGGGCCGTCGGGCTCCTTCGCTCGACGGATCCTGACGCCCGTATGACAGCGGTGCGGGAGCTTGTCGCCTTCGCCCGGGAATGCGAGACGGCCGCCGTACCGGACGGCCTGCCGTGCTATTCGCCGCAGATCGCCTATTGCCTCACCTATTCCCTGCAGGTCATGGACGAATCGACCTACGGCAAGGTCTGCCATCTCGCGGCGGACAGGCATATCCATCTGGGGCTGAATGTCCGGATCTGCCGGGAGAGCGTCGATATCCTCCGGAAGGGCTTCGAGGCCGGCGCCGCAAATGATAATAGCGGCAAAGACGCCGCCTCCGACGGGGCCGCTCCGCCGCCGCCTCCGCCATCGGAACGGAAGAGCCGTTTCCGCCGTGCGCTTCCCTTCCTGATCGTTATTCTGTTTTACCTGTTGATCATGTTTGCGGTTTTCTGGAATAACAGGGTCCAGTCTCCGGAGCCGGGCTACTACCGGGTGTCCGGCGTCACGTACTGCTATCACGACAGAAACTGGTACATGTGCGACGGGGACGGATGGCGCCCCGCCTCGCCCCCCGCGCAAATGATCACCCTGCCGCTGCACCATTCGGCTGAGTTCCGTCCCGAATGGGGAGGCACATCGTTCCCGGACAACAGGCGCACCCCGGTCGGTTACTACCGTTTTGACGGCGATCTCTATTACAACGCCGCCGCGGACAGGGGCACCTGGTACAAATGCGGCTCCGCGGGATGGTCCAGCTCAAGCCGCCCCTATACCGATTCGGCCGGGCATATCTTCGACTTCGACGCGTGCTTCCTCGGAGAAAACTACAGCCCCGAATGGGGCGGCAGGGACATCTTCATGGAGCCCGGATACTATCTGGTCAGGCGAAAGAATGAGCTGTATTTCTGCGCGCCCGGAAACGAATGGTATCTGTACAAAACATACATGAGCGACAGCAAGGTGTACAGAACCGTCGAGCGTCGGGCGTGGACAAGGTCCTCCGGCTTCCTCCCGGACATACAGGCCGAATACCTGGGCGCGGAATACCTTCCCGAATGGGGCGCGAACGAGATGAGCACCGCCACGGGCTATTTCCTGTATGAGGGCAGGCTGTACTATCGCCGTCTCGTTCGGGACTATCTCGGAAGCTCGCTGTTCGGCACCAAGCCGGACTACTACACCTGGTATGGCTGCGGCGATTCGGGCTGGCGGGAGTGTGAATGCCCGGTCCAGGTCTACAGCGGTTTCTTTGTCGGAACGGACTATGATCAAGCCTGGGGCTTCATACCGTTTCAGCTGAACAGCAGCCGGTGACGCGCCGCCGGAGTCGGAGTTCTCACCCCCCCGGGCAGAAGTGTCCGGGGGTTTTGCCGTACTCTGACCGGTGTCATTTCTTCCGGACGCACCAGATCACGTTTTTCGCGGACCCGTCCCCGCTTTCTCTGTGATAGCCTCCGTATACATGAACGATCTCATAGCCTGTCAGCTCCAGCAGATACTTCATCTCCTCGCGGTATGTCTGCCGCATTTTCAGCGGACGGACCCGCTCCCCGATGACGTTCCCGCTCTCGTCCAGCGTCTCGAACTTCCAGTTCCCGCTCATGATCTGCGTATATGGATCATAGGAGATGGCGTTGTAAATCCTCTCGCGCCGGCCCTGCCGGTTCGTGTACTCCAGGCGGAGGGTGTAGTCCGTGTCCTTCGTGTTCATCTGCTGCGCCTGAAAGAACGGATGCGGATCGAAGGTGTTGAAGGTCAGCATGCCCCCGTCCGTCAGGTTCTCCCGGATGTTCAGGAGAGCCGCGCGCTGGAGTTCCGGCGTCGGAAGATGCATGAACCCGCTCCGCGCGATGATGGCGCACGAATACTTCCGGCCGCTGCTGAATTCCGTCATGTCGGCGGGAAAGATCCTCAGCGCGAAGCCCATCCGCCGGGCCTTTTCATCCGCGACCCGGCACATGGCTTCGGAGAGGTCCGTTCCGTCCGCCATGATCCCGTGCTCCGCGAGATACAGCAGCACCGCGCCGGTCCCGCAAGCGATATCGATCACGCCGCCCTGCCCGTGTTCCCGGGCGAAATCCAGGTAAAACTCCCGGAACCCGGCATGGCTGTCCTCGCTTCGGTACATGGCGTCCAGGTACAGATCATAATTTTCAGCCACATCTTCGTAATCGTGCAGGTCCATGTTCATCCCCCTCCGTTTTTCCATGTTATTCTACTCATTATTCTCCGCGGAAAGAAGGTCTCCTGCCGCGAACGCCGCGGGACGCTCTCTTCTCCGGGCGTCACGCGTTTTCACTCTCCGTCCGTCCCTCCCTGTGCACGATGACCGCGTCCGGGTCAAACTTGCGCGCCATCGTGTGCGCCGCCTTCCGGTTGGCCACCGTGTCAAAGATGATCGAGAAATCGTAATCCGGCTGGTAAAGTTCCGAGGCCGGCACCAGCAGCTTCAGCCGGTCGTGGCGCACGGTCCGCTTCTGCCCCTGCAGCTGGATCACGACGATGCCATTGTCATCCGCCGGGCGGAAGACGATGGCCGTCACGCGGTCCGGCAGCAGCATCACGCTGTCCCCCACGGTGAAGCGCTCAAAGCTGCCCGCTGTGTTCCGCGGGAGGCGTTCAAGGCGGGTGGCCGGGATGCGCATCGGCCTGCTCAACCGCTCCGGGGCCGCGCCGATGCCGTGCCTGACGACCTGCTTTGCGCGCGAGAGCAGGCCCTCGTCCATGCCCAGGCGGCGGGCGATCTCGATCGCGCAGCTCTCGCCGCTTTTGCCGAGTTCCAGCCTGTACAGCGGCCGGAGCGAGTCGCGGTCAAAGGCCATGCGCCCGGTCACCACGTGCTCCGTCTGCTCCGCCCACTGCTTGATCTGCGGGTCGTGCGTGGTCACCATGAAGAAGCAGCCGCGCCGGAGCAGTTCCTCCAGGATCGCCGCGGCCAGGCCGGAGCCCTCCGCCGGATCGGTGCCGCTGCCCAGCTCGTCGAGCAGCACCAGGCTGTCCCGGCTGCACGACCGCAGGATGCGGATGATGTTGGTCATGTGTCCGGAGAAGGTGGACAGGCTCTGGCTGATGCTCTGACTGTCGCCGATGTCGCACAGCACGGCGTCCGTCAGAGCGATCACGGTGCCCTCCCCGCAGGGGATGTGCAGGCCGCTCTGCGCCATCAGCGTCAGCAGGCCCACCGTCTTGAGGCACACCGTTTTGCCGCCGGTGTTCGGGCCGGTCACGGCGATGCCGGCGTCCGGCAGCGAGAGTTCCAGGCTGAGCGGGACACAGGTCTCCGGGTCGAGCAGCGGATGGCGGGCCTCCACCAGGCGGATCCTGCGCTCCGCGGTCAACTCCGCCGGGCGCGCGTGCATCTCGGTGCTCAGCTTGGCCCGCGCGAAGATCACGTCGAGGTCCGTCATCGCGCGGATCGCACCGCGCAGCGCGGTTTCGTGGGCGGCGACGCGGTCGCTGAGCGCCCAGAGGATGCGCCGTTCCTCCGCATCGATGTCGACGGACAGCGCTTCGAGGTCCTGCCGGAGCGCCTGCACGGCCGTCGGCTCCATGAAGACGGTATTCCCCTTTGCGGAGGACTCGACCGCCCGCCCCGGGAACGCGGACTGAAAGCGCCGCTGCACGGGAACGACAAAAGCCCCGCCGCGCGGTGCGGACAGAGCAAGTCCGTTTCCGCTGCGGCGGGGCTTTTGCGTCGGATGGTTTACGCGCTGACGGAGTTCCGGTTCCGCTGCCGTCCGGCAAGGAGGGCCGGCGGGATGGCGGAGAGGGTCACGATCCCCGCGGCCACAAAGCTGAAGGGATAGCCGAACCGCTCCGACGTGACGCCGAAGACAGCCGCACCGATGCCGCCGCCCACGTCCTGGAAGAGCATCATCGTGGAGTTCGCGACGCCCCGGCGATTCCCGGGCGCCATCATCAGGATGTCCGCCTGGAGATACTGCGAGTACAGCGTGCCGCCCACCGCCATGATCACGGAGGCGAGCATCATCATCCAGGTACCGCCGGCGAAGGCGGTCAGGATCGTGCCCGCGCCGATGATCGCCAGGCCGCCCGTGATGATCTTCACGGAGGACAGTACGTTTTTCAGCTTGTTCGCGAACAGGCGGGTGACGATGATGGCAATGTTGTGCACCGTGAAGAACCAGCTCATGCCGGCGATGGCCCGGCTCTCGCCAAAGGGGATCACGAAGTTGTTCACCACGCTGAATCCGAAGATCGCCAGGAGGAACACCAGGCAGGGGACCAGCACGGAGAGCTCCAGCACATTCCCCAGGGCAAACCGCCCGGCCGCCTTTTCCTTCGACTTCTGCGGAACGTATTCGTCCCTGTAGAGGAAGGCGAAGAAGACCGACACCGCCGCCATGGCCAGGGTCACGATAAAGAAAGCATCCGGACTGACCTGCTCATACAGGAACAGGCCCAGCGGAGAGGAGAACATGGCGGGCAGGGAACTGGCGATGCCGAAGTATCCCAGGGCGTCCACCAGTTTCTCCTTCGGGGAAATGTCGGAAACGACGGTCGGCGGCACCGGAAAGAGGATGCCCTGGGAAAAGCCGCTGAAGCAGCGCATCAGGATGACGCCCCACACCAGGTCCTTCAGCAGGAGGTAGCCCAGGGAATTGAGGGCGAAGAGGAAGCCGCCCAGCAGGAGCATGGGCTTGCGGCCCCAGCGGTCGATCAGCGGGGACAGGGTGAGGCGCGTCACCAGACCCACGACGGTCAGGGCCGCGCCCATCAGGCCCACATCCGTATTGCTGCCGCCGATCCGGAGCACGTGCACCGGCAGGACGTAGATGTTGGCGAAATTGGTGAAGGACGCGAAGAGTACACACAGATTGATGCAGATAAAGTTGCGGCTCCACAGCTTTTTCGTTTCCACGTTGTCCATCCTTTCGCGGCGCTCGGGCAGGGGCGCTCAGCCGAGCTTTGCGGAGAAGTCGGCCAGCACCTCGGAGATCCTGATCTGCTGCGGGCAGACTTGTTCGCAGCTGCGGCACTGCAGGCAGGCCTGGGGCCGTTTGTCCTCCGGCAGGGCGCTCAGCGCCATCGGAGCGATGAAGCCGCCGCCGGTGTAGGCGTGTTCGTTGTACAGGGAGAGCAGGCGCGGGATATCCAGGCCCATCGGGCAGTGGCTGACGCAGTAATGGCAGGCTGTGCAGGGCACCGTGCCGCGGGAGAGCATCCGTTCCGCGATGTCCTTCAGCGCCGACATTTCCGCGTCGTTCAGCGGCCTGTCTTCCGCAAAGGTTGCGAGGTTCTTCTCCAGCTGCTCCTCGTTCGACATGCCGGACAGGATCACCGTCACACCCGGGATGCTCTGCAGGAAGCGGAAGGCCCAGGCCGGGATCTCCTCATCCGGGCGGAGCGCCTTCAGCGTCTCCTCATCCTGCGGCCGGAGCTTCGCGAGCTTGCCGCCGCGCAGAGGCTCCATGACCCACACCGGGATACCCAGCCGGCGGAGCAGCTCCACCTTCTCCCTGCCGTGCTGGAAGGTCCAGTCCAGGTAGTTCAGCTGCAGCTGGCAGAACTCCATGTCCTTCCCGTAGGCGTCGAGGAAGCGCTGCAGCACGGGCAGGTCCCCGTGGCAGGAGAAGCCCAGGTGGCGGATGCGGCCGCGGCGCTTCTGCTCCGTCAGATAGCTGTAGATGCCGTACTTCGCGTCGTCCAGGTAGGCATCGATGTTCATCTCACACACGTTGTGGAAGAGATAGAAGTCGAAATAGTCCACGCCCAGCTTCTCCAGCTGCCGCTCGAAGATCTCCTCCACCTTGCCCCAGTTGGCCGCGTCGTAGCCGGGAAACTTGGTGGCGACAAAGAAGCTGTCCCTCGGATACCGGGCGAGCGCCCTGCCCATGACGAGCTCGGAATGCTCGTCGTGGTAGCCCCAGGCCGTGTCGTAGTAGTTGATGCCGTTCTTCATGGCCGTATCCACCATGCGCAGGGCGGCGGCCTCGTCGATCCGGCCGTCGTCGCCGCCGATCACCGGCAGGCGCATCGCGCCGAAGCCCAGGTTGGAAAGCTTCATCCCCTGAAAGCCCCTGTAGATCATGTTTCCGTCCTCCTTACCGTATCTGTTTTTCCTGCATGTGGATCAGCCAGTCCATCCGGTCCACCCGCTGCTGGCTCTCGTGCATCCGCTCCACCAGATCGCATCGCTGCTTTCTCATCCGGCGCAGCATCTCCTCGTAACGGCCCTCGCTGCACAGGGAGCAGATCTCGGCGGCGGCCTCCTCCGCACAGCCCGAATCCCTCAATGCCTGCAGCAGCCGTTCCGTCTCCGGCATGTCCGCCGCCCCCTTTCTCTTTTCGGGTTATGTTCATTATAACCGCTTGCGGAAAACCGTGCTAATGGTTATAATGAATATCATGATATGCATTCTGAGAATATCACAAGGCGTGAACAGGAGGCATCCATGGAGATCAGAACGCTTCGGTATTTCCTCACCGTGGCGCGCGAGGAAAACATGACCCGCGCCGCGGAGATCCTTCACGTGACCCAGCCCACTCTGTCCAAGGCCATGAAGGCCCTCGAGGACGAGCTCGGAAAGAAGCTCTTCACGCGGCATAGCTTCAGCATCCGGCTGACCGACGAGGGACGTCTGCTGCGCAGCCGTGCGGAGGACCTGGTCAGCATGGCGGACCGGATCGAGCGCGAGTTCGTCTCGCTGGATGACATCAGCGGCGGCGACATTTTCTTCGGCCTTGCGGAGTCCTACCGGATCAGGACCCTCGCACGGGAGATCCGTGCGTTCCGCCGACGGTACCCCGATCTCCGCTACCACATCACCAGCGGCGACACGGAGCAGGTGACGGAAAAGCTGGACAAAGGCCTCCTGGACTTTGCCGTGCTGGCGGAGGAGCCCGATGCGGTCAAGTATGACTTTCTCGCCTTCCCGGACGCGGACGTGTGGGGTCTCGTCTTCCGCGCGGACGATCCGCTGGCCGCGAAGGAGCGCATCACGGCGGAGGACATCGCGGGCCTGCCGCTGTTCTGCTCGGAGCAGAGCTGGCGCAGCGATATCCCCCGGTGGTGCGGCGAGCGGATGCGGGAGATGCGCCTGGAAGGCTCCTTCCGGCTCTCCTACAACGGCTCCATGTTCGCAATGGAGGGGCTGGGATACCTGCTGACCTTCGATCGCCTGATCGACACCTCCCCCTCCTCCGGGCTGGTGTTCCGTCCGCTCTGGCCAAGGCTGGAGACCCGGCTGTATCTGATCTGGAAGAAGTATCAGACCTTCTCCCCCATCGCGGAGCGCTTCCTGCGGCAGCTGCGGGCGGACTTCGGCGCCGAGCCGGATGAGACTTTGATCGGGAAATCATAAATAAGCCATTGCGGTTTCCGGCCAAATCGGGTATCATGGAGCCAAAGAAAAAAACACATACCCGGAAGGAGCATGACCATGAGCGAACTGTATTCCTGTCCCGAGAAAGGCCCCATCACCGATGAGCTGCTTGAACGCATGAACAAATGGTTCCGCGCGGCCAACTACCTGTCCGCCGGACAGCTGTACCTGCTGGAGAATCCCCTGCTCCGCAAGCCCCTCACCCTGTCGATGATCAAGAAGAAGATCGTTGGCCACTGGGGCACGGTGCCCGGGCAGAATTTCGTCTTCGTGCACCTGAACCGCGTCATCAAGCGGTACGACCTGGACCTGATCCTGCTCTCCGGCCCCGGTCACGGCGGCAACTTCTTCATCGCCAACGACTGGCTGGACGGCACTTACTCCGAGGTCTACCCGAACATCTCCGAGGACGAGTCCGGCATGCAGAAGATGTTCAAGCAGTTCTCCTTCCCCGGCGGCATGCCCTCCCACTGCGCCCCGGAAACCCCCGGCTCCATCAATGAGGGCGGCGAGCTGGGCTACGGCATCGCCCACGCCTTCGGCGCGGTGTTCGACAACCCGGACCTGATCGCGGCGGTCACGGTGGGCGACGGCGAGGCCGAGACCGGCCCGCTGGCCACCTCCTGGCAGTCCAACAAGTTCCTGAACCCCGTCAGCGACGGTGCCGTTCTCCCCATCCTCCACCTGAACGGCTACAAGATCGCCAATCCCACGGTCTTCGCCCGCATGAGCCATCAGGAGATCGTGGACTTCTTCCACGGCTGCGGCTGGGAGCCCTTCTTTGTGGAGGGGGACGACCCGATGCCCATGCACCGCCTAATGGCCGAGACGATGGACACCGTGATCGAGCGCATCAAGGCCATCCAGAAGCATGCCCGGGAGACCGGGGACACCACCCGTCCCGTGTGGCCGATGATCGTGCTGCGCACGCCCAAGGGCTGGACAGGCCCCAAGGAAGTGGACGGCCAACGCATCGAGGGCAACTTCCTGGCCCACCAGGTGCCCATCTCCATGTCGAAGCCCGAGGAGCACCTCAGGATCCTCGAGGACTGGCTCCGCTCCTATCATCCCGAGGAGCTCTTTGACGAAAACGGCCGCGCCCTGCCCGAGATCCGCGCCCTGGCGCCCGCCGGGAACGCGCGCATCGGCGCGAACCCCCACGCCAACGGCGGCCTCCTCCTGCGCGACCTGCGCCTGCCCGATTTCCGCGACTATGCCTTCGACACCCAGGGCCACGGCGAGCGCGAGGGCCAGGACATGATCGAGCTGGGCAAGTTCGTGCGCGACATCTTCACGCTGAACAAGGAGGCAAAGAACTTCCGCATCTTCGGGCCCGACGAGACCAACTCCAACCGCCTCAACGCCGTGTTCGAGGTGGAGAACCGCGACTGGAACGCGCAGCGTCTGGACACCGACGACCACCTGGCCGCCGACGGCCGCGTGATGGACGCGATGCTCTCCGAGCATATGTGCGAAGGCTGGCTGGAGGGCTACCTGCTGACGGGCCGCCACGGCTTCTTCGCCACCTACGAGGCCTTCGCCCGCATCATCGACTCGATGGCCGCCCAGCACGCCAAGTGGCTGAAGGTCTGCAACCAGCTGCCCTGGCGCGAGGAACTGGCCTCGCTCAACCTGATCATGGCCTCCACCGTGTGGCAGCAGGACCACAACGGCTTCACCCACCAGGATCCCGGCTTCATGGACCACATCGCCAACAAGAAGGCCGACGTGGTGCGCCTCTACCTGCCCCCGGACGCCAACTGCCTGCTGTCCACCTTTGACCACTGCATCCGCTCCCGCAACTATGTCAACGTGATCGTGGCCTCCAAGCATCCGCGTCCCCAGTGGCTGAGCATGCCCGAGGCCGTGAAGCACTGCACCCAGGGCATCGGCATCTGGGACTGGGCCAGCAACGATCAGGGCATGGAGCCCGACGTGGTGTTCGCCTGCGCCGGCGAGACCCCGACCCTGGAGGCGCTGGCCGCCGTGTCCATCCTGAACTCCGAGCTGCCGGAGATACGGATCCGCTTCATCAACGTGGTGGACCTGTTCAAGCTGCAGCCCGCCACCGAGCATCCCCACGGCCTGACCGACGCGGAGTACGACATCCTCTTCACCCGGGACAAGCCCGTGATCTTCGCCTTCCACGGCTATTCCAGCCTGGTGCACGAGCTGACCTACCGCCGCCACAACAACCGCCTGATGCATGTGCGCGGCTACAAGGAGGAGGGCACCATCACCACGCCCTTCGACGTCCGCGTGCAGAACAACGTGGACCGCTTCCACCTGGTGCAGGAGGCCATCAAGTACCTGCCCCAGCTGGGCAACCGCGGCGCCTATCTCTATCAGCGCATGAGCGACAAGCTGGTGGAGCACAAGCAGTACATCCACCGCTACGGCGAGGACCTGCCCGAGGTGGCCGGCTGGAAGTGGAACGCATGATTTCCCTCAATACGGAACGGGGAGCTGCCGCGCGGCAGCTCCCCGTCTTGCTGTGAAGCGGACTCAGTTCTTCAGTCGTCCTCACATCCCCATATCTCTTCCTCACCAAGCGCCCGGCGCGATTCACTGCTCAGCCAACGGCTGTAGGAGGCCTGGGCCTCCCGGCTCTCCGCCTTCGCGCGCCAGGCGTCGCGGTCGGCACAGATGGCGAGCAGCTCGTCCGCTACGGTTTCCATACTGCGGGGACGGGTGTACGCCAGCCAGGAGGCCATCCTGTCGATGGACTTCGGGCTCTGCAGCTGTTTGGCCAGCAGGTCCGCCAGTTCCCCCGGAAAGCCCAGATCGGTGACAGCCCGGGCCAGCCGGTCCCTCGCCTGCGCCCAGGCCCGCTGATTCGGCGTCATGCTCTTCGACCTCCCTTGTACGGTGCTGCCGCGGTTCATCTGCCCTGCGAGACGATCTCGCTGTACATGATCCTGCCGACACAGGCCAGCGCCGGGTCCCCGTTCTCCAGAATAGAGGCCTTCAGGAATTCCTCCGACGGGTTGACCCGCACCGTGCGGACGATTTCGCCGGTCCTGATCGTCACGGGTCTGGAGACATCCACGAGGGCCGGGTGGAAGAGGATGGCAAAGTCCCCGTCCACATCCTCCGCCTCCACGGTGATCGTGTTGGTCTCCGCGTCATACGCGGCGGTGATGACGCCCCGGCTGACGTCAGGCCCCGCCTCGAGCCAGTAGAAAGTGTCCTTCTCCCTCATCCGCGCACGGGTCGAAAGGTCCCAGACGAGCTTTTCGGGCGCCGGGCTGCGGGTGTACTGCGACACCCATCACACCGCGTTGGTATTCTGCGTGACGGTCTCCAGCCCCAGGGTCTCCTCCCGGGTGAGCGGTGCCGAGGACGGATTCACGGTGATGACATCCTCCTCCGCGCGCGCCGCGGGCAGGCTCAGGGCGCAGATCAGCGCGGCGAGCGCGAAACAGAAAAGCAAGACCGGTTTCCTCTTCATGTTCCATGCCTCCTTTCCCGTATTATATGCCGGAAGGCCGCGTTTGCAAGAAGAACCTTTTTTCACGCGGAATCGTCCGAAGGGATATTACGTTTTCCGGACGTCTCCGCTATCATAGGATCAAAGCCGTCACCGTCCGATCCGGAGAGGAGGGAACCCGGATGAAATCGATCCTGATCAGGGACACCACGCGGGAGGAGCGCGAGCGGATCGTGCATCAGGCGCTGTGGGGCGCCTGCGGGATCGACTGCGAGTTCTGCTCCGACTGCGACAACCGGGGCGGAGGCCGGACGGAGACCCTGTATCAGGACTACATCGACGGCAAGCGCGAGATCCGGGAGATCAACGAGCAGTTCAGGGCGCCGCTGGTGCGGGGATGACGAAAAAACGCAGCATCCTTTTCGCTACAATCGGAAGTGAAAAGAAAAGCTTCCACCCGAAGGACAGGAGGGATCCGCATGGACACTCAGGCGCTCCTCGAAATCGCCTACGCCCCCTACGAGACCATCGAACACCCGACCCGTGAGGACTGGCGGAAGGCCTATGACGCCCTGATCGATCTGGCGGAAAGTGACCCGAAGAACGGCACCTATCCGAACACCCTCGGCTATCTCTGCTACTACGGCCGCCATACCGGCGAGCGGGACTACGCCGAGGCCCGGAAATGGTTTGAGAAGGGCGCCGACCTGTGCGTGATCGAGTCGACCTACAAGCTGGCTGACATGATGATCGCCGGTCAGGGCGGCCCGAAGGATCCCGAAAAGGCCGTGGGGTATTATGAATTCCTGTACGGCTACTGCCGACACCAGTTCGAAGCCGGGAACGACGACAGCAAGTTCCCGGATCTCGCGCTGCGCCTGGGGCGGATCTTCCACGACGGCACCACGGTCGGGAAGAATGACATCGTCGCCCTGGGGTATCTGCTGGAAGCGCAGTATGCCCTCAACCGCCGGAAGCGTTTCCGGGAATACGGGGACGGCACGGTGGAGAAGAACATCCTCTCCCTGATGGCCGACTGCGAACAGCCGGATCGGGAGCGCAAGGAGCAGCGCCTGCACGGGCTGCAGCCCGGGCGGGTGCCCGCGTATTTCATCGACGAGGATCATCTGCTCTCCTTTGAGATCGAGCCGATGGACAGCGGCGTGATCCGCCTGGCATGCCGCCGGGTGCGGAAGGACGGGAAGAAGCCCAGCGAGGTGCTCTGGAGCATCCCGCCGGCCATGGTCTGCTTCCTGACGCCCGCGGTGGTGCTCTACGCCGCGGATGTTCGTCTGGTCTGGAACAAGGACCCCGGCAAGCCCGTGCTGTGCGACCGCTACGAGTACGACGAAGAAAAATCGCTCCACAAGTTCTTCCTGGGGGATGACCTCCGGTGCAGGCTGATGGGCGGCGACTACTATCTCTCCATGGACGACTTCATCGGAGAGCAGATGTAAGCAGGAGGGATCCGCATGCAGTTTGTGATCACAGCCTATGACGGCGAGAATATGCTGGACCGGCGGATGGAGGTCCGCCCCAGGCATCTGGAGAACCTGTCGAAGATCATGGGAAAGGTCGTCTGCGCCGGCGGTCTGCTGGATGACGGCGGCCGGATGAAGGGCTCCGTCATGGTCCTCGATTTCGAGTCCCGCGAGGCCCTTGACGCCTACCTGGCCTCCGAGCCGTACATCGCGGAGGGCGTCTGGGCGGATGTCCGCGTCGAGCGGATGAACGTGGTCATCGTGGACGGGCAGAAGGTCGGGAAGTAAGGCCGTCCGGCGATCCCCATGAATATGAGGAAATGTCGAAAAATACCCTTCCCGCCCCTTGCATTTCCCTCCCCGTCTGCTACAATCCCCTGTGCCGCATTTCACCCGTGACAACCGGACAGACGACAGGAGGGGTCGCATCATGCAGATGAAGCACTATCCGGCCATCGATCCCGAAGCCACCGGGCGGCAGATCGTCCGGCTGCGGAAGGAGCGGGGACTCACCGTCCGGGATATGCAGAACTGGTTCGGCTTCGACGCCCCGCAGGCCATCTACAAGTGGCAGAAGGGCCAGACACTCCCCAGCGTCGACAATCTCTACGCCCTCAGCATCCTGCTGGAGGTCCCCATGAACGCCATCCTGGTACAAGTGAATCGTCCCCAACGCAACGAGCGGCAGGACAATTCCTGCCGCCCGGTTTTTTTGTGGTTCTTCACGAAAAGTTAGGGAAAGCATATAGGGGGTTCGCGCTCTGCGGAGCGCGCCAGGGGCTTTCCGATCGCCCCTGGACCCTTCGGGGTCGTCTCTTTCTTGTTAGTTGTCGGGTAAGGCTGAGAGCATAGCCTGGCATTCCATCAAAACCTGACAATTCCCCAAGAATTATTTAGCGGGACGGCCCCGAAGGAGTCCAGAGGATTCGGAGCGCCCGGGAAACTGTCCGGTGGACAGTTTTCAGCGAAGAATGGGCGGCAGCCCCGGACCGATCGGAAAGCCCTCTGGTGCGCCCGCAGGCGCATTCCCTCATCAACGGAGTTTCCCTAACTAAACGTGAAGAACCTTTTTTTGTTTTTCACGGAAAAGTTCGGGAAGAACCGTTTCTTTCGATTCGGTTCTTTCGTCGTCATACTGTACCGGCAGCGCTCCGCACCGGTCGCGTCCGGTGTGATCGGAGGTCCGGCTTTCAGCGCACCGGCGGCTCATGCGGGTTCGGGCTGCCGTCCCGCTGCATGGAGAAACGGTCCATCGGGTAGTTCTTCAGGTTGTCCAGGATCTTCCGCCCGTCAGCCTTCGCCAGCAGATCGCCGCGGGCCTTGATGACCGGGCCTTCCGCCTGGTGCTTGGACGGGCCTCCGACGCAGCCGCCGGGGCAGATCATCCCCTCCACGAAGTCGGCATCCAGCTTGCCCGCCTTCAGCAGCATCATGGCCTTCCTGCACTCGTCTCCGCCCGCGCAGGTCATCAGGCGGATGCCGTCGGTATCCTCGCCCATCTCCTTCATGGCTTCCATCACGGCCGCCGCCACGCCGCCGGTGCCCGCAAAGCGCTTGCCGAAGACGGAGGACTCCTGATAATCCTCCTTCACCGGCTCGATGGGGATCTCCCGGGCGTCCAGCATGGCGACCATCTCGCCGTAGGTCAGGGCATAATCGGCGCTGTCGGTGATCAGGGGATTCTGCGTCTCCCCCTTCTTGGCGATGCAGGGGCCGATGAACACGGTCACGCACTCCGGATCGACAGCCTTCAGGTAGCGCGACACCGCCACCATCGGCGAGACCGTGGCGGACTTGTTCTCCTCATAGATCTTCGAGAAGTGATGGTGCAGCATGGAGATGAAGGCAGGGCAGCAGGACGTGGTCATCTTCCGGCCTTCTTTGCGCGCCTCGATCCACTCCAGCGCCTCATAGGCGGCGGTCATGTCGCCGCCGAGGCCCACCTCCACCATCTCCGCAAAGCCGTACTTCTTCAGCGCGGCGCGGATGGCGGCCATGCCGATCTTGTTGCCGAACTGTCCCTCGGTGGCCGGGGCACACATCGCGATCACACGCTTCCCCGCGCGGATGGCCCGGATGACGTCCACCGCGTAGATCTTGGAGCCGATGGCGCCGAAGGGGCAGCTGTGGATGCAGTGCCCGCAGTGGATGCACTTGCTCTCGTCGATCTGGCAGACGCCGGCGTCGTTGTAGAAGATCGCGCCCACCGGGCAGGCCTTCTTGCAGGGGCGCTCCTGGTGGATGATCGCGCCGTAGGGACAGGACTTCGCGCACAGGCCGCAGGACTTGCACTTGTTGGGATCGATGCGCATCTTGTTGTCGCCGCGGGAGATCGCCCCGAAGTTGCAGGCGTTCAGGCAGGCCTTGCCCAGGCAGAACCGGCAGATGTCGGTCACGAAATAGTCCTGGATCGGGCAGTCGTCGCAGGCCGCGGGGATGACCTGGACCACGTTGTCCGATGTCTTCCCCGGCTCCGGCATCTGACCCATGGCGAGGCGGATCCGCCCGCGCAGGATCTCCCGCTCCTTGTACACGCAGCAGCGGTACTGCGGCTTGGGGCCTGGGCTGACCTCGCAGACGATCTTCTCGGTTTCCTCGGTGTTCAGACGATCCTCCCAGGCCAGGCGGCACACCTCGCGGAGGATGAAATGCTTCAGATCCACGATGCCCTTGTCATTGGTGATCATGGGGGTCATCCTTTCTTCGGCCGATATTGCTTATACAAGTATACAGGATTGTTCGCCCCGGATCAAGCCGGTTCCTCCCGGGAAGCCGTTCACGCTTCGTAGATCCGGATCCCGGAACCGGCGCGCACGAAGACCGGGATCACGGCCAGGTCCGCCTTCGCGGCGACCGTCTGTCCGCCCGCGAATCGCCGGCCGGTCGCGCTCTCGATCCATTCCTCACCCGCGGGCAGATAGACCGGCCAATCGCTCACGCCCGGTTCGGTGACCGGCGAGACGAGGATCTCCCGGCCGAACATGTAGGCCGTCTCGCACGCCCAGGCCCCGGGATCCCGTGGGAAGTCGAAGAACAGCGGCCGGATCACCGGCTCGCCGGTCTCCGAGGTCCGGCGCATGGTCTCCCGGAGATACGGGCGGAGCTTCTCCCGGATGAAGAGATACCGTTTCATGATCTCATAGTTCCGCTCGCCGAAGGACCAGAGCTCGTTCGCCGCGCCGGTGGACAGCACCTGGCGTCCGCCCTCGCGGATGACGACCTCTGCGGTCTCCCAGGGGGAGCGCTCCCCGTGCAGGCGGAACACCGGCAGGAAGCATCCCCACGCGAACCAGCGCGCCATCAGTTCCCGGAAGCCCTCGTCCGTCGGGTCCCCGCCGATAAAGCCGCCGAGATCACAGGTCCACCAGGGGATACCCGCCATGCCCATCGAAAGCCCGGCCTGCAGCTGCTCCCGCATGGCGCGGAAGGAGGAGTGGATATCCCCGGACCAGGTCAGGGCTCCGTATTTCTGGCTTCCGGCCCAGGCGCAGCGCACCAGGCTGATGATCTCCTCCTGGCCCTCCGCCTTCATGCCCTCGTAGAAGCCGCGGGCATACTCCTTCGGATAGATGTTGCTGACCTGCGCCGCGGGTCCGAGGTAATAGCGCCAGTTGTCGAACTCATAGGGCATCTCCGGCTCCGCCTCATCCAGCCAGAAGATCCGGACGCCCTTATCGTAATAGTTCTTCTTCACCTTGTCCCACACATAGGCCCGGGCGCCGGGATTCGTCGCGTCGAAATTCACCGTGGGCCCCATCCAGCCGGAGGCGTTCATGGCGTTGCCGCGGTCCGTGCGCATCAGGTAACCCCGGTCCGCCATCGGGCCGAAGTTTTTGCTGCGCTCGTCCACGGTGGGCCAGATGGAGACGACGGTCTCCACGCCCATCTCCTTCAGTTCCCGGATCATGCCCTCCGGGTCCGGGAAGCACTCCGGGTCGAAGGCCCAGTCGCCCTGCAGGACCCAGTGGAAGAAATCCACCACGATGACGTCCAGCGGCAGGCCGCGGCGCTTATACTCCCGGGCCACCTGCAGGACCTCCTCCCGGGTCCGGTAGCGCAGCTTGCACTGCCAGAAGCCCAGGCCGTATTCCGGCATGGCGGGGGTCCTCCCGGTGGCCGCCGTATAGTGCTCCAGGATCTCCGCCGGCGTGTCCCCCGCGGTGACGTAGTAATCCAGCTTCCGGGTGGAAGGGATCCGCCATTCTGTCCGGTTGCCGCCGAAGATCACCTGGCCGACGGCCGGATTGTTCCACAGGAATCCGTAGCCGAGGCTGGAGACGTAAAAGGGCACCGAGGCCTGGCTGTTGCGCTGCTCCAGGTCCAGGACCGTCCCCTTCTTGTTCAGGCCGGCCATCTGGTACTGGCCCATGCCGTAGATGCGCTCCCGGTCGTTCGCCTCAAAGCGCATATTCAGGCTGAAATCGCGGGTGCCCGGGATCGGCTTCAGCTCCCGGGCCGGGATCGCCACGGGCACCGCATAGCGGGAGACCCGATTGCGGTTCCGCCAGCACTCGGCCAGAAGGACCTCTCCCCGCTGATTCAGAAAAGACAGCCAGCCTTCCTCGTTGACGAGCGCCGTCAGCTTCCCGTTGATCAGGCGGTACCGGGTCCCGCGCCTGTGGTAGCGCGCATACTCCTCTCCGCGGTACCACGGGTCCGTCATGTCGACCTCTTCCGTCTCGATGCGCCAGTCACAAGGCGCGGGCGTCTCCGTCAGCGCCCAGTCATTCCGGTCCTCCTCCGTCTCCGCCGTCAGCGTGACCCGGACGCTGTCCGGCCCCCAGGGCTGCACGCGCAGGCGGTTGACGCCGTAAGAAAGCAAGATCCCCCGTTCGTCCGTCGTGATCCTCATGGTATCCCTCCCGATCGTTTGTGTACGGCATGCCCGCAGGCCATGCGCCGATTGTCCGAATATTCTCCCTGTATGGCAGCAGAACTGCCCGGTCTTTCAGGCGTTCCGGCCTCCGCCGGTCTTCCGGAACCGGCCTGTCTGTGCTATCATGCCGGTGAGACAAGGCAGGCATCGGAACGACAGGACATCTGCGGAGGACATATGCGCTATCAGGTGGACGACAAATTTCTGGAAGCGCCGGAATTCATCGCGTTTGTGAATCAGGTGTGGCCCGGCCGCTATGACCCGGACCGGACCTGGGACGCGCTCTCCAGGACCATGAACATCACGGCCTATGACGGAGACAGGCTGGTCGGCTGTCTGCGCGTGCTGACGGACGGATATTTCTTCGGAACGATCACGGAACTGCTCGTGCTCCCGGCGTATCGGAGAAAAGGGATCGGCAGCCGCCTCATCCGTCTGGCGAAAGAGCACACGCCGACCATGCTGTATTTCGGCGCTCAGCCCGGGCTGGAAGCCTTCTACGAAAAGAACGGCTGCCGGAAGGGCTTTCAGTCCTACGTGATCGACAGGCGAAGGGATCGGGCCGACTGACCCCGGACGCGGAAAGGCAAGTCCCGCGCGGCGGTGTCAGTCCTCCGCCGTGCTTCCCTCCGTCTGCACCGCCAGCGCGCCCGCGCGGTTGGCGAGCGCGACGGCGCGTGCGAGCGGTTCGCCCCGGGAGAGGGCCAGGAGCAGCGCACCGGCATGGGCATCCCCGGCGCCGACGGTGTCGGTCACCCGCTCCACCGGGCAGGCCGGAACGGTCCGGAACCCGTCCCCGTCCGCGAAGGCCGCGCCGTCCGCGCCGAGGGTGACGATCACGGGCTGGCCGGTCCGCGCGAAGAGGGCTTCCGCGGCGCCGCGCACGTCATCCGCGCCGGAGAGGGTCAGCGCCTCCTCCCGGTTCAGGTGCAGGACGGGCCGCAAGGCCAGCATCCGGCGGATCCGCTCCGGCGGGATCTGTGCCGCGCGAGGCCCCGGTGCAAAGAAGATCCGCCCGGTCCCGGCGTTTTCGAGCCAGGTTACCAGGGCTTCACCGGTCGGTTCCCCGATCTCCAGGCCGCAGACGTAGACCCAGCCGAAGCGGCTGCCGCGGTACGGCTCCATCCACGCGGGATCGAAGCCGTACTCCGCGCCGTGCACCGAGAGGAAGGTGCGCTCG
Source organism: uncultured Eubacteriales bacterium (assembly GCA_902767565.1). Classification (GTDB taxonomy): domain Bacteria; phylum Bacillota; class Clostridia; order Christensenellales; family Aristaeellaceae; genus RUG11272. Next base: position 71,386 of record CACXHY010000003.1, on the reverse strand, counting down.
CCGCCGGGTTCCACCAGGCAGTAGCAGCATCCGTTCTCCCTGTCCGGCAGGATCACCGGCCTGGCCCACGGGAGCGACCGCAGCCGCTGCAGCACGAAGGGGCCGTACAGCCCCCGCATCCCCACGGGCGTCACGAAGGTCACGTCCGCACCGCCCCGCCCCAGCGCGTGCGCCGCATTGAAGGCGCAGCCGCCGACCGTGAAGCGCTGGCCGGGCGGCTGAAGATCCTCCTGGCTCCTCGGCAGGTGCGGCACCCGCAGGAGGACGTCCACGCAGGTCGAGCCGAAGACAAGGACCGGTTCGCCGGCAGGCTCCCGTTCCACCATGGCACCCTCTTTCCGTGAAAAACTGTCCCCGGGGCGTGATCCTCACAGCCCCATTTTCGTCATGATCCCGTCCGCCGTCACGCCGGGGTGCGTCACATACAGCCGCGCGATCTGCTCCGCCAGCGCCGCGTCCATGCCGGCGTGCCGGGCGATCTCCGCCGGGCTCCTTCCCTTCCGGGTCTCCCGCATCACCAGTTCGATCTGCCCGCGGATGTCCGTGCCGGGCTTCGGACCGGATTCCCCCGCGGCGTGCGGCAGATCGATGCGACTGACGTTCCACCCGTCCGGCCCGACGGTCAGCATGGCCATCGTGACGGGCTGGACGAACCGCCGCGGGCCGCAGCTGCCGGGGTTCAGCAGCAGGGTGCGCCGGCCGCCGGCCGCGGGCAGCCAAGTCTCGTCGTATCGGTGGGTATGCCCGCAGACCGCGATGTCGCAGGCGCTCAGGTCCGCGGGAAGGTCCTTCTTTTTATGCGCCATGCAGAAACGCAGGCCTGCCAGTTCAAACTCCGCCCGCAGCGGTAGGCGGGCTGCCCATTCCCCGTCGTTGTTCCCGCGCACCGCGTGCACCGGGGCGAGTTCCTCCAGCCGGTCCAGGATGTCCTGCCCGCTGATGTCGCCCCCGTGGAGGATGGCCCCGCAGTCCCGCAGCCGGTCGAGCACCTCCGGGCGGAGGAGATTGTGGGAATCGGAGAGGACGGCGATCTTCACGGCCTTTTCCTCCTGTTCTCATATCTGTGGCGGAACGGTATCCCGCGGCGGAGTCTTTCTCTTCGGAATTCATGCGTCTGACAGCATCATAGCAGGGAATCGGAGGATTTGCAAGCGCAGTCCTCAGGCTATCCCCTCTCAGTTTTTCCGGAAATCCCCGTAACCTTTCGCGTGCCCCGCGGATATTACGGATGACAGCGATGGGACAAGCATCGCCGGAAAGGAGGGTCGCACCGATCTTCATCCTGCTTGAGATCCTGCTTCAATTCCTGGACCTGATCTTCGATCTGGCCCAGCTTGCTTACCGGAGCCCGTCCCAGAGGGAAACGGACAGCCGCCGGTAAGCGGACCGGTGCGTATGAAAGGCTCCGGCGCCGCATGGGTTGCGGTTTCGGCGCGATGGGTGTAGAATGGCCGTAATGATGAATACGGGACCGCTTCGGCGACGCCGCATCATCCGGAGGCTGATTCCATGATCATCAACACCGGCCAGCGCACGGATATCCCGGCCTTCTATTCGCGGTGGTTCGTGAACCGGCTGAAGGCCGGCTTTGTGCTCGTGCGGAATCCGTACAACCCGCAGCAGGTCACTCGCTACCGCCTGACCCCGGACGTGGTGGATCTCATCGGCTTTTGCACCAAGAACCCCGCGCCCATGCTGCCGCACCTGGAACTGCTCCGCCCGTTCGGCCAGTTCTGGTATGTGACGGTCACGCCCTACGGGAAGGATCTCGAGCCCCATGTGCCGGACAAACGGCAGGTCCTGGAGAGCTTCCGGCGGCTGTCGGAGGCCGTGGGCATCGACCGTGTCGGCTGGCGGTACGATCCGATCCTGATCAGCGGGGAATGGCCGGCGGAACGGCATCTCCGGGCGTTCGCGTACATGGCCGGGGCCCTGTCCGGATACACCCGAACGGTCGTCATCAGCTTCATCGACCTGTATGAAAAGACAAAGCGCGGCTTTCCGGAGGCGCGCCCCGTCCCCCGGGAGGAAAGGCTTTCGCTGGGGAAAGCCATGATCGGGATCGCGCGGGAGCACGGGATGACGGTCCACCCCTGTGCGGAGGGGAACGAGCTGGCCCCCTTCGGCGCCGACTGCGGCGGATGCATGACCGTCGCGATGTACGAGCGCGCGCTGGGGCTCCGGCTGAAGGTCCCGTCCTTCAGGCCCGCCCGCGAAGGCTGCGCCTGTTACCTGGGCGGTGACATCGGGGCCTACAGCTCCTGCGGTCACCTGTGCCGCTACTGCTACGCGAACGACGATGCGCAGACCGTGAGGGCGAACATGCGCCTGCACGACCCCGACTCCCCGCTCCTGATCGGCCATCTGCGCCCCGACGACAGGATCCATGATGCCCGCCAGGAGAGTTGGATTGAACCGCAGATCGGAATGCCCGGTGTGTGATCCGTGCCGTCCGTTCCCGGACCTGTTCCGGCACTCACATACATGGTTTGCCGCCTCGTTTTACACGGATTTGACGCAGAAAACCCGGGATGAGCCCATGTTCCGTCTTCATCACCGCTTCCCGGTGCGCAGCCTGCGGAACACCGGAATGATCACCGACAACCGACCGATGAGAGAAAGCGAGGGACCCTCCGTGAACCAAAAAGAAAGGATGCTGGCCGGACTGCCGTACAAGGCCTGGCTGGACGGGCTGAGCGAGGAGCGTCTGGAGAATAAGAAGCGCATCCGCCGCTACAATCTGCTGCCGCCGGAGGATGAGGAGGAGCAGGACAGGCTTATCCGGAAGATCCTCGGGAAAGCCGGCCGCGTCGTTCACATCGAGCCGCCGTTCCACTGTGATTACGGATATAACATCGAGGTCGGGGAGAACTTCTTCGCAAACTACAACCTGACCATCCTGGACGTGGGAAAAGTCCGGATCGGAAAGAACGCGCAGATCGCCCCGAACGTGTCGATCTACACGGCCGGACACCCCGTCCATCCGGATTCGCGCAACTCCGGCTACGAATACGGGATCGCCGTCACGATCGGGGACAATGTGTGGCTCGGCGGCAACGCCGTCATCATGCCCGGCGTGACCATCGGGAACAACGCCGTGATCGGCGCGGGCAGCGTCGTGACCAAAGACATTCCCGACAACGCCGTCGCCGCAGGCAATCCCTGCAGGGTCCTGCGGTACATCACCGGGGCCGACCGGGATTTCTATTTCAAAGACCGCCGGTTCGACGTGGAGGATTACTGAAGCCCAGGGGCCGTCACAGCGCCGCAGCGATCTCCGAGACGGCCACGAGCGCCGCTTCCCCGCTGATGGCGATCCGGCCGCCGCCCCGCATCTCGCAGCGCAGGTATCCGCCGCGCTTCGACGCCTGGTAAGCGGTGATCGTCTTCTTTCCCAGTTCGCGCGACCAGTACTCCGCGATCTGGCAGTGAGCCGACCCGCAGACCGGATCCTCCGGGATCGCGAGCTTCGGGCAGAAGCTGCGGGAGACGCAGTCGGTCTCCCTCCCCCGCGCCGTGGCGTTCTGGATCCGCCCCTCCAGGGCCGTCAGCAGGCCCTGGTCCGGCGTCATGGTCCGCACCTGCTCCTCCGTTTCAAACACGCACACCAGGTCCGTCCCCAGCAGCGCTTTGACCGGACGGATCCCAAAGGCCCGCTCCATCGCATCGGTGACCGGGATCTCCTTCATTTCGCAGGTCGGGAAGTCCATCTCGTAGAGGCCGCCCTTCCGTCGGACCGTCAGGACGCCGCTTCGCGTAAGGAAGCGGACCGTATCGCTCCCCGGCTCGACGAGATTCAGGATCACGAAGGCGGAGGCCAGGGTCGCGTGGCCGCACAGGTCCACCTCGGTCCCCGGGGTGAACCAGCGCAGGCGCCAGCTGCCCTCCTCCCGGACGAGGAAAGCTGTCTCCGACAGGTTGTTCTCCATGGCCAGCAGCATCATGGAGGCCTCCTTCGGCCAGCGGTCCGCCACGCAGACAGCCGCCGGGTTCCCGGAGAAAGGCCTGTCCGTAAAGGCGTCGACGATGTACTGTTTCAGCATCCTGCTCCTCCTCTCTCATCGGATCTCGCGGGTTTCCTCCAGGACCTCGGCCTCCGTGTTTTCCTCCACAAAGGCGGAGACCGCGTCCATCAGGCTGTCCGCCAGGGCGCGGTGCGGCACGACGGCCGCAGCGCCGATGACGATGATCTGATGGGTATCCTGCTCACCGATCTCCGCCGCCGAGACCCGGAAGCGGGTCTGCAGCTGCGCCACAAGGCTTTTGACGATCATCCGCTTCTCCTTCAGGCTGTGCACCCAGGGTGCGCGGAGGCGGAAGGTCATGACCGCGATCATCACACTAAAGTCCATCTCTCATCCCTCCGTGCAGGGCGGGCCGTCCGCACCCTTTCCCTCCCCCATCATACACGAAATCCGCGCCGCGTGCGGCAAATTCTGCCGGCTTCGGCGGAATCATACAGCAAAATACCGAGGTGACCCTCATGATCGAAATCACCGGCAAATACAATCAGGCGAAGGTCTTCACCGACCGCTGCGACGACGCGACCGCCGCCCAGATCCTCAACCTGATGAACCAGCCCTGCGCGGCCGGCGCGAAGGTCCGCATCATGCCGGACTGCCACGCCGGCGCGGGCTGCGTCATCGGCACCACCATGACCGTCACGGACAAGGTGATCCCCAACCTGGTGGGCGTGGACATCGGCTGCGGTATGCTGGCCACAAGGCTGAAGGAAAAGCGCATCGACCTCCCGAAATTCGACAGCGTCAGCCAGGCGGAGATCCCGGCCGGCATGCGGATGCGCTCCTCTCCGCACAGTCTCTCGGACGGCATCTCCGCGGAGGAGCTGGCCTGCTTCCGCCGGCCGAACTGCAAGGTCTCGGAACAGGTCTTTGACCTGAGCCTGGGCACCCTGGGCGGCGGCAACCACTTCTGGGAGCTGGACCGGGACGAGGAGGGAAACATCTGGCTGGTAGTGCACACCGGTTCCCGGCGCAGCGGCAAGGACGTCGCCGAATACTACCAGAAACAGGCCTACGACCGCCTGAACGGCCTGGGTGACCGGCGCAAGGCCGAGATCGCCGAGCGGCAGAAGGCCTTCATTCAGCAGCTGCGGGACGAAGGGCTCGAGCGGGAGATCAGCAAGCGCCTGCCGGAGTGGCTGGCCTCCCTGCCGGAGGCGGAGGTGACGGTGCCCTACGAGGTCTCCTGGTGCGAGGGCGACCTGCTGGACGACTACCTGCACGATATGGGCGTCATGCAGCGCTACGCCGCCCTCAACCGCCGGATCATCACCGAGACCATCCTCAAAAAGTGCAAGCTCCACGCCGAGGAGCAGTTCGAGACCGTCCACAACTACATCGACCTGGAGCATATGATCCTGCGGAAGGGTTCGGTCTCGGCGATGGCGGGCGAGCGCCTGCTGATCCCGATCAACATGCGGGACGGCGCGCTGATCTGCGTCGGGAAGGGCAACCCGGACTGGAACAGCTCCGCGCCCCACGGCGCCGGCCGCCTGATGTCCCGCTCGGACGCCCGTTCCTCGATCTCCATGAAGGACTACAGGGAGGCCATGAAGGGCATCTACACGACCTGCGTCAACAAGGGGACCCTCGACGAGTCACCCTTCGCCTACAAGCCCATGGACGAGATCGTCGCGAACATCGCGCCCACGGCGGAGATCGTCTCGCACATCCGGCCGATCTACAACTTCAAGGCCGGAGACGAAGAGTGATCCCGACCGCGTGCGCACGGCATTCCGGGGGAAAACACCGCTGCGGTTTCGCCGTGCCCGCTGTAGAATAGAAATGTCAGGCGAACCCGGAAGACGGAAGAAAAGGAGACCGGCATGAAAAAGTGGTATGACGAGGAATACGCGTTCACCGTCGAGGTGACGGGCTTTCTGCACGGGGATCACACCGAGCGGTACTGCCGCAACGGCGAGGAGATCGGCGACACCTACACATGCACCTACGGCTGCCCGGTGAACCGGGACGGGTACGGGATCTGCTCGAAGACCATGATGATGCTCTATCCCGTGATGGAAGCCGTCCGCAGCGGCGGCGATCTGGAGAACCTCGGCGGTGACGGCAGGTATACGAAGACCATCGTCTGTCCCGACGGCTGCGTGATCTTCCGGCTGACCGCCGTCCCGCTGGGAAACGAGAACTTCCACAAGGGCGGCTTCTACGACTACCCGGACCAAACGGTCTGAACAGGCACAGGCTCCCCCGGGCCGGCGATCCCGGACGGCACGGCATGCGCGCCGGGATGGGCAGCCGGCGAAGCGGAAAGGATGGAAGCGCCATGAAATATCAGGGCATCCGGAAGATTCACGAGGGCAGGTTCATCACCCGCTACGACGTGGACTATGTGACCGAGGAAGGGCACCCCAAAACCTATGAGATCATCAGCCGGAAGAAAAACATCGGGACGCTGGAGCAGCTGCAGAACCGGCAGGCCAACGCCGTGGTCATGGTGCTGACGGACGAGGACGGGGAGCGGATCCTCGTCAACCGGGAATTCCGCATGGCCATGGCGCAGTGGATCTACAACTTCCCCGCCGGCCTGATCGATCCCGGCGAGACACCGGAGGAGAGCGCCAGGCGCGAGCTGTGGGAGGAGACCGGCCTCACCCTCACCCGCGTCGACGACGTTCTGGACAACAGCTACAGCGCCGTCGGCTTTGCCAACGAGCGGAACGTCACCGTCTTCGGCACGGCCGGCGGGGAGTTCCGCAGGAGCACCTCCGACGTCGAGGAGATCGTCCCCGGCTGGTACACGAAGGCGGAGATCTGGAAGCTTCTCCGCACGGAACCCTTCGCCGCCCGCACCCAGGCCTACTGCTATGCCTGGGCGATGTCCGGCGCGGAGAGATAAAGGACGGTGAGCGGCCTGAGCACCAGGGAAGAGATCATCGGCGGCTTTTACGGACAGGCGGACGAGAACAGCCGCCTGACGCGCTCCCGCCACGGTCAGTTGGAATACGCGACGACCATGGCCTATATCCACAGGTACGCGGGCCCGGGATCCAGGGTGCTGGAGGTCGGCGCGGGCACCGGCAGGTATTCCGTCGCCCTGGCGAAGGAAGGCATGCGCGTGACCGCCGTGGAACTGCTCGAAAGCCATCTCGCGATCCTGCGGGAGAACGGCAGGGGGCTGGAGAACCTCGAGGCCTGCCGGGGAGACGCAACGGACCTGAGCCGGTTCGCGAGCGGCACCTATGACATGACGCTCGTCTTCGGGCCCATGTATCATCTCTACCGGTCGGAGGAGGTGCACCGCGCCATCGACGAGGCCATCCGCGTGACAAAGCCGGGCGGCGTGATCCTCTTCGCCTTCCTCTCCGTCTACGCCATCATGTACACCAACTACCTCCAGGGCAACTGGGCGGCCGGCCAGGAGGAGAATTTCACGGAGGACTACCGGATCCGGCACTTCAAGGAGCAGCTGTTCACCGGGTATGACGTGGAAGAATTTGAGCGCCTGTTCGACGGCAAACCGGTCGCGCGGATCACGACGGCGGGCGTGGACGGCCTGCTGGAGCCGCTCGAGGACCGCGCGGATTTCCTGATCCGGGATGAGGATTTCGGCGCTTTCGCCGCCTGGTATCTGCATTTCGCCGAAAAGCGCGAGCTGCTCGGCCACACCAATCATCTGCTGTATATCTGCCGGAAAACGTGACTCCGGCAGACCTTCATCCGAAAGCGAAAAGGCAGCGGGAGCCGTATGTACCCGCTGCCTGTCGGGTTCCGTCCTGTTTCAGTGATCATCGCACCAGCGCAGCGCCCATGTCGAAGGCTTTCCGGCACTCCTCCGGGAAGACCGTCTCATGGCGCTTTTGCTTTGCCTCCGGATCGAACATCGTCCAGGGCCAGTCCGTCCTGCCGTAGTCCTTCAGCTGCAGGGTGTCGCCGCTGACGAGGACCTCCGTCGGGCCGACGAAGCGGCTCAGCGTCTGCCGGTAGTTCTCGGCAAGGCCCCGATACATCGTATCCGGCGCGTTGCTCGTCATGATCAGCAGCACCGGGATGGGCCGCGGGTTGCAGCAGGGCGTTTCCCGGTTGTATGTCAGGCTTTGGAAGATCAGCCGCTCATACAGGGCGCGGAAGGATGCGGTCAGCTCGCTGAGATAGTTCGGGGAGCCGATGATCAGACCGTCCGCCTCCCGGATCGCGTCGAGGACCGGCGTCAGGCCGTCCCGGCAGATGCAGTGCCCCTTGTTCTTCTCCCGCTTGCAGCCGAAGCAGGAGATGCAGCCCGTGTACCGCTCCAGGCGGAACAGGTCGAAGCGCTCCACCGCGGCTCCGGCGGATTCCGCGCCGCGGGAGGCCTCCGTGATCAGGGTATCCGTGTTCCAGCCCCTCCTTGGGCCCGCGTTGACGGCGATGATTCTTCCGCTCATGCTCTCACCTCAAATGCTGTCGTTCTGTTCCGGTATCCTGTTCCTGCGCCAGGCCGAAGATCTCCTCCGCCAGGCGGACCGTCTCCTCCTCGCTTCTCTTCTCGTCGCGGAAGAGCACGGGGAAGCCGGCGTTGAGGAGCGCGTCGTAATTCTCTCTCGAGCAGACCCGTGTCAGGATCTCCCGGTAGTTGTCCAAAGCTGCCTGCGGATCCGGCTCCTCCAGCATCAGCCGGTAGAGGAACTGCTTTTCCGGGTCCGGCCGGTCGAAGAAGCGGCGGATGCCGATCTCCGGGTCGGCCAGCATCACCAGCACATGCCGCTCGTCCGTGATGCGGTGCAGGGTCTCGACGCAGATGTTGGTGTCCGCGAAGACCGGCCTGCCCTTTGCCTCCGGCCTGTCGAGGAGTTCTCCGAGGATCCGCAGCTCGACGGTCTCGCACTCCTTCTTCACGTTGACCAGCCAGGTGACGTACTCGTCCGGCGTGCGGCGGATGAACTCGTGCCAGTCCTTCAGGTCGCGGGTATAGGTCAGGTTGGGGAACTCCCGGCTGTCCAGCTCGGGCAGCTTTGCGTCGTGGTAGTTCTCGTTCAGCTCGATGCCGTGATGCTTTGCGGCCAGGTTCCTGACCACGGTCGATTTGCCCGCGTAGGACGTCCCGATCACAAAATACACATGGCTCAGATCCATCGGGTTCACCTCGGTGTCTCGCTCGGTCCCGCTCCGGGGATGGGTCCGTCAGCAGAACCGCTCCGCCCAGGCCTTCAGCGCGTCGGCCGACGTGTCGGCGGGGAAACGCCTGCCCGGGAGGATCTCCGCCCCGGTGATTTCGGCCGCGCGGGCGGGGGCTTCCTCACCCAGATCGCTGCTGCCGGAGGTGGCGAATAGCACGATCTTCCTGCCGGTGAAGTCATAGGCGTCCAGGAAGCTGTCGACGACGGACGGCTCGCGGTACCACCACACCGGGTAGCCCACAAAGATCAGGTCGGCGTCCGCCACGGGAGCGTCCGTGTCCGCCAGCGCGGGGCGGCAGTTCTTGTCCAGCATCTCCAGGGTGGAGCGGGACTGCCTGTTCCGCCAGTCCAGGTCATCGGCGGTGTAGGGAACGGCGGGCCTGATCTCATACAGAGGCGCGCCGACGGCCTCCGCAAGGCGCTTCGCCAGCGCGGCCGTGACGCCGCTTGCGGAAAAATAGGCGACGAGTGCTTTCATGGTGTTTCCTCCTGCTCTGTTTTCGGTCAGTCGGCGGCGGTCAGCGGATCCGGACCGTCGCGATGTACTCCGCGCCCTCCGGCACGGCGAGGCCCGGGTCGTCCACGGTGACCTCCGGTTTCTCTCCGCGCTCCTCCAGGCCCAGCACGAAATGGCACAGCGCGATCCCGACGTCGATTTTCTGCAGGTCGCCGGTCCTTTCGCCGGTGTAGCGCATGTCGCGCCGCTCGTAAAAGTGCCGGGCATCCTCCGTGACAATGATCCGCCAGGGCTGTTTGTTCACGGCGGAGGGCGCCCAGCGGACCATCTCGATCAGGTCCGCGTCTTTCGCCCGCTCTTCGGCCGGCAGCGGGTCGCCCCACGCGCCGCCGAAGAACAGCTTCTCCGCCGGCAGCCGCGTATCGGCGCCGACGCCCTTGCGCATGAGGGTCTCCCGGATCGAGCGCTTCTTCGCGGGATAGCCCAGCGGGGTGACGCAGGGCATCAACTCATCCTCCCCGAGCCCGGCGGCCCGCTCGAAGAGCTCACGCTTCATCGTGCCGCCGATCCAGGTGGTGCCGATCCCGAGCGACCACGCATACAGCACCAGCTTCTCGAAGGCGAAGCCGTAGGCCGCCTCCGCGTTGGGCACCTTGCCGACCATGCCCGCCGCGTACAGGGATTCCCCGGTGATCACGGGGCTGGAAAGGCCGTGCTCTTTGGCGTCCAGCAGGACGAAGCGGACCGGGACACCGAACGGGTTTCCGACCGTTGCGATGTACGCCTCCAGCATGGCCCTGTCCTCCGCGCTGACGGGCCGTCCGTCAAAGGAGCGGACGCTCTTCCTGCCCCTGATCGTTTCCAGCAGTGCGGTCATTCGGCGCCTCCCTCACAGCAGGGCCTTGACGCAGGCCTCCACCGCGGCCATGTCGGCGGTGGGCTCGAAGCGGGCGACGACGTTCCCCTCGCGGTCGATGACGAACTTGGTGAAATTCCACTTGATGTCGGCCTTCTTGTCCCAGTCCGGGTCGGCCTGGGCGAACATGTTCTCCAGCAGGGCCTTGTAGGGGTGCTCGTCAAAGCCGGCGAAGCCCTTCTGCGCCTTCAGGAAGGTGTACAGGGGCAGCTCGTCGGCACCGTTGACGTCCGCCTTCTTCATCTGCGGGAAGGTGGTGTTGAAGTGCATGGTGCAGAACTCGTGGATCTCCTCGTCCGTGCCGGGAGCCTGACCGCCGAACTGGTTGCAGGGGATGTCGAGGATCTCCAGGCCGCGTTCGTGATAATCCCTGTACAGCTGCTCGATGGGCGCATACTGGGGCGTGAAGCCGCAGCCGGTCGCCGTGTTGACCACGAGGATCACCTTGCCCCTGTAATCCGAGAGGTTCAGCGTCTCGCCCTTGCCTGTGGTAACGGAGTAATCGTAAATCATGGTTCAGCCTTCCTTTCCGTCATTCGTCGTCTCTTTATTCAGCAGCGCTTCCACCAGCACGCGCTTCTTATACAGCACGCAGCCGCCCGCGTGGTCGTCGTCCAGGAAGCCGCCGCTGCGCAGCGCCCGGAACAGGGGCGACCGCAGGGCTTCCCGCAGGGAGGTATCCCGCACATTGATATCCGAGTAGGGGGAGAAGGGGCACGGCTCGGCGCCGCCGTGGGCGTTGATGTGGAAGAACCCGCGCCCCGCCGCCACGCAGCCGCCGCTCGATTTCTCGTCGCCGGGAAAGGCGATGTACACCATCTCCGGGCGCTCCCTGCGCAGGCGGGCGATCTGCGCGCTCAGGATCTCCCGCTCCTTTTCGCCCGGCGCGAACTCGCGGCTGTCGTCGGTCACGGGAACGAACTCCACGAAGATGACCGCCTTGCAGCCCCGGTCGGAGAGCTTCTTCAGGAAGGCGTCGGAGGTCACCTCCCCGGTGTTTTTCGTGGTGACCGTGACGGACGCGCCGAAGATCAGGCCCCGCTGGCTGAGCTCGTCCATGTTGCCGATCAGGGTGTCGTAGACGCCCTCGCCGCGGCGGGCATCCGTCGTCCCACGCTCCCCCTCGATGCTCATGATCGGCACCAGGTTCCGGCAGCGGTCGAACAGGCGGAAGTACCAGTCGTCCATGAAGGTCCCGTTGGTAAAGACCGGAAAGAGGATGTTCGGCCGCTTGCCCGCCGCATCGATGATGTCGCGCCGGATCATGGGCTCGCCGCCCGCCAGCAGGATGAAGCTGACGCCCAGGTCATCCGCCTCCGCGAAGATGCGCAGCCACTCCTCCGCGGACAGCTGCCGCACCGGCTCGGCGTCCACGGTGGCGTGGTTGCAGCGGGAGTAGCAGCCCGCGCAGTGGAGGTTGCACTGGCTGGTGATGCTCGCGATCAGGAAGGGCGGGATGTGCTCTCCCACCTCCTCGGCCTTCCGGCGTCTGCGGGTCGCGGCGCGGCTGGCCAGGGCGAACTTTGCCATGTAGGCGCTCTCCCGCGGGTTGCGCAGCGTCGCCTTCACGATGTCCCCCACCACGCGCTCCACGCCGCGGGCCATATAGGACTGAATGTCGAATCCCTGCTCCATGCTACGCCTCCGTCCCTTCCGTCTTCTTCCCCGCTCCCAGCAGCTCGTAGAGCAGCGCGTACAGCTGTCCGGCTTTCTCCGGAGGCAGATTCACGCAGCCCGCGACCTTCAGGGGGATGTCCTTCGCCCGCTCCCGCAGGGCGCGTCCGGCTTCGGTCAGGGTGATCTCGACCACGCGGTCATCCCTGCGGCACCGGCGGCGCTCCACATAGCCGGCCTGCTCCAGCTTCTTCAGCAGCGGGGAAAGGGTGCCGTTGTCCAGCATCAGCCGCTCCCCGATTCGGGAGACGGGCACGCTGTCCTTCTCCCACAGCACCAGCAGGACAATGTACTGCGTGTAGGTCAGCCCCAGCGGCTTCAGCCAGGGGGTGTAGAGGCCCGTCACCTGCCGTGCGGCGGCGTAGAGCGGGAAGCAGAGCTGGTTGCTCAGCTTCATCGCCTCATGATCATCGTACTCCATGGCTCGTCCCCTCGATCTGTTTGATACAAATTGATTGTATCAAACATAATTGCGGTTGTCAAGCCCTCGCCGCGGGATTCCGGCCTTTCGTTCCTTCAGCGCCGCGGCCGGCCTCCGCGGGCGCTCCGCTTACAGGAAATCCCCGATGCCGCCGAGCAGCTTGCCGAGGCTGTGGTATTTGCCGGAATAGATCACCGGGTTGAGCACCGTCAGGTCGACGTCGAACGGATCCTTGCACACGAGCCGCTCGTCCATCTGGATGTTCCGGATCGCACAGAAGAAGGTCACGGAGTCGCCCGTCTCCACGGCTCGCGACACCTCGCACTCGTAGACCCAGCGGCTCAGGTCCAGCACGGGGACGTCCAGGACCTCGCCGCGGCTGACCGCGCAGGCGATCCCGTCCTTTTTCCCGTCCTTCGCGTGGCGGGAGCCGAAGTAATCCATCAGCGGCAGCATGTCCGTGCTGACCAGGTTCGCGCTGAAGATCCCCGTCCGCAGCACGTTCAGCTTCGTCGCCTTCGTCCCGGACATGCTGATGACCAGCAGGTAGCCGTCGCCCGCCTCGTGGGTGACGCTGACCCAGGTGATCGGCGCGAAGTTGGGCGAGCCGTCCTCATTGTTTGTCCCGATGATGAATGACGGCTGCACGCACATGGAATAGACGGGCTTCACGTTTCTTCTCTTTGTCATCTTTCTTTCCGCTCCGCACCGCGGGGCCGCAGCCCCGGTCCTGCCGTGTCTTCGGTCAGCAGCCCTTCCGGCCGCTCTTGTGGTCCTCCACCGAGCAGGCGTTCGGGGTGCCGAATTCGATCAGCCCCGCGTCCGCCGGGTCGATGGATACCCGCCCGTCCTCAAATACAAAGGCGGGCACGCCGACGTCCCCGATCTCCTTCATGCGGTCGAACACGGGATTCGTGTCGCGCAGGCGGATAAAGGCGCTCAGGTTCCGGATGTTCTCACCGATATCGATGTACTCAAACTCGTCCCCGCGGCCCGCGATCTGCTCGTGGACATAATCGCAGTAAGGGCATGTGGGCATTCCGTAGATTCTGATCATTGTCCGCACCTCCGGTTCCGGCAGATGATTTGTCTTTGATGTGTCTGTGTCGTCAGTATACCGCAGAAAGCGGAAGAATGGAAGTCTTTTGCAAAAAGCCCCCGGCGCGGACGCCGGAGAGCTGAAGGGACGCCGTCACCGCAGGCCGGCGATCAAGGTCAGGAGGTCGAGGTAGAAGCCGCGGATGTCGTGCCGGTGGAGCAGGCCGCCCTGCAGGTACATGTGATCGCCCCGCAGGATCGGGAAGACGTTCCATACGCCGGGCCCGATCCGCTCCCGGTCCAGGGGCTTCCACGGTGCGCCTAGCGGGAACGAGGCGGAGACCGTGTTCACCAGCCCGTCGTTCTCCCGCCAGGTCGCATCGACGGCAAACCCGCCCGCCGTCCTACCCGTGTAGGCGCCGATCTGCCGCGAGCGCATCGTGAACAGCGGCTCGATGCCCTTCCGGGGCGTATGTGTGCCGTCCGGCTCCTCCTGTGTGAAGCTGCACGGCACGGAGAAATAGAAGACGCCCGGCAGCGGCGCGAGCCTGCGGTTCATGGCGAGCGCATTGTCAATGTGCATGTCATGGTCGGCATAGTCCCGCGGATCCCGCCCGTCCGGTCTCGGCTTTGTCCCGGCGGACATCATGCGGGCCAGCGCCCGGCTCCGCAGGGAGACCTTCACGCCGCGCGGGTCGAAGTCCGGGTCGGCGAACATATCGTAAGCCGTCGTGCCGTTCAACGGGGATGCGAGGGTGACGACAGCGCGGATCCGGCTGCCGAAGCCTCCTGCGAAGAGGGGCGACAGATCCCCGTCCGGCGCCGCGGCCCGCTCGTCCGGGTCTCCGTTCGCCAGCAGCTCCGAGAACATGCGCACGGTCGCCCCGCCGAAGGAATGCCCGAGCAGGACCAGTCGGGTGTCATCATTCCACGCGGGGATCAGCGGGCAGCCCAAAAAATCCCGCCCGAAGCGCGGATGGCGGAAGGTCCCGCTGTGGGCCTTGCCGTAGTCTGTCCGCGTCCCGGCGATCTGGGCATACAGTTCGCAAGCCCTGTCCCATGCGCTGCCGGTGGGCGCGACGGAGGCGGCATGGCAGGAGAAGCCCTTCTCCCGCAGGAAGGCCATCAGGTCGCCGCCGCGCATGCCCCAGTAGGGCATCCTCCGGTAGGCGACGTCATAGCTGCCCCAGCCGGACAGTCCGTGCACAAAGACAAACGTCAGGTCGCTCATACCCAATCCTCCGCCGGGTCACCCGCCGCCGCGGTCCGGCTTTCTTCCTTTGTTTCTTCGGTGAAGAAGGCTGAACCCTGAGCGCCGGCTGCGAAGGGGTCCCGGGGGCGATCGCAAAGCCCCCGGGTCGCTCCGCAGAGCGAAATCCCTTTGCCGGGGTCCGGTACACTTAACAGGGATCGGTGTCATCCTTCTTCGCCCGGGACCTCGGCGGTGATCGTGTCGCCTTCCCTGACCGTGCCGCCGGTCAGCACACGGGCGAAGATGCCCTGATGCGGCATGATGCAGGTGCCGACCCGTTGGCGGATGGCGCACGCCTGATGGCACTCCTTGCCGATCTGGGTCACCTCGAGGACCGCTTCCCGGGACGTGAGCGAGAAACCGGTGGCTACGATTGAGTGGGAATAATGGCCAATGGCTCTCCGGCCCTGATTTTACAAGGGCCGGAGAGCCATTTTTATTTTCGTGGTACAAGTGTGGCCCCAAAAAATCCGGGGTCTTTTTTGGTACCTGAGGAAGCCGTTTGAAAGGATTCCCTTGGGGGAATTTGCCTTTGGACCGCTTGGTTGACGGCGTATGCCAGTCCAATCTCATAATTTCGACAAGAGTGATCGGTTTCCTGCCGGTGTCATGGGCTTGCCGTATATCTGCCGCACTGTCGGTCAAATGATAACGCCCCAGTTCCTGCTCTATCCGCTGATCGTCTTCACAAACTCCTGCGGTATGTTCTGGATCCACCGGCTCTGTTCAAGCGGCCATGTTCCGCCGCGATTGACCTTCTGTGTTGTTGAAGTCATAATCAGCGTCCTCTTGGCCCGCGAGATTGCCACATAGAAGACCCGTTTCTCTTCTTCAAGCGCATTGTGGACTTTCGCCTGGTATGTGGGGAAATTGTCATCATCCGCGCCGGCGATGATCACGGTGTCGAACTCACAGCCCTTGGACTGATGGACGGTGATAATGGGGATCTTTTTCAGCTTCCGAATCAGCATGTCCATCTGGCTGCCCGAGAGCGCGGCGTCGGCCAGGAGCTCTCTCAGGTAAAGCCACGGATCATCCGGCCTGACATCCTTTAGCGCGAAGAGGAAATCGTCCAAAGTGCGCTGGTGGATCGGCTCCGGGTAACGGGTGCGGAGGCTGAGCCTTTCGATGATGTGCTCCACCATGCCCGGGATATCGTTCCTGTCCAGGAAACCGCTGCGCAGCTCACAGAGGAAGGCATGGATCTTCTCGAACTTCGGCCGCCACTCGCCGAGGAACTGCCGGTGTTCTTCACTGTGGGGTATGATAAACCTTTTCAGAAGACAGGTCAACACCTTGCCTGTGGCCGTGATGTCGCCCAGGGCGTCGTGTGCGGCCTCGTTGACGATCCCAAACGTCCCGCACAGCGTGTCCAGCTTGTAGTTCTTCGATTTGGGGAGAAGCTGCTGCGCCATCGGCAGGGTGTCGTATTCCGCGAGGATGTTCGGCTTGGGAAGGCCGTTCTCGCGCAGCTGCCGGCTCAGGAGCGGCGCATCGAAGCGGAGGCTGTTGTGCCCGACCAGGACCGCGCCGTCGCAGAAGGCCAGGAACTTCTTCAGCGCTTCCCGGATCCCGATCCCGCCGCGCGCGATGATGTCCTCCATTGTCTGATGGTGGGTAGCCTTCGCGCCTTCGCTGATCGGGATCGTCGGGATGACCATCTGGTCGAACGTCTCTGTGATCCCGCCGTCGGCGTTCAGGCGGATGGCCGAGATCTGGATGATCTGGTCGCGGCTGAGATCGAGCCCGGTGGTTTCGGTGTCATAGATGACGACGTTCCCGGCGTCGAAGGCTCGGATCAGCGCCGCATACGGGTCATCATCCCGGTACAGGCCGTCATCTGCGAACGAGGCCAGCGAGAGCCCGAGTTCACCCTTCTCCCGAACAAGCTGGATCCGCTTCTTGCCGACGCCGGCCACATACTTGTCGACGATCCGCTCGAAGCCCACGGCGTCGGTCGGATTGACCAGGATCCGGAGGAAGGCGAGGATGTCCCGGATCACCTCGCGCCGGAAGAACTTGGCGTCCTTGTCGATTGAGAAGAACCGGAGCTCATTCCCGTCGGCCCTGGCTGTGCTGATCCCGGTCAGCGCGTCATACAGCTTCGCGATGTACGGGTTCGACCTCGCCATGATGCAGACCTTCGTCACGTCCTCCGGCCGATGACGCTCGAGATAGTTGTAGATCCAGAGGGCCTCGTCCTCCGGTGTTTTGAGGCGGACGTTCAGGATGGGCTCGCCGGCCGCATCGCTCTTCGGGATCACGTCCGGCGGACAGTACACGCCCATCAGATTGGGATAGGTGTTCTGAAGGTAGCCGAAGCTGGCGGCTGTAAGCGTCCGGGTCGACCGGTAGTTCTGCGCGAACATGAACCGGGCCGCGCGGAACTCCTCAATGTACTCGTTCAGGACCTTCTCCGGATTCGACCCGCGCCACTGGTAAATGGTCTGGAAGAAGTCCCCGCACATCATCACCCGGGCTGTCCGGAACAGTTGGCGGAGCGTGTCGTACTCCAGCTCGCTGGTGTCCTGCATCTCGTCCACGATGATGTAGCGGTACCGTGCCTGCCAACGCTCCAGCGCCGCCGGGTCCCGGAACAGCTTGTGCGTGAGGCAGATCAGGTCGTCGAAATCCAGCAGGTTGCTCTGCCGGAGGGCCCGGTTATAGCTGTGGAGGGCTTGTCCGGCCTTCTGATCCATGAATTCGACAAAGACGGGATCCTGCCGCTCCGTCTTCCTGGCATAGTCGTAAAACGTGTGCATCTTCGCAAACACATCGGGCTTCTGATCGCGGATCCGGCGGTAGACCTCATTGAAGTCGTCAGCCTCGTCCTCGCCGTACTGCTGAAGCAGTTCGCGCTTGTGCTTGATGATGCTTGTGAAGTTCGTCAGCGCGGTGTCGCTGTTCAAGATGGCCGCGTCTTCCTTCAGTCCGCAATCCTTCCATGTCCGCTTCAGGAGCGCGGCCGCCTCCACCTCGTCACATACACCCGGCAGAGACACGTACTCCGGATCCCGGACGCTCTCCTCCTTCAGCACTTGGTAAGCGAAGCTGTGGATCGTGCGGGTGTTGACCTGCTTCCCGGGCTCTCCCACATAGCGCAGGATGTCGTCCTTCATCTCATCCGCGGCCTTGATCGTGAAGGTCAGGCACAGGATCTCCTCCGGCAGCGCCTTGCCGGATTCGATGATCCGCCGCACGCGCTGCGCCACGGTAAAGGTCTTGCCCGTCCCCGCGCTGGCGAACAGGATGATGTTGCGGTCCAGCTCGTCGATGACTGCCTGCTGCTCCTGATTCGGCTGTCTTTCCCTGTCCATTATCTCAATCCCATCCGCCGAAGCTGTCGTCCGGCCCGTCGTCGAACATCCCCATGCCGGCATCATCCCTGTCACGCTCAAAATACGACGCGCTCCCGCCGAAGGGGCTGGGTGTACTGTACCCGACGAACTCCCCATCATCATTGTAGTGGTTGCGGCCGCCGAAGATGCTGTCCGTGCTGTACCCGGCCGAAGAGCCGTCCGCATGATGATGGATCGTTCCCCCAAAGATGCCGTCCGTGCTGTATCCGGCCGGGGTTCCGTCCGCGCTGGTATGGACGGTTCCGCCCACGATGCCGGGCATGCTGTAGCCCAGATAATTGCCGTCCTCGTCGCAGTGGTCCGTTCCGCCGAAAATGCCGGGGACGCTGTTGACACGCTTCGGGTCCATAACGATTCACCTCATCGTAAGAGATATATCAGATTGCATTGCTTTATGCCCTATCATACCACAAATCGGGCCGATGCGAAAGGGTTGTTTTCGGCCCGATTGTTTCACATTCTTATGAATTGATCAGAGGATATCCTCCACCGACTCCGCGATCACATCGCACACCCCATTTTCCAGGCAGTAGGCGGCGTCGAGGGTCCAGTCGTTGTTCTTGCGCCGGATCAGGGTCTGCTGGGGGATGCGGGTCTTCGAAAGGATGTACTCCTTCATTCGCTTGAGCTCCTTGCGATAAGAGTCAGTGGCGTCCATGACCTTCACCGCGTCGCCGGCCATCTGGGCGCTGCCCTCGTGGATGATGACCTTGCTGCTGGGCATCATGATGCGCTTGTGCCCGGAGATGAAGATCAGCGATGCGGCGGAGGCAGCGACGCCCACGTTGATGGTGTACACCGGCGTCTTCGAGGTGTTGATGATGTCCACGATCGCCCACATGTAGTCCAGGTCTCCGCCATAGGACATGATGTAGATTTTGATCGGCCTGCGCTCCTCGGCGGGCTTGCCGGCGTCCTCCATGTTCCACCGCAGGATCATCCGGTGGAGGCACATGTTGTCCGGTCCGATGCCGGTGTCCAGGTAGAATTTCCGCTCCTTCTCCAGGGCGTAGTAGGACACGTGGTCCGGGTTGGGCAGGTTGTTGTTGGGCAGTTCCACGATGACCGGCTGCGCCACGAGGTGATCGCTCATGAGGTTTCCTCCGTTCGTACGGTTGTTCATAAAACGTGTTTGCGGGTGAAGTGTCAGCAGCTTGTGAAGGACAGGCTTTGGTATCTGCTATGACCAATGCTGTTCATAAGACTGCAGAAATGAATCCACAATCAATCTGAAAACATTCTTCGGAATGCGCGCCCCACCACTTAGGCTGAGAAAGTGAACACCCCGCTCCGCGTCCCTGTTATCCCAGGAAATTTCGATCTGATTCCCGACAAGTTGAAACCATACATCTGCCAGGATCCCACCATAAGAGGCATGGTGCCATCTGTGGCGAAGATTCCATTCGTACAATGCATCATAGTATGCTTCCATGATCTCCTCATCATCTGTTTCAAAATCCCGGGCGGCATCATCTTTTTGTGCCGCGTATTCACCTTTCGCCTCAACAGGAAAGGGATCTTCCTGCATGTTCTCGATGAACGCACACAGCCAAGCTGTTAAACCATCCAGATTCCAGCGTGTGGTCAGTTCCTACCCATCCCGTTCAAACGCCAGAACATTCACCCCGTTAATGTACATGTACAGTTCGGTGTCGTGTGTCTCGTCCAGGAAAACCCATCTTACGGCAAATGTATCCTGATCTCCGGTCATCCCATATCCCATCTTTTTTCTACCTGTCACAAAGAACCATGCATTCCGGATCATATCTTTCCGGAGTTCCCAGAAGGTACCCTGGATCCATTTACCGCGCCGGATCCATTCATTGTCAAGCGGTGAGACATCGAAGACTCTTTCCCAGTTCCGGTATTTGAAGACCTTTTGTGCCACGGGGTTCATGGCTTCAAAGGAAGCATTGAGCTGTTCCGATTCTTCCTTCGAGTCGTCGAGCAGACCATTGTTGAGGATCGTGCACCAGGAGTCAAAATCCGACAGGACCACTTGATCATCCGGCACTTCCAGTTCAATGCACACATAGTGCTCGCCGCCCGGTCCGTTGCACCAGCGCTCACTGCGCAGATCGGGCTTCTTATGCTTCCGGTTTTGCGTGTGCCAAGCCCACACCGGATAGGCCACGCCTTCCGGTGGAGGACCGATGCGTCGGCTCATCTGATCAATCAGCCATCGGTATTTCTCCGTGAACTGTTGCTCCGGCATGGAGCACAGAATCGGATCGCAGCGGTAAACACCGGTCTGCTGAATGAGATTCCAAACCACCCGAGGTTGGATTGTCCATAGAATCATTGCAGTTCCTCACAGTCGGGTATTCGAGTGCCATCCGTCGGCAAATGCCCGGTTTCTTCCCTTATATTTCGTCGTTTCGTGCCACCGGTCAGCGTACGGAGTGGGTGAAAGCCTTTGCCTCCTGTCTACAGTCTATCAAATCCGATGCTGCAGAATTTCGTCATCCTGTTGCCGCCGCCATTCAAATCCCCCTCTCTTCCTCACCTTTGCCGGGATCTCCGCCATCAGTTCCTCCTCCGGGTCCTCCAGCATCCTGCGAAAGATCCCGGTGAAGCGTCTTTCCTGTGCCTCTTTCCACGCGTGATCCTGTGACCGGCGGATCCGGACGGCCAAGATCGCCATCTCGATCCATTCCTGCTGAACGTTCCCGGTGGCCAGGTTGGCCGTGGGGTCGCTGTGAAGCGCCATGTGGATCCCTCCGATCTTCCCTTCGGTTGCGCGGATACAATTTGCGTTTTACAGAGACGGCCTCGCTTTCTGATACTCTGGGCATGCGTAGGTTAGCACAAAAGGG
Source organism: uncultured Eubacteriales bacterium (assembly GCA_902767565.1). GTDB lineage: Bacteria > Bacillota > Clostridia > Christensenellales > Aristaeellaceae > RUG11272. The sequence goes on along the minus strand of CACXHY010000003.1, from coordinate 50,317 downwards.
GGGCTTTGTCATTGAACCCGCGGTTGAATGGAAACGGCATTTGATTTCCGCGCAGTGTATGGTATAATATCATTATCAATTCATCACAATATCGGTGTGATGCCGTTCATGATGGAGGAATGTCCCGATGACACTGAACGAAATCATTGTGCTCGCCCGACAGGCCGGGTTTGAGATCACGCCGGCCGGGCTGACGGCGTTCTATCATGATACCTGGCGTATCGGGCATACGGACCCGGGCTTGTTTCCGGTTTCTTCGTACGGTAAGCGCTGACGGCCTGCTTGATCTGGTCTTTGGCTTGTTTGATGTTCATGTGGTTGTACTCCCGTCTGATTCACTGATGCTTTACCTGTTTTCTGTTAATGTCATAGGTTTTCACAGATTAAGTCAGCGAAAAGTTCGAACTCATCTCCATCGGGTATAACTGATCTGAGTTTATCTTGATCAATTCTGATATCGTATACAAATGCCACCAATTCATCACATGACTGGTTCTCAGGATCTTTGAGCATGGCATATGCACCGTCAAAAACGCAGTGCCGAGATTCATTGTCATAAATCATAAAATGTCCGGGATGATGAAACATAATCCATCTGCTGTCCGTAGCACCTGGCTTATAGTGCTGAGTGAGATACTCGAACCGGTCAGCCTGGATAGGAATCTGCGCGGGACGCGTGTCCATTATGGCGGACATTATATGGTATTCATGCTCATTTGCCGGGTTGAAATCTCCTTTCATGAGCGTTCCTCTTTTCGTGTTTTCTACCGTTTATCTTATCGAAGCGCGAGTATTGCCAAGCATTTCAAGAATATATGGATGCCTTTTGTTCTTCGCAGTTGATATCGGCTGCTATCTACACTTCGTCCCTCTCCAAAACCACCTTCATCGCCCACCCGGGCACCTTCACGTTCTCAAACTCATCCTGCATGAACACAAACGCTGTCTTGTACTCCGGCTTTTGCTCCGGGAAGGTGCCGTAACCGTCGGTGAAGTAGATAAGGCCCTTCAGGTGGCGGAACTCATGTTGCCGGATCAGCTGATCGACATAGCTGAACACCGGGCGGAAGTCCGTGCCGCCGAGGCCCTTAATGGTCATGCGCTTCAGGTAAGCCTCGAAGTCGGCGCGGTCGGTTATTTTTGCGGCCTCTTGTATCTGCGCGTCGCACTGGATGATGTGGATGTTCACCTTGGAGAAAAAGCTCTCCGTGCTCATGAGGATATTGTATGTCTTGTTAAGAAATATCGCAACCAGTTCACCGCTGGTGGAGCCGGAGGTGTCGATGGCGATGACGAACTCCCGGACGCGCTTGACCTCCTTGTATTCCAGCGGCTCAATCAGCGGCATGTTGCCGAAGAGCTTCAGGCCGTAGGTGTAGAAGATGTAGTCGAACTCATCGTCGTTGATCTTCATTACCTCGCCGAGGGTGGCGAACTTCTTCAGGAAGGTCTCGTAGTTGTATCGCTCCCGGTTGAGCTCGCTGAGCATCTGGAGCATATGCCCGGCTTCAGTGCCCTGCTGACTGGCGAAGGTCTCCAAATCCATCTGCACATGCTCGCTGATGTCCCGCCACTCCTGCTCCAGCTGATCCCGGGTGATGGGCTGATTCGTCGCGTTGCCGTCCCCGCCGGATTGGTTTTCGGGCATGTCCGTCTGATTCGGATCACCCGCTCCGCTGTCCGCCTGCGGATCGCCATTGCTATTGTTTTCGGAGGATCGGTCCGGGCTGGACTGCGGCTTTCCATTGCCTGATCCGCCCGACGGAGTATTGGCCTGCTCCTGCGGCTTGTACCAGATATCGTGCTCATCGGCATGAAAAAGTTTCGCCCAGGCTGCATTCAGCTTGTGTGTCTGGAAGTGATGATAGAGCTTCTCCGCGGTGAAGGGCCTCACCTGTGCCTGGATCTGCGCCAGGGCGGCCTTCTTCTTCGCCTCGTCGGCAGTCGCAGCCTGGGAGAGATGGAAGTCGCAGATCATGGCTTCCACCGCCATGTCGCAGGCGAGGTTCCATAGGTTATGATCCACCAGCGTATGGACGAAGGGATGGCGGAAGATGCAGTGGAGGAGCACGTGCAGATAATCCCGAACCACCGCCGCGCTCTCATCCCGGTAGCGCCGCAGCAGCCAGTCCGGCTTGTAATATAGCCGCGCGCCATCCGTTGCCAGCGAGACCTCCGCCGGTATCGGCTGCAAGCGGAAAACGGCCATGTCCAGAAAGCGCATGTTCAGGATCAGGATCGTCTTCACCTGCGAAAAGACGCGCTCGGAGATCTCCGTCCGTGCCTGCACGGCATTCATTGCGTCACTTCCCTCAGTTTCTCCCACACCTTCACCATCGCCAAAGTATCCAGCCCACAGTATTTGAGCAGGTTCCGCCTGAATTCTTCCCGCTCATCCGGGTCCATTTTGTCCATGCTCTCAAAAGCCGCGGAGGCCTCGCTGCCGTTGTGGACGCCCTCCAGGTTGTGGTAATCCAGCGACGGATCGTCCGGGAAGAGGGCCGGCAGGACGTACTTGATGGAGTAGGAGCCCTGCATGGCGCGGGTGTAGTAGTGCTTCTTCTGGAAGGGCACCATCAGGTCGACGATGTGGTCATGGATGTTCATCAGATGATCCGCCAGGTCGGGATACAGCGCGGCCAGGCCCTTGATGCGGGTCTTCTCGAAGGTCATGTTGTAGGCGAGCACGCAGACATTCCGCGGAATGTCCCGGCACAGCTGCTCCGCCACGCCGCGGCGCGGGTCCTCGCCGGGCTGGGCCAGGAACTCCCGGTGCTGCAGTTCGCCGCCCTCGCGTTCGATGCAGTGCAGGGAGTACTGGAAGACGATCTGCTCATAGGGCCGGCAGCCGTCGTACAGCGGCACGGCGGGCATGAAGGACTCGAAGTCCAGGAAATACAGCGGATACGTCAGCTGATCTAGAAAGCCGCGGATCGCCTCCCGGTCGATCACCGGCGGAAGGTCGCGCAGAGCCTGGCTGACCTCGATCAGGCGGTCGGGCTTCAGCGCCTTTTTCGCCTCGATGTCCTCAAACGAAACGATGCCCTTGCGGTAGTTTGCCAGCTTCGTCCGCGTCTGGATCCCGCTGATGTCAAAGATGTTCGGCCTGGGGAGTGCCCTCGTGCACCAGCCGAAGCACGGGCAGGCATAGGGCGAGAAGCACTGCTCGCCGATCTCCCGCGGCGGCTCATCCGTCTGCTCCATGTAGGTGCGGAGCATATCGATGCGCTCCGCGACGCCGACCTGCATCGCCCGCACATCGGCCGTGACATCCGTCAGCAGGAAGAGCTTGTCCAGCTCCAGCGGTCCCTGCCGCACATAAGCCGGGTTCAGGCAGCAGAGGCTGATCTGGGTCACGTCGTAGCCCAGCCCGGTCAGCACATAGTACTGGAAGGACGCGTCGTGCCGGTTAATGTCGGACACATGGGTGGCGCTCTTGACCTCCACCACGGAGACGCGCTTCCCGCCGTGGTTCAGCAGGATGTCCACGCTGCAGAACAGGCCGTTCAGCGAGAAGGAGGCCTCGGTGATGACCGGCGTGCCGGCTTCCAGCAGGCGCTCCGTCTCCCGGATCATGTCCGTCAAATCGCCAAAGGGCACTTCCACATACTCGCCGAAGAGCCCCATGGCAAGGTCGCCCACGGCGCTGCCCCGATCCAGCACGGCCTGGTTGGCGGGGTCGGCCTCCACTGTCTCGGGCATGTACTTCGAGAGCCAGAGCAGCTTCGGGCACTGGACGGCGGAGCAGTATTTGGATTTGGACAGGTACAGCATGGCACATCCTCCTGCGGATCAGACCGCATAGTCTTCGGGAAACAGCAGTTTCATCGGATCATTATCGCCCTGCACGTCGGCCCTTGTGCCGGGCAGCGCGTCCTCCGGGATATCATCCAGCGTGAACTCGTCGGGGGAGAACTTCGGCTGATCGGCCGCGCTCCGGCGGTTCAGCAGGATCGCGATGCACCGGGTGCTCCCGCACTCGATGGCGAACTGCAGGGCATCCTCGACTTCGTCCGGCGAAAGCTCATCCAGCCGGGCAGTCAGGGCGGCGTCATCGTCTTTGATGATGTCCGGGAAGCGCCCCTCGAGGATGAAGAAGACGGCGGCCATGTGCTTGCAGTTCTCCCCGTGCGCCGCGTAGGGACAGGTGCAGCCGGTGCCAGCCGCCTGCCCTCTCTCGATCTGCACCGTGACGCTGTAGAGCTCCGTTCCCACCACCATCGCCTGCCAGCCTGGCGGCGAGCGGTGCAGGCCGACCACTGCGCCTTCCTTCACCAACGTCCTGCCGCGTCCGATGATCGGACCGTCGAACCGGTCTGTCCACTTCAGCATGGCGAGGCCTCCTTTCGGGCGAGGATCCGCTCCAGCATGGCGCGGCATCGGGAGCCCGGCTTGCTCCGCTGACGAAACGCGAGCAGCTCCTCCTCCGTCATGCAGGACAGGTGCGGCAGGAGCATTTCCAGGTCATCCCGCGTCAGGCACTCCTGCAGAAGATGCGTTTCCAGCATGGCCGTCACATGGTTCAGCACGCGCAAGCGCGTCCCCGGGAACGGGTAAAAGAGCCCCAGGCGCAGCCCGCGGTTCTTGCTCGCTCCCAGCTCTTTCATCTTCTGGTTCGGCTTGCATCCGTACAGGATCCCTGCCGGGGTGATGATGTGGACCAGCTCGATCTCCGCCCAGGTATGCGCGTCATCGTCCCAGCGCCGCCGCACGACAAACCGGCAGCCCATCGCCTCCAGCTCAGGCATGGCGGTCAGATACAACCGATAACCCTCATACCGTGCGCACATCTCGTACTCCGTGCCGGCGGACGCCACCGTCCGATACTCTCCGGGGATCCGCCCGTTCTGCAGCACCACCGGCTCCATCATTTGCAGGACGGGCTGCGTCAGATGCTCCTCCCACAGCCACCGACGCCAGTGCATGATCTCCGCTGCGTCCATCTCCACCGGATGCGCCAGGCTGACCGGCCCCGCCGGCTGCATCACACACCCGTCCGCACCCCGGCAGATCCCGCCGCGGGACACGGAAAACCGCCGCCCCTCCGACTGCCAGACCATGCAGATGGCTTCCCAGCCGAAAGCAGGGTTTTGCATGAGGGTCTGCCAGACGGAGAGAGGGGTGTCGCGGGCGGTGAGGAGGGAATCCCGGATATCAACAATCTCTTTTGATGGCTTCTTTACTTCTACGATCACTGCGGATTTGCTGACGATCATGACGGATCCCTTTCAGGCAGTATTCTAGCGCTGCCGGATCATAATGGAGGTTTGGCCATATGATACCATAAAACACACTGGCGGAAAAGTGGAAATATCGGCCCGATCGTGCCGTGCTCCTGCGAATCCTCACCTTTGTCGTTTACCATTCTACAATGCACGATGCTGCAATTTGTCAGCATCATATTGTTCCTGCTCATTTGCGGACATGAATCGATTGACATTCTCGGACGCCAATAGTAGAATCTTCTTGGCAGTGAATACGGATTATAGGGATGAAAACGGCGCAAAGAGAGATGCTTGCGTTACATAAAGAAAGGCTGATCCATCATGACAGTTACAGAAATCATCCGGCAAATATTCGCTTTATCAAATGAATTGGAGCGTCATTATCCGGGACGTCACTTTACACCAGACGGTCACATGCTCGGGAGTATTGGCGAAGTTTACGCAAAGGAAAACTATGCCCTTGAGCTCTATGAAGCCAGTCATAAGAAGCATGATGCATATGACAAAGATGGTCATGAAGTGCAAATCAAAACCACGCAGAGGGATCGGATCGTGCTATCCAGCATGCCCGAGTGCCTGATTGTGCTTCGAGTCGATCAAAGCGGACTGATTGAGGAGATTTACAACGGCCCAGGTAGGATTCCTTGGGAAATGAGCGGCAAAATGCAGAAAAACGGTTATCGGACAATTCGTTTGAGTATCCTTAAGAGCATACGTGTTCAACCTTCTGACCGAATTAAAGCCACCTCTGATTTGGGAGATTCACCGCACGGAACCTGAAAGAAGCCATCATCAAGGAGGTCTCCCCATGCTGAAACCCGGCCTCTACGACCAAATTATCAGCCAATCGCTGTCCCGCGAGTTGGCTACGGTTTCCGATGCCTGCAAGCACGTCGAAAAGCTGGATGAAACCGAAGCGCCGCAGGCCCTGGCCGGATATGTGGCGGAGGCTGTGCGGACGGCGCTGGAAGCCATGCCGGCGGGCACCGGGGAGCAGATCGCGCTGGTGAACCGGGTGCTGGGGGTGCTGTCGGAGCAACGGGAGGACATCGCGGAGAAGTCCGTGGACGAGCGGGCGGAGAAACTGCTGCGGATCCTGCGGGAGAACGACCCGGAGCGCATCGCCGGGAACACAGCGGCTAAGCTGCCACGGCCGGAGACGCCCATGGCCGTCAGCAGCCTTTTCACCGGCGCGCCGCACGAGCCGCAGATGTTCACAGAGCTGCAGAAGGAGATCGTCAGCGCCGACCGGATCGACATGCTGGTATCCTTCGTCAAGTGGAGCGGACTCCGGCTGATCATCGACGCCCTACGGGAATTCACGGCGCGGGGCGGCCTGCTGCGGGTCATCACCACGTCCTACATGGGTGCGACGGAGGTAAAAGCCATCGACGAGCTGGCCGCGCTGCCGCACACCGAGATCAAGGTCAGCTATGATACGAAGCGCACCCGGCTGCACGCCAAGACCTATGTCTTCTGCCGGGACACCGGTTTCACCACGGCCTATGTGGGCTCCTCCAACCTATCCAACGCTGCCATGAGCAACGGCCTGGAGTGGAACCTGAAGCTGACGGCGGTGGATCAGCCAGACACGCTGCGAAAGATCAACGCTACCTTTGACAGCTATTGGAACTCGGATGAGTTTGAACCCTACACCACCGATGCGCACCCGCGGCTGGCGGAGGCGCTGAAGGGCGAGAAACACAAGGGTGAGCAGCAGCTTCTTCTGTTCGACATCCGTCCCTATCCCTACCAGCAGGCGATCCTGGACCAGCTCCGGGCGGAGCGCGAGGTGCGGGGCTCCTGGCGGAACCTGGTGGTAGCAGCCACCGGCACCGGCAAGACCGTCATCGCAGCACTGGATTACCGCGGCTGGCGGAAGGCGCATCCGAGGGAAAACAACCGCCTTCTCTTCATCGCCCACCGGGAGGAGATCCTCAAGCAGAGCCTGGCCACCTTCCAGGGCGTGCTGAAGGACGCCAATTTCGGCGAGCTTTGGGTGGGCGGTCATCAGGCGGAGCACCTCGACAATCTGTTCGTCTCCGTGCAGACGATGAATTCCCAGGCCCTGTGGAAGCGGCTTCCGCCGGACTATTACGACTACATCGTCATCGACGAGACGCATCACGCCGCCGCGGATTCCTATGCGGAAGCGCTGGAGACCTTCACGCCGAAGGTGCTGCTGGGCCTGACCGCCACACCGGAGCGCATGGACGGCAAGAGCATCCTGGCCTTCTTCAACCACCGGATCGCCGCGGAGATCCGCTTGCCGGAAGCCATCGACCGGAAGCTCCTCTGCCCCTTCCAATACTTCGGCGTGTCGGACACCATCGACTTGGATGACTTGAAATGGGCGCGCGGCGGTTACGACCGGGCGGAGCTCAGCAACCGCTACACCCTGTCCGGCGCCGCAGCCCTGCGCCGCGCTGAGCATGTGGCGCAGAGCATGGTTCGCTATGCCGCTGACATGGACGAGGTGAAGGCCCTCGGCTTCTGCGTGACGGTGGAGCACGCACATTTCATGGCGGATCGCTTCAACGCTGTCGGCATCCCGTCCATGGCGCTGGACAGCCACTCCTCTGACGAGGACCGTCGCACCGCCCGGGATCGGCTGGTCAGGGGTGAGGTCAAGGTCATCTTCGTGGTGGATCTGTACAACGAGGGCGTTGATATCCCCGAGGTCAACACCGTGCTGTTCCTGCGGCCGACGGAGTCTCTGACCATCTTCCTGCAGCAGCTGGGCCGCGGTCTGCGCTTGAGCGAGGGCAAGGACTGCCTGACCGTGCTGGACTTCATTGGCGCCGCCAACCGCCGCTACAACTTCGAGGAGAAGTTCGCTGCCCTGCTGCGCGATCATCACCACAGCGTCCGGGAAGAGATCGAGCGCGGCTTCACCGGCGCACCCCGGGGCTGCTATATCCAGCTGGAGAAGAAGGCTGCCCGGGCGGTGCTGGACAACATCAGCAGGAGCTTCCGCGGTCACAGCGAGCTGGTCAGCCGTCTCCGCACCTACACTGAGGACACAGGCAGGCCGTTGACATTCGACGGCTTCCTGGATTGGTATCACCTGACGCCCACCCACATCTACGGCAAGGGCCTCACCTTCTCCCGGCTCTGCGTGGAGGCCGATGCCCGGGACGACTTCTCAGAAGCGGTCGAGCCCCTGCTCAGCCGGGTCATGTACCGCTTCACCGCCTTCGACAGCCGCCGCTGGATCGCCTTCCTGCTGGACATCCTCTCCCGTCTGGATAACGTGGATTTCGCCCGCCTGCCGCCGCTGGAGCAGCGGATGCTGCAGATGTTTTACATGACCGTCTGGGACGAATACGCCGAAGATTGGGACAGCGACGAGGTGCTGGAGCGCCTCTACACCCTGGCGGACAGCCCCGTCCTTCTGGCGGAGCTCCGGGATCTGCTCCGCTGGCAGTACAACCACATCGACTTTGTGGACTCCACCACCGACCTGGGCTTCGAATGCCCGCTGGACGTCCACTGCACCTACACCCAGCGCCAGCTCCTGGCGGCCCTTGACTACAGGAATTACAGCGCCATGCGACAGGGCGTGCTCTACCTGCCGGACAAGAAGACGGACGTCTTCCTCATCACGCTCAACAAGAGCGACAAGGATTATTCTCCCACCACGCTCTACGAGGACTACGCCATCAGCCCGACACTCTTCCACTGGCAGAGCCAGTCCACCACAGCTGCCGACAGCCCCACCGGTCAGCGCTACATCCACCATGCCGAAAAGCATGGCCGCATCCTGCTCTTCGTCCGCGAGTTCAAGCGCGACGCCCTCGGCACAGCGCCTTACACCTTCCTCGGCCAGGCCACCTACCTCTATCACAGCGGCAGCAAGCCCATGAGCATCGTGTGGCAGCTGGAAAAGCCGATCCCGGCAAAGTATCTGCGGACGGTGCAGCAGGCGATGGGGTAAACTGCTAAAGTACTTTCGTCAGGAGATGACTACTATGTCCGAGTTTTTTCCTGCTCGCAAATTGCCCCGGGCTCGTGAGTATCCCGGATATCAGTTTTACTGTACGATGCAAAAACAGAATGCATCTGCTGAAGAATGCTTCTGCTTCGGTGTTCTGTGTGTTATTGACTGGCTGAAGCAGCGTCTCCGGGAAACGGATGTGATTCCGGAAGAGATCTTGAAACTCCCCGGGCAGCAGTCTTCCTTTGCCATCAATCCATCGGACTTGAAATCGTTTACGATCAACTCCGGGTTTTCGGCATATGTGGTTTCATTGCCGGAGCATGGAATTTGGTCTTTGCGCCTGAAGGAGCCTGATTCAGATACAAGCCAGCGCAAAGCCGTCCCCGGACGATTCTTTACAACCAACGTTGGCCTGCATGTGATGAATAATCAGCAGGTTGAGCTTGGAATCAGAATTGTTGTGACGGATCCGGATGAGACGCCCGAAGTCGATTTTGCTTTCAGACCGCGTTTTGTGCGCGTTCTGCACGCGGCACAGGACATCACGCTGACGCACGCAACAACAGAACTGCCATATCAAAAGGCACTGATTGCGGAGAACGAGGAACAGTTGCGTCCCTTAAGGAATCTTCTGGAGAGCAGCGAGTGCACGATGCCAGTTGTCCTGATTACACAGGCCATCCGTCTGCCTCAGGAGAAGTCCAATGCCAACCCGAACAGGATACCGTTTCCCGCAAACATGCCTGTGCCGCCTCCTGTGCTGTTTCCTACCGCATGTCTGCCCATCCCGATTTTGGAACAGTATTATCCTTTTGATGCAGACGACATCGCATCTCACAGTTTCGGGCATGCGATCACATTTCGGGTTTCCGAACAAATGCATGCGCAGCTGGTAAAGCGCCTGAAGAAGGATTACACCCCAGGCGACGTCCTTCTTGTGGAACCAAAGCGGTTTGGGAGAACGATCCGAATCCTCGGGAAAGACGGCAGGGATGTAATGCAGCAGATCTGGCAGTATACGCACGCTTTCTCCAAAGACCGGAAATACACCTTTGGTGGTGTGGTGTTTGAATACGATGCGCGAAGCATCGAAAGCCGGGAACAGATCAACCAGATCAGAGCTTCGGGTAATTTGAAGACTGAAGAAAAACTTGACAAGTTGAACCTGAAAATCGACCAGCTTCAGGCAGAGAGCGACAACAAAGCCCGCAAAATCGATGAACTCCGTGAACAGCTCTTGTCTGAGTATAAGCGCGGGGAGGCCGCGGAAAAGGCGCGGAACGAGCAGCTCTACAGAGAATATGAAGAACACGAAGCAGAACTGCGAACCGCAAACGCCCGGATCCTGCATCTGGAGCAGGAAAACCGGGAAGCCAGAGCGATCCGTTCAGCCGTCGAAACGCTTCGAAGCATGCAGGAACTCCCCGCGACAAACGAAGAAGTGGTCAACTATTTCTTGAATGTCTTCGGAGACCGCATCGCTTTTACGGAACGCGGGATCAAAACAGCATGCAGATGCGAGATCAAGCCCGAAGGCTTGTGGTATTACCTTTATCAGATGGCCACCGCGCTGTATGACCTGCATCACGCTCACAGGCCGGATGTGGAAAGCGAGTTCATGGCCGCAACCGGCATCGAAGCGGCGATGGGCGAAGGAAACCAGTCACGAAAAGACAACAAGATCATGAACCTGCGCAAGGATGTTTATGAAGGCAAAGAGGTTTCCATGGAGCCTCACGTTAAGCTGCGTGCGCATAAAGCCGGCGCCGAGCACCAGCGGATATACTATTGCTACGATCACGAATTTGACAGGATTATTATCGGTTCTGTCGGAGAGCATTTACGAACTGCAGGGACGATTCATGTCAACTGATTCAGGACACGAGATAACAATTGTATGATATGCGCCTCGCAAAAGATGCAGAATGTATGCCGGGCAAAACACACATTGCTATTGCTTATCGATTCGAAAAAGGTTGAGGGACCGGGTTCGAACCGGCAGCCTCCGGAGCCACAATCCGGCGCTCTTCCAATTGAGCTGCCCCCAACATGTGCGCCTTACAGGAATCGAACCTGTGACCGCTTGCTTATAAGGCAAGTGCTCTGACCGCTGAGCTAAAGGCGTATGCGCGCAGGGCGGGACTTGAACCCGCACGTCCTCGCGGACACCGGAGTCTGATTCCGGCGCGTCTGCCATTCCGCCACCTGCGCAGAAACGGAGTGAGAGTGACTCGAACGCTCAGGCACATTGCTGCGCCGCCTCCTTAGCAGGGAGGTGCCTTCCCATTAGACTATCACTCCATATGGAGGTTCCGATCCGATTCGAACGGATGTACACAGATTTGCAGTCTGCTGCCTGACCTCTCGGCTACGGAACCAAACGTCGGGAAAAGGATTCGAACCTTTGTCTGCCGGGTCAAAGCCGGCCGTGCTGTCGCTGCACCATCCTGCTGCAATCCCTGAGGGACTCGAACCCACATGACCGCCTCAGATGGGCGGTGTCCTGTCCGATTGAACGAAGGGATCCAATCAGCCCGGCCGGGCTGACTCAGGCGCTTTGCCGTCCAGCGGGCGCCTCCGCCCGGACGACGATCGCGTCGATGGTCGTGTTGAAGACAGCGGAAAGGATCAGCATGTTGTCCAGGGTCGGCAAGGCCGACCCCCGCTGCCACTTGTAGATGGCCTGCGGCGTGGAGAAGCCGAAGATCTCCTGAAGCGCCTGCACGGACAATCCAGCCTGACGCCGCAGCCGGGCGATGTTGGCCCCCGTGGCGGCCATGTCGATGACGGGCAAGGTTCCCATTTCATTCACCCCTGAAGCAATGTGTTCCAAAACAGACGAAGGCCGCTTGCCCCGAATACGGACAAGCGGCCTTCGCAATGGATCCCCGCGCTTAACGGGCAGGGTGCTTCAGGTCTCTCACGCGCATCTTTTCAGGGCACTGCAAAGCATTGCACAGCTCATGACTGAAACTGCACAGCAGGAACGCAGGATACCCGAAGCGTATGGCGGTCGTGTTGCGGATCATCCCGGGTCCCTCCTTTCGTTGCTTTGTGATCCCTGATCCGATTTCATCATAGCGCATATGGCGGTGATTGTAAAGAAACCTGTGGTATACTTTTTGCAGCTGAGTCCGGGAACCGCCGGCACGATCCCGATCATCCTGCCGGATCAGGCGTCCTCCATCTCCAGGAAGCACAGCACGCCCTTGTCCAGCACATACAGGATCGCGCCCTCGGCCGTGTCGCCGATCTTGTCGTACAGCCTACCGGCGCTGTAGCTCTCGCCCAGCACGGTGTACGGGCTGTTCGCGACATAGCCGACATGTCCGAGCCCTTCCATCATGACCTTGATGGCCTCGGCGTCATACTCGTTGTTCGGCTCCTTCTTCAGGCGGACTTTCATGTCCTTTTCCATGAACTCCTGCCCGTAGTGGTGCTTCGTGCCCGCGATGGTGAAATAGATCTTCATGGCGCATCCTCCTTGCCGCTGATCCCGGTCGGTGAAGCGGGCTTGCCTTCATCTTCGTTCCCGCATCTTCATCATAGCAAACGGGATGTTCGATTTTTCGGGCATCCCGTCATGCTTAGGGGTCTTCTCACCCGATTTTCCACACCACCGTCACCGTGTCCGACGCGTCGACCTCGTCCGGCTCAATGTCAACGGCATAGCCGTCGGAGACGCTTTCGCAGGCCATCAGCTTGGGGCTTCTGTCCGTGACGTCGACCTCAAAGTCGACGCGGGTCCAGGAGTAATCGATGCTTTGGATGGCGCCCAGGGTCACGCCTGCCGCTTTGGCCAGCACGGTGGACTTGGCGACGGCGTCCGCGACGGCTTTGCCCAGCAATTCGTTCTTAACGGGCTCGGGATCGCGGACGAAATAGCCGATGGCGAATTCGGGGTTCACGGGGGCGTGGGCCAGGGCGCAGAGCACACGCCCCAGCAGGGTGTTGTCGCTCGGGAATTCCAACTTCATCCGGTGTTCATACTCGTAGCCGACAAAGCGGTTCTTCCAGTCGTCGTGCCTGTCCCGATAGTTCTCGTATTTTGTGTCAACGTCAAAGGACAGGGTTTTCAGGTCTTCGGCCCGGAACCCGAGGCCCTCCATGGCATTCCGGAGACTCCGGGTGTCCTCCGCGGAGCGCCGCATGACGGCGTCGTATTCCTTTTCCTGTCCCTTCAGGTCGATGGTCAGCCGGGTCATGTCCGGCTTGACGCGGATGGTGCCTTTTCCGGTGACGCGAATGGTTCTGGACATGGTCTGCTCCTCCTTGCTTTGTCTGTCTCGGTTCTCCGACAATGCCATGATAGCCGGTTCCCGGGTTTCGGGGTCGCCCGGAAAGTGACATTTTCCTGCTGTAGATATCTCGATTCCCGCGTCTTCGTCATAGCAAATGGGATGCTTGATTTCTCAAACATCCCATGAGGTCCGGCTGCTATTCACAGTTTTTTCTGCCAATGGCACGCACAGGCCCGGCGGTGCGATCGTAGCAGCGGTTGGGGGTGCTATGGGCGCCGTTGCCTCAGTGGTGAATTTCTTCTTTGGTGACTGATCAGGCAACCGTTTCCCGTTTTCATCTGATGGAGGGCCTGCTGGAATGCAGGTCTCTTTCATTTTTTGCAAAACCGTTCGAAATAACTGTGAACAGTAACGAGGCCTATGCGGTGATTGGATCATGGATCAACTCAGCAAGCGGACTCTCCCATGTCGATTATGCGCTGTTTTTGCATTTCTGTCCGGTCTCTCGCTGCCAATTGCAGAGAATCATCTGTGAGCTCTGTCCGGTGAAAGCCCCTGCAGAATCATTCTTCTGTCCCTTCTTGCATACACAGACCTATTTCTCCGCAGCCTTGAAGTTGTAAACCGGCTTGATGATCTCCACGATATCGACAGCTTCACGGATCGCATCAATGATGTCGTCCATTCGCTTATAGGCCATCGGCGCTTCATCGATGGTTTCCAAGGTTGCGGTAGTGGTATAGATTCCCTGCATGGACGCTTTGTATTCATCCAGGCTGAGCGTGTCCCGGGCTTTCTTTCGGGACATGATACGGCCGGCCCCATGGGGAGCGGAGTAATTCCATTCTTCGTTCCCCCTGCCGATGGCGATGATGCTGCCGTCCCGCATGTTGATCGGAATCAGCACACGCTCGCCCTTATGAGCGGCAATAGCACCTTTGCGCAGGATCATTTCATCCGTATCGATGTAGTTGTGGATCGTATGGAAGCTTTCCAAACCGACCATGCCAGTCTTCTTCAGAATCAGCTCCGTCATGATCTCCCGGTTCCGGCGGGCAAAAGCCTGGCAAATCCTGACATCATGCAGATAGTCCTCCAGATGCTGCCCTTCGAGGTGGCACAGATTGTCCGGTGAAACCTTCCGGTTCAGTTCGATCTTCAGCTGCTCCAGCTGACTCTGGATTTCTGTCTGCCGTCCCTCAGCCTTCAGACGGGCAATCAACTTGGGCATTGCTTCAAAATACGCTTCTTTGCCTTCCGCGATATCGATGGCCAGCTGCTGATAATATTCGCAGACCTGTTTCCCCAGATTGCGGCTGCCGGAGTGGATGACAAGCCAGTACGTGCCGTTCTCCGAACGGTCGATTTCGATGAAATGATTGCCGCCGCCCAAAGTGCCCAGGGAGTTTTTCAGCCATGTCTTCTTGTACAACTTTTCATAGCACCGCAGCTGTTCCAGGTCAAAGGGTTCCCGGGGTGAATCCCAGACATTCATCCCGCTGGGGATCCAGTGGCAGATCTCATCGACCCGGGCACAGTCGATCCGCTTGTTGCCCAGCTTTGTGGTCAGCATCCCGCAGCCGATATCCACACCGACCACGTTGGGAACGGCTTTCCCCCGGACGGTCATGGTGGTGCCGATAGTGCAGCCCTTTCCCGCGTGCACGTCGGGCATGATTCGCACACGGCAGCCCTCTGTGAACGCCTGGTCACACATGGTTTTGATTTGCTGTTCCGCGACTTCTTCTATCTCCTTCGCATAGGAGATCGCGGTGGTATATTTGCCTCGGATTTCCATAAGCAAGCTCCTCTGTTTAGTTGTCTGTTTCGTCCCGCCGCGTCCGCAGGATTTACAGAATGAATCGGCTGTAGCATTCTGAGTCGAACCGACCTGCATGGGTTATGCGTCCATTGTCCCCGGGCAACTTAGCAGCCGAAACAGTGAACATAATCATTGGGGTCAGGCGCAGATCTTCGCATACCGTTCGCTGCTCAGAATCTCCATCATCAGGGCATAAGGGGTAGCCAATTCGCCTGCCACCATGGAGAACAGCCGGGGCGTTGCGCCGGACACCAATGCAACTCCCTGCTCATTCATCGTGACTGGCTGCTGACGATTCCGGGAAGCCACATTCCAGAACACGATCTGAGGCAAATCGTAGCCAAAGGCTTCGAACTTCCGTTTCGCATTCTCGAAATTGGTGGCATTGGCGTTCTGTACGCAACAGTCAAACTCCATATCAGAGATCAGGATCAGCTTGGCCGGGAGTTCCTTCTGAGGCACATGGTTTTTTACCGCTGCCGAAAGAATCAGGTCAAATACCGACTCGAGATTCGTATTGGCGATTTCGTTGAAAGATGCTACATACCGCAGCCGGTCTGCAAAGGTCTGGCCTTTGATTTCAATAAGCTCAGGGTGTGCCGAAAACTCAATGAAATGGTTGGCAAAAGCACCTTTGTTACGCTCCGCAAAATACAGGCCCAAAGACAGCGCCACTGCGGCAGGCTTCGGATCCGTCTCTACATACATGGAACCGGAGGTATCAATGACAGCCAGGGCATTCTCATCCCCGCCGAAGTCAGGCAAGGAAGCCCAGGTCGCATTCAGGGTCTCTTTTTCCTCGGGCGTGATGTCCCGCATGAAAGACCTGTTCCCATTACTCCAACCATAAGTCAGATACGGGGCCACCAGTTCATATGGCATCATGGTATCGGCGTGGAGTTTTGCCTCGCCCTTTTGTACAGCCGACAGAAACTGCGAATAACGCTCTCCATCATTACGGATGAAAGCCTTCTTGTACTTAAACATGGCCCTGGAAGGCTGCTTGGCATAGTCAAAAGTGTAATCCTTTTCGCGGAGATAGTTTTCGATGATCCGGATGCGCGCCCGCAAGGCGGTCAGCGCCTTACGGTATTCCGCATCGGTCAGATTCAACACCCGGGCGATCCGCTTTGCATGGGCAACAGCCTGCCTGTTGGAAGTGTTGACAGAGGGCAGCCATTTTCCCAGCAGGGACACCGGCTCATCTGCCGCCATTGCTTTCATATCCATTTCAAACTGCTTATGCAAAATGGAAAGCATCTCTTTTTCGCAGGGCGTGTTCAGCAAGGTCAGCAAGTCATCCCAGCGTCCATACTCCGCGACATTGACCAGGTTTTTTCTCACGGAAGCCGGCACATTGACTGCCAGCCATTCCATGATTACCCGGAAGATGCGGCGCTCACCAAGACCGCCGCGAATATCCCGTGCGTAGAAGAGAATCTTCATGGCAAGATCCGGATTTTCAGACCAGGCGCGGACAAAGCGGGTGACGATGTCATCGTCCGGCTGTCTGCGCAGGGCGCCGACGGTCGCGAAAAAGTCCAGACAATCGGATCCCGCTGTGGCACGGGTAACCGCTCCGTTCTCCGTCATTGTCCGGTTGGCTTCCTGCTTGAGGTAATTCAACATGATTCTCCCCTCCTTACGGGTGTGATTTTGAAGACAAGGCACCATATCGATCGGGATTCGAACCCAAATTGGCTGATGATGAATCAGCTGCTTCACCAATTAAGCTATCGGCAGTTGCTGTGGGTGCCTTTGGGATTCAAGATGCGTTTTTTCGCAGGCCCGGGATCTCACCGGGCAACAGTCCGCTTATGAGGCGGCTCCTCCTTCAAGGGAGGAATCGCGAGACATTGTCATGGTTGCTGTCCGCATCTTTCAAATACAAGGCGCGATCTTTCTTAAGCTGATTTTATTTCAGCTCAACGATGAAGATTTAGCGAACTTCTCAGGTGTTGGCTTGCTGTACGTGCCTTTCATCACCGCACATAATTGTGCTGGTCTCAGAGATACAGAGAGGAACCAGGACTCAAGATGCGATTCCACTTGCAGGATCAGCGTCTCTCACGCCGTTTCTCCGCGGTATGCGGATGCCTCCTAAAGCCGCATACGTTTCCGATCCGTATGTGCCTGTCGAATGACAGAAGCTCTGAGGCGCCTACTGTGGTGATTGCGGTTCACATCTTTCCCGGCCAGATACCGTTCAATACTGAAGTTTTTTGCTGTCGGTATCTGATGATCTGCAAGATGCTTAGACCCGATGGGAATCGAACCCACATATCTCCGGAAACCGGTGCCCACACCAATACAGGCCGTCGAATCCAAAGATCATGCTGCTGGCATCTTTAAGACAAGGCGCGCATTCCCTGCTATGAAGCGTTACAGGGCATCTTCTCCAGACCGGTGGCCTTTCACCAGAGGAGCAAGCTCCCGCTTCCCGGATCGATGGCGGAATTGCTGTCAGCGCCTTTAGGATCGTCCTGGTCGGAAGATCCTCTCTGCAGCATCACCATATCACAGCGTATATAAAAGATCATGGAAAAAAACATGCGAACTCTCTGTTTTGAGAATCCGCATGCCCTAAATTCCAGGATCAGGCAGGGTTATCCTTTGAATGCTGAAGGCTGTACTGACGGTCGATGCGCTCACGAATCAGGGAAACAAACGCCTCAGGTTCGACGACTTTCAACACAGGGCCAAAGGAGAGGAGCTTGATGACCAGTTCTGTTTCGTCCTCCTGCCGGTAGTATAGTGTCATCCGGTAGGTTTTCTCGCCGATCCGCTCCGTCTTCTTAGCCAGATAAGAGAATTGAAGCATCGCCCGTTCAAGCGCGTTCCGTTCATCTGTGATCTCCGTGACCACTGTTTCGTTCTGAAGCGTGGGCACAGGATAGCGCTCCTGATCATAGGTTTCGCGCAACCTGACCGAATGGATCCGACCCAGATTCAGGGTGCGGTTATTCCATTTCTCGCTCTGGCAGAGAAGACGGAACTTATCGTCTGTAGCAGAGTATTCCAACCGATACGGAACGACCGTCCAGATGCAGTGCTTCCCTCTGTGACTGACAAACGCGACTTCGGCTTTTCTCTTGCTCTTCACAGCCTGAAGCAATAGCCTGAATCGGGTAATGTAGCCTTCATCCTCATATGGGTCTCCATCGCTGTACTGATCGTAGTAAATGAATTTACTCGGATCAAACAGCGGTTCGATATCCTCCAAGCCCATATCCGATACACCGAACAAGCGGATTCTCGGATCGGCCAGCAGCGATTTGAGCCATTGTTTCTGCAACAGTGTCACCGGATGAGGCGGTGTGTGCTTCAGTGGCGTTTGAAAATCCCCGGTGAGTAGCGGCCAGGAACCGTCCCGCAATTTCTCGGGAATAGTCAGCGTGCTCTCCGCGTATCCAGTTTTTTGAATGATTGCATTGATCTTCTCCCTGGTCAGTTCACCGACCAGAGCTTCCGAGATGATTTCGGTGACGCAGGCGTAATAATCCCCGTAGTATTCACTGAATAGCACCGTCATCACCTCCCCGGTACAACTGCCGCATAGCGTCTATATCCTCGCAGAAGCGCTGAGTCACAAACGCGTTGGAACACTCGAATTCCACAATACGTCCGATAAAGGTCCTCAGCCAAGGCAGCATCTCAGACGCATCATACACATCCGCCGTAAACTCCCAGGTTTCCTCATCGATCTGCCGGATGCTCCCGTGGCGCTTTTCCCGGTCAAGCCGTTCCGGGATATGGAGTTCGTCTGCTCCGACATGGACCCACATCCTGACATGGTCCAATGTCTGCTCTCCTGGAGAAACACCCCAAAGGTTCTGATCAAACGCCTCCCAATATTCCTCATAGCGCTCCGGATTCTTTTCAATCCCCAGCTGTTTTACTTTACGTATCCCATCCAGGCGGAAAAACATGGGCTTTTTGAAAATGTAGTGGTATCCCAGGATATACTGCCGTCCGCTTTGCGTGGAGAAATAGAAGCGCAACGGATAGATTGTGTGCGCGCGTTCCCGGTTCCTTCTCCGGGAGAAGATGGTCAGCTCGGCCCCCCGGTGCTGGTTCATGCATCCACACAGATCCGCCATGATTTCGCTGTCCAGCGCGCTGAGCAGATACTGATGCTTGAATTCAAAAGGCGAACTGTGACCGGTCGGGAAATAGCTGCCGACGACACCCATCGGAGCGGTCTCCGAGAAGAAATCGACGGCGTCCTGCCAGCACAGTTTTTCACCGAAATCATTTGCCAGGGCATAGACCAGCGTTCGCCCTTCTTTGCGTGCTGTGACGACCCCCATCTGCTCGTATTCCTTCAGCTTGTTCCGAACGGTTCCTTCATCCGGCAGCTCTCTGGCAGAAGCATCCGGGAGCGTCTCCGTGATGCGATCCATGCACTGCTTCACCGTGGCCGGTCCGTCCGCCAGGATATCCAGCAGGAAGAAGTGCAGCGTGATGTCCCAGTCCGTGAAACTCCTGGTCCTGAAGGCCACATACAGCGGATTGCGTGAAATGGTCCGGCTGTCAATGGACAGGAAGACCTTCTTGCCGGAATCATCATAGTAGGAATCGATATATCCCTCCAGCCAACCCTTCACACGCCTGGATTCGTCGTCATAAACCCGTTTGCTCTTGTCTTCAAAGGCGTCACGGCCTTTGAAGCCATAGACATAGAAGTCCCGCATATACGAGCGGATCTTTTCAGAATTTTTGATCAGCTCACTGTAGGCCATGACGATTCACCTCCGTATCGGCGATCCCTTCGCTTCGGCCCGCCCGGATGTCAAACCCGACGGTTCTCCCTTGCAAGACCGCTCAAAAAGCCGTTGAGATTCATCCTGTCGACAATCATAATCAGAGTTGCAGAAAAATGCAACTGAATATGCATCTCCGCTCTGATCGGGGCCGCCGTTTCATTGCAATTGTCGTTCAATGAGACTATAATGGAGGAGCCGTGAACGGCGATCATTCCGCACTCGCGAGGATACACTTGCCGGCAATCGGCATCGCGAAAGACATGTCTCCGGAGGCGTCCGACATGAAAATGAAATTCCTGCTGCTTGTCCTTGTTCTAACCCTCCTGTGGGCCGTGGCCGCCGCCGGTGAGCCCGCAGCCTTCTATAGGCCGGAGGAATTCGCCGGCATGGATATGGAGGATGCGGCCTCCCGCTGGTGTTGGCAGCGCTCGGTTGAGACGGATCACTTCTTCATCTTCTGGGAGGCTGGCTTCGGTGAGGATCCCGCCGGTGAGTCGGTGCCTGAAGCCATGCGTGTCGATGTGGCGGCGCTGGCCGAGGCGGTCGAGCCCTTGTGGCAGCTCAACGCCCGGACACTGGGCATGCTGACCCGGCCTTCCCGGCTGGACAGCTATAAGATGCAGATCTACCTGCTCTATACCGAAGAATGGGTCGCCGCCGGTTCGGGCTATGACAATATGATCGGCGCGCTGTGGGTCAGCCCCGCGGCTTGCCGGCCCATCGGCAGCGTGATTGCCCACGAGATCGGCCACTGCTTCCAATACCAGGTCTATTGCGACCAGCTGCTCGGCGGCATGGCGGACGACGGCCGCCACGGCTTTCGTTACGGCCACGGGATCGGGAACGGCTTCTGGGAACAATGCGCCCAGTGGGCAGCCTTCGAGGCTTATCCGCAGGAAGCGCTGACGGGTGCGGATTTCGCCGGATGGCCGGAGAACGCCCACCGCGCCTTCGAGCATGAATGGACGCGCTACCAGAGCTATTGGCTGCCCCTGTACTGGACGGACATTTGCGATGAGGACACGGTATCACGGCTGTGGCTGGAGAGCCGCCGGCCGGAGGACGCCCTCGGCGCATACCTGCGTCTTTTCTGCGGCGGAGACACGGATCGGCTGAACGAAATGCTGTACGATTATGCCGCGCACATGGCGACCTATGACCTCCCCTCCCTTCAGCCCTGGCGGCAGGTGGGGATTGGCACCTACCATACGGTCCTCTGCGATGCGGGCGGCGGCTGGCTGCAGGTCGGCTACGCCTCCTGTCCCCAGGAGGGCGGCTTCAACGTTGTGGAGATCGACGCGGCCCCGGGCGCAGCGCTCGCCGTCGCCTTCGAGGGGCTGGCCCCGGGCAGCCCGCTGGCGCCGGATGACCCCGGCGTATGGCATGCGGCAGGCGATGAAGCCGGCGTGCCGGCAGCGGCAGGGCGGACAGATGCCTATAATCCGTCCGACGTCGATCCCGGCTGGCGCTACGGCATCGTGATCCTGATGGACGACGGCTCCGTGCGATACGGTGAAATGCACCGCAATCAGCAGGATACCGTTCGGGTTGCCGTGCCCGAAGGCGCTGACCGCGTAATGTTCGTGGTCGTCGGGGCCGCCGACCGGGTGGTTCCGAATCCTTGGGATGAAGACGAACGCACGGATTTCCAGATGCCCTATAGGATCCGGATCACGGTCGACTGAAAAGCCTGCCCATGGTCAGAAACCGGTTGCCGGCATATGCGGCCTGTACGATGGTTCCGAACCAAACCGAAGCAGCCGCAGATGCTTTGCCGATGTGCTGCGGGTCCTGAGTGCAGCCGCAGGCTGCTTATCCATTCCCGGGGAAGCTCGCGGCATCCGGATGTTCCCGGACCGGTAAACCCGACCCAGGAACAATGAAGCGAAACAGAAAAGACCGGACAGAGGCTGAAGAAGGCTCTCTGCCCGGCCTTGTTTGATTGGACCCTATGCGCACTGCGGAGGCTGCCGCCCATTATCCGGGCCCGCCGGATGCCCTTTCCACGGCAGCGGTTCCCGCGCAATGGCTTTTTCGGCTTTTCCGCGGCCTCGCTCAGGGCGCGTCGAACCACACGGTGTATCCGTGGGCCAGGCCCCAGGCCTCGGCATAGCTGCCGGGCGGGGCGATGAAGGCGACGGAGTTCTCTCCCTCAGCGGACGGGAAGGCGTCGTCTGCGATCTCCGCCAGGGAGGCGGGCAGGCGCACCAGGGTGCCGGCCGCCAGATCCCGGAAGGCCTGGCTTTCGATGACCGCCAGATCCTCGGGCAGGTCCGCGTCCGCCGCCCGGGGAGCGGGCAGATGCAGCGCGGCTTCGGTCAGGGGATCGTTCAGATCGTCCACGTTCACCGCATTCCACTGCTCCCGGCTGCCGCGGAAGTACACGTCCGTCAGGCTGTCACAGCCATAGAAGGCGAAGATGCCCACCTCCGTCAGGCCGCGGGGGAGGATCACCCGGGCCAGGCTGTCACAGCCCTCAAAGGCATCCATGCCGATGCTCCGCACGCCCTCCGGCACCGTCACGGCCGTGAGGCTGTCGCAATCCCGCAGCAGCCATGGCTCGATGGCGGTAATGCCCTGCGGCAGCGTGATCTCCGTGAGATTGCCGCAGCCCTCAAAGGCGCTGCGCCCCAGGGCCGTGATCCCCGCAGGCAGTCGGACGGACGTCATGCCCAGGCAGTAGCGGAAGGCGTCGTCTCCGACGGCGGTGACACTGTCCGGCAGGACCACGGCGGTGACATCCTCGCACAGGAAGAAGGCGCCCGTCCCGATGGCCGCGGTGCCGTCGGGCACGGTACAGACCCCGGCGGCCAGTCCCTGCGGCCAGCATGCGAGTTCATTGCCCGCACGGTTGTACAGCAGGCCGTTCCGAACCTCCAGCGCGCTGTTTCCGGAAGCCACGGTGATCGCCGTCAGCGACGCGCAGCCGGAGAAGGGGTTGCCCGTCAGCGCGGCCACGTTCTTCGGCAGGGTGATCGCTTCCAGCGCGGTACAGCCGCAAAAAGCGTCCGCATTCACGCGGACCAGGCTCTCCGGCAGCGTGACCGAGGTCAGCGCTGTGCAGTTGAAGAAGGCACTGTCCCCGATGTCCGTGATCCCCTCGGACAGCGTGACCGAGACCAGGTCATAGCAGCCGGCAAAGGCCGATTCACCGACAGCCGTCACGGGGCATCCGCCCAGCGAGGACGGGACGGTGAGCACGCTGTCCGTGCCGGTGTAGCCGGTGACGGTCGCCCGGCCGTCCTCCAGAATGTATTCATAATCTCCCGATGTCTCCGCCGAGACAGCCGCGGCCGTCAGCAGCATTACCGCCAGCAGCAGCGCCGCCGGCAGGACAGTCAGCAGATGTTTCCTCAAGGTAAGCGCCTCCCTGTTATCAGTTTTGCAGCCCACGCATTATAGCAGGTTGTCACAGGGTTTTCAACAGCCGCCGTGACGGATCCGGAACCTGGGGGCCCGGGATTCCTCGGGGCTTCCCGGAGATCGGCGTTAGCCGCGCGGGCAGCGGGGCCATGGGATCCTGTCTTCGATCTCACGGCTCCGCATCCGCTTCGCCCTCCCTGTCCCCGTACCCATGCGCACCCCGCCCTGCCGTCATTTGGCGCGTGAGGCGCGTTTCCAGCCTTCCGCCGGCTGCGCAAAGAGACTGTGATGCCCGGGCATCTTCCGCATGCCCTTCTCTCACAGTCTCTTTTTCAGGCCTCAGGGACCGGTACGGCCGTCTTCACCAGATGCACACCCGGTCCGCCGGGGCATAGTACATGGCCGTTCCCTCCGTGACGGCGGGGTAGGTCCGGTAGAACTCGTCCTGCTGGGCCACCGTGAAGTTGACCCGGACATAGCAGGCCGGATGGTAGTTGCCGGCATAGTCCTCCAGGGCCCTCTCCCGATTCTGGTAACTGCGGTAGTACTTCATGGCGAACTCGCGGAAGAAGAGGTCGTAGTCGAAGCCCTCCGTCTTCGCGGCCAGGTCCAGGGTCAGGCGGAAGCCAAGCAGGTCCGCCGCGGCTTCGTGGATCACGTGATTGCCGTCCACATGGACGCCGTCCGCCAGCTCGATGCGGCTCATGCCGTCGATCAGGCGCTGGACCCGCTCCAGGTGTTTCGGCTGGTCTTCCTCCGTCAGCACGGGGTTGTACTCGCCGACCTTGTCAAACTGCACGCCGTTGGGGTCGAAGCCGTGGGAGATCTCGTGGCCGATGGTCTGCCCGATGCCGGCCAGCAGGGTCTCCCGGGAAGCGGGATTGCAGAATTCCTTCATCAGGATGCCGGCCATAAGGTAGATGGTGTTCCGCGACGGTTCGTAGATGCCGTTGGCATCCAGCATGGAATTATCGAACAGGATCCGGTGACTGCGGTCAAAGGGCTTGCCGGCCAGGCGCAGCAGCATCTGCCGGTCTGCCTGGTCATACCAGGCGGCCGCCTGCAGCAGGCTGGGGCTGCCCGCGCTCAGCTTTTCCAGCAGCGGAGCATAGTCCAGCCGCACCTCCGAGACCACCAGCACGGTCCGGATCTCCATCGCCTTCTCCGCCGCGCGGTTCCGGGATTCCTCGGAGAGCCATGCTTTTCCCCATGGCGGCCATGACGGTTATTCTCCTTTACCATTCCGCCAGAGCTTTCTTCAGCCTCCGGTCAATGTCGATCCGGGTATCCCTGCATTCCTTCTTGTGTTCTCTTCCCGCCCTGAACATAAAGGAAACCAGCAGTCCGGAGCCCACCGGCAGCATCATCTTCAGCATGGATTCCGGGAAAGCGAAGTGCGTCCCGTGCTCATAGAGCCAGCTTTCATATGTACTTTGATGCGGCAGAGAACCGAGGCGTTTCTCCATCCGGCGGATGTATCTGCAGGTGTCCCACAGCACGTCGTCCTCCGCGCCGATGAAGATGAGCTTTCCGTGGATGTTTTCCACCCTGATCCGTTCCTCTTCCTGGATGGGATGGCGCTTCTCGGATTCGTCAAACAGCTTCCGCGAAGCGACCTTGTCGCCTCCCGCTTTGGATTCCTCCCGGATCTTCTGCCAGTATTCCGGATGCCGATAGGCAGAGGGCAGATAAGGAAGCGGCTTTCCCTGCCAGAACACGGAGGACTCATTGTCGCCCGGCCTTTCTGCCGCGCCGTCCTTGCCGTCGCGATAAAAGCCCTCCATGACAAAGTCCGAAGGGGAGATCGCGACCGTCAGCGACAGTTCCGGATAGCAGGATGCCGCCAGCAGCGCCAGCATTCCGGTGGTGGAAGCGCCGACCACCCCAAGCTTTTTGCAGCCCTGCGTCTTCATGAACGCGATCGCTTTGCCAAACCGCTCCAACGGATAGCTGTGGTGTCCGTAGTCCTTCCTGTCCGGCGACATGGCCATTGCATGGAGGCCCTGCCGGTTCAGCCATTTCGCCGCAGTCCTGGCCATATAATCCTCCGAGCTGTCGCCCAGCATGATGATCAGCCCTCTGCTGCTTTTGTCCGGAGCCGGATACCACGCGCCGTTAAATCCATCGGAATCGATCCTGAATATCTTGTTTTTCATCATAAACCTCCTGCCGGAGCGACGCAAGGATCCTTCCTCATCGCACCGCGCCCTCCGGTTTCCTCACCGGGTTCCCTTCTTTTTCCCCGTGACGGTATAGATCATGCCCTTGATCTGCCGGGAATCCGTGACGGTAAATCCCGCGTTTGCCATCATCTTTTCAATGCCTTTTCGGTTCGTGGTATGGCAATCGCCGCTTCTTGCCAGTTTGAAGAGAATGTGATTGTCGATCCACGCGCCGAGGCCGCCGATCCCGGTATCGGAGAGGATATACAGACCGCCGGGTTTCAGTACGCGCATTGCTTCCCGCATGGCCTTTTCGGGATAAGGATAGTGATGGAAGCTTTGGGAGCAGGTGACGATATCGAAGCTTTTATCCGGATAGGGCAGTTTATCGGCGGAACCGGAGACAAACTCCGCGCCGGGAATCCCTTTTCCCTTTGCCATGCGGATCATCCCTTCAGACAGATCCAGGCCGCAGTATCTTGCCTTTCGCTGTCCGGCGAGCATATCGATCAGAAACCCGGTTCCGCAGCCGACGTCCAACAGCGCTTCGTAGGGAACGCCCTGGATCCGCTGCGCAATGTCGCGGCAGCTGATTTTTCCGTTCTGTGAATAGGAATAAGTGTCCCGCCGGTCATATTCAGCGGCCTGCCCGTCAAAATGCTTCCTGGATAAGGCTTCGTAATCTTTCAAATCTCTCGCTCCCATCATGACGATTCTCGTTATTGTATGGATTTGCCACGCTAATGTTAGCGGTAACTAACCACCGGTTTGAATGAAAGCCCCTTCCGCAGCCGTCCATCTTGAATTCCTTTGCAGGATGGGCGAAAAGGACTTGTTAGTTACCGATTACTATTATACGCTGAGAAACATAACTCTTCAAGGCATGCTGCGAAGAATTGATTTTCTTGTATAGCGGCCTCCCGCTTACAACTCTGTCACAAACTCTTCCGGGGGCATCCGCCTGAAACGCCGGGCGTTGGGCCTGGCTTTTTCCGAAGGGCAGCCCACGGCGAACATCATGACCGGAATGATGTTTCCGTCAGTTCAAAGACCTCGGACACCGCCAGGGCGTCAAAACCGCACAGCCGGACATTGTGAATTCCCGGCTCCTCCGTTTCGAAAAGTGAGAGAGGAAACGAGATTACGGCCACGGCCTGAAAATCGATCCGGTATCAGATGTCTCCGGTTTTTTTGGGTGGTGTTGGTGCTTATTTCTATTTTTGCCTACATGATTTAAGCACCAAAAAATCTGTTACTGATTTATGATGGGAAACATTTGGGAGCAGAAATTCGTGATAATCATGACACTGGAAGCCACATGCGGTGCGGTGTATCGCAATTTGCCAGAGTATACAAATGAGTACAAAGCGGGCCAAAATGCAAGCGTAGAGGATGAGACAGAAAAACCGAATGGATCAGTTGCTTCACAATCGGATGCCTTTCCTCCAGATCAGTGACGGCAGCATGAACTGCGATAAAGCCGAGGCCTGATCTGATCTTTTCCAGGATGGTTTCTGTCCATTCCGGATCGCACCAGACAGGCGTAGGGATCTGATCGTTTTCAATCGGATCCTTGAAAGAAACAAGCAGATCCAGGTCGGGATAAGCAAACAAATCCCGGGGATCTTTTGAAAAACAGAGATTCCATTCCTCCGACGGGAACAAAATCTCGGCCAAGGGCTGAATGGTGTCCGCGTGATGCCAGTAATCATCCGTCAGAAACAGAACAGTTTTCATGATCCATTGCCTGCCTTTCTTCATGATTGATCGTCAGGAAGCACGATGATATCCTTCCATACTGAGTTCCGATTGATCGGCAGTCGATCTGCACCTTACTCTCTCCTGTAATTCTCCTCGATAAGAAGGTTTGCTGCCATGATGAAAAGGATACAGACTGAAAGTGTGATTGATCGTATGAGGATCCCCGCGATTTTCTCAAATCCATTATCTCGGACGATACACCCACCGCGTGGCCATTTCCAACAACCGAATCCTGAATGTCAGGAATGGACAGGTTACATTCAAATGGCGGGATTATCCGGTTTTTTCGGATATACCTCACTTGCTGCTCTGGCTATTCCCTGTTTTCCGCTCCATCAGTGGCTCGACAAACTGGAAGTTGTAAGATTAACTCCCCACATTGTCAAGTGGAAATCGTTGATTCCCAAAGACTTCCGAGATAATCGGCTATGTCCCACCCCGACAAACCGGAATAGTCAGAATAACAGATCTGGTTTCACTTTCTCACAATTCTTATAACCCGCCAAGTGATCACAGCGTGATCACAGCCATGGCCGCATAAAGCAGCAGCAGATACGGCGGGAAAATGAACATGCCCCATGCCTGCCCGATCAGTCCGCAGAGCATCGGTCCAAGCATGATTCCAACATAGGAAAAGGCCATTTGCACACTGATGATGGATTGGGAGACATCTTTTCCAAAGCTTTCAGGCGTAAGATAGTTGAAATTCGGGTACATCGGGCCGTTCCCCAATCCCACTAGGAAAAATGCAAGGGCATAGAGGATTCCCGAACCCGGGATGAACAACAGAATCACGGCTGCGCCCAGAACGATCAGGCCTATTTTGACAATCTTCCAGCTGTGCAGCTTCGCAGCCAGCACCCCGGACAGGAATCTGCCCACGGCCATGCCGACAAAGTACAGCAGGATCACCCGGGCCGCCTGTTCCGTTGTCAGATGCCGGTGTTCCACAAGAAAGGTACTGCCCCACCCGCTGCAGCTGCATTCGATCGCGCAGGAAGCAAAGAAAAGGCTGCACATAGAGCGGACGCCGGGGGTGGAAAGCGCCTCCTTCAGGGAGAGCACCTTCATGTCCTCCGCTTCCTCTGACAGACGCTCCGGATGCGCTTTCTTCCAGACAGGAAGGGTAACAAACAGCAAAACGGTAATACCGGTCTGTATGGCCGCCGCAATCAGGTAGCCCCTTCGCCATCCGCCTTCCCCGCTGATCACCAGAGAAAGAATGTACGGGCTGATGGAAACGCCAATGCCATAGAAACAGTGCAGGAAGCTCATCACTGTGGCGGAATAGTGCAGCGCCACATAATTGTTCAGCCCCACATCGATGCTGCCGGCACCAATCCCGAGAGGCACAGCCAGAAGTACCATGAACCAGATATTCGGCACAAAGGCGAACCCCAGCAGTGCCACCGCTGTCAGCAGCGTACTGAATGCTGCGACTTTGCTGGTGCCGAAGCGCTTGATCAGGCGGGTACTCATGAGACTGGAGATGATCGTGCCACAGGCTACGGTGACGCTGACAAAGCTTCCATAAGCGATAGGCAGATGAAAATCCGTGTAGATGGCCGGCCAGGCAGTGCCGAAAAGAGAGTCCGGCAGGCCAAGGCCAATGAAGGCCGCGTAGATAACGATCAGCAATAGCATGCTCATGTTCTTTCAGTCTCTTTCGTCCGGAATTCTCATATTGGCGGGCACGGTCCGAAGCTGAATAAACCCTGCAACGATGCCGGTGGCAGAATACGCGCCGCAGTCTGTCATATGCCCACCAATTCCGATTTGTCGGGCCATTCACTGAACTGACGCCTGCTGGATTGTACTCTTGATTTCCTGCAGATGATGAATCTGCCACAGACGTTCCTGTCGGACTGCTTCCATACAGTCAGGATGCAGCAGACAGATCACTTTTACCGCATAGTCGGAGGCCACCATCGCATGCTCGCTCATATTGGCGGCGGAAACCGCGTGACCGGCAGCCCGCAAAGCCGCGCAGACAGTCGCATTCTCGCTTGCTTTTGCCGTCCGGTGGATCCTGAAGCCAGCCAGCCTGACATCATGGATTCGCGCTTTTCCTTCCTGCCGCCGCTCATTGATCCGGAAGTATCCAGATCTTCGCCGGCATCATCCTGCCCACCTCCCGCAAGCCCTGGTTTGTCGAGCAGACTGCCAGAAGTATAGCATATTCCTAGGTCCAATTCCATCATGAAACTCTGATTGCTTCATCAAACAAAGATTCCAAAGGTAGAATATTCAGTCATTTGATTGCTTCACTCAATTTGAGGCGGAAGGTGAACTATCACCTGTTAAGCAAAAGCTCCGTTGATTTCATTCTTTCATAACGAATCAAAGGTGCAGGTTCTCCTTCAAATAATCTTGCAGAGTAGCAAATCCTCCGTGAGACCACTGTTCGACGGGCACTCCTTCTGGATTGATAACGCAGTCAGTCAGAAGAAAGGCCTCCATGCCGAGTTGTGCGGCTACCATATCCTCACGAACATCGTTTCCGACCATCATGCAATCCTCCGCTGTCAGATTCAGTCGGCGCAGGATCTCCCGGTAGTAGTCAAGATTCGGCTTGCAATATCCTATGTTTTCATAGGTGGTGTAAAGCTCAAAGTCCTCCGGCGACAGGCCGGCCCAACGAATACGGCTCTCTGTAGCGACCGCTGGGAAGATCGGATTAGTGGCCAAAGCTACTCTTATTCCCTCTGCCTTTAGCATTGCAACCGTTTCAAACGCCGCTTGTGTATAGCCGCAAAACGCCTTTGCTTCTTGGAAATCTACAGTATAGAATTCCTCGAAAAGTGGACGATCTGCGAGTGCTTTGGCACCATAGATATTCGCAAAGTCCTTCCAGAAGGCTTCTTCGTTGGTGCAGGAGCCGTTGTTCTGTACCATTGCAGCCGTGCCATGCCAGATGGCTTTGACCAACGCATCCGGTTCATAGCCATGTGGAAAGAGCTTCTTTGCAAGGAGTTTGAAATAGCCCTTAGTGAATGCATTCTGATCCATCGGCAGGAGTGTCCCATCCAGATCAAACAACACTGCTTTAAGCTTCATATCGTTTCGCCACCTATTTTTCCATACTGCTGGTTATAATGCAGCGACAATTCGTTTCAGCGATTTTTCTCCACATCCTGCCAGTTGGCATTGTGAAGGATTTCTGCGTTTTCTCCGACGAACACCGATCCCGCCTCCTCATCGCCGGAGAGTAGGAAGAGCATCCAGGCGGTCATGTATCCGTCCGAGCGCATCAGCATCTGCTCATGCTCTGCTCCGACAGCTCTTGCCCGGACCTTTTGCACGTCCTCACCAATGCTGTTATAATTTGCGATCAACGACGAGAGAGGCGAGACCCCGCCATAGCTTTTTTCCGGATCATTGCCTGAATCATCAGACTTGCCGGTGCCTGCAGCCATGAAATACGGAATCGCGATTTTGGAGGCATCATACTCCCAGCCCATGTTCTTTGCAAGCGTAGGATAGGCGGCGCTCCCTGTAAACATAGCCTTGTAGCATGAGCCGTTTTCGTAATTTGTCACGGCACAGATTGCTCCGGCTCCGCCCTGAGAATAGCCGATAATGCCCATGCTGTCATAGTCGATTTTATCGAAAAGCATACTGTCGGAAGGCAGATCCAGCATGAAATCCAAGGTTAATGAAGCCGTTTTCCCGTTTCCGGTCTGCCCGTCCTCGTTGCCAACCACGATAAACCCCCAACTGGCAAGGCGAGGGAAAAACGGCTCGTAGGAGGAAGCAGGCGTACCGCTGGCGTTGACCACTATGATCATCGGCCAGGTTTTAGCGCCGTTTTCCAATTCCCTTGGGTACCAAACACGCACTTTCCCGATGGCTTCATTGGCAGAAGGAAACTCTGTATAGGCAGTTTCATAGGCTCCGAGCTGGGAATACTTCATTTCCAGCGGAGCATTGGAATGGAATTTCTTGTAATAGCCCTCTATGATGTCGTTGTTTCCGTTTCCACTGGGCATCACAGACTTGATGTAATGGAACGCAGCGATACCCAGTACAATGAGTATCACCGCCAAAATCAATACGATTTTCAGCACTTTATTCATTTTGCCCCTGCTTTCTTATCTTTCAAGCAACGCAAGACCGTGACTTTGCACATCGCCGTTTACGGCGGCGTAAATCCAATCCGCAACACTCACACTGTCCTCCAGCTTGTCAAACACATTGCTGGATATGTTGGTGTGCTGTG
Organism: uncultured Eubacteriales bacterium; assembly: GCA_902767565.1. Classification (GTDB taxonomy): domain Bacteria; phylum Bacillota; class Clostridia; order Christensenellales; family Aristaeellaceae; genus RUG11272. The sequence goes on along the minus strand of CACXHY010000003.1, from coordinate 18,818 downwards.
TGTTATGGGTTTTGGTGTCTTCGGCATGCTTCCAGATATAGATGCCGATACCCGGGATATTTTTCTGAAGGCCTTTGACCATTTCGGTAAGATCTTTTTGAAACAGGTCGCCGTTTTCTTTGCTCTTTGTCATCGTGCCCGTGCGGATATACGCCTGATACTGCTGAAGCGTATCATCCCGGTAGGAGCAGTCGAACAGAATCTTGACTGCGTCACCGCGCTTCTCATGCTGCGCGGTCAGGCTATCCAATACCAGATTGTCTGTCGTCAGGCGGTCAGAAATCTCTTTGGGCGACTGCCAAAGATTCACTGCTGTTTCGTGCCATCCATCATAGAGAAGCAGTGAGCTGTCCACACAGACCGTGATGTTTTTCGCGCTGGGAAAACGGTCAATCACATCGTCAGCCAGAAGTGAGGTAGCAAAGCCGCCCGCTGAAAAGCCTGTTATCAGTAGTGTGTCCGGCTCGCCCACATAGGGCTTCATTTGCTCCACGAAAGCGGCATAATTGCTGTAGCCGGTGTGGTAAACCGTCTTTTTCCCCTCATAGATCCCTGTACCTGAATGGAAGTCACCGGTGGCGTAAGGAATTACAATGAAGCTCCAATCCCTGAAGGGATTGTTCTCCGCGCTGCTGCCGATTCCTCCCTGCGCCACGAAGTCCTGCCCTGTCATGTTTGTGGCATAGAACATGTTTCCACCTTCCGAGGTTTCCGGTGTTATGCTCACGCCGCCGCCAAAGAAATAGACGACGACTTTATTCGCGGTGCCCTTTTTGAAAATTCCGTGCCATTCGCTTCCGTCAGAGGATTGGGGACCCTCTACCGCCACCTCATACCATTTTCCGATTTCCGGCTCGCCCGTCAGCTTCGGAAAACTTTTGAGGAAGGTATTTTTCAGCAAGACAAACGTGCCGATTGCAAGTATAACAATGACACAACCGAGGACAAGCAGTATCTTTTTCAGTTTTCTGTGTTTTTTCTTTTCCATTTGACATTCTCCCTTATGATCCCATGGTTACCTGAATGCTTGCATTTGTCCGGCCACTCAGGATTATATCTGTCAGAAGCGGCACGTTCTCCCTGTCGATTCTTTTCCCATCGACCCGTATTTCTTTGACCCCGTGCTGGATGTGGTCGGGGTTCTCCACCATAATTGTCAGCTTACAGCCGCGGTAAGTACGCTCCACTGTAAAGCCATCCCAATCGGCCGGGATCGACGGGTCGATCAGCAATCCTTTGAGCGTGGGCCGGATACCCAACAGGTACTGAGTCGCCACAACATCCATCCAGGCTGCGGTGCCTGTCACTTGGGATACGCAGCCCCAGCCGAACTTTTCATTATCCTTGCCCAGCATGGTGGAGCAGTAAGCATAGGCTTCTACGTGATAGCGCTCCACACCGACCTTATTTATGACCTCGTTCGGCATGATCTGTTTGTAATACTTCCAGGCTCGATCGCCACGGCCCAAAAGAGCTTCCGCCATGATAGCCCAGCAGTTGGCCTGACAGAAAACACCGCCGTTTTCGGAATACCCCGCAGGCAGTCCATTGACCATCGCCGCCTCTTTGCTTGGCCAGCCGGGATAACCGGGGGTGTTGAGCAGGAGACCCATGCCGGTGTCAAGCTCTCGGGCGGCGCTGTCCATCGCATTGACCTGATGCTCCTTGCAGGCGTCCGCAATCACCATCCAGCTCTGAGCGTTCAGCCAGATCCGGGCATGCTCCTGAGTATGCGTACCAATGGGCTGAGCATCGTCATCCATACCGCGCAGGACCCATTCTCCGTCCCAGGCGTATTGTTCCAGCGCCTTTTCCTGCTTCTCAATGAGAAGACGGAAGGGCTCTGCACTTTCACCGCGTTTTTCAGCCAGCTCGGAAAGCTGACGCAGGGCGTAGATGTGCTGCTGAGAAACCATAATACTCTCTCCCTTGCCTTTTCGGCCAAAGGGACCGAGATGGTCGTTCCAATCAGAAAAGAGAATCAGCGGCAAGTTATGCGCGCCCAGGTGCTTTTCGGTGAAGTCCACGCCGCGAAGCAGATGCTCCCACAGCGTGGCAGAACCAACAGGCGTGACAAGATCTGTCCCGAGGAACGGGATTTCCTTATCCAGGAAGTCCAGATCTCCTGTTTCGGCAGCAATGGCGTAAGCCAGATACACCATCCAGATGTGGTCGTCCGAGCGGGTGATATCCTGCGGCGGGCGTTTTTCCTCGGGCCAAGCGGTGTGGACGGCATGACCGTCCTCCAGCTGCTGGGAGGCCAGATAGAAGAGCATCTCCTTTGCCCACTCCGGCTTGCGGTAAGCCTGGGCCAGCATGTCCTGAGCCGTATCCCGGAAGCCGATGCCCCGCACGCCGGAGGCGTCCGAACTGATGGAACGGGAATAACGGGCGGTCTGGACACTCTGCAGCGGGTTCCAGGTGTTGATCATCCGCTTGGCGTCTGCGTCGGGAAGATCGCATTGATACACAGCCAGATGCTCGTTCCACCAGCGTTGGAGCTTTGCAAACTGCCGATCCGCCTCGCCGTCTTTCCGGAGTGCAGTCAGCGTCTCGTTTGCGCCGGCAACAGCCTTGCCATAATCGGACAGAGCTCCCTCGGTCATGCCAAGGAAGAAGTGAATTTGTTTTTTTGCGCCTGCTTGCAGACTGATGTGCGTATGCAGCGCACCGCAGGGCTCGCCGCCCTGCAAATTGGTGTTGGAGAGGTGCCCATTTTGGATTTCAACCGGATTTCTCTCATCCCGGTAATTGCCGCAGAATACATCCCGGTTGCAACAGAACGATTTGATCTTTGCATCTGAGCCGAAATACACCAGTGGGGATTCGTCCTTGCGCGGGTGCATCCATGCGGTATAGGCATAGGTGATGGCCTGCAAGTCCTCGTCAAACACCGCGCGGGTGTTCCACTTGAGATAATAGCCGAGGATATTTTCCTCCCGCGCAAGATACTGGCTGAGTTCCACATAAGCAAAGACATCGCAGGAGATTTCCTCGCCGCTTTCGTTTATGAGCTTCAAATCCCACACCAGCGTGTCATAATCCTGCGCCATGAAGAGCTTCAAGGTGGCGGTCAGGCCGTTCTTTTTCGCGGTAAAGGTGGAAAATCCCGGCGTGTGGGATGCTTCGCGAGTATCAACCTTTGTTTCACAGGGGCGAAATGTGGGAGACCACTCAGTGCCGTCTTCCATTCGGAGATACACATAAAAGCCCGGAGAGTCAATTGGCATGTTGTAAAACCGATACCTGGTCAGGCGGAACATCATGGGCGAGAGCCACCAGGCCATGCCGCCGCCTGCCTGAGACACAAAGGCGTGCATCCTGCCGTTAGAAAGATAATTGATCCACGGAGCAGGCAGATCAAAGCGGTTAAATCGGATTATCCTCTGTTCGTCGTCGAATTGATAAGGCAGCTTATCCATGGTGTTCTCCTTCAAAGCGATAGTGTCCTTCTCTCAGCGTCTTTGTGCTTCCGTCCGGCAGAGTCAGATAAGCCGTCGTTCCGTCCGGAACCGTACAGGTATAGACAAAGCTCTTTTCGTCGCGCTCCCACCGGGAACAGATTGTTCCATACTGGGTCTTGTAGCTGCCTTCCGCCCAAGTCAGGCTGCTGCCGATGATAGGATGCAGTTCAAACTCTTTGAAGCCCGGTGCGTCGAAGAGGGGGCGGATTCCTGCCACATACTCAAAGAGAAACTGGCACACCGCGCCGAAGCTGTAGTGATTGAAGCTGTCCCGGAAAGCGCCCATGCCGTCCCAGTTTTCCAGCATCGTTGTCGCGCCAAGAGTGATCGGGTGCAGCCAGCCAGGTGCGGTGGTCTGTTCCAGGATACGAAACGCTTCGTCCACCAGCCCATTGTCACACAGCGTGGGCAGGAGATAGACGGTGGAGAGGAAGCCTGTATTCAGGTGGTAGTTTGCTGCTTCAAGCTCCTTTTTTAGCTGGGCAATCACCAGCGGCTTCTTTGCTTCGCTCACCATATCCAGCGCCAAGGCGCGGATATACGCTGCCTGATGTCCCTTTTGGATCTCCCCGTCATCGCTGATGAGGTACTTGTCATAGGCGGCTTTTATCTTTTCAGAAAGCGCCGCATAATGATCTGCATCCTCGGTTTTTCCAAGGATTTTCGCCATTACAGCCAGATTTTCGCAGCTTCGCTTGGTGTAGGCCGTAGCAACCTCCGGCTTACCATACTTCGCCATGTGCTTTACAAAGTCGGCTGCCGTGCCGCCTTTTGCAAAAAGCTCAATGACCTCCGGTGCGGGAGGGAGCGGCTCATTCCACTCACCGTAGTGGAAGCGGGTGTCGTAGATATAATTTCCGTCGCCGTTTGCATACCAGGGCTTGTCCGCATGCAGAGGTTTTTGTTCCTTCATGCAGCGCAGGGAGAACTCGACCCACTTCTTCGCAGTGTCGTAGTGCTCCTCCAGAAAGACTCTGTCGCCATACATGAGATACATCTGATACGGAATCCACACGGCGCTGTCGCCCCAGCCCACGCTGTCCTCACCGATGTTGCCTTCACCGGTGGGCCCGGCCAGGGCCATGGCGGGGTTCGTTTTCTGTACCGCCTTCAGCTCTTCCGGATTGTGGACGCTGGAGGTGGACGGGAAGGTGATACCCACCTTGCCGGAGGCGTACTGCTCAATAGACTGATCCACCAGCCACTTTTTGAAAAAGTGCCGCACATCCATGAAGTACGCTGCCGTGCGGCAGTAGATCATGGCGTCTCCGGTCCAGGTGTTGCGCTCGCGGGTGGGACAATCCACCGGTACATCCAGGAAATTACCCTTCTGACTCCAGCGGGCGTTTTCTACCAGCTTATTGACGAGAGGATTGGAGCAGCGGAAATCGCCGGTTTCCTCCATGTCGGAGTAGACGGCGATAGCCTCGAAAACCGCATCTTCGATGCCCTCCACAAGTACGTACCGGAAGCCGAACACGGCAAAATGCGGCGTGTACTCCTCGACCTCTGCGCCTTTACAGATATAGGTGATCTCCTGAAATTCCGCCCTTCCGCCGTCACAGTTGGCGGTGGAGAATCTTCCTTCCTTGTCCAGCCCTTCGCCATGCTTCAGGTGAATGACCTGACCGCGCTTCGTATTGCGAAGCGTCATATGAACGTATCCTGCGATGTTCTGCCCGAAGTCGATGATCAGCTTCCCAGCGGCGTCATGAATGGGCTTGCCCGAAAAGCGTTCCTTTTCCCGCACAGGGACGCTCTGACTCTCGATCAGCTCGCCTTCGGTATACTCGGTGCAGAGGGCGGCTTTTTGCCAGCCGTGGGATTCAATGCGGGCATCATAGATTTCGCCCTTTTGCAGATCTGTCCTAACGATGGGGCCGAGTCCGACATCCCAGCTTTCATCCGTGGAGAGCGTCTCTTCGCTGCCATCGGCATAAAGGAGTCTCAGCTCGCCCCAGAGCGCCAGTGTATAACCAAAGTTATTGTTCCAGCGCCACCAGCCGTCGCCCACGGTCACACACAGCTCGTTACCGCCCTCCCTTAAGAGGGCGGTAATGTCATATTCCTGCATCTGGATGCGGTAATAGTAGCTCGTCAGACCCGGCATAAAGCGGTTTTCCGTCACGCTTCTGCCATTGACCTGCGCTTCATATACACCATGGGCTGAAAGCCTTAAAACGGCTTTTTGAACCTTCTGATGCAGGTCAAATCTCCGTCTGAAAACCGGCACCAAATGATTGCCCTTATGATCCTCCGGATGACAGATCCACTGAACCATCAGCTTAGCTCCTCTGAAAGTGCCAAAATCCGTCCTGCGCAGGCTTCCAGTTCGGCGCGGGTAATCGTTCCGTCCTTTAATCCTGTCAGGATACCCTCCACATCTTCTTTCGATCCGGACATCATCAGATCGTTTCCTGCTTTGATGCAGAGCGCAGGGCTGGAAGAGCCGTAAACACCCAGGTTGAACTTATCGTTCGTGGTGCCCCAGTCGGTCATAACAATGCCCGTAAAGCCCCACTCTTTACGCAGCACAGTGCTGATCAGATCATGACGGTTTGCGGTATGGGTGCCGTTGAGCAGGTTATAGGAGGTCATCAGCGCTTTTGGAGCGGCTTCCTTCATACAGATTTCAAAGCCCTTAAGATAGATCTCGCGCAGGGCACGCTGAGATACGACGCTGTTGGAGCCAAAGCGGTTGGTCTCCTGATTGTTGCAGGCAAAGTGCTTGATGGTGGCAGCGCACTTCCCGTGCTTCTGTACGCCTCTGGTCATCGCCGCCGCGGTTTTTCCGGAAATCAGAGGATCCTCCGAATAGTATTCAAAGTTCCGGCCGCAAAGAGGGCTCCGTTGGATGTTCAGGGCGGGAGCCAGCCAGACATTGGCCCCGAAAAGCTCCATCTCTTCGCCTACCAGATCGCCGCAGGCTTCCGCAACAGCTGGGTTCCATGCCTGTGCCAATGCCGTACCGATGGGAATCGCGGAAGCATAATGATATAAAACCGTGTTGGATTTTGCCTTTTCCTCGTTCTGCTGCAGCTTCATGTGGATCAGCTGCTGGATCTCGGGAGGAAGAATATTGAGAATGCTGTTGAAGGCATCCGAGTTCATACCTTCCTGTCCATCCTCCGTCTCGATATACTTGGTGGCAAGGCGCAGTCCCGCAGGTCCGTCCGCCATGACGATTGCGCCATACCCCTTCTCGGCTACAATGGAAGCTGTTTCGCCTGCTCCGCCGGCCAGGCGAGCGGCGGAATTGCCGATGATGGCCGCCATGCCCTCCGCGTCAGAGTGCTTACCGGCACAGATCGTAGCCAGCTCCTTGACCGAAAAATCAGAAAGATCTTCTAAACCGATATGTGCCCTGAAAGCTTTCTCCCTGTCATAATGACCAATTTGGCCCAGTGAAGTGGCAGCAACCTGAATATGGGGCAGCCCTTCGGGGACTTTGCGGGCAATCTGCGGCTGCCAGTCTTCAAAGTCCGCCTCTCCGCCGGAATGGCTGAGGGTCGCGGAAGTCGCATCCCCATCCAGAGATACGACCCCAACGACTGTATCGCCGATGCTAAACAGATATTCGCCCTGCTCCAGCAGCCAGCAGTCGTTTTCCGTATCCCAGCTTGCCATATTCTCCAAAGGCAGTTCCAACACAAGCATTTCGCTCTCACCGGGGGCAAGTTCACGGGTCTTGGCATACGCGGCGAGTTCCCGAAGCGGCTTGACAAGTTTTCCGTTCGGTGCGGAACAGTAAAGCTGCAGGGTCTCTTTCCCGGGGAAGTTCCCGGTGTTCCTGACTTTTGCTTTAATGGATACGATTCCATTTTCCACGGAAAAGCCCATGCAATCTGTTTCAAATTCTGTATAGCTCAGGCCGTAACCGAAGGGAAAGATGGGGCGAGTACCCACTGCATCATAATAGCGGTAGCTGACGAAAACACCTTCCTTATACCGGGTATCATCCCGCTCGGCAAAGTCTCCAATCGCCATGATGTCGTCAGCTTTAGCCCAGGTCGCGGTGAGCTTGCCGGAGGGATTGGCCTTGCCCAGCAGCACATCCGCAAAGGCGTCGCCGGTCACGCTGCCCAGCTGGCTCAGAAGCAGCACATTTTCCACCTGATCCAGCACGGGCGAAATATCCACCGGACCGCCCACGTTCAGCACCAGCATGAATTTTTTGTACTGTTTGACACAGCGGAGGATGTCCCTTTTTTCATCTGCCGTCAGCAGATAATCGCCCTCGTTCCCGGGACGATCAGCGCCTTCTCCGGAGTTGCGGGAAAGGACGTAAATACAGACGTCTCCTTCTCCCTCGATCGGAAGATCATATTGAGGTTCAGCGGGCGTACGTCCCATGCCGACAAGGAAGACTGATTTCCCGAGTTCTTTTGCTTCTTTGGCAATGCCTTCGTAGAAGCCCTGAATCACCGATTCCCGTGCGGCTTTATATCCTTCCATCCAGAGCTTGGTGGTAACAGTGAAGCCTGCATTCTCCAAGCCTTCTTCAACGCTGACATAATGCCGCACGTTTACATCACCGCTGCCAGTACCGCCTTTGATGGTTTCTCTTGCGCCGGCTCCGTACAGCGCAACTTTACAAGGTGCAGAAAGCGGAAAATCTCCATTCTTTTTCAGCAGCACCATGCACTCCGGCGCAAGGGAGCGAAGCGTTGCCAGATGTTCTTTTTCAAACGCCTGTACTTCAGGAGAATCGATTCTGATCATATTCATTCATCCTCCAATTCGTTGATCATCTGATGCAGCGCTTTGTCGATCTCGGTAATCGTTTCTGCAGGGATCTGCACCATCTCCATGATTTCGCGGGCAGTATTGTTACCCACGGCCGCCATGAGTCCCTCTGCCGAGAATTGCCGGGCTTTGGCAACAGCCTCGATGGCCGCAAACATTGGAGCGAGAATGGTCTTCGCTTCTTCACTTTGCCTGCGCAGATGAGAGAGCGTACAGTCCACACTGAGCACCGGTGCAAAAATGCCGTTCATGGAGCCCGCACTTACCGCCTCAGTGAATCCGCCGCGTGTGAGTTTTCCCATGACCTCACCCAGCCACTCGATGCTGTCCGGCACCCAGCGGGGCAGGCGCGGGCATACGGAATTGGTATTGATCCAATCCTCGCCGGTGGAAAAGCCGTGCCCGCCATAGGAATAAATATGACTTTCAAAAGCAACACCCTTTTCCGTCAGCGCCAGTTCCATGCGGATGGTGTTGGAAATATCCACCGTGCGGTCGTCACGGGCAGCAACGAGAAAGCAAGGGCAGGTCTGAGCTGTGACATGCTCATTGGGATAGGGCATCCCCGGCTGGCACATATCACAGATGTCCTTGAGAATGGCGGGATAGACCAGAACAGCTGCGGAAGGCTTATGCTCTGCTACCGTAGCAGCGCAGGCCGCCAGGTGACCACCGGCTGAGAACCCGACCACTGCGATCCTTGCCTTGTCCAAATGCCACTCATCCGCACGCTCCTCAATGAGTGCCATCGCCTGCTCATAATCCTCCAGCGGCAAAGGCCATTTTCCTTTGGGTGTGCAGGTATAGCGCAAGACAAACGCCTGATATCCTGCTTTCAGATACGCCAGTGCCACGGGATCGGCTTCACGGTCAGAACACATGGCATAACCGCCGCCGGGGATGACCAGCATGGCAGGCCGCCTGGAAAAGCCAAACTCGCCGTCCGTTTCCTGGATATAAGCAGTCAGCGTAACGTTTCTATCTTCATTCAAAAAGATCTCTTGTGCCTTCATTTTGCAATCTCCCTTCAAAGCAATCCGAGGCCCAGCTTCAACACCTCACCGCTGACTCCACGCATCATCCAATCGGTGCAGCTTACCCCGTCCACCACAGTAGTGAAAGCGGCATTGGAACCACAAAGGCAGTGAACGGTCAGGTCAGCGTCCTTGCTGTTTTTGTCCGGAGTATCAAATAGAAATGTGCTCAAATCCGGGATCTCATTTTGCAAAAGCTCCAACATTTCTTTTAGCTTCCGCTGGAAGCTCACGCCAGCCGCCTTGTCCGGGATCCAGCGGCCATCCTCCAGATACATTTCCATCTGTGTCAGCGCTGCATCCCGCACGGAGCAGCAGTACATGATCCTGATCTCGGGATGGTTCCTATGAAGTGCGAGCAGACTGTCGGAGACAATCTCGTTTCCAGTAAGGCGCGCCGTGATCTCCTCCGGCGCTTTCCAGACATCCCGAGCCACCCGCTGCCAGTCGTAATGCATCATGGCGCTGTCCACACAGGCGGTAATATCCCGGTACTTCGGGAACGCGGCGGCGACTGCGTCGGTCAGCAGGGATGTTGCGAAGGCTCCCGCAGAAAATCCGGTCACCAGGATCTGTTCCGGATTTGGAACCAGTTCCTTGATCTTTTTCAGCAGCAACTGGAAATTCGTATAGCCGTGGTGATGCAGTACAGCAGGTTTCCATCCGGGTCCGTATAGAGAAAATCTCCGGTTCCGCAGTGAAAGTCCCCGGTGGCATAAGGCACAAACAACAGGTTCCATTCCCGGAAGGGGTTCTTTTTCGAACGGCCGAATGTGCCGATCCTGGGAATGATATCCCCGAACCGCACGTCGTCGGAGTAGAACATCTCGCCCTGCCCACCCACACGCTGAGGCCTGGCCGCGGTGTGTTCGTCCACGGAAACACCGCCGCCGGAAAAGCCGATCATCAGCTTGTTGGCGCTGCCCAGGCGGATGCAGCCGTGAAAGGGATTGCCGTTGGCGCAGAGGGCACCCTCCGGCCAGTATTCATAGTTTTTGTTCAGTTTCGGGCGTTCCGGCAGCTCCGGGAAACGGGTCAGCTCGATATAGTCCGCCAGAAGCCGGTTGAACAGAGGCCAGCCTTTCCGGTCCTCCTTATGCGTTTTCCGCTTTGCCATGGTTTTCCCTCCCGCTCATCGCATAGAGTTGCCTTGCCTTTTCCACCTTATAGCGGAAGCAGTCCTCCCGCAGCTTGTCCTGTGCCGGCTTTTCCTCAACTTTGTCGGTACCGAAGCCGTGATAGCCGTCTTCGTACATTTTCAGATCCAGCAGCTTGCCGTGCCGTTTCAGAAGCTCCGCATAATGTTCTCCCTGGGGATGCAGCGGATCTCGACCGCAGACGATAACGACTGCCGGGGAGAGCTTTTCCAGCGTTTCCTCTGTGATCTTCGCCGCCGGGGACAGCACCTCGCTGTCCAGAGGCAGCTTGGGCGGATAGAGCTCAAACATCATTTTGTAGAGCTTGTCTCCCTCCGGAAAATCGATGGGGATCGTGTGCGTAAAGTCTAGAAAGGGCACCTCCATGATCTGGCCCGCGACCTGTATGCCCTGCTGTGCCAGCAGGATGGCGGAGCCTGCCGTGAGGTGTCCGCCCGCGCTGCCGCCGGAAAGAATGATCCTGTCGGGGTCGATGCCCAGCTGCTTTGCGTGAGCCTTGAGCCATTTGACGGTATCCACGACCTCCTCCTGCGGATAAGGGAAGCTCTTGTCATACAGCCGCTTGTAGTTCACATTGACAACAAAAGCCCCCAACTCTTCGCTCAACCGCTGGCAGTAGCGGTCATCGTCCACCGCGTCCAGGCCAACCCAGGCCCCGCCATGGATCTGGACGAATACCGGCATATTCTCCCGCTGTTCGGGATAGTAGAAGAGCACTTCTACCGGATCCTTGCCTTCGCGCTGGATAAAGCAGCGATCCCCGACGACGGGATCGGTCTTATAATGCTTGTTGATTTTATGGAAGCGGGCGTTCATCAACGCCCGTTTGATTGCCATAAACGCCATGTCATTGCACCTCGATCTTCAATTCTCCGTCACCGCGCGTCACGATGAGTGCACGGCCATGCCAGGTTTGGATGGTCTTGTCGAAATAGTTTTCCTCGCTCTTTGGGTTTGCCGTGCCAAAGCCCAGGATCGTACGCTCCCCATCCGTTTCAGCCATGAGTGTCAGCACGGCCTCCGGGTTCGGGATTCCATTTTCGTCCTTCACGGACAGCTCGATGATCCCTCCACCGCAGTCCGTCTGTTCCAGGTGAACTTCGTCGGAGGCGGTCAACAAAGAATCTCTTTCTGCGGCCTGTCCATCGCGCAGATTGACTGCTGTCAGTTCGCCCGGCTCATAAACGGTAGTAAACAGCGCTTTGCAGCGCTCGGTTTTTTGTTTCCCGACCGAGTGTCCATTGACAAGCAGCTCGACCTCATCGGCGTCGGAATAGACCTCCACCACGATGGGCTTGCCTTCATAATCCCGGTGATTCCAGCTTCGAAGGGCATCTGACCATCCCCAGCGGGTGGGAGACTGCTTCTCTCCGTAGTGGGCCGGGTCCTGCACTGCAAGATAGGGCTCCTTCCGAAGCCTCCAGATGATCTGACGCCAGTAGGATACCGGACGGCGGTCACCGATCAGATCGAAATCGCCGCAGCCCGCACTCCGCCAGGGGTAAGCACCGTACAGATCGTATCCCAACGCTTCGCCGTAGCGGTGCTGCCCGACACCGGCCTCGCCCAGGTAGTCCCAGGCCGCCCAACCAAAGTCCCCGATCAGCTGCGGAAGCTTTTCGCAGAGCTTCCAGTTCTCATAGAGAGCGCCGGGATAGCATTCCGCGCCCAGCATGATGCGATGGGGATATTGCGCACCATCCGCTTCATAGCGGAAGGTGGCGTAATTGTAGCCCGCTATGTCCAGATAACTGAATGCCTCTTCCAATGGCTCGCCGATCTCCCGGGAAGCCATCAGTCTGGCCAGCTCCTCCGCATTCCCGTTCAAAATGGAATTGATGTCTGCCCCGGCCTTGACAGCCAGTTCCGGAATGCGATCCATCAGGGAAAGTGCCGGATTCACACAGTTGGTGAGATAGCGGGTAGGATCCAGTGCTCGAATATGGTCACAGATTTGTCGGCCGTATTGTGCTTCGCGGGGATTGCTGACCTCGCAGATTTCATTGCCGACGGAATAGAAAACCACCGAGGGATGATTGAAGGCCAGATCCACCATCGCCGAGGCGTCCTGCTTCCAGCAAGAAAGGAAGTGGGTGGAATAATCAAAGTCCACCTTCGGTGTCGTCCAGGCATCACAGAGCTCCAGCATAACGAGCATTCCCAGTTCATCACAGGCATCCAGGACTGTTCGGCTCGTGGGAAAGTGGGCGCAGCGAACTGCGTTATAGCCCGCTTCCTTGAGCTTTCGGATGCGCCGGAAGGTCAAAGCCTGGTGCTCCGTCGTCCCAATCAAGCCGTGATCCTGATGGATACAGCCGCCCCGGAGCTTGATAGACTTGCCATTCAGGCGCAGTCCGCGCCTTGCGTCCAGTGAAAGCATTCGGACGCCGAAGCGGGTGTGCTCGGTGTCCAGTCCCTCCATCACAGTCTCACAATCGTACAGGTAGGGTTCGTCAACATTCCATATTCTTGGATGATCCAGTGTAAAGCGCAGCGTTACCGTCTTGGTTTCTCCCGCCAGCAGCGTTACCGGAACGCTGATCTCTGTATCGCCGATCCGATGACGCAGACGGATTGTCTGCTTCCGCTGTTCCCGATTGACCAGTGTGGTGTGGATCATCAGCGCAGCCGCTTCCTCATCCGCTTCCATCACGGTGATTTTCACACCGTTTGGCGCAATATGAACGCTGCCGCCCCGAAGAAGCCATACATCCCGATAAATGCCGGTGCCCGTATACCATCGGCTGGAAGGAATCCCGTTCCGCACCAGCACCTTGACTGTATTCTTTCCCTCCTTCAGGAAGGGCGATATGTCGACTGTAAAAGCGGTATAGCCATTTTGATGCTGCGCCGCCAGACACCCGTTGATGTATACTGCCGCATTCTGATAGATGCCCTCAAACTCCAGGTACGCAAAACCGGAAAGGTCATCCCATGTGAATTCCTTGGTATAGTGAACGGTTTGGGCGGGATAATAGCCGGAGGCATTACCAGTGGCCGTTTGGGGATCCCGCTCTTGACAAATCATAGCGTCATGGGGCAGCGTCACCGGGATTGGTGTCTGCGCGCCATTGATCGTGCGTTCCAGAGCCGTTCCGCTGCCAGGGCAAAACAGCCAACCGCTGTTGAAGCTTTCCCGTTTCATCAATACTTCCTCGAAAGCTGTGCTTCACATTCCTCACGGGTGATCTGACCGGCATTGCACTTGGCCATCAGTTCCGCATCCCGATCCTTCAGCTTGTACAGCAGCAGAACCAGCGTGGACAGCAGGAACCCGATGCCGGGAATCAGGGCGTAGACCACCCACATGCCATGGATAGCCTGGGGCGTCTGATAGCCTGCCTGGCCGACAGCCATGCCCATGTCCAGCAGCTGCTGATAGCTCTCCGCCTGCACTTCATGCCAGCCGTAGAGCCCCATCACCAGCAGACCGATGCTGGCCCCTACGCCGCCCACGGCCTTGCTGACAAAGGCGTTGAGAGAGTAGAAGATGCCGGCACAGTCCTTGCCGGTCTTATAGCGGGTGTATTCGATGGTATCCGGCGCGATAAAGTTCATAAAGACATAGCGCAGGGAATTGGCAAGTCCAGCAATGGTGCTCAGGGCAATGAAGGCCCCGATGTTTTCATAGCCCACCAGATACTGCAGAATGTACATTCCCCCGAACACAAGGCCAAGGAGGATCAGAGAATTCCGGCGGCCAAACCGTCTGGCGATCTTGTCCGCCTGCGTATTGATGACAAGACCCGGAATGAAGGCGATCAGCACCGGAACGGAGGTGACCATCGTCCTGCCCTCAAAGAGATAGAACGAGATCAGGGAGCTGACGGCGGCAGACGTGGCCGTAACGCCCGCAATCAGCGTGGAAACCAGGTAGACCATCATGTACTTGTTGGTTTTCACGCAGTTCCACATATCCCGCAGGGTATAGCCGTCGTGCTGGTTTTCTTCTTCTACATTTTTCAGCTCCGTGTTGTATTCCTTGCCGCTTCGCACCAGCGGGATCATGATTGCGGTGCAGATGATCATGGCACCGATGGAAACAGAGGTAAAGCTGAAGCCCGGGCCAGCCACCGGATCTACCAGGAAATTCAAAGCTACGCCCACGATCACTGCCGCAAGAACCGTAATAATTCCCTTCACAGTGATGATGTGTGTCCGCTCCTCTGTGTTGTCCGTCAGCGTCATCACCAGGGAATTCATCGGCACCTCGTTGAGGGTGCAGGAGAAGTCATAGAGCAGATAACTCACCACAAACCAGGCAATCTTCGCGCCGACAGGCAGCGTTGAGGGCATCAGATAGAATACGATTGTGAACAGCGGGAACAGGAAGAAAGTCAGCCTGAACCAAGGCAGATACTTGCCCTCGCCGGTCAGCTTGCGAAAGGCCTTCCATTCCGTGATCTTGAGCTTGTCGATCAGGTAGCCGAAAACCACATCGTCCACCGCGTCGATGATCTTCAGCACCAGCAGCACCCCCGCCAGCACGGCCAGATTCACGCCCCGCAGGGCCAGGAACGCGGTCATGAAGGTCTGAAACACAGAGGTGCCGAACAGCCTGCCGCTGTCAGAGAGGTAGTAATTGAATCGCTCCCGTGCGCTGAGACGCCAGTCTGGATGCTTGTTGACACGTTCTTTCTTTGCCATCGCCGTATCCTCCTTTAAACGTACTTTTGAATAAACGCCATCATCCTCTTAAAGGCTTCTTTGGCATGAGGTTCATGATCCATTTGATCCATATAGCCATGCGGCAGCTTTGCGCCAGGGAAGAAGACCAGATCATTGGGCACGCCAATCTCGTCCAGCTTCTTTTTGAGGCCGCGTCCTTCTGTGATGAAATAGCCAGATTCATCGTTTGGCTCATTCGATGCGTTGATCCAGCTGGGAATGAATGTGTAACGAATAAAGCTCTTTGCGTTGATGATGCCAACCGCCTCCGGCGTGTTGTGTTTCGCTCCAACAGCACAGCCCAGCATGGCGTACATATTGCTGTCAAATACGCTGGCGTCCAGTGCGGCTTCGTCGATGGCCAGGACCTTCAGGTTTTCCTGTGTCATAGCGGGATTGACACCAAGCATGCCGGCGTAGTCGGGATTGCAGACACAGGCAGCATAGATTACTGTCATATTGGCTCCGGCGCTTCCTCCGGAAAGACAAACATGAGACATGTCCAGATGAAGTTCCTCTTCATGAGATATCAGGTAACGCAGCAGTTCATCGCACTGCCGGATGGGGACTGGAAAACGATACTCAGGCGCCAGCGCGTAATCCGCATTCACGAGAATATACCCTGCTTTCACGATGGCTTCCAGTTTTCCCACACCGCCGCCACCGGTTTGCAGCGGGTCGCCAGCGGACTTGTTGCCGAAGATAAATCCGCCACCGTGAAAGTACACCACAACAGGCCGCTTTTTCCCGCTGTCATCGGGATACCAGATGTCCGCGAAGCTGTTGGGATAGGTTTCGCCGTATTTGACGTCGCTGCGGCAAACCATGCCGTTTTCCAGCATTTTCACTTCCGGAGCGTTCCACGGTTCCCATTCGTTGGGCTTATGTCCCTTGTAGAGCTTTGCGTAAACCGCTTTTTGCACTGCCTCACATTTGAGATCGTTGATGAGCTTTCCCATATCTGCACCTCCGCGAATTCCAACGATTTCCCGGTTCGTACACTTACTGTCTGTATTCTATTATAGGCATAATATAAAATAAAATAATACCGCCATTTTACGCTTATGATAGGTTGAATTTTACCTTTCGGGAAGATATAATATAGAACGTGCAAGAAGCAAGGATGGGAAAGAACGGAGGGACACCTTGGCAAACTACAATCATCTGATTCGGGAGTTGTCTCGTCTGGATCCGTATGAGAAGGCAGGATTTGATTCCTTCCGCAGAACAGGAACCATGCTCCGGCACGGTCAGTATTTATATCTGGTGATGCATGGAGCCGACCGGCATACCCTGGAAGCCATCAATGACCCGCTTGCTCTTCGGGAGCAGGGACAGATTGTCGCCTCTTTCCACGAAAGATATGGAAATACCGGCCTGACGGAGGCGGACTTCATGCCGTCTGACATGAACGTTGCCATAGAAAAGCTGCTCCGTTACATTGAAATACCTGCCCACTCACACGAATTTATCGAATGCGCTTATGTGCTTCGGGGCAGTTGTATTCATCGAGTCGGTGAGAACGAGGTGATCCAGCAGGAAGGCAGCTTTATTCTCATCCCGGTTCCGACCAGACACCAGCTCATTGCTGTCGGCGACTCGCTGTGTCTTACCATGAAAATCAGGCTCAGCCACTTCGTGAAGATGAGCATTCCGCATTTGCCCTCCATGATCTACCCGATCAGTTTTCAGTGCGGTGAAGACCCTGCTGCCGAAAGCATGCTGCTTTTTCTGTTTGAGCAACAAAAGCTCAGCCTTCCTTATCGAAACGAACTGATGGAAACGACTGCAACCACTCTGATCACATATATTCTTCAGCGATATATGGACACGATGCAGCCACTCTATAGTATTGCTCTTAGAGATAAGCGACTGCTTGACATGGTCAACTACATGTACAATCATTATCGCACGATCACGCTCCACGATCTGGCTGAAGAGTTTCATTACAATACGTCCTATTTGAGCCGAATGTTTCAGGAGCAGGCCGGGCGGTCATTCTCAGAGACTGTCAAAGATTTTAAGCTCCGAAAGGCAGCGGAACTGCTGAAAACGAAAAACTGGAAACTGGATCAGATATGTGATGAGATTGGCTATAGTGATACGAGGCAATTCATCCGCAGCTTCAAGCAGATGTTCGGTGTAACACCAGATCGTTTTCGGAAGGTGGAACAGCAAACCGTTCATCAACAACAGTCGAGTTGATTGCTGGAGCTGTTATCTGACATATTTCCGCGTCTCGAAAAAGTCCGTGTTATTCCGTCAAATCTGAGCAGCAAACCGTTAAATAAAAACAAACGAGTTGATAGCGGCAAGCAATGCACTTGTCTGACAAAGTGCAATAGCTTGTTGGTTGGCTCCGCCCCCAAGCCCCTGAAAGCCAGAGCATAGCTCTGTGGTTGAGAAGGCTGCCTGCGTCATCCTCCGTTTGGCTTTCGCCCATAATAGGAAAAAGCCCCTGTGCCTGAGTTTGGATTGCGTGATCAATCCGGTCAGGTACAGGGGCTTTATCATCGTTCTGTGTGCTCATCGATCTGGAGATCCCGGTCTTCTGGCAGGGTGTTATCAAAAAGCTCTATGGCAGTCAGCGCGACGAAGAGCTTGACGACGAAGAAACAGACGATGACTCTGCTGCCATTTGAAACTGAGGTATATCCGGTTTTTCCGGATATACCTCAGTTAATGCTCTGTTATTCCCGAGTTTTCCGTTCCAACAGCGGCTCGACAAACTGGAATTGGTCAGTGCGCCAGTCAAAGCGGCTTCTGCATGCAATACATGGTGTGACCTTTCGGATAATCCTCAAGCATGCCAGTCACTGTCTCATAGCCGTTCTTTCTGAAAAATCCCACGTTCCAATCATATGCTTCAATAAACACAACATTTGCGCCGTTTTCTTTGGCCTCCCGCTCAAACTGGCGGAGCAGCCGGGTGCCGATCCCTTGCCTCCGGTACGGATCGTCCACCCAAAGCGCATCGATATCTGTGCCATTCCATCCGTCTACGCCGCCGACAAGGCCGGCAATGATCCTGCCGTTCTCGTCCATGACCTTTTTCCCGATGGAAACGTATTCGTGCTCGCGCGGCGCGAATGCTTCATCGTGCCTGCGCAGCCTGCCGGAGAGGAACTTCGCATCTTCTTCGCTGCCTGGGATAATCTCATATTGATTTGGATTTGAAGGATCATGTTGGGTAACGGTTCGGTCGAGCCTTTTCGTCATGAAATAGTGCGCATGTCCCTTCGGCACACCCGTCATTGTGTCATTCACCATATAGCCATGGTTTTCGTAGAACGGTTTTGCCTGAAAATCGAAAGTGCCGACCATGGCGAGATAGCAGCCAAGCTCTCTTGCTTTCTTCTCGGCCTCTTGGATCAGCGCGGAAGCAATTCCCTGACAGCGGTATGCTTCCTCCACCCACAGATCGAAAATCGACGCTGTTTTCCGTGCATCGACAGCCAGAATACACCCTCCGAGAAGGCTTCCTTTTTCATCTGTGACTTTATACACGAATTCTTCTTCCTCGGCAGCCTCTTCGGGCGGAGCGATGGTATCAAACGCCCGGCTGGCCTGTTCTTCAATCAATTCAGCGTCTTCTTCAGAACAAGGCATCATATTATCGAATGACATTCTGTTTCCTCCTACAAATCCCGATTAGTAATATATAAGCGAGGGTTTTACAGCCTTCGCTTTTCCTTTATGATGAAGGTGGATTGGCTGACGAAATTCTCGATTGGGACACCACGCCCGCC
>CACXHY010000002.1 GCA_902767565.1 uncultured Eubacteriales bacterium | reverse complement strand
GTGGTCTATTTGTTGTCCTCTTGTTTCACTCTCCTTTACCTGCGATTTTTCGCTCAGGGGCTTGACTTTGTATTTGCAGGCTTCCCGAGGGAAGGGGGAAAAGAGAGCGCGGGCCTGCGGCCCGCACCCGCCACGCATGGCTCGCACGGAGAAAACCGGTTCGTGCGTTTCCTGTCCATCCATGCAGGTCCGCCGTCCGACTGAACAGTCACTCTCGCTTTATCGATCCCATGTTCCGGATACGGCGGACGATTGCCCCGGCAGAGACGCGCGACTCCTTTGCCCGTGCCTATCCGAGCACCGCGGCGATGCAGCTTTCGATATCCCCGGCTCTGCGCAGCAGCCGGGCCTTTTTGATGTCGTTCCCGGCGGGCCACTCCATCAGCTTCTTGATCCTGCCCAGGGCGATCGTTGCCTGGAAACGGCCGCACCAGCCCTCATAAAGCGCGGTGTACCACGCACGCAGCTCCTCTGTGCCCGCGGGAGCGCCTCCCCGGATCCGCCGCGCCAGCGCCGGGTCCGCCAGCAACCCGCGGCCGATCATGACCGCCTCGGTCCCGGGGCATCGGGCGAGCAGGGCCCGCACATCCTCCGGGGTTCGCAGGTCCCCGTTGTAGACCGGGTGGGGCAGTCCCCGCCGCAGGGCCAGGTCGAAGGCTTCGGGGTGGATCCCGCCGGTGTACTGCTCCCGCGCGGTCCGCACATGGATCGTCACATGGGCGAAGGGATAATCCGCCAGCATCCCCAGGATCTCCGGCCACTCCTCCGGGCTTTCATACCCGATGCGGGTCTTGACGGAGAGAGCCACGGCGAGCGGATCCGAAAACAGCCGATCCAGAAAGACGCGCAGGGCCGGCAGATCCCGGAGCATCCCGCTGCCCCTCCCCCGCCGCGTCACCGTGGGCGACGGGCAGCCCAGATTCAGGTCCGCGCGGGAATAGCCGCAGGACTTCACATGATCCATCCAGGCCGTCAGCTGCTGCGGATCCCGGGTCAGGGCCTGGGGCAGGACACTGAGTCCCTCATTCTCCTCCGGCGCGATGTCCCGCTTTTCGCGGGTCAGCAGCGACATGGACCGGGTCAGCTTGTGAAACGGCAGCCCGTAGACGTCAACGCTGCCGAAGAGCCGGTGGTGGGTCTGCCGGAGGATGCCGTCCGTGATGCCCTCCATCGGCGCGAAAAAGATCTTCAACAGGGTCCCTCCCCGGTCCGGCCGCGCGCGGATGCGCCGTGCCTCATATCACGATCGTTCTGACGTATTCCTGCGGGATGGCGCCGATCCATCTGCTCTGCGGCAGCGGCCACGTTCCGCCCCGGTTCACCTTCTGCGAGGCCGATGTCATGATCAGGGTCCTCCTGGCTCTGGAGATCGCCACATAGAAGACCCGTTTCTCCTCCTCAAAGTCTCCCCGCCTCTTCGCCTGGTACGTCGGGAAATCGTCATCGTCCGCCCCGGCGATGATCACCGTATCGAATTCGCAGCCCTTGGACTGGTGGACCGTGATGATGGGGATCTTTTTGAGCTTTCGGATCAGCATGTCCATCTGGCTGCCGGACAGCGCGGCGTCGGCCAGGAGCTCACGCAGGAAGTGCACGGGATCCTCCGGCGCGGCATCCTTCAGCATGAAGAGGAAATCATCCAGGGTCCGCTGATGAACGGCTTCCGGGCAGCGGGTGCGCAGGCTCAGCTTCGCGATGATGTGCTCCGCCATGCCCGGGACGTCGTTCTTCGCCAGATAGTCGGACTTCAGTTCGCAGAGGAACGCGTGGATCTTCTCGAACCGCGGCCGCCACTCGGCGAGAAACTGTCGCCGCCGTTCGCCGGTCGGGATGATGTACCGCTTCAGCAGACAGGTCAGCACCCTGCCGGTCGCGGTGATGTCGCCCAGGGCGTCGTGTGCCGCTTCATTGACGATCCCGAAGGCGCCGCACAGCGTGTCCAGCTTGTAGTCCTTCGATTTGGGAAGAAACTGCCGGGCGATCGGAAGGGTGTCGTATTCCGCAAGGATGTTCGGCGCCGGGAGGCCGTTTTCCCGCAGCTGGCGGCGCACGAGCGGCGAATCGAAGCACAGACTGTTGTGCCCGACCAGCACCGCGCCGTCACAGAACGCCAGGAACTCCTCCAGCGCCTCCGCCGCCCCGATCGCGCCGTGCCTGATGACATCCTCCAGCGTCTGGTGATGGGTGGCCTGTGCGCCTTTGCTGATCGGGATCGTCGGGATGACCCTCCGGTCAAAGGTTTCCGTGACCTGCCCGTCCGCGTTCAGCCGGACGGCCGAGATCTGGATCATCTGGTCATGACTGAGGTCGAGGCCGGTGGTTTCGGTGTCGTATACGACCACGTTCCCGCTCTCAAAGGCGCGGATCAGCCCGGCATAGGGATCGTCATCCCGGTACAGGCCGTCGTCCGCGAAGGAGGCAAGCGAGATCCCCAGTTCGCCATGCTCCCGGATGGTCCCGATCCGCTTTTTCCCGACGCCCGACACATACTTGCTCACGACGCGCTCGAAGCCGACCGCGTCCGTCGGATTGACGAGGATCCGCAGGAAGGAAAGGATGTCCCGGATGACCTCGCGCCGGAAAAACTTCGCATCCTTGTCCACCGAGAAAAACCGGAGCTCGTTCCCGTCCTTTCTGGCCGTTCCGATCCGGGTCAGCGCGTCGTACAGCTTCGCGATATACGGATTGGAACGCGCCATGATGCAGACCTTCGTCACGTCCTCCGGGCGGTGCCGGTCGAGGTAGTCATAGATCCAGAGCGCCTCGTCCTCCGGGGCCTTCACCCGGACGTTGAGGATGGGCTCGCCGGGCAGATCGCTCTTCGGGATCACATCCGGCGGACAGTACACACCCATCAGCTCCGGCCAGGTGTTCCGGAGATACCCGAAGCCGGCCGCGGTCAGCGACCGGGTCGACCGGTAGTTCCGCGCGAACATGAACCGGACCGCGTCGAACTCATGGATGTATCCGTTCAGAACCTTCTCCGGGTTGGAGCCGCGCCACTGGTAGATCGTCTGGAAGAAGTCCCCGCACATCATCACCCGGGCGGTCCGGAACAGCTGCAGGAGCGTGTCGTATTCCAGCTCGCTGGTGTCCTGCATCTCATCCACGATGATATAGCGGTATCGCGCCTGCCAGCGCGCCAGCGCCTCCGGGTTTCGAAACAGCTTGTGGGTCAGGCAGATCAGGTCGTCGAAGTCCAGCAGATTGCTCTGCCGCAGGGTCTGATCGTATGCGTGGAGCGCGGTGCCCGCGTTCGCGTCCATGAAATCCATGAAGGCCCGATCCGTCCGCTCCGTTCCTCCGGCATGATCGTAGAAGGTATGCATCTTCTCGAACAGAGCGGGCTTCTGATCCCGGATCTGACGGTACACGGCCGAAAAGTCGGCGGCTTCGTCTTCGCTGTATCGCGCCGTCATCTCGCGCTCGTGCTTCATGATGCTGTTGAGGTTCGTCAGTGCGGTGGGGCTGTTCAGGATGGCGGCGTCCTCCCGGAGACCGCATTCCGTCAGCGCCTGCTTCAGGAGCTCCGCCGCCTCCACCTCATCGCACACCCCGGGCAGGACCACATCCTCCGGATCCCGGACGCTCTCCTCCTTCAGCACCTGATAGGCGAAGCTGTGGATCGTGCGCGTGTTGACCTCTTTCCCGGACTCGCCCGCATAGAGGAGGATGTCTTCCTTCATCTCGCCGGCGGCCTTGATCGTGAAAGTCAGGCAGAGGATCTCCGCGGGCCGCGCTCTGCCGGCCTCGATGATCCGCTTCACGCGCTGCGCCACGGTGAACGTCTTGCCCGTCCCCGCGCTGGCGAACAGGATGATATTGCGGTCCAGCTCGTCGATGACCGCCTGCTGCTCCGCGTTCGGGAGCCTTGCTTCCTTGTCGGGCATGTGATCCCTCCGTCATTCCGGCTGTGATCGCGCATCGCGGATCCGGCCGGGACGGCGGAGGCCGGTGCCCGCGCCCGTCCGGGAAGGCGCGTCAGAAGTCATCCGGCCCCCAGGGGCCGCCGCTTCCGTCGTCGAACATGCCCATTCCCGCGTCGTCTCCGGAACCGAAGAACGTACTTCCGCCGAAGGGGCCGGGCATGCTGTATCCGATGTGATCCCCGTCGGCGCCGAAGTGGTCGCGGCCGCCGAAGATGCTGTCCGTGCTGTAGCCGGCGAAGGAACCGTCGGCGCGGTGATGGACCGCGCCGCCGAGGATCCCGTCCGTGCTGTATCCCGCCGGTGTGCCGTCGGCATTCGTGTGGTTCATGCCGCCCGCGATGCCGGGCATGCTGAAGCCCAGATAATTGCCGTCTTCATCATAGTGATCCGTGCCGCCGAAAACGCCGGGAATGCTGTTGATCCGCCTGGGTTCCATCGTCAGGCCTCCTCATGATGAACAGGGTCTGCGCACGGTGCGTGCGGCCTGGGTCCCGCGCCCCGGGCTGCCGCCCGGGGCGCGGCGTCGCGGGATTCCGGTCCGCGTCCGCCCCGCATCCTACATCTGCTCCCCGACAAAGTCGCCCATGGACAGGTAATAGTCTCCGCCCATCAGCCGGCACTGGAGCTCATCGCCCAGGAAGAACAGATGGAGGTCTTTGGCCTCGTCGTATTCGTAGCGGTCGCAGACCACGGGCTCGCCGGGGTTCTTGTTCCAGATCATCCGGACATCCGACGCGTACATCACGACGGACGGCGTCAGGAAGCAAACCATCGCCGGAGCGATGCTCCAGAGGACCTCGCTGGGCTTGCGCTTCCCCTCCTTCCGCACCCGGCGGCACTCCAGACGGAGGCTGCCGCTGTCTGACACCAGGATGTCAAAGGTCAGCCTGTGATCCTCGTCGATGAAACGGGCGGGGACGCGGCCGGGCTGAAGCCCGTGAAAGCGCAGCCGCCTCATTTCGTCGTCGGGCTGCTCGCAGCTTGCCATCAGGGACAGGATGTTTTTCTCCACCGTGTCATCCCCGTATTCCCGGAACCGCTTCCGGCGGTTCAGCGCGTACTGCGCCTCCAGCAGGTATCCCAGCGCGGCGAGATCGTCTTTTTCGACCGTCGTGCCCTCGTGGAAGATCCGGCCCAGGCGCAGGGCCAGATCCGGGAACTTGCTGTCGTCGCGCCCGGCCTCGAACTGATGCCGGCAGTAGTCGTACAGGAAGGCATAATACCTTACGGCTTTCCGGGGATCCGTCGGACCGCCCTGTCCGGCGATCATCATATCCGCCAGCTTGTAGGTCGATTCGATGACGTGCAGGTCGGCGCCCTTCTCAAACCACTTCCGGGCCTCGCCGTAATCGCGTTTGCCGGTGTGGCGGCCGTAATAGCATATGTAGCCGAGCGTGTTCGGATAGCTCCCGTCCTTCGGGTCCATCCCGGCCAGCGTGACCAGCGCGTCGTAGGCCTTCTTCCAGTCCTCCCGGGACGGGCGTTCGATGGTCTCGTAGGGGGCGTAAGCGATCTGCCTGAGTTCCTCGATCTCCATGCGGCACCTCCTGTAAGGGTCATTCTCTGTATGCATGGTATCACATCGGATGCTGCAGTTTTTGCTCATGACGGGCCGCCGCGGGTTTGACACCATGATACACCCGATCGCGGATCGACGCAACCGCTTTTGCGCGGCCGGGTACATGAAAAGCGCGCCGGAAGCACCGGCGCGTGCGGGGTCGTACGGTGTGCGGCGGTTACCCGCACCGCCGCCTGGCTCTCTCCGGCAGATCCCCCAGGATCTCCTCCTCGGGGTCCGTCAGGAGCCGCCTGTAGATCCCGGTGAACCGCTGTTCCTGCTTCTCCGCCCACTTCCTGTCCGGAGAGCGGCGGACGCGGATGGCCAGGACCGCCATCTCCACCCACTCCTTCCAGACCTGGCCGATGGCCTCGTTTGCCGTCGGATCGCTGTGCAGTGCCATGATGTTTCCTCCTTCTCGTCGTCGGGAACGAAAACCGTTCCGGGTAGACAGACGGATCCCGTCTGCCATTCGAAACGGTCCGGAAACCTCACGGGTTGATCTCCCCGCGACGGCTCCGGTTTTCCGGGCCGGTCGGCGGGACAGTCACAGCATAGCACGGCTGCGGACCGTTGTCATTGAACCTGTGGTTGAATCCCCGGCCCGAGGACCCTTTCATCCGCGAAAAAAACGAGCCTTTCGGCTCATGATGGGTCATCGGATCCGCTTTTGCGGCGGCGAAGAGAAGGAGATGCCGGGAGCTTTCATCTGCCGGGCTGGGTGTCGGTCACGGTCCCGTATGCCTCCCTGTGCGCGCCGACGACCGGGGAGGCGGGCACCGTTCCGTCCCGGCCGATGAGGAGCTGGCCGGGACGGCGTGTCATTCTTTCGCCCTGCGGAACACATTGGCGAGCAGCGCGCCGGAGATATTGTGCCACACGGAGAAGATCGCGCCGGGCACGGTGGCCATGGCCAGATCGGGGAAGGCTGTGCCGGCCAGCGAGGTCGCCAGCCCCGAGTTCTGCATCCCGATCTCGATGGAGAGCGCCTTCTTTTTCGGAGACGGGAGTTTCAGCACCATGCCCAGGAGAAAGCCCAGCCCGTATCCGAGCAGGTTGTGGAGGATGACGGCGGCGAAGACCACCGCGCCGGTCTGCATGATCCGTTCCGCGTTGTGCGAGACCACCGCCGCGACGATCAGGGTGATGGCGGTCACGGATACGGTCGGCAGAAAGTCCGCGGCCTTGCTGACCTGTTTGGAGAAGAGGCGGTTGATCAGAAAGCCGAGGGCGATCGGAGCGAGCACCACCTGGAGAATGGACAGGATCATCTTGCCGGCGTCCACATCCACGGTGGTCCTGAGAAGCAGCCAGGTGATCGCGGGCGTCAGCAGCGGAGCCAGCAGGGTATTGACGCTTGTCATGCCCACGGACAGCGCCACGTCCCCTTTGCTCAGGTAAGTGATGACATTGCTTGACGTTCCGCCCGGACACGTTCCGACCAGGACCATGCCGGCCAGCAGGCCTGCCTCAAGGCCCATGAGCTTTCCCAGCCCAAAGGCCAGCAGCGGCATGATGGTGAACTGGGCGGCGCAGCCGATGACGATATCCCCGGGACGCCTGACCACGACCAGAAAGTCCTCGGGCCTGAGGGTGAGCCCCATACCAAACATGACCACCATCAGCAGCCAGTTGACCCAGGACGTTTGGATCCACAGACAGGACGCGGGAACAAACAGCGCGAGGGCTGCCACCGCCAGCACGATGACGGCCATGTATCTTCCGACAAATCCGTTGATCCGCTTCATCCGTTTCTTCCTCTTTGCGCGGAAACTGCAGTGCGGACCTCGTCCGTCCGGCCCTGCGTGCACCCATTATAGTCCCTTTGCGGGTTTTTGCAATCACAGAAACATGCCGCCGCAAGATTTCCGCTAAATTTTTGCAACAGTTGCTACAAGATTTACCGAAACCGCACTTCCATCTGACCGCAAAATATGGTATACTATACTGTGTCTGCCTGTACGTCACAGGGCGGACGGCACGAAAGATCCATCGGAGACGAACGACCGCCGGATCGTGACCGTTCTCGCGCCTCGCATGGCGTTCCCGGCGGATGGTCTCCGGCAAAGCGAAGAAGGGAACGTCCATCGCCGCGCCGGCGCCGACGACGGGATCCCGGAGCGGTTCCGCACCGGCCGGCATGACCCTTGCCGGCCGGTCTGCGGACGCTTTTCCGGGCCGCCGCAAACAGGACGGCTCAGGCTTTGAAAGACCACAGGCGGCGAGTCGGTTCGTCTCACCGCGCATACGTATCGGGATCATCGGTACCCTTTGACATCCCGCTGCCCATTTCCGGGCAGAAGTGAAGACTGTGTTTGCAAACAAGCACGAAAACGGCGCAGCACCCGCGATGAAGAACACCCCCTGCTGCAGAGCCGGCGCGACCCGGCTCGCACCCTGGAAGGGAAGCGGCAGCCAAACGATATTGAGGTGCAATACCCATGAAGAGAGTGAGCAACCATATACGGCTGATCGCGTGGCTGATAACAGCTTCGCTGCTTATCGCATGCCTTCCGTCTGTTGCGGAAGACAGCGGGTATTACAGCGATTGGCTGCAGGTCGGCCCGCTGGAAGAGCCGGTGCTGATCACGGAAGACGCCGCGGAGATCGGCGTCTCCCTCCGGGATCTGGACGAAGGGGAAGCGGAGCTTGAAGACGGCGCTTCCGTCTGGGCGGACGCACAGCTGCAGGCAATACTGGACTTCGGATTCCGGACTGCCCCGACGCCCGGCGCGATCCTTCGCTGCCCCCTCCCTAGCGGCATGCGAGCGGAAGACACCGACTGGACAGATCAGCCGGACTGCCGCTGGCGGATCTCAGGCGGGGCGATCGAACTGAGCTTCCCGGAGGATGCCGGGGACGCGCCCGAGGCACAGATCGCCTTTGCCTTCACGCTGGTTCTCCCGGAGGCGGATCCCGGCGCGGCGGATGGACCTCTTGATATCGCACTGGACTTTCCGGGAACGGTGCGTCACCTGTCCGTGCTCACGGCGCCCGCGATCCTCGCGGGAACGATCCTGACTGCGGAGGGACCGGACTACACCTTTATCGTCAGGGCCTCCGCCGAAGCGGGCATCCCGGAAGGCGCGCAGCTGGAAGCGGCTGAGCTGACCGACGCCTCCGCTTACCTGGACCCTGTTCTGAACGGGCTCGATATCGTCGAGGCCGAACTGACCGATCTGAGGCTCTTTGACCTGACCATTCGTGCAGACGGAGAGCGGATCGAACCCGCCGCTCCGGTGCAGGTGGAGCTGCGCCTTCATGTGGATGGCGAGACTGTGCGCGTGCTGCACTTCCCGTCGGCCTCCGCCGCTCCTGCCGCCGAGGCTTCCAAGGCGCGCCGCAGCCGTGCGGCTTCCATGCCCGAGCCGGAGGTGCTGGAGGCTTCCGTCAGCGCGGACGGCATGATCTTCGAGACCGGCAGCTTCTCTGTCTATGCGGTGGCAGGCATCACATTCGTTCAGCAGGTGACAGCCGGTGACGGCCGGACCTATCAGATCACGGTCTTCTGCCCCCACGGCGCCGGCATCCCGGAAAACGCGACGCTTCAGGTGTCCGAGATCCTGCCGCCGGAGGACGATCCCGACGGGACTTCGCCCTACGCGCAGCGCGTGGCCGAGGCGGAAGCGGTCCTGGGCGCCGGGGCGGGCAGCGTGACCTATGCGCGCTTCTTCGACATCACCCTGACGGATGAGAAGGGCGAGCCCCTGCAGCCCGCGGAGGGCAGCCGGGTGGATGTGAAGGTGGAACTGGCGGACGCCGGGGAAGAAACCGATCTGCGCGTGGTGCACTTCGGCGCGGAGACCGAGGTGCTGAGCGCCGTTCAGCGCGATACGGAAGCAGGCTGCGTCCTGACCTTCGGAACGGGATCTTTCAGCGTGTACGGTATTGTGGAGGCGCCGGAACCGGTCACGACGAGGAACGTCCAGGACGTGACTGAGCTGGTCGACGGAACGGGCTTCTATCTCTCCTTCGGGAGCGGCCCCACATACGTCAGCAGCGAGCTCAACACAAAAGGCTGTTTTGTCGAGACCGGCTCCTACTCCGCCGCGGCGGTCTGGTTCTTTGAGCCTGCCGGCAGCGGATACCGCCTGTACACGAACGTGAACGGCGAGAAACTGTACCTGAAGAACACCACCGGCAACGAGGTGGGACTGAGCGCGAATTCGGCCACCGCGATCCTTGTCACGTCGGTCGGGGACAGTAGCGGCAAGTTCTATCTTCAGGCCTCCGGGGCCAGCAAGTGGCTTCAGCACTCCAACGGCGGCGGCGGCGTTCGCTTCTGGACCGATAATAACAACGCGACCAACTCGCAGTTCACCATCACCTACGCATCGTCCCTGAACGTACCGGACGATGTCTACAGGCTGGACGGGAAGAACTGCGGCATCGCATACAACAACAACTCCACGGTGGCAGCCGCCCTGATGTCGGACGCGAAAACCTCCGGCAGCCAGCAGCGTCTCACCGGACTGGATCTGACCATCCGACCGGACGTCCTGACCCACAGCGGCAATCTCCTGGTCGCCCAGGACAGCGACGCGGTTTTCTGGACCTTCCACATTGTGGATACCGACAAATACCAGATCACCACGACGGTGGACGGCGAGACCAGGTACCTGACGCTCTCCGGCACGAGCCTGACCCTGACCGACGAGCCGGACGCCAACGGCGGATCTGTGTTCACCGCGACGCCCGGGACCGGCGCAAACAGCGGCAAGTGGCAGTTCAGTCAGGGAAACCGCGCGCTGAACTTCACCGGCAGCGCCGCCAACGGCTTCAACGGCGGATCGGTCGGAAACGAGACTGCCTGGATGAATCTTCTGGAAAAGTCCGTCCTGACGGAGGACGATTTCCAGACCTATACCGCGAAAAAGGTCAGCGTCTCTGACAACGACAACGTGTATGACGGCCAGAAGCTGATCCTCTACACCCGGATCTGGAATGACACCACAAAGCAATATGAGTTCTACGTGGTGGATCACGACGGGACCCTGGTCCTGGCCTATGACACGGGCGACGGCATCGAATGGGTGGGCAGCCGGGTCAACACCGCGCTGTGGGACTTCACCATCTATTATGATGCGAACAGCGGAGAAGAGAACTACTTTTACGAATTTGAGAACGACCAGTATGGCGGCTTTATCGTGCCGCAGGCGGTCGCGGGGCAGGTCCTCTCCGGTTCCACCGTCGGCGTGAACCTGAACGGCCGGCGGTATGGCAGGGACTACTCCACGATCATCGCCTGGGACGGTCCCAGCTATGCCTATTCCGGCCTGAAGACCGAGGACGGCCATGTGGTGCCCTGCAAACTCTCCGAAGCCGAGGACTTCTACTTCGCGGTGGTGCAGCTCCAGGAGGAAGAGGAGCTCACCACGGTGGACACGGTGGACAACAATCAGTACGGCATCTCCATGAAGATGATCGACTACAACGATGTGGTCAAGCTGTCCGGCG
This sequence comes from uncultured Eubacteriales bacterium, assembly GCA_902767565.1. GTDB lineage: Bacteria > Bacillota > Clostridia > Christensenellales > Aristaeellaceae > RUG11272. The sequence continues at coordinate 271,386 of CACXHY010000002.1, read as the reverse complement.
GAAATATCCGCGAGGCCAGTCAGAAGAATTATTTCAACGGTGACAATAACAACGCCGGGCTCCTGTCCACCAACCTGGTGGGAGACTACCCCGTCGCGACGTCCAAGGCGGGCAGCACAGGCGTGTCCCTGGGCACGCTGTATTCCGGCGCGGAGACGGTGAACCACCTCTTTATCCGGAGCATCCACAACGAGAGCGGATACTTTGAATATGACAGCACCTCCAACTTTGCGCACCTGAACAGCGACGGAAATTTCACGGTCTACGACCAGCTGGGCGCCATCAGCAATTACCCGGGCCAGACGGGCACCGGCCGCCATGGTCAGTTCATGCCCTATGACGTGCTGACGCCCGGCGAATACTGCTCTTTCACCAACACCACCAGCGTCACCGCGCAGGAGCTGTCGGATCTCAACCCGCGCAAGGGAGAGCGGCTGTACAATATCGGTTCGAAGGAAGAAGTGGACTACTTCTTCGGCATGGAGCTGTCCGCCTCCTTCACCCAAACTCCCAGCGGCCTGGACGCCTGGGGCCACGACATCGTCTTTGAGTTCTCCGGCGACGACGACTTCTGGCTCTATGTGGACGGAGAACTGGTGCTGGACCTGGGCGGCGTACACTCCGCCATGACCGGCTCGGTCAACTTCCGCACCGGCATTGTGAAAAGCAGCCGGGGCGATTCCACCCTATATGAAGTCTTCAGAAACAACTACGTCGCCCGCGGCCTCTCCGAGACGGAGATCGAAGATCTGCTGGCCGACAAGTTCACGCAGAACCAGGACGGGCAGTATGTCTTCAAGGACTACTCCAACCACGACATGCGCATCTTCTACATGGAGCGCGGTTCCGGCGCCTCCAACCTCCACATGCGCTTCAACCTTGCCGCCGTGCGGCCGGGGACCTTTATCCTGAGCAAGACGCTCTCCGGCACCGAGGATGCCGACAACGACCTGATCGAGTTCCCCTACCAGGTCTGGTACAAGACCAGGGAGGACGGGGAAACCCATTGGTATCTTCTGGGAGAGACGGTGGGGAACGGTACCCCCAGCGCCGTCTATCAGGGGACCAGCGTGCCGGTCACCTTCCTGGACAGCTTTACCCCCGCGGGCGGAACAGAGGCCTACGAAAACGTCTTTGTTCTGAAACCGGGTGAATCCGCGGAGTTTACGCTCCCGGAAGACGCGACCCTCTACCGCGTGGTGGAATGCGGCGTGAACCCGGACATCTATGACCGGGTGACGGTCAACGGCGACCCCGTGACGGGTACGGATACGGCCAATACGGTCGGCGGCACGGCGCGCCAGGACTACAAGACCACGGACGCCACCCTTGAGGACCGCACCAAGGTGGAATTCGACAATCATGTGAAAGACGGAGCCATGCGGTCGCTGCGGATCACGAAGAGGCTGTTCGACGTGGATGGCGTGACCCCCCTCCACTACCCGGACAACAACACCACGTTCAGCTTCCGCCTCTACCTTGGCAATGAGAACGCGGATCCGGACAGCCTCCCCCTGGCGTACCTCTATGTCTACCATGTGCTGGACGATGACGGAAACTACTGCAGATGGGATATCGGGCTGCAGGAGTTTGTCTCCCTCGGCACCGGCGACTACGCAAGCCTGACAGAAGAGCAGAAAGAATCCGCCACCTTCACCTCCTCCATGTACGGCTCCATTTCCCGGATCCCGGCGGACTACACCGTGGAAGTGCGCAACCTGATCATCGGCACCCAGTACAAGGTGGAGGAACGCGGCTATGAAGTGCCGCGCGGCTACACCCTGCGGACCGGCGACGGCTATACCCGCGTGGATGTCGATCCGGACATCACCACGGGCGACACGCCTTACACCGGCACGATGATGCGTGAGGAGACCCCTGAGATCGAGGTCCGCAACCAGAAGGGCTGGGGCCTGACGGTGAAGAAGGTCTGGACGGACGCGGACTTCATGTCTTCTCACGACACCATCTATTTCGCGGTCTATCTGAACACGGAGAGCGGCCCCGTCCTCTACGAAGGCAGCGTCCGCGCCCTCACCACCCGGGATTCGGATGTGTACATCTTCTTTGACGACCTGACCTACGACGGCTGGACCTATGACTTCGATGACTTCGTGGTCAGGGAGGTCATCCTCACAGGCAGCGGGATCACGACAGACCTGTACGGAGTGGTGACCGGCTACGACACCATCACCCCGATCGAGGAGGGCGGCGCGCTGCCTTCCGGCGGCGTCCCCACGGGAAAATGGCACGAGGATTACACCTATACGGTCCACTATGAGGTGGGCATGCCCACCGGCCACAACGAAAACGTCCGCGAGGACACGGTGACCAATTCCCGGCCCGGCATCCCGCTGTACAAGACCGACGAGGCGGGGAACGGCCTGGCCGGCGCGGTCTTCACCCTGACGGATGAACAGGGCGAGACCTTCGCCGCGGAGAGCTACACCTCCGGCGCAGACGGCCTGATCACCATCGCCTATCTGGCGGAGGGGTCCTACATCCTGACGGAGACCGTCGCTCCGGAAGGCTATGTCGCGCTTGATGAGCCCGTCACCATCGCGGTGGATGCGGAGGGCGGCGTTTTCGTCACACCGCCGAGCGACCTGATCCAGACCAGGGAGGATCCCGAAGGAAAGATGATCGCGATCATCACCATTCAGGACCGACCGACCGGTTTCCACGCCCGCAAGGTGGACGCTGACACCCTGGACCCGCTGGAAGGCATTCACTTTGCCCTGTACCGCCAGGTCACGACCACCGAGGGCGAGAAGCGCAAGGACTATCTGCCCATGCAGGGCTATGAGGACCTGGTCAGCGATGAAAACGGCATCATCCCCAGGATCTCCATGGACCTCGGCCCGGGCACCTATTACCTGACAGAGACCAGAACGCTGGAGAACTACAAGCTCCTCGGTGAGGATATCTGCTTCACTATCGGTGCGGACGGCACCGTGACACTCGCGGAGGGCAGTCCGGATTGGCTGGAGCGCAGCGAGAGCGATGGCAATGTCTCCTACAGCCTGATCGTCCGAAACCGCTCGGTGGACGCGGTCAGCACGGTCATCACCGGCGAGAAGACCCTGAAAGGCCGGGACATGCGGGCGGGTGAGTTCACCTTCACCCTGACCCCTGTGGATCTGGACGGTCAGCCGCTGGAAAACGCCGACATCCTGACGACAACGGCTCCCGCCGCGGCTGACGGGCAAGCGGTGAGCTTCTCGTTCGCCCGGCTGACCTTCAAGGCCGCCGACTACCGGAACGCCGCCTACCGTGACAGCACCGGCGCGTACTTCTACTACATCGTTGCCGAAGACATCAGCGAGAACGCCGATGAGAACGGCTTTGACAGCGAGCAGCAGCTCATCTATGACCAGAGCCGGTTCCTTGTGGTGATCCACATGACCTTTGACGGCGAAGCCTTCGACCTGGACGTTCAGGCGTATCCCTATGACGGGAACGGAGTGCCGGAACATCTCCGCCCGGTGGAGAGCGTGACCCATTCCGCGTCGGTCGGGCGCTGAAGACAGACCGGTCCACCGTTCCCGATGGGGACGAACGCAGACACCCCATGGGCATCATCGGATGCACTGTACTTGAAAACGCCCCGTGATCAGCTTTTGATCACGGGGCGTTTTGCTGCTTCAGGATCCGGTGCTGCGTCGCGGTGTCGGGAGAGACCCGCGGCGAAACGGCCGCAGGCTTACCGACCGGGGTCCGTCATCATGAGGCTGTCCGCCGTCTCGCCCTCCCTGAGCTCCCGGCAGATGATCAGGAGCCTGCCGTTATCCGTGTGATAAGAGCAGGTGGAAAGGGTGAGGTAATTGTCCCCGGTCCCGAAGTCCACGCCGGTATCGTACCTGCGCTGCCGGCGGATCCGATCCAGCCAGCTCTCAAGGTCCGCTTCGTCCTCGAAATCGGCCGCGTAACGGAAGCTCCCGTGACCGCCGCCCTCGAGCTGCACGGCCTGCACTACGGCCACCACCACATAGGTGCGCTCTTCGGTCAGCACGTCAAAGTGCACGATCCTGTGCGCTTCCCAGTAGTCGCGGGACAGATATCGGTCCAACTCCCCGAAACGCAGGCCCGAGCGCATGTTGTGGCCGTAGATGATCAGGTTCCTGCAGGGAGAAAAGGCATCGCAGGCGCCTTCAAGGATCAGGGTGCCGTTTCTGTCCGCATTGCCGTAGAAATCCCGGTACAGGTAGTATTCGTTGTCCTGCGGGGTTTGCATGACCGGCTGGCCGCCCTCGATGCCGTCGAAGGAGAGATAGCCGATCAGATCGTGGTTCAGTTCATAGATCTCGCGCAGCCACGGGAGGATCCGCGCCTCGATCTCCTCGCCGGTGGGGGCCGTGATTACCGCATCGGAGGCCTCGACGGCAGGAAGGGCCGCGTACAGGCTGTCCTCTGCATCGGCGGATCCGTCCGAAGGTTGCGGTGCTGCCGCTGCTGCCGCGCCTGTGTCGGCGGAGCCCTCCGTGCCCGAATCGAAGGAAACGGGAACCGCAGTCTCCGAACCCGCAGACGCGGGGGAAGAGGCGGCGTCAGCGGAGGCAGCGGGAACCGCAGTCTCCGTACCGGCCGACGCGGGGGAAGGAGCGGCGTCAGCAGAGGCAGCGGGAGCCGCAGCCACCGTACCGGCCGACGCGGGGGAAGGAGCGGCGTCAGCAGAGGCAGCGGGAGCCGCGGCCTCCGTACCGGCCGACGCGGGGGAAGGAGCGGCGTCAGCATAGGCAGCGGGAGCTGCGGCCTCCGTTTCCGCAGCCGCGGGGGAAGGGGCGGCGTCAGCAGGGATGACAGGAGCCGCAGTCTCTGCACCCGCAGACGCGGGGGAAGGGGCGGCGTCAGCGGAGGGAACGGGAGCCGGAGCCTTCGTGTCTCCGGACGCGGCGGAGGGAGCAGCATCGGCGGTGGGCAGCGCCGCCCCGGGATCATCAGCGTCACTGGGCGTCACTGCCGCCGGGGATGTGTCGGACGGATCTTCCGGCGCCGGATCGGAAGATGCCTTGGCGTCGCTGACCATGCCGCTGAGCCTGTCGTCGATGCCTTGGGCGCTTTCCTTTTGCAAACCGTATGATATCGGGTACCACAAAGCGATCCCGATCCCGATGATGCCGACGGTGATCAGGATGATGGTCCAGGTTTTGCGTGACATGGATACCTCCAGGGTCATTCTTTCAATAAACGTAACTGTTCAGTCCGCCCCGTGTACTGTATCAGCAAACGATTGTCCAGTTTCAGCACATCGGTAACAGAAAGTTTCAGGACATAGGTAAGGGTTTGTGTCAGGACATAGGTAAGGCTTCCCGGTATAATCGGCACAAGGGAGGTGCCGAACATGCCGTGGAAGGAGACCGACGCAATGAAGGAAAAGAGAGCTTTCATCGACGCCATGCTGAAACAAAACCAACCGTTCCGGGAACTATGCCGGGAGTACGGCATCAGCGAGAAGACCGGGTACAAGTGGCGGAACCGATTCCTGGAGCAGGGCTACGCCGGGCTCGCGGAGGAATCTCGGGCGCCGCGGGAGCATCCAAACAGCATCGACGGGGACACGGCAGCCGAGCTGTTCCGCTTGCGCAACGCCCACCCCAGCTGGGGTGCAAAGAAGCTGCAAGCGCTCTACCAACGCATCCATCCCGGCGCGATCTCGCCTTCGCTGTCAAGCATCAACCGCATTCTTGAGAAATCTGGTTTGCTGAAGAAGAAGCGCATCCACAAGGCAACCGCTCCCTCAGAATGTCCCCGCCTGAACCAAATGCTTGAAGCCAACGCGCCCAACGACGTCTGGTGCATCGACTTCAAGGGCTGGTGGCGCTCAGACGGCGAAATCTGTGAGCCCTTTACCGTACGCGACAAGCACTCCCGGAAGGTGCTCTGCGTCCGGCTCATGACCAGCAAGACCACCGATGCTGTCCGCTCGGTCATGACGGAATTGTTCCGCAAATACGGGCTTCCCAGGGCCATACACAGCGACAATGGCGCACCTTTTGCCGCTACCAGCGGCATTCTGGGGCTCACCAAGCTCTCCGCCTGGTGGATCACACTGGGCATACTGCCCGAGCGTTCCCTGCCAGGCTGCCCCGGCCAGAACGGCTCCCTGGAGCGCATGCACGGGGACATCGCCCGCGAAATTGAGGGCAGGATTTCCGGAGGCATCGCCGCCAACCAGGTCGCCCTGGACGCCTGGGTCGAGGAATACAACAGCGTCCGTCCGAACGAAGCCCTCGGTATGAAGACCCCCGACGAGGTCTACCGGCCCTCAGATCGGAAGTACACCGGCGACTTCGACATCCTCGAATATCCCGCCGGTTATCTCCCCAGAAAGGTCCTCAAGTCCGGCGAGATTGTCCTAGGTGGCGTGCGGGTCTCCATTGGCTTCGCCCTGAGAGGCTTGCAGGTCGGGCTGCGGGAACAGAAGCAGCAAGGCCTGTACGACGTCTTCCTTGCAGAGTTTCTGCTTGGAACGCTGGATATGACTTCCTGTTGCTTCACGCCGCTGACAGCGGTAAAATCAGACTGAGAACCAGAAAAACGATACAGGCATTCTGGTTCCCGACTTCTCCCGAACCGCGCCGATTTCTTCCATGGCAAGGGGGGCGCGCGCCGCGCCGCCAGGGTGGAAAGCCCTTCATCGCTACGCTCTTCAGAGCTTTCCACCCTGGCGTTTCCCCCTGCCGAAGCCTTACTCCTAACCTTCCACCGACTTACCGATGTCCTGACACAAAACACTTACCGATGTGCTGACACAACAGATCTCCAGGCCGTTTCGCCCCATCCCCCTGCCCCCTTCCCGAGGGAAGGGGGAGAAGAGAGAGCGGGCCTGGGGCCCGCACCCGCTGTTGGCCGGGCTGCATGGAAGTCACCCGATCCGTGTGTTTCCTGCCCATCCATGTGGGTCTGTCGACCGACTGAACAGTTACCGATAAACGTGGAGCACCCCGACAGACAGGCCGGGGTGCCGCGTTTTTGGTTGATCCGTTTGCTCAGTCCTTGTTGCGCCTGCGCTTCAGGTTGAGCACCAGGGCCGCCGCCAGCGACAGGATGCCGACGCCGCCCGCGATGAAGGGCCAGGCCGGGATGAAGTCGCCCGTGGTCATGCCGGTTCCCTTGGTATGGTAGTTGGTGACGGTGAAGCCCTTGACCATGTTGCCGGAGACCTCGGTACGATAGGCGGGCACCTTGACTTCCTTCACGGTGTATTTGATCTCGGCGCCGTTATCGTTCTTCGGCAGGTCGGTGAATTCGCCCTTCCAGTCGCCCTTCTTGGTCAGGACCAGCTTTGCGTCGGAAACCTGCTTGCCGTTGGCGTACAGGAGGATGGTCACGGTGTCGGGGCGTACGCCGTCATAGTCGCTGGAATCACGCCAGTTCTTCTGAACGGGAATATCGATCGTTTCGATCTTATGGGTATTCGTCAGGGTGAAGCCTTCAGACGCGCTGCCGGTCAAAGCACAGGAATAGCCCCCGATTTCAAACTCCCGGATCGTGTACTCGATCTCCGCGCCGTCGTGGTACTTATCAAGACCGGTGAAGGTCCAGGTCCACTCGTCGCCGTCGCCGCCCAGCAGCGCGTAGTCCACATCCTCGCCGTTGGCCAGGAGCGTCACAAAGATGGCTTCGGGGCGTTGACGGTCGCGGTCATGATCGTCATCCCACACCTTGGTGACGGGGATATCGATCTTTTCGGGCGTGTGTGTGTTCGTCAGTGTGAAACCGTCCGCGGCCGTGCCGGTGACAGTGCAGGTATAACCATCGATCTCGGCTTCCCGGACGCTGTAGACGATCTCAATGCCATGGTCGCGGTACTTCGGAAGCCCGTCCTTCGCGCCGGTCCAGCCGTCGGCGGCCGTCACGGCAAAGGTATAGTCCGTCGCCTCTCCATCAGCCAGGATCGTGAGGGTGATGCTGTCGGGCCGCTTCCCGTCCTGATCGTCGGCGTCATCCCACACTTTGGTCACGGTGACGGAGGTCGTTTCGATCTCATGGATGTTGGTGACGGTCAGGGTGTCATCGGAGTATGCGGTTTCGTAGCGGTCCACCTCGTCCTCCCGCACCGTGTAAACGCAGTCAGCGCCGGTGGCGTTGCACTTGGGAAGCCCGCTCCAGGTGTGCATCCAGCCGTCTGCTTCGGTCACCGTGGCAGCCTTGTCGGTCAGCTCGGTGCCGTCGCGGTAGAGGCGGAAGGTAACGCTGCCGGGACGGAGCCCGTCGCGGTCATCGTCGTCGGCCCAGGCCTTGATGGCGCTGATGTCTACCGTGACGAGCGTGTTGGTGACGGTCAGGGTGTCGTCGGAATAGGAGGTCTCGTAGCCGGTTACCTCATCCTCCTGCACCGTATAGGTATAGGCGGTGCCGGTGACATCGGTCGAGGGGAAAGCTGTCCAGGTGTACGTCCAGCCGTCCGCGGCCGTGACCGTGGCATCCATGCCGTCCATGGCCGCGCCGTCGCGGAGGAGGTGGAAGGTAAGGCTGTCGGGACGGGTCGAGAAGGCGTCCCCGCCGTCGGACCAGACCTTGGTCACCGTGATGTCGGTCGGCGGGATCAGCGCGTCCTCGACAAGGAGGATACCCTCCTCCGTCACAGAGCCGGAGGATGCCACGCTGCCGTCTTCGCTGATCACGAAGGTGGTATCCGTTGCGATGGTGTAGCCTTCGGGAGCCACGGTCTCGCGCAGTGTGTACTCCTCGCCGGTCTTCAGGCCTTCGATGGTGTGAACTTCGTCGCTGCTGACCCGCCGGTCTCGTCAATGGTGAAGGTGGTTTCGGTGGCGATGGTGTAGCCTTCGGGAGCAACCATCTCGCGCAGTGTGTACTCCTCGCCGGTCTTCAGGCCCTCGGTGGTGTGAACTTCGTCGCTGCTGACCCATGCATCGACCACGTTGCCTTCACTGTCAAGGATCTGGATCGTCGCGCCTTCCAGCTCTTCGCCGCTGGCGACGTCCACCTTGCTGACCCTCACCCTGGTCTTTGCGTCCTCGATCAGGATCACGCCGTCTTCGGTGATGGTGCCGGTGGTGGTCACCTTTCCGGTCTCGTCAATGGTGAAGGTGGTTTCGGTGGCGATGGTGTAGCCCTCGGGAGCCACGGTCTCGCGCAGTGTGTACTCTTCGCCGGTCCTCAGGCCCTCGATCTCGTGAACTTCGTCGCTGCTGACCCATGCAGCCGGTCTCGTCAATGGTGAAGGTGGTTTCGGTGGCGATGGTGTAGCCTTCGGGAGCAACCATCTCGCGCAGTGTGTACTCCTCGCCGGTCTTCAGGCCTTCGATCTCGTGGACGTCAGAGATGGAATCCCACTCCTCGACGACGTTGCCCTCGCTGTCGAGCACCTGGATGTGCGCGCCTTCCAGCTCGCTGCCGTCAGCGATGTCCACCTTGCTGACGCTGACCTTGGTTTTCGCGTCCTTGATCAGGATGACGGTGTTGCCGTCCTCGTCGGTCGTGGTTTCGCCGGTTGTCGTCACGGTGCCGTCTTCACCGATGATAAACAAAGTCTCTGCCGCAATGATGTAGCCATCGGGAGCGACGGTCTCCTTCAGCGTGTACTCCACGCCGATCAGCAAGCCTTCGACCTCGTGAGCCTCGGTGCCGCTGGTCCACTCCTCGACCACATTGCCTTCGCTGTTGAGGATCCGGATCGTCGCGCCCGCGAGCTCCTCGCCGCTTGCGATGTCGGTCTTGCTGACGCTGACCCGGGTCTGCCGATTCACGACCTCGACCACGGGCTCATACAGCGTCTCTTCGCCAACGGTCAGGGTGCCGTCCGCGCTGAGTACAAAGGTGATCTCCTCCGCGGGGATGTAGCCGTCGGGGGTGTCGGTTTCGCGCAGGGTGTAGGTCTCGCCGATGAGCAGGCCCGTGATCTCATGGGGCTCGTCCTCGGTCACCCATTCATCCACGATCTCGCCGTCCGCGTCCAGCAGCTGGAAACCGACGCCGGACATGAATCCTTCGGACGAGCCGTCGATCTTGATAACGAGGACAGCGGTCGGCCAGTTCGTGACCTCGATGAAGGCCTCTTCCTGCTCCACGCCGTCGACGGTCAGAATGCCGTCTTCGCTGAGCACGATGGTCATATCCTCCGCGGGGACGTAGCCCTCGGGGGTTTCGGCCTCGTGCAGGGTATAGGCGGCGCCAAGCGTCAGGCCTGTGATGATGTAAGGCGCTTCCTGGGTCTCCCACTCGTCGAAGATACTGCCGTCCTCATCCAACAGCTGGAAGCGGACGCCGAACATGGGATCTCCGCTGGCCCCGTCGGTCTTGGAGATGAGGATCGCGGCCGGTTCGTTCATGAATCGGACCACAGGTTCATCCATCGTCTCGCCGTCGACGGTCAGGGTGCCATCCGCATTGACCACGACGGCGGCCTCGTTGGCGACGAAGTAGCCCTCAGGCGCTTCAGTCTCCTTCAGCGTATAGGTCGCGCCGATGGTCAGACCGTAGATCTCGTGGCCGGCTTCCTCGCTGACCCATTCCTCGACCACATGGCCCTCCGCGTCCAGCAGCTGGAGCGTGGCGCCGGGAAGGGGATCCTCGCTGAGTGCGTCCAGCTTGAGGACGGTGATCAGCGTCTGCTCATAGTGGTTGGTGAAGCTGGCGACGGTGCCGTCCTCCTGGATGGTCACCGTCAGAGAGACGGCGCCTACCTCATCGCCGGCCGTTGTGGTCACGAAGCAGGTCGGATCTTCGTAGCCGCTCTCGGTAAAGGTGACCTCCGTGCCGACGGGAATGTCTTCCAGGTGCCAGGAGAAGGGACCGGAGGTGGATTTGGGGTCGGGATGGAAGGTGCCGGTCACGGTCGAGCCGTCCACCGTGTAGCTGTAATCGATGGCAAATCCTTCGGGCGGGACGGTGCGGTCGCCGGTGACGTCCTTCAGCACCTCCACGGAAGCCAGGTCCGGGCCTTCCTTCTCATTGCTGATGACGAAGCCCTCGGTCATGCTGCCGCTGATCGTCGCCGTGTAGCCGTCGACCGACACTTCGTCGATGGTGTAGACGATGTCGTTGCCGTCGTCGTCGACCAGCGGGAGCTTCAGGAACATGCCGGTCCATTCGCCTTCGGCGTTCAGGGTCAGTGTGCGCCCCGCATCCTCCCAGCCTTCGATGATCCCGCCGTCGGCGTTGCGATAGCCGCGGGTCTCCCCGCCCTCCTCGTCCACGAAGACGAACTGCCGCAGGAGTTTGACGGTGACCTCGTCCTCTTCGTGCGCCTCGGTGCCGTCGGACCACTCCTTCGTCACGCGGATCTGCGTGCCGGGGGTGTTCTTGGCCGACATGATGTCGTTGCTGTGGTAGACGTAATTGTCGTAGTCCGTGGTGCCGTCGGAGGTGATGGTGAACGTGTAGTCGAAATCGGCGAGCATGTAGCCCTCGGGGGCCTGGATCTCGCGCAGGAAGTAAGGCTCATCCTCGCCCAGCGACCAGCCGTCCAGGTCCTGGTTGCCGGCCACGGTGATCATGCCGTCCGCCAGGGTCGTGAAGGTGACGATGTTTCCTTCTTTGTCCAGCACGGGTTCGCCGTCGCCGTAGAAGAGCTGGAAGACCGCGCCGGGCAGGCGGACGTTCTGGTCGCCCGTGCGGTACTTCATCAGGCGGATGGATACGACCGACGCGCTGCCGCCGGCGTTGTTCGTCCGGCGCGCGGTCGCGGAGGAGCTGTCGCGGTAGCCGAGCATCTCGATCGTGTTGCTGAAGTCCACGTTGACGGTATCGCCCACTTCACCGATGTCCTTGTAGACCACGCGGGCTTTATACGTGATGACCACCTTGGTGGCGTCGGGGATGGTAAAGGTGCAGACGCTTTTGCTGAAATCCCAGCTCACGCCCTCGCTGGGGGTGGCCTCAATGCTGTCGTAAATGATGGAGATGCCGCTGAAGGTGTCCGTGACCTCGATCGGCTCGTTGTCGTTCAGCTTGGCAGCGCCGGGGTTCAGGGTGATGCGGTAGTTGACGTAAATGTCGTCGTCGGTCGCGCTCAGGTCGTCGCCGGTGGTGAGCAGTTCCTTGGTCACGGCCTTGTAGTTGTAGGTGATGTCGGCGCTGTCGCTCTCGTCGCCCCAGGAGGCTTCGTTTTGCACCTTATAAGCGCCGCCGGCCTCGCCGGCCCGCTGCATGAGGGTCTGGAGGGCCGCCTCGCTGCGGACGGTCAGGTAGTAGACCACCTTGTAACCGGTGTAATAGTTGGAGCCGTTCATGGGCAGCGAATCCGGCGAGATATTGATGTTGATGCCGGTCGCGGTCTCAAGGTAGGTCACGGGCGCGCCGCCCTTGTTTCCCTGATAGTACTGGTCACCGCCGAAAACGTACCAGGCATCCGAGCTGTCGCTTGCGTAGGGCATCAGCAGGTCGGTGTCGTAAACGTCGCTGATCTGCAGGGTATCGCCGCGCACGCCGAAGAGCTGCACCTCGTACTTGTAGACCGGCAGCTCGACGCCGCCCTCGGTGCGCGTGCCGGCCGCGGAGCCGGATTTTTTCATGTCGGGACCGGAGATCTTCACAGAGTCGCTGCCGCCCACGGATTCATCGCCGTAGTCGAGGGAAACGCTGTTGCCGTGATCGATCATCCAGTTTTCCTGTTTGGCCTTTGCCAGCCATGCGTCGCTGATCTCGGTCTTCAGCGTCACGGTGATGATGCGGGTGGAGCCGCCGCCCAGGCCGGACCGGTCGTCCTGCGTGAAGGTGATGACCGCGTTCTCTTCTCCGCAATTGACAGTGTAAGACTCATTGTCCGCGAGGCCGCTGACGGAGACGGAATCTTCCTTGACCTTCTCAAAGACATGCACGCCGTCGATCCAGACGTTCGGATAGGAGTCGGTGAGGATCGCCTCTGTCAGGCCGTCGGAGGGCACGGTGAACACGATCGTCCACGTGACCTCCTTGTTGTCCATGTCCACGGCGGTGCCGGTCTTGTGGATCTCGGGCTTCTCCTCCTCATCGCCGCCGGGGCCGGTCGGTCCCACGTTGCCCCAGCCGGTGGCGCTCTGGCCGCCGCTGGTGGAGGCCTCGTTGCCCACGCCGGTGATGCCGGTCAGGCCGCTGGTGTCAGCGACCGTGGTGTAGGTGATCTCGTAGAAATAGGGCTGTCCCGCGTCTAAGCCGGGGATGTCGTAAGCCCAGCTGCTGCCGTTGCTGGAAGCGAGGCTGCCCCACGGCACGCTGCCGGTGCGGACGGTATTGCCGCTGGCATCCCGGACCGTCACGGTCAGGCCGTCGCCGGAGTAGGTCATGATGCTCCGGCTGCTCTCGTTGATGGTGTCGGTCACCCGCAGGCCGGCCACGGAGACCACGGGGTTCTCGTTCAGCTTGATGGTCCAGGTCAGGGTGGTGCTGTCCTCGCCTGCCTCGGTGCCGGTGTTGCTCTTGGAGAAGCTGGGTTTGTACTCGATGGTATTCTCCAGGCTGGCCGTGTCGCCCGTCGGGTCGCCGTCGCTGACGGCGCCGGCGCTGTTGGAGGCCACGGTGGTCACCTTGCCGTCCTGCATCGTCAGCTCGGACGGGTCGATGCTGGCCGAATAGCGGAGCGTCACGATCTCGCCGCTGCCGATCTCGGGGATCACGCAGGAGAAGGTGTTGCCGTTCGTCTGCAGGTTATTGAGCGTCACGCTCTGGTAATTGCTGTTGGTGGCGCTGATGCTGCCGGAGTCGAGCGTGATGCCGGTGCCGCTCAGCGTGTCGGTGACGATCACGTTGGTGCTGGTGCCCTGGGACTTGACGTTGAGGGTGTACCAGATCTTGTTGCTGTTCGTGTCGACGGAGGCCTCCTTCGTCACGCTGACGGAGCTGTCGGTGACGTAGTCGAACTCCTTGGCGATGCCGTGTCCGAAATCGATGCGATCCTTCGTGCCGTCAAAGGTCGCGCTGAACTCGATGTAGAACTGGGCGTTGGAGGCCCAGTTCAGGCTGTTCAGGTCCTCCTGATCGGATGTCCAGTTGAAGGTCAGCTCCCCGTTATCGATGCTCCAGGGGTTGTTTTCGATGGTTATGTTCGTGAAGAAACTGCGGAACTTGATGGTGGCGGATCCGGAAGTGCCGTCCAGGACGCTCAGACCGTCGGGGAGCTTGTAGTGCATGGGGCCGCGGTTCGGGAACTGCCTGCCCTCGCGTCCGCTGGTTTCTTTGAAATTCAGGGTGACGGTGTACTGCCTGCCGGGCTCCACCACATACTTGCCGTCGCTGGTCGGCGCGTTGATCGTGACGGAGGTCAGGTAATCGCTCAGGTTGGCCGAGGGCGGGGCATCGGCGGTCTCGACTTCGAGCCATTCGGGGTCGTCGGGCAGCGGGACCTCCTCCTCGACGGAGTCCTGCGGTTCCGGATCGGACGCGACCTCCGCGCTGATCCCGGCGCTGCCGGAACCGTTCGTGTCCGCGGGAGCTTCGGCGTCGTCGGAAGCGCCTTCGTCAGCCTCAAGGGCCGGTGCGCCTGCGGGAACTTCGGCGCTGTCGGCGACCTCCCCGTCAGCCTCAGGTGCCTGTCCGTCCGCGGGAACTTCGGCGGCGGTGTTCGCGGCAGCCTTGGGATAGAGGGCCTCGTTCCGCGTGAAGTACGGCGTCATGTCGTAGAAGGTGCGGCCGCGGCCGTCCACAACGATCAGCGCCTCATTCTCCGCGGCAAAAGCGGCCGCTTCGTCGTCCGACAGCGTCTCGGCGTCGGAGGGCTCGATATAGCCGAACCAGGGCTCGTCATCGGCCCAGAATCGCACATAGTAGCGGTCCTCGCCGCCGTGCACGACGGCGGGGGCCACCGCGCCGGCGCGCAGGATGCCCTTCTGCCCTCGGGCATGGGCGTCCTGATACAGCGGGACGGCGGCATCCTCCGCGTCCTCCGGCACCGTGATCCGGATGAAGCCGCGCCAAACGACGCGATCGGCGGTCTCCGCGTTCTCCGCGCCGTCGGCTTCTTCGGTCTCCCCGGCGTCCTCCGCGGCAGGCGCGTCCGGCTCATCCGCAGGATCCTCCCCGGCGGGCGCGTCCGGCTCATCCGCAGGATCCTCTCCGGCAGGCGCGTCCGGCTCATCTGCGGGATCATCCCCGGCAGACGTGTCCGGCTGGGCTGGCGCTTCCTCTTCGGCGGGATCCTGCGCGCCTTCTTCGGATGCGGAGGTCCCGTCATCCGCTTCGGGCGGAACGGTCTCCCCGCCCTCCTCCGCCGGCGCCTGGGCCTCCGGGTCGGCAGGAACCTCGGTCACCGTCACGATGACGGTCTCCGGCGCGTCTGCTTCGCCCTCGGCCAGCGCGCTCCAATTCCCATGACTGAACAGCATCATCAATGCCATCAGCCAGGCGAACAGGCGCTCGCGGGTCGAATGATCGCTGTTTCTGAAAGCCGTGTTGCGCATATCGGGATCCTCCTGTCGATTCGGCAAGTGCGTACGCAAAACAACGCGCCGCCTTGCACCGTCAAACTGAGTGTACAGCAAATCGCTTTGATTGGCAACATATATTGGAAACTTTTTTCAGCACACAGGCACGGCAGCCCGCCCGGAAAGGAACCCGGCCGAAATCCGCCGCTGCCGGCGATCCGGCACAAGGCGCGTGTTCCCGCGCAAAGAGCCCCGGACAGACGAAACGCGGATCCCCAAAGCGGCTTCCACAGTATTTGCAGTATACGATCCGCGCGGAATAACGCGATCCGCCCCGGCAGCCGGCCCCCTGTCATCACCCTGATGACCGGGAGACCGCGGGAACAGGCAGACCACAGAGGATCAGCGCGGCAGCGCACGGAGATCATGCGAAATGCGTTACGTCCTGAAGAGTGGGAATGACCCCCCATTGTTTTTCGATTGTACTCCCCCTTGACAAGATGGCAGCGCCTGTATACAATGCCGACAATCCAGCAAGGCGCAAGGGTGTGCCGACGGGTGAAAGCCCGCGGACACCCTGCGCCTTTTCTTTGTTGGAGGAAGATTCGGAAAGGAACGTGATCGACATGACGTACTCTCCCGCAAACACGATCTGGGTCCTCCTGGGCGCCGCCCTGGTGTTCTTTATGCAGGCGGGCTTCGCGATGTGCGAGGCCGGCTTCACCCGGGCCAAGAACACCGGCAACATCCTGATGAAGAACCTGATGGATTTCTGCATCGGGACGCCGCTGTACTGGCTGTTCGGCTTCGGCATCATGTTCGGTACGGGCACGGCGCTCTTCGGCTGGATCGATCCCTTCATCATGGGGGATTACACCGCCGTGCTGCCCGCCGGGGTGCCGCTGTGGGCCTACGCCATCTTCCAGACGGTGTTCTGCGCGACGTCCGCCACGATCGTCTCCGGGGCCATGGCGGAGCGCACGAAGTTCTCGGCATACTGCATCTATTCCGCCGCGATCTCGCTGTTCATCTATCCGGTCAGCGGACACTGGATCTGGGGCGGCGGCTGGCTGGCGGAGATGGGCTTCCACGATTTCGCGGGTTCGACCGCCGTGCACATGGTCGGCGGCGTATGCGCGCTGGTCGGCGCGAAGATCCTCGGGCCTCGTCTGGGCAAGTACGGCAAGGACGGAAAGCCCAAGGCGATCCTGGGCCACAATCTCTCCATCGCGGCGCTGGGCGTCTTCATCCTCTGGTTCTGCTGGTTCGGCTTCAACGGAGCCTCCACCGTGGGCATGGACAGCGACGAGCTGATCACCTCCGCCGGACTGGTCTTCTTCAACACCAACCTGGCCGCTGCCCTGGCTACGCTGGTGACGATGATCTTCACCTGGGTAAGATACGGCAAGCCGGACGTCTCCATGACCTTCAACGCGGCGCTGGCCGGTCTGGTGGGCATCACGGCGGGCTGCGACGCGGTGGATCCCTTCGGCGCGGCGGTCATCGGCATCTGCTGCGGCTTTGCGGTGGTCCTGTCGGTGGAATTCTTCGACAAGATCGCGAAAATCGACGACCCGGTCGGCGCGATCTCCGTCCACGGTGTGTGCGGATCGCTGGGCACCGTGCTGACCGGCTTCTTCGCCACCGGCGTTTCCACCGAGAAGGGCCTGTTGTACGGCGGCGGCTTCCACTTCCTGGGCGTCCAATGCCTGGGCGTGGTGAGCACGATCACCTGGACAGCCGTTATCATCACGCTCGTGTTCCTGCTCATCAGGAAAACCATCGGCCTCCGGGCGGACGCGAATGACGAAACCCTCGGCCTGGATCGCTCCGAGCACGGCCTGACCACGGCTTACGCCGGCTTCGCCGTTATGCCCGATGGCAGCCTGGTGGAAGATACCGTCACACCCGCCCCGGCTGTCACCCCACCGCCCGCGGAAGCGCCGCGCAAGGCAAAGGAAAAGGCCCCCGACGCTCCGGTCTACACCCGTGTGCAGATCATCTGCCGTCCCGGCAGCCTCGAGACCCTGAAGGCCGCCATGAACAGGATCGGCATCACCGGCATGACGGTCACCAACGTCATGGGCTATGGCGCGCAGAAGGGCAAACCCGAGTACTACCGCGGCACACCGGTGGAGGTGACCCTGCTGCCCAAGGTGCAGGTGGACATCGTGGTCAGCAAGGTTCCCGTCCGGCAGGTCATCGATACCGCCAGAGCGATCCTCCACACCGGACACATCGGCGACGGCAAGATCTTCGTCCAGGATGTGGAGAACGTGGTGCGCGTCCGCACCGGCGAGGAGGGATACGACGCGCTGCAGACGGAGGAGTGAAGCGCGCCTTCCAACGGCCTGACAGTTCGCGGCCCCGGGTCTGCGCCTCCGGCCGGAACCGGCGGCGGTCCGGCCTGCCGGTCCGGCATCTCGGGTGACCGTTCGGTCCGTCGGGATCTCCGCGCGGATCGATGGACGGGAAGCGCAAGGGCCGGCCATCCTCCATGCGAGCCATGCATGGCCGGCGCAGGCCGCAGGTCCACACGCTGTCTCCCCTTCCCTCAGGGGGCAGCGGGATGGGGCAAAGCGGTTTGGGATCCATCGGCTGACACAGTTCGCGGGGCGGACCGAACGGTTGCCGTCCAATAAAGAATAACGGTAACTGTTCAGTCGGTCGGCAGACCCGCATGGATGGACAGGAAACATACGGATCGGGTGACTTCCATGCGGCCAGGCCAACAGCGGGTGCGGGCCGCGGGCCCGCGCTCTCTTCTCCCCCTTCCCTCGGAACAGGGGGCAGGGGGATGGGGCGAAACGGCTTGGAGATCGTTTGCTGATACGGCACACGGGACGGACTGAACAGTTACGAAAAATGCCCGAACGGGAAGATTCCGCACAGAACGCGGTGCATCTTCCCGCTCGGGCAGTTTTTTCGGTACGGCCCGGTCGACCCCTTCGCGTCGTTCACGCCGGCTTTTTCCGGGCTTTTGCTCTGACGGCGGCCGAAAGTTACGTGTTTGTTACAATTTATGGTGGACATTCTTTCAATTATCATGTAAAATGTGTCTATTCCATTGAGGATCAAGGAGGTCTGCACCATGCGGAGACCGAACCTTTCGCCGAGCCGCCCCGCCCGCGGGCGCGCGCGGCTGATGCTGGCCCTGCTTGCGGTCTGTCTGCTCCTGCCGATGACGGCGGCGCTGGCCGACAGTTCTTCCGGGATGCGGTTCCAGGTCGCGGGGAGCCAGACGGATCTTGTGGCGGACGCCGCGCAGCCGGGGCTGCTGGATCAGGTCCGGGGGATCCTTCCGGATATCGCCAACTGGCTGGTGTACGCGGCCATCGCCGGGGTCACCCTGATCGGTCTGTTCCGCTGCCTGCTCCCCCTCTGGTCCACCACCCACGCCATGCGGAGCGCCATCCGGCGCCTGGAGGAGCATGCCGGCGTGGATGAGCGCCAGCCCATCTGGCAGGAGTCCAGCTTCATGGGCAAGCGGCTGCGGGGCTCCTGGCTGCGCTTCCTGCAGAACGCGGAGCAGCTGGACCGCCGCGGACTGCCCTGCAACGTGGAGGATTACATCAACGACGACACCGTCACCCACGGCCCGGGCAACGCCCAGCTGGCGGAGCTGATCCCCACCCTGCTGACCTCCCTGGGCATCCTGGGCACCTTCATGGGCATGGTGCAGGGCCTCTCCGGCCTGGACATCAGCAACACGGGCAACATGATGAACGGCATCCGCCAGCTGCTGGAGGGCATGGGCTACGCCTTCGGCACCTCGGTGGCCGGCGTCAGCTGCTCCCTCGTCTTCAACATGCTCAACCGCATCGCCCAGGGCTCCAGCTACCGCTCGGTGGATGAGTTCGTGGAGTCCTTCACCCAGCTGGCCATGCAGCGGCCTTTGGACAACGACGTGCAGCTGATCTGCCAGAACCAGGACCGCAACCAGCTGCTGGGCGAGGTCACCGAGAACGTTTCCGGCCGCATGGCTTCCTCCATCGAGCTGGCGGTCGGGCGTGCCCTGACGCCCGTGGCGGTGTCCATGGACCGTTTCCTGGTGAATGCCACCCAGGCGCAGATCGACGGTATCGGCCGCATCACCGACACCTTTGTGCAGCGCATGAACGCGGCCATGAACGAGAGCTACCTGCAGCTGGGCCGCACCCTTTCCGAGGTCAACCGGCAGGAGGAGATCTCTCTGCAGCGCCTCAGCATGACCCTGGACGCCGCCCAGCACATCACCGAGGACGTGGGGCGCCTGCACGGCGTCTCCGGCGAGGTCATTTCCGGGTTTGAGCGCTACATCGCCGAGCTCAGCGTCTCCCGCCAGCGGGACGAGCACTTCGAGGCCAACGCGGTCAGCCTGCTGCAGAGCATGCAGGCCGCGGCCCAGGACCAGAGCGCGCTCATCACCGCCCTGAAAAAGGAGCAGGGGACCCTTCGCGACGCCGTGGCGCAGTTCGGCCGCCAGAACGCCGAGCATCTGCAGGCGGTGAAAGCCGCGGGGCAGGCGGACAGCGAGGAGCTCCGGGCTATCGGCGGCGATATGCGCCACGCGGGCGAGGCGATCGCTTCCAGCTGCACGGCCTTCGCCCAGCAGGTGGGCGGTGTGTCCCAGAGCCTGACGGCCTTCGACGGCGCCGTCAAAGCCCTCACCAAGTTCCTGTCGGATCAGGCCGCCTCCCTGCCCGCGGACGGCACAAGCGGCGAGACCGCGAAGGTCCTTAGCGGCATCCAGACCACCCTGACCGCCATTCAGACCACACTGGAAAGCGCGATCATCCCCGACGAGGAGGAGTGAGCATGGCGCGGCAGCACGTACACAACCGCAGGGCTGGCCGCGGCGGCGGCGGTTCCAGCTGGATCAGCTATTCCGACATCATGGCGGCGCTGGTGATGGTCTTTGTGCTTTTCCTGGTCTTCTCCCTGTACCACTACGGCGAGACCATCCGCATCCAGACGGAGGAGCTGGACCGGCAGAGGACCGAGCTGGCGGAAAAGCAGCAGATCGTCATCATCCAGCAGGCACAGATCGACAGCCAGACCCGGGAGCTCGACGAACTCCGCATCACGCTGGGTGAGCGCGAGGAGGAGCTCAGCGCCCAGACCATCATCCTGGTGGGCAAGATGGAGGAACTGGACAACGCCAACGCCACCCTGGCCCAGCAGCAGACCGACATCAACAATCTGAACCTTCAGCTGGCCGCCCAGCAGGCGGAGCTGGACAGCCGCCAGGCCAGGATCGAGGCCCAGGAGGCCGCGCTCCGTCAGCAGAGCCAGCAGCTGAACACCATGGTCGGCGTGCGCTCCGAGATCGTACAGGAGTTGTCCGGGGCCATGCGCTCCAGGAACCTGAACGTCACGGTCGATTCCAGCGGCAGCATCATCCTCGAGACCTCGGTGCTGTTCAGCAGCGGCTCCTCCACCATCACGGCAGACGGCCAGAGCATGCTGCAGCAGTTCCTGCCGGTCTATCTGGACGTGCTGATGCGCCCGGAGTACGCAGATTTCCTCGGAGAGATCATTATCGAGGGACACACCGACTCGGACGGAACGTATGAGAACAACATGACCCTCTCTCTCAACCGCGCCAACGCCGTGGCCGCGTACTGCCTGCAGGTGGTGAACCCCCGTTACCGCGACAGGTTCCGGAGCCTGCTCGTGGTGCAGGGACGGTCCGAAGCGGACCTCATCATGGTGAACGGTGTGGAAGACAAGGAAAGATCCCGCCGCGTGGTCTTCAAATTCAGGCTGAAGGATGAAGAGATGGTCACGCAGATGAACGAGATCCTGCAGCAGAACTACGGAGACGGAGCCTATCAGATCGTGCTTCCGTGACCCGCGGGGCCCGGAGGCGTCCCCCGCCGACACCGCATTTGGAGACACGCAGCCATCATGAAATACGCAGCCATCATTCTGGCCCTGGTCCTTGTGGCGGCCCTGACCATCACGGGCATCACCCTGTTCACCAGCAGCATCACGGTTTCCGCGGCCAAGCAGGGCATCACGGCCCGGGCCGCCGCGGAGGATCCGGAGCTGTTCGCACAGGTCGCGGAGGCGGCCAGGTCCACCTACCCCATCCGCGAGGACGATATCGGAAGCTACACCTTCTACACCTGGCGCGTGGAGATCAGCAACAACTCCTACGTCCCGCTGGAGATGGTGGAGGCCACGATCCACACCCAGCCCGGGGACATCGCCCGCATCGGCCAGACGGCGGAGACCGCGGTGGCGGCCCACACCACCGGCAGCATCACCATCACCATGCTCTGCCGCACCGCCGCCTCCCCCGCCCGGGACATCACCGTGTCCTGGTACCTGTGGGGCGAAAAGCATATGGAGACCGTGACGGTCCAGTGATCCGTCCGCAGGATCCACTCAAGCGGTCCGGCGCCTGCCGGGCCTTTTTGCGTGGGCGGCCGGCGATGAACATTCAACGGCACGGCATACGGTGAACAAGGTGCTTTGCCGAACGATCCCTCCCCGCGCAGCGAATGGGGCTCTCATCGTTCGGCTTCCGGGCAATTTGTCGCATACGGCAGAAATTTTTCCGGTTTTTCTATTTTTCTTGCAGGAATCCGCCGACAGATGTCGAAACTATGCACTAGAAAACAAAGAGAAAGGACGTGACGCCGATGCCTCACTCCGCAGCGCGGAGGCTGAACGGTTGACAGAAGCCTCCGTTTCACGGGAGAAAGTGAAAGGAGCTTAACCGACCATGAAGATGACCCTGACAGCTCGAAACATGATCATCACGCCCGGCATCACACAGCGGATCCACAAGAAGACCGCACGTATGGAGCGCTATCTCCTGCCGGAAACCGAGATGCAGATCAAGATGCGCAAGGACAAGAACGATATGCGCGTCGTGGAAATCACCGTACCCATGGGAAACGGTGTCATCCTCCGCTCCGAGGCTGCTGCCGAAAGCAACCTGTTCCTCGCCATCGACGATGCCCTGGCCAAAGTCGAGAAGCAGATCCACCGCCATCGTACGAAGCTTGGCAAGCGCATCCGCGAGGACGCCTTCACCTATGAGGAGCCCGAGTACATCGAGGAAGACACCGCCGAAGAGGGCGGGCCCAAAATCGTGAGAACCAAGCAATTCCCTGTCCGCCCCATGTCGGTAGAGGACGCTGCCATCCAGATGGAAATGCTGGGACACAGCTTCTTCGCCTTCGTGAATATAGAGACGGAAAGGACCAACGTACTGTACCAGAGAAAGGACGGTAACTTAGGTCTGCTGGAGCCCGAAGCCTGAGTCAGGGTCACGCCTGCCGCCGCTGTCAACGGCAGGTCCGGGTCACGACAACTGAATAGAAAAGCCACCCGCCGCGAGCGCGGCGGGCGGTTTTTTGCGGTGCGGGGGACGGTCCGGCGGGGCGTCATTCCGGTTTGACGGCGGAGAGGCTGCCGTCCGGAAGGACCCAGGCCTCGCCGGTATCCATGAATCCCGCGGGGAGATTGGTCATGTTCTTGACCGTCTTTTTGTTGTATACCCGGCTGCGGAAGGTGCGGACCGCCTTCTCCTCGGTCAGCACTTCGGGGCGGAATTCCCCGCCGCCGTGGCGGAAGCGCAGCGGGATCGTGGAGAACAGGCGCAGGGTGGGATTGCCCTCCCCGTCCAGGTCGTAGGTCAGCTGAAAGATGCCGGTGTAGGGATCCACGCTCTGCATGGTGCCGAAGATGAAGTTGCCCGTGGAGAACATGATGGGCTTTCCCTTGTAGAAGTACACGGGCTGCAGCACATGGGGATGGTGGCCCCAGACCACGTCCGCCCCGCTGTCGATGATGTTCTGGGCGTAGGTGTATTGGCCGCTGTTGGGCGTCAGGTGCTTTTCCCGGCCCCAGTGCAGGCTGACGATCACCAGCTGGCATCCCTGCTCCCGCAGGATGGCGATGCGGTCCGCGATATTCTTCTGGTCGTTGTTCTGCGGGTAGGAGATGCCGATCATCCCGATCTTGCAGCCCCTGACCTCCAGGACGGCGATCCGGTCCCACTCCGGGTGGCTGCCCCAGTCCGTGGAGCCGAAATTGCAGATGCCTTCCCCGTCCAGAGCGGCCAGGGTGTCGTTGTAGCCCACGGCGCCGAAGTCCTTGCAGTGGTTGTTCACCGTGTTCACCACGTCGACGCCGCCGAGCGTCAGACAGCGCACGAACTCCGGGCGCCCGATCAGCGGAAAGGCCTTGTTCGCCTTCCGGTTGGCGTGCTCGGTCAGCACCACCTCCAGATTCGCGAAGGTGCAGTCGTCCGCGGTCAGGTATTCGGACACGGTGGAAAAGGGCCATTCCAATCCGTTGGCGTCGATGGCCACCGTCAGGCTGGTGCGGGCGTTGCGGTACTGCACGGCGTCCCCCAGCGAGACATCGCCGATAAAGGACAGGGTCATGGTCTGCCCTTCCTCCGCCTGCGAGATCCCGGCAAGGCAGGCCAGCAGCATCGCCAGCAGGATCAGTATCCCTCGCTTCATATCGTTCTCCTTACTCTCCGGGAAGCGCCGCAGCGTCCCGTCAGTCCGCGCTCAGACCGGGGATCACGGTCCGGAGATAAGCGGTCAGCTCCTCCGCCATCTCGGCCTGCTCGGTGATGCGGGGATGGCCGTTGGTGCCGTCGCCGTTGCGGGCGAAGCGGTACTGGCTGATGTTCAATCCTTCCGCCCGCAGCTCTGCCACGATCTCCCCGATGCCCTCGTCCCAGGCGGGATCATGGCGGATCAGGGTGGTGATCATCACCGCGGGGGTGCCTGCGGGATAGTGGCTCATGGCGCCGCGGACGATTTTCTTGTACTCGCGCTTCCACAGTTCCTTGTGCTCGCCCTCGCACTTCAGGTCGTTCTCCTCGGTGACGGCGCTGTGCTGGTCGTTCTGCCCGAGGGCGAAGACCACGGCGTGGGGGATGTAGCGGGAGAAGTCCCACTTGGTGTATTCGCCCGCTTCGGGGAAGTAGCACAGCCGGTCCCAGGTCTCGTCCATGCCGATCTGGGTGGGATAGTGGAAGTAGCCGGTGTGGGGCAGCACCGCGATCCCGCCCTGGGCGGTCAGGTGGCAGGAAGCCCCGAGGTTCCGGGCGGTCATCCAGCCGTAGGACCACCAGGCGTTGTCGTAGCTGGCGTCGTTGGAGCAGGGGTCCGTGCGGCCCACATAGTCGATGGCCTCCACGCAGGCGCCGGCGGTCACGCTGTCGCCGTAGAACTCCAGGCGCAGCGCTTCGGCCTCGGGAGCGTCGCAGAAGGCGCCGTCGCAGGTGAAGCCGTGGAGCACATAGCTGTAGGAGCAGTCCAGCTGCTTGAACAGCATGACCTCGTGGACCGTGTCGGGTTCCAGCCATTCGCCCAGCACAAAGGTCATCCGCCTGCCGTTGTTGTCCTTCAGGAGGGGGATCCGCGACAGCCGCCCGTCCACGATCAGGCCGAGGGACACGGTGCCCCAGACCACCTCAGCGGTGATCTCGCAGGACAGGGTGGTGCCGGTGAAACGCACGCGGGCGTTGGAGCCGGGCCAGTAGAAATGGGCGCCGTCGGCCTGATGGTCGATGCGGCCGGTGTACAGGATCTGGGAAGGAGCAGCGGCAGTGGACATGGGGAAAGCCTCCTCTGAGATCGAGAGTGGGATACGCGGGACATCGGTTCTATGAAGCCTGCCGTTTCAGCGAATCGATCAGGTCTTTTGGGTTTTCGGCGCGGAAGAGGGCGGTGCCCATGACCGCCACATCCAGGCCGTGCTCGCACAGGAGCGGGACGTTCCCGGCGCCAAGGCCGCCGTCGGCTTCGATCAGGCCGGAAAAGCCCGCCTGACGGATCGCGTCCAGCTTCGGGACCATGCCCGGCATGAAGTGCTGGCCGCCGAAGCCGGGTTCCACGGTCATCACCAGCGCCAGGTCGCACAGGGGCAGCAGCGGGATCAGCGCTTCCACGGGCGTGCCCGGGCGCAGGGAGATCCCCGCACGCAGGCCCAGTTCCCGGATATGCTTCAGCACGGCGGCGGCATTCTCCGGGATCTCCACGTGCACGGTGATGCCGGAGGCCCCTTCCTGGGCGAAGCGGTCGATGTACTTGCCGGGATTGTCCATCATCAGGTGAACATCCAGCGTGAGATCGGGGAACCGCCTGCGGAGGCAGCGCACCGTCTTCGGGCTGAAGGACAGGTTCGGGACGAAGTGGGCGTCCATCACGTCCACATGAAGCCAGTCGCACCCGGCGTCGACCATGCGCGCGACATCGCGTTCCAGGTTCAGATGGTCAGCCGCAAGGATGGACGGAGCGATCAACAGCATGATATGCCTCCTCGCAAAAGCATGGTTCGGAGTCCGGGCGCCGCTCAGTCATAGCGCGCCTCCCAGCTCTCCCGCACTTCTCTGAGCAGCTCCCGGTAGCGCGCTCTGCGGACCGCGGGGATCCTGCCGCTGTTCACCGCGGCGGACACGGCGCAGCCCGGCTCCCGGTCGTGGAGGCACTCGTCGAACCGGCAATGCCCCTCGCAGGGAGCGAATTCCGGGTAATACAGGCGAAGGCTCTGGGGCTCCATCCTCCCCGAAAGGGCCAGGAGGGAGAAGCCCGCCGTGTCGAACACCCGCAGGTCCCCGGAGATCAGCAGTTCCGCCCGCCGGGTGGTGTTTTTGCCCCGGGCGATCCTGCGGCTGATCTCGCCGACCTCCAGGTCGATGCCGGTCAGCGCCGAGAGCAGGGTGGACTTTCCCACGCCGCTCTGCCCGGCCAGGCAGCACATCCGCCCGGTCATCGCGGCGCGCAGCTCGTCGAGGCCCTCCCCCGTCTCCGCGCTGACGCTGAAGACGGGCGCCTCGGCTCCGGCATAGTCCCTCCGGAGCTGCTCCGCCAGCGCGCCGCCGTCCAGATCCCGCTTGGAAGCCACCAGCAGCGAACGGATGCCCTGGCGCCTGCACTCCACCAGCAGCCGCTCCGCCAGCAGGAAATCGGGCGCCGGTTCCGGGCAGAGGACGATCAGCAGGCACTCCACATTGGCCACCGGCGGACGCACGAACGAGGAGCTCCGGGGCAGGATCTCTTCCACCCAGCCCTCCTCCTCCCCCATCCCCGGGGAGAAGAGGACGCGGTCGCCCACCATCGGCGTCAGGCCCAGATGGCGGAGCTTCTTTTTTGCGCGCAGCACAAACAGCGCGCCATCTTCCGTCATGGCGGTGTAAAAGCTCCCGATCCCCCGGATGAGAATGCCTTCCGGCATGGCGCACCTCCTGCGGGTTCTTCGCTATGAGTATAAGCATCGGGTGGGTTTTGTCAAGGCGTGATCTCCGGGGCGTGGCATCGGTCACTTGTTGCGCAAATATTGCAAAGCGTTAAAGTTTTCGGGAGACGCGGATCCGGGCCGTGTTTTGCGGGTTTTCAAAACAGCCGCCCGGTTGACGCGGCGGAAGAAAAAGCATAAAATGCTAGGGAGTGTTGGAATCGGGAGGTGATTTTTCATGCGCAGGAATGCGGTCCGGGCGATCTTCTGCTATGCGTATGAACCCGGTCACCTCCGCGACGGCGGATTCGCCGTCAATGTGTTCAGCAATGATATGCTGTCCTTCACCGCGTTCGATACCCGGCGGAACCCCATCGGCGAGTGCGCCTTCGTCCTCCCCCGGGGCACGGCGCAGCGGATGATCCGATCCATCAAGGAAGCCGACGGCTGGCTGTGGAATTTCCCGCCGCGCATGAGCTTCAAGGACAATCCCGACCACGTCTCCACCATCGGCCTGGACGGCTATCCGCTCTTCCGGCTGGAAGACTTCCAGATGATGGCGACGCTGAACGAATTCCGCTCCACCCGCGGCCACTATGCCCGCGAGATGATGAACCTGATCGAAGAGATCGCCGCGCTGCTGGACAGCTGCGGATTCCGGCTGACCCTGCGCAGTTTCACCTGGCTCAGCGACATCCAGCCGGTCCCCGCCCCGCCGCTCCCCGCCTCCGACGCCGAGGCCGGGGAAGAAGAGCGCCGGACACGCATCGGCTGATCCGCAAAGATGATCAAGGAGGGCCCCATGATCTATCCCGCCACCCAGGAAATCAGCAACTATTTCACCATGCAGGACATCAAGCACCGCATCGACGAGACCGATACGGCTTCCTTTGTGGAGGCCGGTTTCAACGGCAAGGTGGTCAAGGGCCTGATCGTCCGCTATTTTTCCAGCAGCGAGCGGAACGACGTGGCCGTCCGGGTGGCCAACTTCGGCGGCGGCAGCGTTCCGGACGACCGCAAGGATGAGATCCTGGTCCTGCTCAATACCCTGAACTGCCAGTTCCGTTTTGCCAAGTTCTGCCTCACGCCCGCGGGCACCATCTCGGTGGAGTTCGATCTGCCGCAGAACACCGCCTTCGACGCGCTCGGGGAAACGGCGCGGGAGATCTTCATCCGGCTGATCCAGATCTGCGACAGCGCTTATCCCCAGGTCATGAAGGTCCTCTGGGGCTGACCCTTCCGGGAGCCGTCGGGCTCCTTTTTTCGTGCAGGCAAAAAGCAGAGCCGAAGCTCTGCTTTCGCGCGGGATCAGTCGGCAGCGCGATCGAACGAGAAGATCACGTCGTGCACCGTGATGGTCAGGGAGGAGGCGTCCACCTTGTAGGTGCAGGCGTGTCCGTCGAACATCAGCAGATCGCCGTCGGCCTTATAGCTGCCGGTCATCAGGTCGGTGGGCGTGGTCTCGCCGTCATTCAGACCGGCATAGACGTAGGTCCCGTCCTCCGCAAAGCTGAGGGTGTAGGTCACGGCGGCGTTCTTGTCCTTGTGGCTCCAGGTTCCGGTCAGGCTGCCGCCGGCGCAGGACGCCAGCAGCACGAGGCACAGCGCCAGCAGGAGGCCCACGCTCAGGGTCTTCTTCATGCTCGATATCTCCTTCCGTTTCCGCGTACGCGGTCATTCACTGACGGTCCAGGACCAGCGCTCCGAACCCGGCCAGCGTCACATACAGTTTGTTGTTCTGGATCGAGAATTCCGTTTCGGAGCCGTCGTTCAGACTCAGCTTGTTCCCGTTGACCTTATAGGTGCCTTCGGACACCGTGACCTGCACGATCCCGCTGGATGTGGCCACGGCATAGGTGCCGTCCGTCTTGAACTCCGCCGTGACGGCAACGGCGCCGGTATCCACCGACCACTTGCCCACCAGGGGGTTCGAGGCGCAGGAAGCCATGAAGGTCACCAACAGGCACAGCACCGCCAGGACCGACAGCGTTTTCCTCATCGTGTTTCCCTCCGTATCCATGCTGTTTTCTGTATTATAGCAGAATCGCGGCGCATGTCAAGCAAGCGGAAGCCTCACTTCCCCGAATAGAACTCCGTGGTGGTCTCGTTGGCCTGGATCAGCACGCTGCTCTGGTTGAAGGCCCGGATCAGGTCATCCGAGGCGGCATGCACCTTTTCCGGGGTGGTGTCGCTCAGGAGGATGACGATGGTGTACTCGTGATCCACCGTACCGTTCTCGTTGGTCCAGCCGCCGTTGGCCTCCTGGATCGTGAAGCCCTCGAAGTGCTTCGTCAGCACCTCATCCACCTTGGCCTTTGCCTCCTCCGGCGTGCCGTAGGGCTCATAGGTGTCCTTGTCGTTGGTGCCGAGATAGATGACGTACTGGATATCGCGCTCTTTGGCCTCCACCGGGGCGGGCCTGGTCACGATGCCGTACACCGAAAGCCCCAGCGCGAGGATCGCGATCACCAGCGCCGCGATGCCGAGTTTCTTGCCCATTGTCAGTTCCTCCTTATGCGTTCTCCGTTCCCCGCCCCGGCCGGCCGCGGCAGGCAGCTGTTTCCGCCGATCCGCATGCCGCGCCGGGATGGCGGTTTGATCACTTGTTTTCGACATCCGCCCCCGATCTCCTTCCCGCCGCAAAAGGGATCCCTTCCGTATGAGACCGGTCCCCGGGCAGTATCCCGGGTCCGGTCGGGGTCATGCATGGGTCGCGGAGGGGCTCACTTCTTTTTCAGGCGCGCCGCTCCCAGCAGGATCAGAAGCGGGAAAACCAGAGCGGGCAGCAGCCCCGCCTTCAGATCGCCGCCGCAGGCGTTGGCCGCAAAGCCCACGAGGGTCGGTCCGCCCGAACACCCCACATCCCCCGCCAGGGCCATGAGCGCATACAGGGCCGTGCCGCCAGCGGGAAGGGTCCAGGCCGCCATGCTGAAGGTCCCGGGCCAGAAGATGCCCACCGAGAAGCCGCAGACCCCGCAGCCGATCAGGCCCCACACCGGCTGCGCCGTCAGGGATGCCAGCAGATAGGAGACGATGCAGAGCAGCGCGCAGCCGGCCATGGTCTTCTGCAGAGGCAGCCGGTCGCTGTATTTGCCGTACAGGGCACGGGCGGTCCCCATCAGCAGGGCGAACGCACAGGGGCCGGCCAGATCGCCCACGGTCTTGGAGACGCCGAGCGCGGACTCCGCGAAGGCCGACGCCCATTGGCTCATGGCCTGCTCGGCGGCGCCGGCGCACACCATCAGGACCATCAGGAGCCAGAAGGTCCTCTCCCGGAACAGCGCGCGGACGGAGAGGGGTTCGTGGCCGCCGGCGATCGGGTAGATCGGCACCCGGGAGAAGTAAACGCTGTTGGCGAGCGGGATCAGGGCCCAGATCAGGGCCAGGACGGGCCAGTTGTCGATGCCCGCCAGCCGGAAAAACAGGGTGGAGAGCAGGATCACCGCCAGATGCCCCCAGCAGTAGAAGGAGTGGAGCAGGCTCATGGCAGCCTCCTTCTTCTCCGTGGGGCAGGCCTCGACGATGGGGCTGATCAGGACCTCGATCAGTCCTCCGCCGATGGCGTAGAACACAACGGCGGCGAGGATGCCGGCGTAAGCATCCGGGAGCAGGCCGGGGAGCACGGCCAGAGAAATGAGCCCCGCCGCCGCGAACAGGTGTGCGGCGACGATGCAGACCCGGTAACCGATCCGGTCCACCAGCTTGGCCGACGCCAGATCCACCAGCAGCTGCACGCCGAAATTGATGGTCGTGATCAGCGCGATGCGGTCCAGGCTCAGGTCGAACCGGCGGACAAAGGTCAGGAACAGCAGCGGCGCGTAATTGTTGATGACGGCCTGCGTGATGTATCCGATATAGCTGGCGAAGAGGGTATGGTTGTAGTTGTCACGGGTCTTCATGCTCGGCCTCCTTGTCGGACATAACGGACGCCGTGAAAGAGGTCTCGCATCCACAGCCCCTCCATTATAAGGCAGTGGCGCGGATCAATCAAGCGTTTTCCGCGGTCGGTGCGGCCGGCTGCGGGCCGCGGTGAAATTGCCCGCCGCGCTTGCGTTTCCCCGCCTTTGCGCGTATAATGGGAGGGCTGTCAGAGACGGCACGAGAGGAGACCGGACTATGAAACTTGGCGTGGTGGGCCTGCCGAACGTGGGCAAGAGCACCCTTTTCAACGCGATCACCCAGACCAGCAACGCCCAGGCGGCGAACTTCCCCTTCTGCACCATCGAGCCCAACACGGGCATGGTCATGGTGCCGGATCACCGGCTGGACGTGCTGGCGGACATGTATCACCCCAAGAAGGTCACCCCCACCACGGTGGAGTTCGTGGACATCGCGGGCCTGGTGAAGGGCGCGAGCCACGGCGAGGGGCTGGGCAACAAGTTCCTCTCCCACATCCGGGAAGTGGACGCCATCGTGCATGTGGTGCGCTGCTTTGAGGACGACAACATCATCCGCGCGGACTGCTCCACCGACCCCGTCAGCGACATCGAGACGGTGAACCTGGAGCTGATCTTCGCCGATCTGGACACCGTCCAGCGCCGCCGGGACAAGGCCGCCCGCCAGAAGAACGGCGGGGACAAGAACGCCGCGAAGGAGCTGGAGCTCTGCGGCCGCATGATCGCCCACCTGGAGCAGGGCAAGCCCGCCCGCACCCTGGACATGGACGCCGAAGAGAAGGCCATCCTGGACAGCTGGTTCCTGCTGACCGCCAAGCCCGTCATCTATGCCGCCAACATCGCGGAGGAGGCCCTCTCCCTGCCCGAGAGCGAGGTCCCCGGCCTGCCCGAGGTGCGGAAGATCGCCGAGAGCGAGGGCGCGGAGGTGCTGGTGATCTCCGCCGCCATCGAGGAGGAGATCTCCCAGATGGAGCCGGAGGAAAAGGCCGAGTTCCTGGAGGAGCTGGGCATCGGCGCCAGCGGCATGGAGCGCATGATCACGGCCTGCTATCACCTGCTGGGCCTGATCTCCTTCCTGACCTGCGGCGAGGACGAGTGCCGCGCCTGGACGATCGTGAAGGGCACCAAGGCGCCCCAGGCCGCGGGCAAGATCCATACCGACTTCGAGCGGGGCTTCATCCGCGCCGAGATCGTACCCTTCGAAACGCTGGCGGAGCTGGG
This sequence comes from uncultured Eubacteriales bacterium, assembly GCA_902767565.1. Classification (GTDB taxonomy): domain Bacteria; phylum Bacillota; class Clostridia; order Christensenellales; family Aristaeellaceae; genus RUG11272. Next base: position 239,774 of record CACXHY010000002.1, on the reverse strand, counting down.
CTCCATGTCCGCCTGCAAGGAAAAGGGCCTGGTCCGTTCCGAGGGCAAGGACTATGTGATGAAGGACGGCGACGTCACCCTGTTCCGGTTCAACGTGTGATCCGCCGACCGCATTGCAAAGGGAGGGCTTTTCTTGAGCCGTCTGGGATTCTTCTTCAAACGCCTGGTGCGCCTCGACTGGAAGCGCATGTGGGCCACCACCGCCGTCATTCGGGAGCGGAGCGGCAAGGCCCGCATCCCGCTGCTGTTCGACATGCTGAAATGCGCCGTGAAGTACAACGCGGGCTACATGGACTACAAGATCGCGGAGATGTGGGACCTGAACGACGCCCAGCGGCGCACGGTCATCACCCGCGGCATCTCCAACAGCATCGTGCGCCGGATGAACGACAAGGCGGACTGGCACTTTTTCGACGACAAGACCCAGTTCAACGAGCTGTTCAAAGAGTGGATCCCCCGCAAATGGCTGCTCATCGATGAGAACACGGATCCCGCGGCCCTCGCGCCGCTGACGGGGCCCGGGAAGGCCCTCATCGGCAAGCCGCTGGAGGGGTCCAGCGGTCAGGGCATCCAGAAGTATGAGCCGGAAGCCTGGGCGGACGGGCCGGAGGCCTTCCTGCGGAGGCTGAGGGACGACGGCATCGGGATCCTGGAGGAGATGGTGGTGCAGCATCCGGAGATGGCCCGCATGTGCCCCACCTCCGTCAACACCTGCCGCATCGCCACCCTGCTGGGCGACAAGCGGCAGGGGATCGTGTACGCCTTCCTGCGCATCGGCAACGGCAAGGTGATGGACAACGTGGACTGCGGCGGCATGGCGGCCCGCATCGACCTGGACAGCGGCAAGCTGCTGACCGTCGGCGCGGACAAGGCCGGCAACCGCTACGAAAAGCACCCCATCACCGGCACCGACATCATCGGCTTCACCATCCCCTACTGGGAAGAGGCCAAGCAGATGTGCCTGGAGGCCGCGAAGAAGGTGCCTTCCATGCGCTTTGTGGCGTGGGACGTGGCCATCACCGCCGACGGCCCCACCTTCATCGAGGGCAACTCCTTCCCCAGCCACGCGGTGCCCCAGTTCGCGGCGCACTATCCCGACGGCATCGGCATCCTGCCGGAATTCCGCAAGTTCATCGATGTGTGACGATACGGCGGCGACGCACGTGCTTCGCCGCTTTTGCTGTTATGGCGCACGGCTGTCCGCGTCACGCGGGCAAGGATGCCGCAAATCAGATATGCAGGTGAGATCATGATCGGACTGGGCACTGTCATCAACACGGCGGGCATCATCCTGGGCGGCCTGGGCGGCCACTTTTTCGGCAAGCTGCTGAAGGAACGGCACCAGGCATCCCTGTGCGCGGCCTGCGGCGTCAGCACCCTGTTCATCGGGATCGCCGGCGCGATGGAAGGCATGCTGACCGTCAACGGCGGCGTCATCACCAGCGCCCAGGGGATGCTGGTCACGGTCTGCCTGGCTCTGGGGACCCTGATCGGGGAGATCATCGATATCGAGGGGCTGTTCGAGCGTTTCGGGGAATGGCTGAAGGTCAGGACGGGGAACGCGAAGGACAAGGAATTCGTCAACGCATTCGTCACGGCGTCGATGACGGTGTGCATCGGGGCGATGGCCATCGTCGGGGCCATCCAGGACGGCATCCTCGGGGACTGGTCGATCCTGGCCACCAAGGCGATCCTGGACTTCACCATCGTCATGGTGATGACCTGTTCTCTGGGAAAGGGATGCGTGTTCTCGGCGATCCCCGTGCTGGTGTTCGAGGGGCTGATCACCGTCTCCGCTTCGCTGCTGAAGCCGGTCATGACGGACCTGGCCATGGACTATCTCTCCCTGATCGGATCCATCCTGATCTTCTGCGTGGGCCTCAATCTGGTCTGGGGGAAGAAGGTGCGGGTGGCGAACATGCTGCCGGCGGTGGTGCTGGCCGTGATCGCCGCGCTGATCCCCGTGTGAAACTGTATTCCATCTGTACCGTATTCATTGCTCAAGGGCGGAGCCGAAGGGTCCAGGGGCGATCGGAAAGCCCCTGGTCGGCCCGCAGGCCGAAATCCCTGCCTGCTTTATGTCTATGTTTCAGACGGAAATCAGTATGACGCCCCCCCTGATCCGGCCCGGATCCCGCGCAAAAGCGCGCCTGCCGTCCTCCCGCGGGAGGAAGCAGGCGCGCTTATTGTTTTGCGCTGCCGGAGAAAGCGGGCAGGGTCAGAACGCGAAGCCGTCCACCATGCCCCAGATCAGGATCACGATCAGGAAGGCCAGCAGACCGGAGACCCACACCATGCGTATCTGCCCCTTGCCGCCGCGCTGCATCCGCTCCCACAGGCGTTTCTCGATGCCGGGTCTCCGGGGGGTCTGCGCGGTTTCGGGGGTCTGCCCGGACCTTGCGCGGGCGGTCTCTCTGATCAGGACCGCGGCGAACACGGCGCCCATCACCACGATGTCCACCAGCGAGGCCACGCCGAGCCAGTAATGCACGGCGCCGACGTATCCGTGATGGAAGTCCCCGAAGGTCAGCCCCTGGGGGATCGCCACCAGCATGTACACCGTGCGGATCGCCATCACGACGGTGGTGGGGCCCATCAGCCAGTGGCTCTTGCGCTGCTCGCGCCACAGCTTGATCTCCAGCAGGATATCCAGGATCGTGAAGATGATCAGCGCGATCCGTGTGGCGGAGTTGTCGAAATCCGCGCTGCACATGGCGGCGGTCATGACCCACAGGAAGGCTGCGAGCACGGTCAGGAGCCCGGTCATCCCCCGCTGCTTCAGGAGCGCCGCCCTGTCGGTCTCCTTCTTCGGCTGCTGCGGCTCCGGCACGGTGTGGGGTTCGGGATCGTGGGGCTGCGGGTCGCCGGAGGAGGCAGGCGTCTCCCGCTGCGGGGCCGAGGATGCGTGTTCCGCCGTGTAAGCTTTCCGATCATCGCTGCCGGCGGAGGGGCGGGAGGCCGGTTCCTGCCGCGGAGGCGCAGATACGTGCTCCACCGCGAAGGCCTTCCAATCGCCGCTGCCGGCGGAGGGGCGGGAGGCCGGTTCCTGCCGCGGAGGCGCGGATACGTGCTCCACCGCGAAAGCCTTCCAGTCGTCGCTGCCGGCGGAGGGGCCGGAGGACGGTCCCTGCCGCGGAGGCGCGGACACATGCTCCACCGCGAAGGCCTTCCATTCGTCGCCGACCGGCTCGGCGGGAGGGACGGGGGTCCGGGGCGCGGCGGCTTCGTGCGTCAGGGCGGCGCGCAGGGCAGCGCCGGACTGGAAACGGTCATCCTGCTTGAAGGCGCAGGCCTGCAGCACCGCGTCCATCAGCCCGTCCTCCACGCCCGCGATCCGGGGCAGGGGCGTGCCGGCCAGGCGCATGGCCACCGATTTGCCGAAGTCCACATCCGGCCCCATGAAGGGAAGGCTCTGTCCGTTCAGCAGCCAGTAGAGCAGCAGGCCCAGGGAGTAGATGTCCGCCCGGGTATCGTAGTGCTCGCCCATGGCGACCTCCGGGGCCATGTAGGCATCGGTGCCCACGCCGTGGGAGTGGGTGCTGGAATTGGCGGCCAGCTGGCGGGCCAGGCCGAAGTCGCCCAGCTTCGCGTTCCCCAGCGGATCGATGAAGACGTTGGCCGGCTTGATGTCGCGGTGCATGATCTTGCGCTCTTCGCACAGCTGGAGCAGCTGCGCCATGGAGGCGCCGATCTGCCGGACCCAGTCCTGCGTCACGGGGTTCTTCCGGGTCCAGGCGGTCAGGGGCGTCAACAGCTCCATGCGGATGAAGATCTCCCAGCTGCCGTCGTCCTCGTACTGCACCACGCTGAAGTCCTCGCACCGGACCACCGACGGGTAATTGACCAGGCTCATCATCGCCCGGATCTCGTTGACCGCCCGGTCCACCTGGCCGCGGATGGTGGTGGCCACCTGCTGGTCGCTGGCGCCCATTGAGCGCAGCGAGTCCGCGAAGCCCGGCTCGTGGGGGATGGAGATCACCTTCATGGCGCTGGAGACCGAGACCCCCATCTGGTTCTTGCGGATCTCGTACACCGTGCCGTAGCCGCCCGCGCCGATGCGCCGGACCACCTCCCAGTTCTCCATCACGATGTCGCCCGCGCTGAAGGGGCGGGGACCGCGGCTGGGTTCGATCTGCCAGGAAGTGTCGTTGAAGTCTGTCATGCAGATGCCTCCCTTGGGGGATCATGGACACGGCATCAAACCGCCGGGATCCATATCATGCCCGCCCATTTTCGGCGGGCAGATGACCGCGCCTTGCGGCGCGATCTGCCGTCTTGATGTTCGCTTCCCCCTCACAGCCTGCTGCCGCGACGGGGGATCAAAGATATGAGATTTGAAGATGAAGGATCAGAAGATGCCCGAGTCCAGATTGATCCAGAAAGCCGGCCGGACGGAGCCATTGACGTGGAACACGTTGTAGAAGCCGAGGGCGCCGTCGCTGCGCACGCGCGCCGCGTCGGCCTGATCGCGGCCGGGCGAGCGGAGCCACCACCAGCCTGCAGCCTTGCCATCAGCCGTCTTGCTACTGCTGGTGGTATAGGCTCCTCTTGCAGCCGCATAAGCCGTCGGCGATACTCTGGACGTGTTATTGTCGCTCCCGGAGACGCTGTAGTGCTGCACTCCGAAATAGCGGTTGGCCTCGGCGTAGCTCAGTAGGAAGATCTTGTCATCTGTGTCGTTACCGCCTGTGGTGTACCATCCGTTGTAGCCCTGACTGCTGCCATTGTCCACGCGTGTGGTCAGGATCGCCGCTTGCTCCGCGCTGTTGAAGGCAGCGTTCAGGAAATCCTCGTTCAGCCAAGTGCGGAGGGTGCAGTTCTCCCAGGTCACGGAGGCATATGTGGTGTTGTAGGGCTGCGCGTCCAGCCCGTAGCGGCTGATCAGCAGCACCTTTCCGTTGGCCTCGTCCACATCCAGCACGATCCATTCGATGGGTTCGTCGTTGGAGAGATCATTGTCCTGCTCGTAGCGGCCGAACTCGACGATGTCGCCCTGTGCGGGCACCCTCGCTTCGACGGCTGTCGCGGTCTCTTCCGGCAAGCTGCGCCGATACACATCGAACACGCCGTTCACTGCCTTCACCACCGCTACGGAGGTGACAGTCGCGCCGGACACCGCGTCAATGTCCGACACCAGCCGCACCCGATCGCTCTTGCCGATGAACTGGCTCGTGAAGCTCTGCTCGGCACAGCGCTGACCGACACCTTCGGTCTGGCTCGAAGCGTCCACCATGATACTGGCGACCGCGCCATTGTCGTCCAGCGTGACATAGACGGTGACCGGTTCATCCTGCCAGCCGGGATAGGTGGACGTATACCGTGTCGATCGCCCGTCCGTCCAAGTGCTGACCTGCGCCACGGGCCCTGCAGAGACAGCAACCGCCGTTTCGACGGGATCGTCAGTGGCAGCAGATTCCGGCATTTCCTCCTCAACCGGTGTCGCTTCATCACCCGTTTCCGGTTCGTCAGCCGTTGCCGGTTCGTCAGCCGTTTCTTCTGCCTGTGTCTCAGCGGATCGCCGGTGCTCCGATGCGTTTTCCGTGTCCGGGCGTGTCACGAAGAAGATCAACGCGGCGAAGGCCAGCGCCAGCAGGAGCAGTCCGATCCACAGTCCTTTCTTTGCCTTCGGCTTTTCCGGAGGAGGATCGCTCCGCGTCTGTGTCACATTCTCTGGTTTCCGGTCCCGCTCCGGCGGAAGCGGCCCGGCGGCTTTTTGCTCGTTGCTCCGAGGGTCTCCGGCGGTGCGGGAGCTGTCGGCGGAGGCGTCCGCCCGGTCCTGCCGGAGCTCCCCGGCCGCGGAGGAGCGGTCCTCCGGCTTGTCGGCGGAGGGGGCGCCCAGCAAGGCCTGCCGCATCTCCTCCGCCGCGGCGAAGCGATCCTCCGGCCGGAAGGCGCAGGCCTTCAGCACGGCGTCCATCAGGCCCGGCTCCACCCCGTCGATCCGGGGCAGGGGACGGCCGGACAGCCGGGCCATCAGCGCCTGGGAATAGGTGACCCGGTCGTTCATGAAGGGCAGGTTCTGCCCGTTCAGCATCCAGTACAGGGCCAGACCCGTCGAGTAGATGTCGGCGCGATGATCATACTGCTGATCCTTCGCCACCTCCGGGGCCATGAAGGCGTCGGTGCCCACGCCGTGGGAGTGGCTGCTGGATCCGACGCTGAAGGTGCGGGCCAGGCCGAAGTCTCCCAGCTTCACGTGGTCCATGGCGTTCATGAAGAGGTTGTCGGGCTTGATATCGCGGTGAAGGATCTGCCGCTTCTCGCAGTATGCCAGCAGGTCCGCGATGTCGACGGCGATCCTGCGCACATCCGCCTCCGTCGCGGGATGCTGCGCCAGCCACCCGGTCAGGGGCGTCAGCAGTTCCATGCGGATATAGATCTCCCAGCTGCCGTCATCCTCGTACTGCACCACGCTGAAATCCTCGCAGCGCACCACCGACGGATGGTCGATGAGCCGGCGCATGGCCTGCACCTCGCGGACGCCGTGGTTCACCTGGAGCTGCAGCTCCGCCGAGATGGCATGGTCGCTGGATCCCATGGACCGCAGAAAGCTCACATAGGACGCATCGCGAGGGATGGGGATCACCTTCACGGCGCTGCGCGTGTCCACCCCGAACTGGTTCTTGCGGACCTCATACACCGTGCCGTAATTGCCGGCCCCGATCAGCCGCACGACTTCCCAGCTGTCCATCACGATATCGCCCGCACGGAAAGGGCGCGGGCCGCGGGTGGGCTCGATCTGCCAGCTTGTGGTGTTAAAATCGGTCATGGGGAAACTCCTTCCGTGCGTGGATGCCGGGGATGCGATGCCTGTCCGGCGGCGCGAAAGCGTTACATGCGGCTGGTGCTGTGCCTGCCCAGAGTCCCGGAAAGGGCCGTTCCGGAGGGCGATCCCGCGCCGGAACCGGGCGTTTCCAGCATGGCCAGCAGCTCGTCCAGGAAGGCGTCCACCGCCTGGCTGTCGTAGCCGAGGGTCACCTCGTCAAAGGCACTGGTCTCGATCATCTCCCGCAGGGCCGCGGTGTCGAGCCCGGAATCCGCCATCGCAGCCAGACGCAGAAGGAACGCCATGACCTGCTCTTGGCTGTAGCCGACCCGGTCCACGGGCAGCTGCGGGGTACGGACCGTCTGGGAGAACCGGGGAGACGCCGTGGTGACCGGCGGGGCCGCGGCAGGGCGCCGCACGGGAGAAGCCGGGGGATCCGTCTGCAGCGCGGCCAGCGCCTCGCTGAATTCGGCGCCGCAGGCGTAGCGATCGCCGGGGTTCACGGCGGCGGCCTTGCGCAGGATGTCCGTCAGCGCAGGAGGCAGGCCGGGGATGTCCGGAAGCGGCTGCCCGAAGCTCCATCCCGCGGGGAAGCCGCCCGCGATCATGCAGTAGACCGTCAGGCCCAGGGAATAGATGTCGGCCCGGGTGTCATACGGCATGCCGAGCAGGACTTCCGGCGCCATGAAGCCGAAGGTGCCGGCGATGGTGCTCGCCGCGCTTCCCTCCACCACCCGCGCGATGCCGAAGTCCCCCATCTTGTAGTTCCCGTCCGCATCCACGAAAATGTTGGCGGGCTTGATGTCGCGGTGGATGATGCGGCGTTCCCAGCAGGCCTGCAGCAGGTCCGCCATCTGCCTGCCCATTTCGCAGATCTCCCGGAGCGTGAGCCCCTGCTTTTCCCAGACGCTCTGCAGGCAGGTCAGCTTCTCCATGCGGATGTGGATCTCCCAGACGCCCTCGTCCCTGTACTCCACCACGCCGTAATCCTCAACGCGCACCACATGCGGATTGGAGGACATCTGCACCATCAGCTCGATCTCACGGACGGCGCGCTCCACCCGCTGAAAACGGACTTCCGCGTTTTCGACGGCTTCCATGTCCCGGGGCTGGGGAATGTGCACGATCTTGAAGGCGCTGGATTTCGTGACGCCGAAAACGCTCTTTTCGACCTCGTACACGCTGCCGAAGCCGCCCTCGCCCAAGGGGCGGACCACCTTCCAGCCGTCCATCACATCGGTACCCGCAGGCATGGGCCGCGGCCCCCGCCGGGCTTCCACCTTCCAGCCGCTGATCTCCGCCATGGTCGTTCCTCCTTGTATGTTTGTGGGTCGGGATCGCACTGAGGTGCTTTCGGGCCGCAATGACCCTCCCTCAGATATGCGCCGCATAACTCAAGCGCGGTCAGCGCTTCCCGCATCTCCACGGGAAGCGCTGACCGCAGGGTTCCGGCTCAGTCCGGCGTCACTTCAGCTGTGTCCCGCAGGAAATGCAGTAGGTGGCGTACCGGTTGGTGATCTTCGCGCCGCAGTTGGGGCACACGTCGTTGGCCCTCCGCATCGCGGGATTGCCGGTGACGATGTTGATGTCCTGCCTCACGGGGGGACGCGCGGTGTTCAGGTTCTTCACCATCTCATCCATCTGGCGCTTGAGGTCCGCCAGGGCATCGCTGACCGGCACGTCGCTCACATGCTCGGCGAGGATCTTGTCCACCTCGGCGCGGCCGGCGTCGAACTCCCGGCGGAACTGCATCTGCATCTCTTCGCGCTGCTTCTGGATGGTCATGAGCTCCTTCAGCAGAGCCTCCGCGCGCGTCTGGGTGGATTCGCGTTCGCTCTCCGCGGCGGCGGCGCCGGCCTTGACCTGCTCGGCGCGGGCCACAGACTCCTGCGCCATGGCCTCGCAGATCGCGCGGATCTTGTCCACGCTGGCCTGCACGTCGGCACGGTTCACGCCGATGCTCTCCATGGACTCAAGATGCTTGAGCTGCAGTTCCATTTCCTTCAGCCGGGCATCCGCCTGGGCGGTGCGCTCGGCGGCCTCCTGCTGCTGCCGGTCCGCGGCCATCTTCAGCTTCAGGACCTCCGCCTCGTGGGTCAGCATGACCTGCTTCAGCTGAAGATCCCGGGCAAAGTCGGCATAGCGCGCGCTCTCCTCCCGGCGGGCCTGATCGTCCGCGGCCTTCGAGACCATGTCCAGACTGGCCTGCATGGCGTCCATGGCGCCCTTGATGCCGGCCTGATCCATATCGGCCTCGAACCGGGCCTTGCGCTCCGCCAGGTCCTGATCGTCCCGCTTATGGCTGAGCAGCTGCAGATACTCGTAGGCCTCCTGCTTCTGCTTCTGGTCCATGTCGCTGGCCTCGATGCCGCGCCGGACATCGGCCACGGCGGCCCGCAGGCGCTCCATCTCCAGGGCCTGCTGCCGCTGTTCCTCCTCGCGCATCCGCTTGAGCTCCAGCGCGTGCTCCGTGTCGCCGCGCTCGTCGGCGTGCAGGGCGTCATGCTGGGCCGTCTCGCCGCGGCGCACCTTCAGCCACTTCTGGTATGCATGATCCAGGGTCTCCAGCTCGATCTGCTGCCGGTGCGCGCGCTGTTCATCCTCCACCGCGTCCCGGGCCTTGTCGATCTCGCCGCCCCTCTTGATCTCATCAAGCTGCCGTTCGTGCTTTTTCTTCGCGATGTCGTCGGCCGCCTGCGCCACTTCGTCGTCCATGCCAATGTCCGAGATGCGCTCGTCCGTTTCGATCCGCTTGAAGGCAATGTGTTTCTGGCTGTCGTCCTTGCGGCGGGTGAGCTCCACGCCGTCGGTGTACTTGCGGAGTTTCTCGTCCATCTCGGTGGTGGCGATCTGCTTCTCCACCTGGCCGCGCCGGATGAGGGCCGCGTTGGGCCTGATATCCTCCGGCTTCAACTGGATCGTCACGTTGTCCGCCCGCAGGCCGAAGCTCTTCAGCAGGGACTCGGGGTCGTTCAGATAGTCCCCGGCCACCCGCTGCATGTGGCTGAAGAAGTGACCCAGGTAGTCGATGCTGACGCCGGTATCGTCGATGACGCCCTGGATGATCTCCTGGAACACGCCGTAGACCTGCTCGCCGATGCGCTGCCGCAGATAGGCCTCCGCCGCGTCATCCGCCGTGTCCTTGCGGCTCCATTCGACGCCCTGGGGGGTCGTCATCAGCTTCCCGCGGTCCGTGACGCGGATGGTGGCGCTGCCGGAGATCCGGATGGAAGCCCACAGCGCGGGCTCGTTCTGCTCATGCACCTGGATATCGGCGGTGCTCCAGTGGATGCTGCGCTCCACCCGGGCCGCCAGCAGGTCCGCCATGTTCTCCTGGGTCAGGTTGACGATGCGGAGGCTGCGGCAGGACAGGCCGGTCTCGGCGCTGAGCATTTCGCTCATGATGCCCCGGGCCTTGTCCGCCAGCTTCATGGCCGTCAGGCTCTCGCCGGCCTGCAGGATCTGCTGCGCGGCGCTGTGGATCGCGCGGCTGAAGCAGTTGACGGTGGTGGAGCGGAGGATGCGGCCTTCCGACTCGAAGTCCTCGGACTTGATCTCACGGTGGCCGGACCAGGAGAGGAGCTTCAGCGGGTCATCCACGCCGTGCTCCACCTCGGAGGCCGCCCTGATCTGCACCAGGTTGCCGTAGGCGTCCTGCACCTCGAGGGGCTCGGGCGTGCCGTACCGGAAGGTCTTGTTGAACTGGCTGCGGACATAGTACAGGTCCGCGAAGATGGGCTGGGTCTGGTCGCGCTTCACGAAGGGCTTGGGGTCGTCGGGGGTGATGATCTTCGCGGTGGTCCCCTCCACCAGCACCGCGTTGAAGCCCGGCATCATGGGCACGGCGGTCTGATAGCCGAACTTGCGCTCCGGGCTGCGGTAGATGACCCAGTCATCCCCCAGCACCTGCTCCACGTTCACCGGAACGTCCTCGACATAGAGCTTCGTGGAAGAGCCTTCCAGCACCAGCGCCTTATCGCAGTGGGGGCAGTCGGCGCGGCCCTTGCGGAATTCGTTGACGTTGATCCACTGGTAGCAGGAGCAGCACTTCACCTCCCGCACCAGCTGATGGGGCTGCAGCGTGCGGCCGTAGTTCGCGCAGGCCTTATTGTCGCAGTAGGCGATCTTTTCCTTGGTGAATACGCCCTTCTCCTTGTAGCTCACCGGGCTGTGGCAGGCGGGGCAGCGATAGGGCAGGTTGGCTTCGTCCTCTTTGACGATGGTGTTCTCGCCGCTGACCTGCAGGTGCGTCTTGCAGTTCGGGCAGGTCATCTCGTCGCCGGTGACGCCCTCGGCGGACACCCACCGGTTGCAGGCGGCGCACTGCACGGCCTCCACCAGTTTCCTGGCGTCCCAGTTCTTGCGGCAGCTGGGGCAGTAGCCCATGCCTTCCCTGTGCCCCAGCCTGCTTCGGGAATCCATCTCGACGGGGGAGAAACACTCGGGGCAGTGGGTGGCGGTCCTCGCATTCGTCTGTGTCATATCTCTGGCTCCTCTCTGTCAGATCTTGCCTTGCCGGAACAGTTCATAGCGCGCAAGCTGCTCTTCGCTCGCGTGGATCTCCACGTTCTTCAGCACGAGCTGCTCGACTTCGTCCAGGGTCAGGGGGATGAATTCCTTGACCTCGTGATTGTCCGCGTTGGCCCGCTTGGTCTTGTAATCGGATTCGTTGTAAAGGTCTGCCGCGACGTTCTTGATCTCGCGATAGGAAGCGTTCTTCAGCTTGGACGCGATGTAGTCCGCCATCTCCCGCTGCTCGGCTTCGTCCACGCCCATGAACGGCCTCGCGTGGTCCATCAGGAAGGAGGCGAGCGCGTTCCTGTCCGGAAGACCCAGATAGAACTTGTTGGGCAGGCGGCTGATGGCGGCGCTGTCCACGGCCCAGGGGTAGTTCGTGGCGCCGACCACGATGACGTTGCCCTTGCTCTTGCGGACGCCGTCGATCGCCTGCAGGAACACGTTCAGCGTGTCCCCGCCGTGGGCGCCGGGCCCCTTTCTGCCCTCCTCGTTTGGGCAGAGGCCGACGATCTCGTCGACGCACACGATCGCGTTCTTGTACTGCTCGGCCTCGTAGAAGACCTCCTTGATCACCTTCTCCGCGATGCCGACCAGATCGGCCCGGAACGCGTCGGGCTCAAGGATGAAGGCCACGCTGTCCTCCTCGTTGGAGAGGATGTAATGGCACATGGCCGAGAGGAAGGCGCTTTTGCCGGTCCCGGGAGGGCCGTAGAGGAAGATGTTCATGCTGGGCTGCAGCGCGCCGTATTCCTCCGCCGTGCGCCTGAGATGCTGGAACTGGCGGTCCTGACGGATCCGCTCGAAATGCTGGAGCACCAGGCCCTTCGCGTCGTGTTCATCACCGCTCAGATCCTCGAACCTCGTCTTGAGCGCGGAGGGATCATCGTAGCGGATGTTGTCGGTGTCCAGACCGTTGAGCTGCTTCGTGGTGTAAAGGTGCTGCAGTTCCTTCTTCGGCTTGCGGGAAGGCTCCGCCGGTTTTGCCGCTCCGGAGCCGGTGCCGGCTCCACCGCCGTATCCGTTGGCGACCGGCTGTTTCGGCCGCTCTTCTTCCTGCTTCCTGCGCCGCTCCTCCTCCGCCTTCCGTTTGCGCGCCGCCTCCTCTTCCGGATGCAGCGTGGCGTAGAGCTGGTACGCAAGGTTGCTCAGGCGCTGGAACTCGGCATGGTGAAGCGTGCGGGCCTCGCCTTCGGTGCGGTTGGCGAGCTCCTGCTGGGCCTTGGCGGCCTTCAGGTACTCCTTCATCTGCTCCTCGGGCTGCCCCGCCTTGCGCCGAGCCCAGTTCATGGCGTTGTTGTATGCGGATTCCCAGTACTGGATATCCTGCTCGTTGCTCATGGATGGATTCCTCCTGCTCGGTCCTGTTCAGCGATCACTGGAAGGGATCGCCCAGCATGTTCGTCATGAAGCTGAAGCGGTCCTCCGCGTCCTGCCCGGCGGGGTCAGCCTGCGCGGCTTTCTCCAGATCCATGGATTCGGATTCGCTGACCACCACGGGCCGGGCCACGGGATTGCGCATATCCTCGGCGGTGGCGTTGCCGGACAGGAGCATCTCGATGTAATCCTCGGAGAAGGGGTTTTCGCTGCCCCGCTTCTGCACATAGGAATCGAACAGCCTGTCGATGGCGGAGGCGCTCTGGTTCATGCCGATGCGCTCGCCGCGCTTGCCCAGCATCTTGTCCAGATCCACCAGGGTCTCGTCCACCAGCTTGCCGGCCAGGGTGAAGGCTTCCTGCCCTTCCTTGGTATCCAGGGCCATCTGCACTTCCATTTCCTTGCTCTCCAGGGCGTCCTGGAGATCCTGGGTGTGCCAGAGGCAGACGTAGTAGTACTCCAGCTTGCGCAGCTCACGCACGAAGCGGTTCTTGTTGGCGGGATTGGCGCGGGCCTCCAGCGCCGCCTGACGCTGCAGCTCCACCCGGTTCTGCATCATCAGCTCATGCGCCCGCAGCTTCGTCAGCGTGCCGTCGATCTGCTTCATCTTCTCCTTGAGCTCGCGCTCGGAGATCTCTTTCTGCTGCTTTTTCTGCTCGGCCACTTCCGCGGCGTGATTCTCCTTGCGGCTCTTGACGCTTCCTTTACCGAAAAGTCCCATGCTTCTGCCTCCTTTGGTGTGCACATCGTGTCGTCTCCGCCGTGGCGGGTCGTTCCGGCGAAAAGCCGCCGATCAGTTCAGGTTCTGCGCCAGAGGCTCGTTTTCTTCCTCCTCGGCAGGCGCTTCGTTGGCCGTGGTTGCGGCCGCGGTCTCGGCATTCTGCTGCGCCGCGTTGTTGATCGCGTTCGCGAATTCTTTTTCCGCGTTGGAAGCAACGACCACCTGCGCCTCCTTAAAGCGCTTTTTGGTCCGCTCCCACTCGGCCATCTGCTCGAAATAGCGTTTCTGATGCTCTTCCCGTTCCCGGGCCAGCGCCCTCATCATCTCTTCGTGTTTCGCGCGGGATTCTTCGATCAGCTGATTTCTGCGCGCCGGGTCCGGCACCGTCACGATCCGGGTCAGCTGCATCTCGCTTTCACCGATCGTACTGCGGTACTGCGCGATACGCTGTTTGAAACCATTGATGCTTTCCTGCAGCTGCTGGCCGCGCGCGGATATCGCACCGGTGACCGAAAAGTCTTTTCCTGCCGCATTCGCTTCCTGAAACTCTTTCGTGGTTTCTTCCAGCTGCGCCCGGGTATCCGCCTCATACAGCTGTTCCAGCAGGATGCTCGCCTGCGCGTGCGCGATCCTCGCCTTGTACGGCACCTGATCCGCCTTGTCCGCCCGGAAGCGCCAGTCCGCAACGGTCTCCAGCTGCTGCAGCACGCCTTCAAGCTGCTCGACAGAGCCCTGCAGCTTTTCCATCACGCTCTTCACGGCCGTCAGGATGTCCCCGATGGATGCGTCCAGTTCAGACTGGTCCTGCACGACTTCGTGCACCTCGGACAGCCGGTCCTGCACCCTGGCCAGGCAGCCTTCCACCGTGCCGACAGAGGCTTCGTCACACTGCTTCAGGTATTCCGTCCCGAGGAGGCTGCGGATCTGGTCGATGTCGGCCGCCAGCTTCTTGGCGCTCTGGGTGTTCCGACTGCTGATCTCGGCGGCGCTCGGCTTCACTTCCTTCGGCGGTTCCGGCTTCGGGGGTTCGGGCTGGGGCTCGGGCTGAGGCGCCGCGGTCTGTGCCTGCTCTTCCTCTTTCTTCTTGCCAAACAATCCCTTCACCTTGTCAAAAACACCCATACTGTCTTCCTCCTTCAATGAATCGGTTCAGTCCGTATACATGCTCAGTCTCACCGGCGCGATCCCGCTGACGTGACAGTCGCCGGCGACCAGGATCCCGTAATGCAGCAGCAGACGGTACATCCTCCCCTGGGCAGCCTCTGCCAGCGCCCTCTGCCGCTCCGACCAGAAGGCCCTTGTCTGCGGCCCCGGGGCGAGGCCGGCGGCGGCATCCCGCCACAGGGTCTCCATTTCGGGCTGCAGCACGCTCTCGTATGCCTGCCGCAGGGAGAGCTTTGCGGGGGCTCCCGCCAGCTGCCGCAGCCGGATCAGTCCGCTGAGGGGGCCGGCCCGCACCTTCACCTCGGCGCACAGGCCCAGGGAAAAGCTCTCGGGGCGGCCCGGATAAACGCCCGGGAGCGCGTTCCCCACCGCGAAGTGCAGGGTCATCGGGCCGGTTTTCGCCAGCAGCAGCACGCCGTCTCCCGCCCGGACCGGCTCCCCGACGGCGTACAGATAGGTCAGGGCGCCCGCCGTGACCTCCGCGCCGATGCAGTCGGGCGGGATCGCGGTGCCCTTCGCGCGCTCCAGGGGGATCGCCGCCAGCCAGGACGCGTCCTGCCCGTTCCAACCGTCCTCCATGTGGTTACCTCCCCAGTCAGTTCTCAGGACCTGAGGTCGTAATAGAGATTGCCGATGGCGCAGAAGGCGATGCCCAGCAGCGCGGCCGTCACCGTCGGAAGCAGGCAGCACAGCACCGCGAAGAGGCCCTGCACGCACAGGCTCATCAGCGCGCTGGAGGACAGGGCGTCGATGGCGGGGTTCACGATCTTCAGGCCGCTGACGGCCACGCCGATGACGCAGGCCAGCAGGTTGATGAAGAACGCGGGAAGGAGCCCCGTGGAGAAATGATATTCATCCATCTTGTAGGCCAGGATGATGTTGATCACGGAGGAGACCAGCAGGCCGGCCGCGGCCGCGATGCACAGGGAGAGCGCCTTCTGCGTTTCGGGGTCGGTGGAGGAACAGCAGCGGATCAGCGCGGGCCAGATCAGGATGCCGGCCAGCAGCGCGAAGAAAAGGAAGATGCCGATGGCGATCAGCGTCACGGTGGCCACCGCCGGGGACAGGGCCAGGATGCCGCCGAAGCCCGTGAACACGCGGTTCAGGATCTTGTTTTCCCGGGTGCCGTTCTGTTTCATGCTCATTCTCCTTTGACTTTCATGTCCGGCTGGAAGGGCCCGACGCCGCCGTGATGCACCAGGCAGCGCTCATGTACGTTCATCCGGCAGTAGGGGCACCAGACGAACTGATGTCCGCCCGCGCAGCGCCCGGTGCCGCGATGGATCACCGTCCGGCAGAGGGGACACCAGCGGATGGGATGCCCGGAGGGGCAGGCTTCGGCCGGGTAATCGACCGCCAGCCCGCATTCGCTGCACCAGTTGCGGTGCAGTTCGCAGGAAGAGATCACCACCCTGTCCAGCCGGATGCCGAGATCGGCCGCCAGATCGGCGGCGCCGGCGACGGCAAGGGACGGGGAATGGATCGTGCGTTCCAGCAGGAAGCGGATCTCGTCGTCGTCCGCATCCGCGGGGATCAGGGCACGGATCTGCTCCTCCAGCGCGTTCTGCAGGCGTTCCGCCGTCCAGCGGCACACATCCTGCAGGGTCAGCACGGCGCCCGCCGGAACATGGTCCCAGAGAAGCCGGGGATCGGAGACCGACAGGTCCGCCCGGAATACGGGCCGGATCGCGATCTTCTTCCAGAAAGGACGCAGGCCGCCGAAGCGCAGCAGGAGGTCCCTGTGGACCCGCAGATCAACGAATGCCAGGGACGTATCGCTCAGCCGCGGGATCTCCTCTCCCGTTTGGCGGGCCCGAAGGATCTCTTCCTCGCTGCGCCATTCGTAGCCCACGGTCCGCGTCAGGGGGCCCGTCAGCCACGACGCCGTGCCGCCGCTGACAAAGCGGGCAGCCTGTCCTTCCCGCACCACGAGGGTATCCCCCACGCGGATCTCCCCGCCCCGGGGGTGGACCCACATCACCTCGCTGTCGTCCGAAGGCTCCCGGGACAGGGTCTTCCCGGGCGTGAAGGTGCATCCGCATCCGGGGACCGGGCAGCGGACCGCGTCTCCCTCCGGAATGCCGGCGAAGTCCGTGTTGCCGCAGTTCGGGCACACATATGCCATCTTGTATCCTCCCCGCGCAGCGTCCGGATCAGAGATGTGCCGATTTGAGACGCAGGTTCTCCCGAATGAGCTGCGTGCCTTTGTCATCGGTCACGGTCAGCTGGAAATCTCCGTCATACAGGGACAGTTTGGAGGGATCGATCGGGAAGCCGACGCTCCCGGCCATTTTGGGCCTGAGCACGGCGTCCTTCATGTCGTCCATTTCGCTCGGCTTATGCTGCAGACGGACGTGGACCCGCATCTGCGTGTCCGATCTGAGCGCCACCGCAATGAACCGGATCCTCTCCGGGTGCTTCAGGTTCCTGACGAGGGACAGGTCCGGTCCCAGGGGATTCATCGGAGTCCCGGGACCTTCGGATGCCTGCACGAAACCGTAGTTCAGGATCTTCAGTGGCGGCAAAGGAGGAGGGAGTCTACGGTCTTTCCGCAGTTCTTCGATCTCGTCTTTCAGGCTTTTGATCTCTTCTTGTGCGGTCTGCAGGTTCGTTTCTGCGGCCTGAAGGTTTTCCTTCGTGATCCGCAGCTCGACATCCCGTGCGATCAGGTCGTTGTCCTTCCTGCCGATCTGATCCCTGAGCGCCGCGCATTCCCGCAGGGCCTCGTCCTTTTCCGCTTCGATGGCCCGCCGCGCAAGGCTGTTGGTTTCCCGGATCCCGTCGATCTGGGTCGAGTACATGGTCGACGCGTTCTTCAGCGCCTCGTTCACGGCCGTCTGTCTGCGGTTCTCTTCGCCGTCGACCGTCGCCTGCAGCTTCGCGTTCTGCTGCACCAGGCCGTTGAACTTGCTCTCCATCTCCGCGTAGCTTTTCCGCATGTCGCCGTACAGGCGCTCGCTCATCTTGCTGCGGAAGGGATCGTTGGGATCGTCCCGGAGGATCGTTTTATAGATCTCATCGACCAGGTTCCGGATGGTCTCCTGGATCTGGTCCGCCGAGAAACTCCGGGTGACGGCGGGCTGGATGTCCGGCGGCAGGAACAGCTTGTAATCCCTGTCGCCCGGCTGGGCCTCGGACCGGTTGTGGAGTCCGATGATCTTCCGTTCCATCTGGTATGTCCGCTTCAGCCAGATATAATCATCCATCACCGCGCTGACCCAGGCCGAGTCGAACATGGATCGGCCGGTCCCCATGACCAGCATGATGCGCGCGCTGAACAGGGCATGGGCATACAGGCTCGCAAAATGCGTGCCCACATGGTCCAGGGTCGACTTCGGCGCATAGAACACCCGGATCTCGGGCAGGATCTGGGTCCGGCTCTGGCCCTGTCTTCTTTCCCGGATCTGCCGGTCCAGCTCCTCGTAAAAGCGTCCGACCCATTCCTTGTCCGGCGAGTCGCGATAGATCGTCTCTCCGTTCTCGTCCGTCACGGCGATCTGATCCTGGCTGCAGATGAAGACGTCGTAATCCTCGGCGGCGCCGTCGATCCGGAGATGCTGAAGGGCGGACTGCTGGCTGGTCAGGCGCTCCAGGTCCCTCTCCAGGCGCTTCGCTCTGTCGCTCTCCGCCCGGTCGGCCTTTTTCTCGATCTCCTTCGCCCTGACCTCATTGATGAATTCGCTCAGTTTCAGGTATTCGCTCAGTTCGTGCACCGGCCTGTCCAGCCGCCTGGCGCACATGATGTGCACCCGCTTGTCGGGGTCGTTGTCCTTTTTGTCCGACTCGCGCTCGCTGTCGTCCGCCACATACTGGACGCCGTACCTGCAGCGGATCATGCCCCACAGGGCCTCCACGTTCGCCGGCTCCTTGCGCAGGATCAGGCGGTAATAGAACTCCGCCTCGTCGAACTCCAGGCGGTTGCAGGCCAGGTCCGCGCGCCAGCGCCACTCGTCCACGGACTGGTCCTCCTGGGCCGCGGCCGGGACGATCCGCCGGTTGATGTTGTAGCAGTAATCGCAGCGTACCTCATTCCTGCCCTCCGGTATGGTCAGCGTGACGCCGCAGCCCCTGCAGGCGACCTTGTTCGTATCACACATTCAGAATTCCCCCGTGAACGCGATAGGTCCGTCAAATGCGGACCGGAAACGAAATCATCTGAAAATCTCCCCGCCATTATAGTTGAAAACCGCGACAATTTCAACTGCTTTTTATTGAACTCGCGATTCAATGCCGGATCGGGAGCCGCTTCCGCGTCCTCCACAATTTTTGGGCGGATTTGTTGCAGGACGTGGTTTTTTGTGGTATCCTTCACGTGATGACCATCGGAGCAAAGGCGGCGCCTTTTCCCGGTGCCGCGCAAAATGGAAAGGACCGGACGGGGATCTCCCCCGTGTTTCCCGGTGTGTTTGAACGATCAGAGCCTGCGGAGGGAATCAGTCATGAGCGAATTCGATTTGGATTGGGGCGGCGAAACCTGGGACTACGAAGCCAGGGACACCGAAGACAGACGCAAGGGCGAGCGCCCGTTCCCTCCGGGGACCATCGTCATGGACGGATGGGAAGTCGTCAGGGTGCTCGGCGGCGGTGAGTCCGGCACGGTCTATGAGATCCGCAAGAACCAGATGGGCATCATGATGTCCCGGGCGATGAAGGTCATCACCATCCCCCGCCGCTCCAATTACTGGGACACCATGAGGAGCCGGGGCCTGACCGACATCGAGATCTCGAGCGAACTCAGGCGCCAGGCCGGAGAAGCGGTGCAGGAGATCCGGACGATGCAGGAGCTGTGCAACTGCCCCGGCATGGTCCGCTGCGAAAACTTCAAGGTGGTCGAGTACACGGACGAGGGCGTCTGGGAGATCAGCATGATCATGGAGCTGCTGACTTCGCTGGACAAGTGGACGCGCAAGAACAACGTGACCCAGGAATGGGTCAGGAAAAACGGCTCCACCCTGGCGGAACTCCTCCAGCAGTGCGAGGAGCACAAGATCCTGCACCGCGACATCAAGCCCGAGAACGCCTTTGTCGACCCCCTGGGGAACGCCAAGCTGGGAGACTTCGGCCTGGCGCGCCAGCTCTCGGAAGAATCGCGCGCCGCCTCGCGCGCCGCGGGCACGGATGACTATATGGCGCCCGAGGTGGCCAACGGCCAGCCCTACGACGCGCGCTCGGACATCTATTGTCTGGGCCTGCTGCTGTACTGGCTGCTGAACGGGCAGAGGATCCCGTTCCTGGACCGCGCCAACTATCAGGTCGCGGTGGGCCTGCGCCATCACGGCGAGCCGCTCCCGCGCATCGAGGGCGTGGAGGACGGCCTGATGGACGCGGTCCTGAAGGCCTGCGCGTTCAAGCCGGAAGACCGCTTCGCCACGGGCAACGAGTTCAGTCTGGCGCTGCGCGGCGAAAAACACAGGCGCGACAAAGCCGAGATCGAAGTCGTGCACATCACCGTGGACGGCGTGGATCTGGCCCGGACGACCGTCGAGATCCCCGCCGGACAGACAAAGACCATCACAGCCGCCGTGTATGACGACTATGTGCTGGTCAACAAGAAATCCGACAACACCGTCGTGACGGTGGACAAGAACGGCAACCCCAGCATGCACGGCGTGACCTTCGTCTACAAGCCGAAGGTGAAGGAAGCCGACGTCGACGTCTTCTGCAGAACGATGGACGGCTTTGTGCTGAAGCAGTGGACCGAGACCCTCGAGCCGGGGCAGAGCAGGACCGTCCGCGCTCCGTCCTTCGAGGACCACGAGCTGCTTCCCCACGCGCCCACCAGCTATGTGGTCAAGGTGGACGAGAACGGGAAGCCCACCCCGCCTTCGGTGACCTTCTTTTTCCGCTCCGCGGACAAGCCCTCCGTCGTGAAGATCCTGCACAAGACGCAGGAAGGCGTGATCCTGGGCGATGACACGGTGACCCTGCGGGCAGGGGAGCGCAAAACCGTCCGGGCGGCGAGCTTCGACGGTTATGTTCCGGCTTCCGGCTCCCCCAGCAGCGTGAGCCTCGTCGTGGACGCTCATGGGCAATGCAACCGCGACCAGGTCGTCTTCCTCTATCGCCGCAAGCCCACGACGACCTCCGTGGAGATCCTGCACAAGCTGGAGAACGGCACGGTCCTGAAGAAACAGACCATCGTCATCCAGAGCGGGCAGACCGTCACCGTCAGGCCTGTCGAGATCGACGGCCACGATCCTCTGCCGAACCAGGGGGATGTGACCATCACGCTGGATCACGACGGCAAGCCCGTTCCGCCCGCCGTCTCCTTCCTGTACAGGGTGAAGCCGAAGGAAGCCCGGATCACCGTCACCCATCAGACCCTGGAGGGCATCATCCTGCAGGACGCCACCGTGGTGCTCAAGCCCGGGGAGAAAAAAGTCTTCACCGCGGGCTCGTTCAGCGGATACGAGCCCGATCGCGGCGCGCCGCGCAGCATCGTGATCACAGTGAGCGAGGACGGCGTGCCGGACCATTCCTCCGTCACTTTCCTCTACCGCCCCGTGAAGGATCCGCCCTTTCAGGTCACCGTTGAGATCATCTGCAAGGCCGATGACAAGGAGCTCCAGAAGCGGAGCGTGGTCTTCAGACCGGGTGAAAAGCGCACCATCGCGCCTCCGCAGATCCCGGATCACGAGCCCCTGCCCGAAAGCGCCAGGGCCGTGACGGTGTCCGTATCGTCCGACGGAAAGCCCAGTGCGTCCTCCGTGGTCTTCCGGTACCGCGCCGTCGGCAAGGTGCCGAAAAACCAGATCCCCGCGATCAGTTCCTGTGTGCGGCTCGGCCAATACCGCCAGGAAAACGATGCCTACGGCCGCGCGCAGCCCATCGTGTGGAAGGTCCTGGATGTGGACCAGCCGAACCACAAGGCCCTGCTCATCAGCCGGGACCTGCTGGAGGCGCAGCCCTATCACGGGAACGCGGTCGAGGTCGCCTGGAAGAACTGCGCGCTGCGCAGGTGGCTGAACCGTGAGTTCCTCACGACCGCTTTCACGGAAGCGGAACAGAAGGCCATCCTCGCCACGAAGGTCGACAACAGCCAGCATCAGGGCAATCCCGACTGGCCCGAGCGTCCCGATGCCGAAACCGAGGACAAGATCTTCCTGCTGAGCTGGAAGGACGCGCAGCGCTGGTTCCGCACGGGCGCAAGCCGCGCCGTGTGTCCCACCGATTACGCCGTCAACCGTCTCGCCTTCACCAGCAAGACCGCCACACTGAACGGCCGCGGCGCAGGCGAATGGTGGCTTCGTTCTCCCGGATCCGAGTCCGCCGAAGCCGCGTGTGTCAGCGCGCACGGCGAGTTCGAGAGCGCCTCTGTCAGCAACGACACCGTCTGCATCCGTCCCGTGATGTGGATCGACTACACCGCCATCGCTCCCGAGCGCGTCGAAGAAGAAGAAAAGCCCGCCGGCAAAAAGAGCGCCTCCACGGTGGTCGTGCTGCACAAGGCGAAAACAGGCAAACAGCTGAAGAGGACCCAAGTCAAGCTGGACCCCGGCGAGATCAAGGCCATCAAGACCGAATCCTTCCCGGACTATACGGTCGAACCGGGCACGCCGGACACCGCTTTCGTCACGTGCAGCGAACAGGGCGTTCCCGGCTGCGACGAGATCATCTTCACCTACAGGGAAAAGACCGCCGGGACGGACGGCGGCCGCGGAAAGACCGGAACGGGCGGCGGAAACGGATCGTCCGGAGGAGACAGGGGCCGTCCGGGCGGCGATCCCCGTCCCCCGAAGAAAAAGAAGCACGGGCTGCTGAAGTTCATCCTCCTGCTGCTCGTGCTGGCCGCGGCCGCGTACTTTGCCCTGCCCCGGCTGGTGCCGGGCTTCTCCTGGCCCTGGGAATCCTCCGGCGTGAAGGCGGGCGACACGGTGACTTTCGGCTCCTATGCCCAGAGCGCGGCCGGGAATGAAAAGACACCCATCGAGTGGATCGTTCTGGACGTGGATGAGGCAAACGGCAAAGTGCTGCTGCTCAGCAAATACGGCCTGGATGTGCAGCAGTTCAGGGCGTCTTCGGCCTATGTGCAGACCGTTACCTGGAACAACAGCTCTGTCAAGACATCGCTCGCAGGCCTGACCGGCACCGGTTTCATGGGTACCGCCTTCACCAAGGAGGAACGGGGCTATATCGTGAGCAGCACCGTCAGCAACGACGCTTCTCAGAACCGGCCCGGCATCACGACCGCCAGCGACAGCACGCAGAGCAGCGTCTTCCTGCTGAGCTGGAAGGAAGCCTGGCAGTACTTGGGCGCTCCGGCGCTGCGCCGGTGCGAACCCACCGAAAAGGCCGCCGCTTCCAAATACATCACGAAGAACGAAGAAGGCTATGCCGCCTGGTGGCTGCGTTCGCCGGGAACGAACACGACCGATGCGTATATCGTTGACGGTGACGGAGACGCCCGGAGCACCGCGGCGACCGAGCGGGCCCTCATCCGCCCCGCCATGTGGGTGCGCATCGACGCGCCGTGCTTCGGCTCTTCCGCCGCGGCAGCCGCGCAGGAGGAAAAAGCAAAATGACCGGTTTCGGTTCCACCACCTGGCAGATCGAGCCCGCACGCGGCCCCCGCCCCTTCCGTCCGGGCGATATCGTTCTGGACAGCTGGGAGGTCGTCAGGCTCATCGGCGAGGGCGGTTACGGATCCGTGTATGAGATCCGCAAGAACACCTATGGCGTCGACTCCGTCAGCGCCCTCAAGGTGATCCAGATCCCCAAGGAGCGCGGCTACGTGGATGCCCTGCGCTCCATGGGCTCGACCATGGGACAGATCGAGGAAGAGATCCGTGCCCAGGTGAATCGCGCCGTGACGGAAGTGCAGACCATGAAGCGCCTCATCGACCACCCCGCGGTGGTGCGGTGCGAGGACTTCAGCGTGGTGCAGTACGAGAGCGACAACAGTTGGGACATCTTCATTCGCATGGAGCTGCTGACGCCCCTGACCGCCTGGATGGAGGATCATCCCGTCACCGAGGCGGCGGTCCGGCAGATCGGCGCGACCATGGCGGATCTGCTCCAGTACTGCGCGGAAGAGCGGATCCTGCACCGGGACATCAAGCCCGGCAACATCTTCATGAACCGGCGCAGCAGCTGCAAGCTGGGCGACTTCGGCCTGGCCCGCACCCTCAGCGCCGGTTCCAGCACCCACTCCCACGGAGTGGGCACCGACGCCTTCATGGCGCCGGAGGTGGCCTCCAGCCAGCACTATGACACGCATGCCGATATGTATTCCCTGGGTCTGGTGCTCTACTGGATGCTGAACAAGCGCCGCCTGCCCTTCATGGATCAGGGGATGAGTTTTACCCAGTCCATCACGGCCCGGATCACCGGGAGGCCCATCCCGCCCATCGAAGGCGTGGAGCGGGGCCTGATGGACGCGGTGCTGAAGGCCTGTGCTTTCAAGCCCGAGGATCGGTTCGCCGACGCGGAGGACTTGAGGCAGGCGCTCCTCGGCACGGCCGCACCGGTGCAGCGGCAGACGGAGGAGAAGCCCGACACGCCCGAACCTCCGCAAGACCCGTCGCCCGTGCAGTCCTCGCAGGCCGCGCGCGCGCAGCAGACGGTACAGCCGGCGCAGGCACCGCAGCAGCCCCGATCCGGCGGCGATCCGGCCCCCCATGCGGCCCCGGCCGCGCCCGCCGATCCCTGGGAAGGCATCCGGGAACGCTATCCCGTCGGCTCCACATGCAGCGGCACGGTCACCGCGGTCAGCAAGCTGAACGCCACGGTCGAGCTGGAACCCGGAGTGACCGGCTCCGTCCACATCAGCGAGTGCTCGGACAAGCCTGTCAGCGACATCAGTCAGGTGGTCCGCGTGGGCCGGCAGGTCAGGGTCAGGGTGCTGCGGGTGGACGGCTTCCTGAAAAGCATCTCCCTGTCCATCCGTCAGGCGGAGCCCGAAGCCGCGCCTTCCGGCCGGAAAGCGGCGCCGCAGGGCCGGACCGTTCCGCAGCCGGCCGATCCTTCCGATCCCTGGGCAGACGCGGCCCGGCGCTATCCCGTGGGGGCCACCTTCGCGGGCGTTGTGGTCGGCATCTCCGGAAAGTTCGGCGCCACGGTGCAGCTGGAGCCCGGACTGGAGGGAACGGTCCACATCAGCGAGTGCTCGGATGAGCCGGTCAGCGACGTCGGCCAGGCTGTCCGCATCCATCAGGAAGTCAATGTCAAGGTGCTTCGCGTGGATCCCGGCTATAAGCGCATGTCCCTGTCCATCCGTCAGGCGGCTTCCGTGCCGTCCGCGGCCCCCCTGCCGCAGCCCGGCGCGAAGCGCGGCGATCCCCCGGGAAATGACACATCGCACAACGGCACCGCCGCGAAAACGGAGACCGCCGCCGCGACGCGGCAGACGGCAGCCGGATCCGGCCTGAAAGCGGGCGACCGGATCGTTCTGGGCAGCTACTGGCAGGATGACAGCGGCGAAAAGAAGCCGGTCACCTGGCTGGTGCTCCGGACAGAGGCGTCCGACGCCCTGGTGATCTCCGAAAAGGCGCTGGATGTGGGTCCGTATGAAGCGTCCTGGCTGTGGTGCAAGGAAGACGTCACATGGGAAGGAAGCCAGATCCGGCAGTGGGTCAACGGGGAGTTCCTGGACGCCTGCTTCACACCGGAAGACCGGCAGCGCATCCGAACCACCCGGGTCGATAACGGTCCCGGGCAGGGCGGCTCCGCACGCACGAACGGCGGACCGGACACGAGCGACCGCCTGTTCTTCCTCAGCTGCTCGGAGGCGGAAAGCCTCTTCTCATCTGCACAGTCCAGATGCTGCGGGTATACGGGATACGCGGAATACCAAGGCATCGACACGATCCGGGACGATGAGCCCGGCCCCACCTGCAGATGGTGGCTGCGCACGCCCGGCCCGCACATCGGCGAGGCCTTCTGTGTGGCCCCGTGGGGCGAGATGGAGGCTGTTCCCGCAGGCACCGAGGAGTTCTCCTGTGTCGGCGCCCGTCCCGCCATGTGGATCTGTGCGGAAGGATTGACCGCGGCGCCTCAGCCGGAGGAGAACGCGGCTCCCGCCGAGTACATCACATTCGGACGGTATCCCCGCGTCAGCGGCGGCTCTCCGGAGTCCATCCGCTGGCGGGTCCTGGAGAAGCAGGGCGACCGGAAGCTGGTCGTCAGCGAATGCGCGCTGGACGCGATGCCCTTCGGCAAGTCGAAGTTCGCTTCCCGGGACACCTGGCAAAAGTCTCCCCTGCGCGTATGGCTGCAGGATGAGTTCCTGCGCAAGGCCTTTGACCGCTATGAGCGGGACCGCATTTTCACGGTGAACCTGGACAACGGCGGCGCCATGGCGACCCAGGATCAGGTCTTCCTGCTGAGCGCGGAGGAGCTGAAGCGCTGCCTGCCCGGCAGCCGTGACCGGAAGTGCGGCATCACGCCCTACGGCAAGAGCCGCGGGATCTTCAACCAGGACACCTGTACCTGGTGGCTGCGCGGTCCCATCGATCAGGCCGGCCGCTGCGCCTGTGTGCTGCCCGACGGCTTTATCGGAGACAACAGCGTTGACTGCCCCAACTGCGGCGTGCGGCCGGCGATGTGGGTCGACATCCCCGACAGCAAGCCCGGACAGGCGGACGGGGAAGAAGCGATCCCCGATCTCTCCGGCGAGGACTACGATCCCTGGCGGGATCCTTCGTACCGTCCCGGCGCCGTCGTCGAGGCCACGGTATTCGAAACCTTTGCCGCCGGTATATATGTGACGCTGGCGGAGGGCATGTCGGCGCTGATCTCCGCCGAGGCCTGTCCCTTCGCCCCGGGAGAGCTGGTCAACGGCAATCTGCTGGATGTCAGGATCCTCGAGATGGACCGCGAGAAAAAGCGCGTTTCGGTCGAGGTGGCGGACAGCAGATGGCCTGCGCCTGCGCGGTCTTCCGGCCCGGCCCCCGCACGGGTTTCCGCTCCGGCTCCCGCGCCTGCTCCCGCTCCGGTCCCCGCGCCGGCTCCGGCTTCTGCCTCCGCGGCGAGGACAGGCGATTCTCCCTGGGTGGGTTCCTCCTCCAACGACTTCCCCCGCGGATTCCTGCTCCCGGTCCCCTATGTGAAACCCCCGGAAAAATCGGATCCCGTCAATTTCAAGCTCCGGGAAACCAGGTTCAACACCGGCGTGTCCTGTGATGACTTCGGCTCCTTCCCTGCCCCCGAGGAGCTGCATGAGAGCACCGCGATCACCACGGTAACGGCGACGCCCATGTGTGTGCTGATCAAGAAGGAATACCGGTTCATTCGCGAACCTCAGACCTGGACCACGGCCCTGATGTATGACACCATCCGTTCCATCACATTCTCGGTGGAAGGCAGGCTCCTGAAGAAGACCGCCACCGCGGTGATCGCTTTCAGGCAGCCGGACGTCTGTCCCCTCCGGATCAGGAATATCCTGGTAAACGATCTGCGCAAGCTGATGGATCTGATCGCGGAATACGCGCACATCACGGTCACGGAGGGGAGCGCGACGTGGCCCGAGATGGATACGGACGGCCGGTACGATCTCGCTTTGACCGGCTACCGGAGGGATGAGACCCTCAATGTGATCCGGGCGCTGCGGACATGGGATCCCCGGATGGATCTGGCGACCGCAAAGAACACGCTGGATCGGGTCCCCGTCACCCTCACGCGCGGCGCCGGCTTTACGGAAGCGCGCCGGGCCGCCGCCCTGCTGAACAAGGGCGGGGCAGTCTGCAAAGTGACGCGGGCCTGACAGACAGACAAAAAGAGCGGCAGTGCGATCGCATCGCCGCTCTTTTTTCGTCCCGGTCCCGGCAGGACCCCGCCGTATGTCCGTGATCGGTACACAGGGGACCCGGGTATCTGTTACAGGTCGCTGATCTTCTCCAGCGCATCCTGCTGCGCCTTCAGCAGGCCGGTAAAGCGCTCGCGGTAATCCGCGGCGGTTTTGCGCAGGGCCTCCACCTGGTGCGTGAGGCTGTCGCGCTCCTCCATCAGTCCGCCCATCTGGGTCCGGACTTCCGTATTGGCCTTCTCGATGATCTGCTCCGCCTGCTTCCGGGCTTCCGCCAGGGTCTCCTCCTTCAGCCGGTTCGCCAGTTCGAGGATGCCCATAACTTCCGCGTTTCCGCCGGATGCCGGCGCGGCGGGCTTCGGCGCGGGCTGCGGCGCCGGTGCGGCGGGCTTCGGCGCGGGCTGGACCGCCGCGCGGCTGGCAGCCGCCTGGGCCTCCCGCAGCTGCTCCTTCAGATCGGCAGTCTCCGCCGCGATGCGATCCAGCTCGTCGCAGATCTCATCCAGGAAGGAGTCCACCTCGTCCTGGTCGTACCCCATGGGTCTGACCTGAAAGTCCTTGTTGGCGATCACATTGACCGTAATCCGCTCGCTCATGGTAACGCTCCTCTCATCCTGATCGATGCTGTCGCAGGGTTTTATGGATCCCGGGAAAATACCTCCAGTTGAATGGGAAGACGTCCTTTCCGGTTCGGCTCCGAGAGCGCGGTCACCCGGATCCGGCCGAAGCCGCGCACGCTCAGCAGGTCCCCCGGTGCCAGCTGCCGGTCCACGCGCACCTCGGTGTGATGGTTGACCGCCACGTCACCGCGCCGGACCCGCTCGGCCGCGCTTTCCCGGGACTTTCCGAGGGCCGCCGCCAGCACGGCGTCCAGGCGCGGCGATGCCACCGTGTCCCGGAGCTTCTTTCCCACAGGCGTCGGCAGCTCGGGCACATCCTCCGGCAGCCGCACCGAAATCGCGGTCCGGCCTGCCTCATGCCACTGATCGGGGAGCATGGCGGCCAGGGTCGGAAGGCAGCGGAGCCATGCCCGGTCCTCGCCCGCGATCAGGTCCCCCGCAAAGCTCCGGTCCACGCCGAGCGCCATCAGGCTGCCCAGCAGAGCGCGATGATCGGGCGTCTGCGCCCGGGGATCCCAACGGATCTCCATCCACACGGCGTCGAACACCGGCGCGTCCTCCCGCGGATGGAAGCAGACCTGTACCCGTTCGGCACCTTCATGGCCGCCGTCAAAGGACGCGCAGAACCCGGCTTCTCTCGCCAGATGCACCGCCATGCCGCAGTCCGTCTCCGGCAGAAAGCGGCCGGTCACGGTCCGCCCGCTCCTTGCGGCCCGCACGGCCTGATCCCGCAGCAGCGCCTCCAGTCGGGCGGCGTCGCTCCTGATCATGTCAGCCTGGCCACGATCAGCTCCAGCAGCTGGATCAGCAGGATGACCGCCAGCGGGGAGAAATCAGCGGTGGGCGGGAGATTCGGGAACAGGTCCCGCAGCAGCTTCCGCACCGGCGCCAGCACAGGCTCGGTGACCTGCTCCGCCAGCGCGGTCCACTTGTTGCCCTGCGGGAACAGCATGCCAAGGACGGACCTGGCCAGCAGCACAAGGCTGTACAGATGCAGCGCCCAGTACAGGATCGTAAACAGTATTCTCATGAAAACTCCTCACTCGGCCCGCTGCATCCCGCCGAAGACAGGGGTGTGCTTCGGGCGGCTGCCGCTCATGATCGCGCTTTCAGCAGGCCAGCGGACCGCCTGGTCCTGTTCGTTCATCTGGCGCAGCGACTCATAGGAAATGACGGACACCGAAGCAGGCGCGATCAGGTAGATGCTCTTGACCGAAATGCGGGTGAAGGAGCAGTTCATGGTGTAAGCCGCGCCGTAGAGGAGGTCGAGGCAGCGCTGGTTCTCGCGCTCGTCCTGGATCAGCTCCGTGTTGACGATGACCGTCTCCCCGTTCCGCATGAACTCGATCAGCCGATAGCAGGTCGAGGCAGACATGGGCTGCGTCAGGCGCTCCACATGGCGGTAGGCGGCTCCGTCTCCCGCAACAAAGAGGTTGGGCATGTAGGTGATGTTCGGCTCGCTCCGGACGGGCTGCTCCTCCACGGGATTCTGCGGAACGGGAGGGACCGGCGGCTGGACCATGGTGTCCCGGGTGCCGGCGCCGGCGCCGCGGTTTTCCTGTCCGCGCTGGAACAGGGAACGGCGGCCGCGCTCGGGCTGAGAGCCGCGGCGGAACTTGGACTGATAGGGTTTCTGCTCCCGCTGGGGCCAGTTCTGCTGATAGCCGTTGTCCGCGGGCTGGGGCACGGCGCCGGAATAGCCGTCCATGCTGTAGAAAGAGGCGCCCGGCGCGGGCTTCGGCTGAGCGGGCTGCGGTGCGCCCTGATAGGCGTATCCCTGCGGGCCGGGCGCGGCGCCCATGCCGAAAGCCCCCTGGGGAGCGGCGCCCGCATATCCGCCCATCGCCATTCCGACGCCCGCAGCGGCCTGGGGCGCGGCGCCGGGATACCCGTTCATCGCCATTCCTGGATAAGCGTTCATGCCGGACTGCTGCATGGGGCCCGGATAGCCGTTCATCCCCGTCTGCTGCATGGGGCCCGGGTAGCCGTTCATGCCGGACTGCTGCATGGAACCGGGGTAGCCGTTCATGCCCGTCTGCTGCATGGAACCGGGGTAGCCGTTCATGCCCGTCTGCTGCATGGGGCCCGGGTAGCCGTTCATGCCCGTCTGCTGCATGGAGCCGGGGTAGCCGTTCATGGAGCCCGTGCCGCCCGCCACCGGCTGCGGCGCGGTGCCCTGATACCCGTTGCTGCCGTATCCCGTGTAGCCCAAAGGCTGAGCGCCGACGCCGCCCGTCTGCTGGGAATAGCCCTTCGCCTGGCTGCGCGCGCGGCGGCTCTGGGTCCGGAGATCCTCGGGCCGGTAGCCGGAATGCCCCCCGCTGGGCAGGTTGGGCTCTTCCGTCACAAAGGGGCCGTCGGACAGCTTGTGCGACAGCGAGGAGAAGATCTTCGATAAAGCCATAGAGCAAGCTCCTAACGTTCTGATCAGGGTCGTCAGCGGGTCAGTTGGGAAGGTCTGGGGCCGAAGATGGCGCTGCCGATGCGCACCATGGTGGCGCCGCAGCGCGCTGCCAGACGGTAATCCCCGGACATGCCCATGGAAAGCTCACTGATTTCGGCGCCTTCGGGGGCCGCGTCCCGCACCCGTTCAAAGAGGGCGCGCATCCCGCGGAACAGCGGCAGCAGGACGTCTTCGTCACCGGTATCCGGCATGACCGCCATCAGGCCGCACACCCGCAGGCCCGGAAGCTTTGCGGCCCGTGCCGCGAAATCGGGCACTTCCTCCGGCGGCATGCCGCCCTTCTGCGGCTCCCCGGCCGGACTGACCTGGATCAGCACCGGCATCCGCACTCCGTGCAGCCCGGCCTGACGGTCGATCTCCTGCGCCAGGGACCAGCGGTCCAGGGAGTGGATCATGCATACCGTATCCATTATATACTTGACTTTGTTGCTTTGCAAGCGCCCGATCAGATGGACCTGAAAATTCTCCGCCAGCGCCGGCAGCTTTTCCCGGAGCTCCTGCACCCGGTTCTCCCCCACGTCGCAGACGCCGAGATCCTTCAGGGGCAGGATGTCTTCCAGCGGATGGGTCTTGGTCACCGCCACCAGCTTCGGGACGGGATACCGTTCCCCGGCGGCCTCCGCCAGTTCAAGCCGCACGCGCCGAAGATTGGCTTCGAGCATGGATCTCTCCAAAGGGCATCCCCCTCTCAGAACAGCCGCACGGTCAGCCCTTCAAACAGGAAGCCCTCCGTGACCGGGCTGATATAGACGTCATCGCCGCTGCGGCGGATGATGGTGACCGGCACGAAGAGATCGGCGGTGCCGGAGCGCACCACAACGCCCTCCATCTCGTCCTGGACGAAGATCGCCCGGGATGGAACGATGAGCGCGGTGTTCTCGCTGTAGAGCTCCACGCGGCTCTGCCGCAGGTCCAGCACGTCCGACACGCCGCTGTCCACCACCAGGATCACCAGCAGCTCCCCGCCGGTGCGGCGGAAGGATTCCACCCTCGCCACGACCACCTGGTCGTCCGAGAAGGTCTCCAGCTTCATCCGGAATTCCTGGCCCTCCACGGGATTCCAGGTCTGGTCGTCGGCCAGCATCAGCACGGCCCAGGGGTTGTCCCGGATCGTGCGGTAGATCGCGGTCCTGCCCCGCTGGGAAGCCGTGAGGTCCGGCTTCTGTCCGTTCATCATGGAGCGGACCTGGGCCGGGTCGAAGGTGTTGTAGTTGTTCATGGTCAGCCCGTACTCGAAGCCGTCGACATAGAAGCTGACGATGCACTCTTCGATGGCCTTGGCACGGCGGGTGTAGGAGTCGATCTTCTGCTCTGCCACGTTGGCGTCCTCCAGCAGACGCGTCAGCCGCTGGTCCGACGAGTACCGGTTGCGGATGTAGGACTGGCGGTCGCGCACGGCAGCGGTCAGCATCTCCTCCTGGTTGCTCAGGTTGCCCGGCGCGCCGCCCATGATGTCGCGGATCTGGCGCACGCTCTGCAGCACGTTGGACTCCGCCGCGTAGCGCTGGCCCTCCACCGTCGTCTCGGAGGTGAGCAGGGTGCGCTGGTAGGTGCGGATGGCGTCCCGGGCGTCCTGCAGGGAGGTGACGGCCGTGTTGGAATAGCCGGAGATATAAATGCGGCAGATCTCGGTGTTGTAGCGCACCCACTGTCCCTCGTCCGCCACGTACTCCACCTGTGTCACGCCCTCGGCGTCGTACACGGCTTCGTCGCGCACCACGATGGCGTCCCCGCTGTACTGTTCACCCAGGGACGCCGTCCGGACCAGGGCGGTGGTCGCCCGTTCGGGGCGAAAACTGATATAGGCGAAGATGGCCACGCCCAGCGCGGCGGCCGCCACCACGGCCCAGTGCCACCAGGCCACGCGCCGGCGGGGTCCACGGGTCTTCGGCACATAGTCGAAGCCCTGGGGCTCTTCCTCCCCCTGCTGCGGCTGCATCGGCCCGGCGGGCATGCCCTGCCCTCCGGTATACCCCGGCATGGGCGGATATCCGCCCTGCGGCATGCTGCCGGTGGTGTATCCGGGAGGGTTCATGCCCGTGTATCCCGGCTGTGTGTAGGGGGCGCCGTATCCGCCCGCAGGTCCGCCGGTATAGCCCGGCGCGCTCTGCCCGTATCCGGTCTGCTGCGGTCCGGGAGCGTATCCGTTGGCCTGCGGGAAGCCGCCCGCAGCAAATCCGCCGGTCTGCGGCATCCCCTGAGGGGCATTGAAGTTTGTCACGGGCTCGCCTCCTTCCGGGTCTCACGCGCTTGTGTCAGGCTGCCGGGGATCATCCGCGTCAGCCGACGAACTCGTTGTAGATCGCTTCGATGGTGCGCTCATAGTCGGCGTCGTCCACACCCACGATGATGGAAAGCTCGCTGGAGCCCTGGTCGATCATGCGGACGTTGACGCCCGCGCGGCTCATGGCGGAGAATAGCCGGGCGGCGGTGCCGCAGTTGGAGACCATGCCCCGGCCCACGGTGGCGATGATGGACATATGGTCGTGGATAGACAGCATGTCCGGCTGGGTGCGGTCGGCGATCCGGCGCACGATCTCCTCCCGGTGGGGCTCCAGGGCCTCGCCCGAGACCACCACGGAGATGGAATCGATGCCGGATGGCATGTGCTCGAAGGAGATGCCGGCCTCCTCAAAGACCTGCAGCACCTTGCGGCCGAAGCCCAGCTCGCTGTTCATCATGGCCTTTTCCACCGCCACGACGCTGAAGCCCTTGCGGCCGGCGATGCCGGAGATGGTGGGCACGTCCGGTTCCACCGGCAGGTGCAGGCTGATGAGGGTGCCCGGGTGCAGGGGATTGTTGGTGTTGCGGATCACCGTGGGGATGCCCACCTTGTGAACCGGGAACATGGCGTCCTCGTGCAGGACGGAAGCGCCCATATAGCTCAGCTCGCGCAGCTCGGAATAGGTGACCGCGCTGATCTCCCGGGGATTCCGCACGATGCGGGGATCCGCCATCAGGAAGCCCGACACGTCGGTCCAGTTCTCATAGGTGTCGGCCAGGACCGCCCTGGCCACGATGGCGCCGGTGATATCGCTGCCGCCGCGGCTGAAGGTGTGGATCTGTCCGTCGGGCAGCACGCCGTAAAAGCCGGGAACCACGGTGGGTTCGCCGTCGGCCAGCAGGGCCATCATCACCACGTTGGTCTTCTCTGCGTCGAGGGTGCCGTCTGCGTTGAAGAAGATCACCTTGGCCGCGTCCATGAAGCGCCAGCCCAGGAAGTCCGCCAGCAGGATGCCGTTCAGGTATTCGCCCCGGGACGCGCAGTAATCGCGGGAAGCCCCGGCGTCGATGTTGGCGGCGATCGTGTCCAGTTCGGCGCTGATGTCCGCCTTCAGCCCCAGCTCTTCCGCGATGTCGAGATAACGGCCCGCGATGGCGTCCAGGGTGTCATGCCAGGCCTCGTCCCCCGCGGTCTTCTGGGTGTGGCAGCGGTAGAGTAGGTCCGTCACCTTGTCGTCGCCGTCAAAGCGCCGGCCGGGAGCGGACGGCACCACATAACAGCGCGCCGGATCCATCCCGATGATCTCTTTTACCTTGCGGAACTGTCCGCTGTCCGCCAGGGAACTTCCGCCGAATTTGGTCACGATCTTCTTCATGATCCCGTCTCTCACCTTTCCGATCCGCCTCACGGGGCGAACGTTCCTATATTACGCGCAAAACCCTCCGCTGTCAACGGTTCAGCCGGCGGCGGGCGCCATTTTTGCGAGGATCACCACGTCCCGGTAGGCTCCGTCCCGCCACAGTTCCTCCCGCAGCAGTCCCTCGCGGACGAAGCCGTTGGCCTCATAGCAGCGGATGGCGGGCTCGTTGAAGGCGAACACGCTGACCTTCAGGCGGTGCAGGTTCATCTCCCGGAAGCAGAAATCGCAGAGGATCCCCATGGCCTCGGTGCCGTAGCCCCGGCCGCGGTAGGGCGTTCCGATCATGATGGCCAGCTCGCCGAGCCGGTTCTTCCAGTCCACCCGGGTCACGCCGCAGCGTCCCACCAGGTCCCCCTCGAAGTCTTCGATGGCAAACTGGTATTCGCCCCGCGTGTAGCTGGACTGCTGGTTCAGCCACTGCTGCTCGTCCGCAGCGGAGGAGGGGAAGGGGATCCCGCTCATCATGCCCCGCAGGGTCCCGTAGTCGTTGACAAAGGCATGGTTGGCGTCCAGATCTCCCGCCTCAAAGGCCCGCAGGCGCACCCGCTGTCCCTCATACATCGCCATCTTCCTCCAGTTCGATCACTTCGATCGTCTCTCCGTCCAGCGTGACGGTATCCGGCGCGGTCCCTGCGGGCTCCGGCAGGATATGCTCGAACAGGTCGCCGCCCCGCTCATCCGGTCCTACCGCCGTGAAGTACAGGCCGAAAACGCTGTTGTCCATCTCGCCGCCGTCCTCCATGGCCCAGCCGTGGGCCGTCTGGCTGCGGTGCATGGCCAGCGCCTCCGTCGCCACCGTCAGGCCGTCCTTTCCGCCGAACCGCGTCAGGGGCCGGTGCCAGTCGAGACGGATCTGACCTTCCGGATACAGGTGCAGATAGCATTTCTTCACCTGCCAGGCGCCGTAGGTCCCGGCGGAGTCCGTATATTTTCCGGCATCCGCAGCCAGCGCCACGGCCGCACACACCGTGTCGGCCATGGCCCGGTGTCCGCCGTGGCCGTACTCGCCGTTCAGGTCGTGCGTCACGATGACATCCGGACGATACTGCCGGATATAGCCCGTCATCAGCCGGTGCATCTTGTTCTTTCCCCAGTTTTTGTAAGCCTGGGTCATGGTCTTGCAGTAGCGGTCCGGCAGATTCATAAAGGCCGGATAGCACCGGACGCCGCAGTGGCAGAGCCCGTCCAGCAGCTCCAGCCGCCTCAGCGGGGTGGAGGGCACGCCGTAGATCACCATGACCTCCAGGCCTCGCTCCCCCGCGTAGGTGGGGAGCATGCCGCCCAGCCACAGCAGCTCGTCGTCCGGGTGGCAGGCCACGACCATCAGGTCCGCCTTGACGCAGTCATGCCACTCGGGGCTCTTGTCCGGGCGGTCGCCGGTGCCGAACACCGTGACCTCCGCCATCATCATGCGGGCCCCGGAGGTGTTCACCAGCCGGACGGCCGCGGCGCCTTCCGGCAGTTCCACCCAGTCGCTGAGGTATTTCCCCCGCACGCCCGCGCTGACCCACTCGTCCCCGACCTTTGCCAGGATCTCCGTCTCCGTGGGGCGGTCATAGAACTGCAGGGTGACGCTGCCCAGCGTCTGTCCCTTGCCGTCGATGGCGATCTCTCCGCCGGCCCTCACCTTCAGATAGGTGGTGTACTTGTCGTCGGTGAGGGTCTTCAGTTCCGCCCGCGTGGCCCCTTTTGAGGAGAACCCGCATTTCCGGCTGATATCAGCAGCCTTCTCCGCCCGCGCGATCGCCAGCCCCGCCGTCAGGATCAGCAGGAGGGTCAGCGCTCCGATCCATTTTCGCATGTTTGCTTCCTTCTTTCGCCGTGTCATCGGCCCGGCCCGGATCCGCCCTCGCCGCCGTCAGGAAGAGCACCTGCGCGCATCCCGCGGCTTCCAGCGCCTCCCGGCAGCTGTCCAGCGTGGCGCCGGTGGTCAGCACGTCGTCCACCAGCAGCACGCACCGGGGCGCGGCGCACGCGGCGGCAAAGGCGCCCCGGACATTGATCCGGCGTTCCTCCGCGCTCAGGCCCCGCTGGGTGCGGGCGTCCGCCGCCTTCCTTTTGAGCAGCGGCCGCGCCGGCAGCCCGGTCTTCCGGCCGAGGGCCTCGGCCAGCAGGCGGCCGTGATCCACGCCCCGCAGCCGGAGCCGCCTCCCGGGCATGGGGACGGAGGTGATCACCGTATCCGGCGGCACCCTCATCCCGCTCAGCTTCTCCGCCATGCCCTCCGCCAGCACGTCCGCCGCCGGCCCCACGGCGCGCTCCTTCAGCATCCGCACGAGGGTCCCGGCCTCGGCCTCGTAATGCCACACGGCGGGCGTATCTCCGTCTTCGATCCGGCACGCGTCCAGCCCGGCCCGGCAGTCGGCGCACAGCAGCTGCCCCTCGGCCGCGCGCCCGCAGATCAGGCACACGGCGGCGTCCGGATACACCAGGCCCAGCAGGCCTTCATCCGCCCGCCGCAGCAGGCGGTCCCAATCGATCCGCGGTTTCCTCATTGCCCCAGGATCTCCGCCGTCCGGCGAAGCCTCGCCTCCAGCGCGGTATTGCGCTTGAGCACATAGTCGTTGGCCACCATCTGCCGCACGGTGGCCTCCTGCCCCACCAGGACCACCAGGGTGCGGGCCCGGGTCAGAGCGGTATACAGCAGATTGCGGGTCAGCAGCATCGGCGGGCCGCCGAACACGGGCACCACCACCGCCTCGAACTCGCTGCCCTGGCTCTTGTGCACCGAGAGGGCATAAGCCAGCTCCAGGTTTTCCAGGTCCGCCGAGCCGTAGGTGACATCCCGGTCCTCGTCGAAGCGGACCGTCAGGGTGTGCTCCTCCGGGTCCACCTTCGTCACCATGCCCATGTCGCCGTTGAAGACGCCCTGGCCTTCTTCCCAGCCGGCGGCGGTCTCCCTCTCCCACGCCATCTGGTAGTCGTTGTGGATCTGGATCACCTTGTCCCCCAGCCGGAACACGGTGTCGCCCCAGGTCAGGGACGGTTTGCGCGGCGCAGGCGGGTTCAGGGCCTCCTGCAGCAGGGCGTTCAGGTTGATGACGCCGCTCTCTCCCTTGCGGGCGGGCGCCAGCACCTGGATCCGGCGCGCCCGGTCCTCCGGCCGCAGACGGAGGAAGCCCGGCAGCCGGGTCGTCATCAGGGCCATGATCTTCTCCGCGGTCTCCGGCGCGCTGCCCGTGCGCTCAAAGAAGAAATCCGTCCCCTTCTCGTTCCACACGGGCATCTCCCCGCGGTTGACCCGGTGCGCGTTCACCACGATGCGGCTGGACTCGGCCTGCCGGAAGATCTCCGTCAGCCTGACCGAGGGGATCACGCCGCTGGCGAGGATATCCCCCAGCACGTTGCCCGCGCCGACGCTGGGCAGCTGGTCGCTGTCCCCCACGATCACCAGGCGGGTGCCGGGCTCGATGGCCCGGAGCAGGGACCGCATCAGCATCAGGTCGATCATGGAGGCCTCGTCCACGATCACGCAGTCCGTCTCCAGAGGGTTGGAAGCGTTGCGCGCAAAGGCGCCCTCGTCCCCGCCGTATTCCAGCAGGCGGTGGATGGTCTTCGCCTCGCACCCCGTGGCCTCGGTCATGCGCTTGGCCGCACGGCCGGTGGGCGCGCACAGGGAAACCTTCCCCTCCCGGGAGAGGAGGCGCAGGATGCAGTTGATGATGGTGGTCTTTCCGGTGCCCGGGCCGCCGGTGATCACCAGCACCCCGTGCTCCACGGCGCTGCGGATGGCTTCCCGCTGGCGCTCGGAGAAGGTCACGTTCTCCTGCCGCTCGAACCGTGAGATGCCCGGACCGGCGTCCACGCGGTCCGCGGACGGAGCCGATGCCGCCAGCTCCACCAGCCGCTGGGCCACCTCGCGCTCCGCCGACTCGTAGCGGGGCAGCCACACCTGCAGCTTCCCATCCGCCTCGGTCAGCACCACCTCGCGGTCGATGGCCATCGCGCGCAGCATCCGCTCGGGGAGGGAGGCATCGAGGCCCAGCAGGTATGCCGCCCGCTCGAGCAGTTCGTCCTCATGGAGGAAGCAGTGCCCGCTGCCGGATGCCGCGTCCTGCAGGAGATAACTGATCGCGGCCGCGATCCGGTACTCGCTGTCCGGGGCGATGCCCACTGCGGCGGCGATGCGGTCCGCCGTCACAAAGCCCACGCCCTCCAGGTCCCGGCACAGGCGGTAGGGGTTGTTCTGAACGACGGCCTGGGCCTGATCGCCGTAGAGCTTGCCGATGCGGGCCGCCAGCGCGGCCGGGATGCCGTACTTCTGCAGGAAGATCATGGCCTCCCGCTCGGCAGACGCGGCCTGGAAGCTCTCGGCGATCTGCCGCCAGCGCTTTTTCCCCATGCCCGGGATCTGCTGCAGGCGCTCCGGGTGCTCCGTGAGCACGGTCAGGGTCTCCTCGCCGAACCGCGCCACGATGTCCTTCGCGGTCTTGCGGCCGACACCCTTGATGGCGCCGCTGGCCAGGAAGCGCTCGATCCCCAGCAGGGTGGTGGGGGCGATGGGCGTGCAGCGCGTGCACTTGAACTGCTCGCCGTACTTGGCGTGCTTCACCCACTCCCCCTCGAAGAGCGCCTGTTCGCCGGGATGCAGGTGGGGCATGGCGCCGACCGCGGTCCTCTCCCGCTTGCCGACCTGGATCGTGACCACGGAATAGCCGTTCTCTTCGTTGCGGTAGACCGTGCCGAGCACGCCGGCCTCGAATGACTCCACGTCCGTCCCCTCCTTTCCCGGTGTGCGCATACCAAACCAATTATATTATACCACAGATCGGCGGCGGGCGCAAATCGCGCGGAAACCGGCACAAAACCCGTACAATCCCCGCCTTGCCAATCCCCGCGCAATCGGGTATAATGAAAATGCCGCAAAAGGCGGCTTCAGTCCTTCGCCTGCCGGGCAGGCCTGAGATATGAATAAGCGGGAGGGGTTCTCCATGGTTCACGCAGTCGTGGGCGCCAACTGGGGCGACGAGGGCAAGGGCAAGGTCACGGACCTGCTGGCCGAGAAGAGCGACGTGGTCATCCGCTTTCAGGGCGGAGCCAACGCCGGACACACCATCATCAACGAATACGGCAAGTTTGCCCTGCATCTGCTGCCCTCCGGCGTGTTTCACCCCAGCGTGATCAACGTGATCGGCCCGGGCGTCGCGCTGAACATCGAAGCCCTGCTGGCCGAGCTGCGGGGCCTGCGGGAGCGCGGGGTGCCGGAACCGCAGATCCGGATCAGCGACCGCTGCCAGGTGCTGCTGCCCTGGCACGTGGACTTTGACAAGTTTGAAGAAGAGCGGCTGGGCAAGCAGTCCTTCGGCTCCACCAAGAGCGGCATCGCGCCCTTCTATTCCGACAAATACGCCAAGGTGGGCATCCAGGTCTGCCAGCTCTACGACGAGGAGATCCTCCGGGAGCGCCTGGCCATCGCCCTGGTGAAAAAGAACTGCCTGCTGGAGAACCTCTATCACAAGGCTCCGGTGGATGTGGAGGCCCTGATCTCATACCTGCGGGACCTGGCGGAGAAGATCCGGCCCATGGTCTGCGACACCACCAAGCTCCTCCACGCCCTCGACAGGGAGGGCAAGGTCATCCTGCTGGAGGGCCAGCTGGGCACCCTTCGGGATCCGGATCACGGCATCTATCCCTACACCACCTCCTCTTCGCCGCTGGCGGGGTACGGCTGTGTGGGCGCGGGTCTGCCGCCCCGGAGCCTGACGGACGTTTTCTGCGTGACCAAGGCCTACTCCAGCGCGGTGGGCGCCGGCCCCTTCGTGTGCCGCCTCTCCGGCGATACAGCGGATGAGCTGCGCCGCAGGGGCGGCGACGCGGGCGAGTTCGGCGCCACCACCGGCCGCCCCCGCGACGTGGGCTGGTTCGACGCGGTGGCCACCCGCTACGGCGTGATGGTGCAGGGCGCCACGGAGGTGGTGCTCACCAACCTGGACGTGCTGGGCTACCTGGACGAGATCCCGATGTGTGTGGCTTACGAGACCGCAGGCGGCGAGCGGATCACCGACTTCCCGGCCACGCCCGTGCTGATGAAGTGCAAGCCGGTCTATGAGTATCTGCCCGGCTGGAAGACCGATATCCGCGGCATCAGGAAGTATGAGGATCTGCCCGAGAACTGCCGCCGGTATGTGGAGTTCATCGAGAAGCAGGTCGAATGCCCGATCCGCATGGTCAGCAACGGCCCGAAGCGGGAAGAGATCCTGTATCGCTGATCCGGGTGTTTCAAGGGGGATCAGAATGCTTCTTCTTGTGATCAGGCACGGAGAATCCGAAGCGGATCTCCTGGACGTCCACGAGGGTCGGGCCGATTTTGAACTGACCGCAAGGGGCCACAGGCAGGCCGCGGCCATGGCGGAATACGTGGCCGCGAATCACAGGCCGACGCGCATCTGCGCGAGCCCGCTCAAACGGGCGGCTCAAACCGCAGGGCACCTGTCCGAAGAGACGGGGATCGCGGTCTCGTTTGATCCGGACCTGATGGAGTTCAACAACGGACTGCTGGCAGGCCTCTCCCGCGAAGACGCGGACCGGCTCTATCCCCGCGTGACAGACCTCCCGATCGATCAGGCGGTGTACGGTCAGGAATCCCTGGTCGAATTCCGCGGGAGAGCCGAAAACGCGCTGCGGAGGGTGCTCTCGGAGAACGGCCCGGATGCCGTCGTGGCGATCGTGACGCACGGGGGCATGGTGAACCAGCTGTACGGCGCGCTGCTTCACATCCCGATCGGAGAGGATTGTTTCTTTCGCACGTCCGACACGGGGATCCACGTCTGGGAGATCACGGAGCGCGGCAGCTGCGTGATCAAAGCCAATCTGGACGGCCACATCAAAGGGATATGACGGGCCGCCCGGGTCATCGGGAGGGCCTATGTACTATCATGCTTCGCCGATCGGGGGACTGACGCAGCTGGAGCCCCGCGTCTCGAATCACGGCATCCCGCTGGTATACTTTTCCCGAAAGAGAGAGAACACGCTGGTCTACCTGAGCAACGCCATCGAGAAGTATTGCAGGGAAACAGGATTCCGGTATGAGGGCAGATGCCAAAAATGGGGCCCTTACGGCTTCAACAAGGACGGTCGTCTCCGGTTGGAAGAATACTATCCGGACGCGCTGATCCGCGCCTACCAAGGGGTCCCCGGCTATATCTACAGCGCGGAAACGATCGTTGATTCCGGGTTCGCCGTTCAGATCCCCGACGCGGCGACCAGCGGCATTCCGGTCAAAGTATCCGGCGCGGAATACGTGCCGGACGCATATGAGGCGATCCTTCAGGCTGAGAGGGAAGGCCTGATCACGATCGTGCGGTATGAGGATATGTCCGAAAGAATGCGTGAGTGGGTCGAAAGGACCATCGCGGAGGAGTACGCGGGCGCAGCCGGTCATCCGGAATACAGGCATTTCCTGAAGGGCAATTTCCCGGACATCATCAAAGACTGACGGATCCCGGATCCACACACGGGGGTTGTATGATCGCGATCATCGATTATGGCATGGGGAATCTCCGCAGCGTGCAGAAGGCCTTCGCCTTTCTCGGCGCGGAAGCGCGGATCACGGACGATCCGGCGGTCATTGCCGGGGCTTCGCACGTGGTCCTGCCAGGGGTCGGGGCTTTTCGGGACGCCATCGCGCGCCTGCGGGAGAGCGGCCTCGACCGCGCCGTGACGGACACCGCGAGTGCCGGGAAGCCCCTGCTGGGCATCTGCCTGGGCATGCAGCTGATGTACGAGTGGAGCGAGGAGAACGGGCGCTATGAGGGCCTGGGCCTCTTCCCCGGCGGCATCACCCGCATCGACGCGCCGGGGCTGAAGATCCCGCACATGGGCTGGAACACCATCGCCACCCGCGCCTGCCCCCTCTTCGACGCCGGGCGGGAGCTGTGTGTCTACTTCGTGCACTCCTACTGCGCCGCGGAGGTCCGGGACGACGTCACCGCCGCCGTGTGCGAATACGGGCAGCCCTTTACGGCGGTCGCCTGCCGCGGGAACGTGGCGGCCGCCCAGTTCCATCCGGAAAAGAGCGGCGCGGTCG
The DNA here is from genome assembly GCA_902767565.1 of uncultured Eubacteriales bacterium. GTDB lineage: Bacteria > Bacillota > Clostridia > Christensenellales > Aristaeellaceae > RUG11272. The sequence continues at coordinate 197,735 of CACXHY010000002.1, read as the reverse complement.
GGCTGGAGATGCTCCGGCGCTTCGCGGCGCTGCAGTGAGCGGGAGGTGAGACGGTGCTGACCAAGAGGATCATCCCCTGCCTCGACATCCGCGACGGACGCGTGGTGAAGGGCGTTCAGTTCGTCAACATCCGCGACGCCGGGGATCCGGTGGAAGCGGCCGTGCGCTACAACGAGGCCGGGGCCGACGAGCTCGTCCTGCTGGACATCAACGCCAGCCACGAGGGCCGCGGCACCATGCTTGACGTGGTGAGCCGCGTGGCGGAGCAGGTGTTCATCCCCTTCACCGTGGGCGGCGGCATCCGCTCGGTGGAGCAGATCCGCGACTTGCTGAACCTCGGCGCGGACAAGGTCTCGATCAACTCGCCCGCCGTGCGCGACCCCGATTTCATCACCGAGGCCGCGGAGCGCTTCGGCAGCCAGTGCATCGTGCTGGCCATCGACGCCAAGGCGCGCCCCGGCGGCGGCTGGGAGGTCTACCTGAACGGCGGCCGCGTCCCCACCGGCATCGATGCGGTGGAATGGGCCGTCGAGGGCGTCCGGCGCGGCGCGGGGGAGATCCTCCTCACCAGCATGGACACCGACGGCGAGGGCAAGGGCTTCGCCATGGAGCTGACCCGCACGGTCGCCGACGCGGTGCCGGTGCCCGTCATCGCCAGCGGCGGCGCGGGCAAACGCGAGCACTTCCGCGACGTCCTCACCGAAGGGCACGCGGACGCCGCCCTCGCCGCGACGCTCTTCCACTTCGGGATCCTGCCGGTGCCGGAGCTGAAGAAGTGGCTGGCGGAGGAGGGCGTGCCGGTCCGGTTGGTGTGACCCATTTGCTGTTTTCCTCTCCGACGACTTTGCGGGAGCGTGAACGATATGAAACGAATCTCGCGGCGTATTCTTCCGGTCGCTGCGGCGCTGCTCGTCCTGGCGGCCCTGTTCGGCTCTGCCGCGGCGGATCCCGGCGATCCCGCGGTGGGAGACATCCTCGTATTCGGGCATTATGAACAGGACAACGATCAGGCCAACGGTCCCGAGCCCATTGAGTGGATCGTGCTGGACGTGGACACGGCCGGCCGCCGGGCGCTGGTGATCAGCCGGTTCGGTCTGGACGCGCTGCCCTACAACGAGGAAGCCGCGGAAGCGGACTGGCAATCCTGCAGCCTGCGGGCCTGGCTGAACGGCACATTCCTCACGGAAGCCTTCAGCGAGGCGGAGCGGGCCGCCATTCCTGCGGTCATGATCGACAACGGCATCGCCCACGATCCCTGGAATGAAAAAGCCGGCGAAAACACGACGGACCGGGTCTTCCTGCTCAGTCTTGCCGAGAAACGCCTGTACTTCCCCGAACGCGGCACCCTGCTGTGCGCGCCCACCGATCATGCCCTTGCCAACGGGGCTTACGCTTCCTCCGGCATCAGCGTCGACGGCAGAGGGGCCGGCGTGTGGTGGTTCCGCTCGTCCGGCCACGGCACCGACGCCGCCTTCGGGGTGCCGGACAACGCGGATTTCGGCTACAACAGCGTCACCGTCGGCATCGTCTGCGTCCGCCCCGCGCTTTATATCGACCTGAACGCCGGGATCGACTGACCCGGCGCACGCCGCTGTCCGCCGCCTGTCCGAAAGGAGCGTCTATGCCCTACGAAAGCGATCTCGCCCTCTCCCTCTCCCCCTATGTGGCGGGAGAGCAGCCGAAGGGCCAAACGTTCATCAAGCTGAACACCAACGAGAACCCCTACCCGCCGTCGCCGCGGGTGGCGGAGGCGCTGAGCAGGCTGGCGGACAGCCTGCGCCTGTACCCCGACACGGACGCGACCCGGCTGCGGGAGGCCATCGCGAAGGTCAACGGGATCGGCCCGGACATGGTCTTCTGCGGCAACGGGTCCGACGAGGTGCTGGCCTTTGCCTTTGCGGCCTTTTTCGCCGGGAAGCGCCTGCTGGCCCCGGACGTGACCTACAGCTTCTATCCGGTGTACTCGCAGCTCTTCGGGGTGGAGTATGAGACCGTCCCGCTGCGGGAGGATTTCACCGTGGACACGGAGGGACTGATGCAGGGCGCGCCGGTCGCCCTGGCCAATCCCAACGCCCCGACGGGCATCATGCTGCCGATCCCGGAGATCCGCCGCCTCGCGGAGCACTGCCGTGCGAACGGCGCGGTGCTGCTGGTGGACGAGGCCTATGCCGCCTTCGCCCCGGAGAATGCCCTGCCGCTGCTGGCTGAGTTCGACAACCTGCTGATCGTCCGCACCTTCTCCAAGAGCCATGCCCTGGCCGGCATGCGGGTGGGGTACGCCCTGGGGCAGCCCGCCCTGATCGACGCCCTGCGCCGGGTGCGGGACTCCTTCAACAGCTATCCCACCGACCGCCTGGCCCAGGCCGCCGCGGAGGCCGCCGTCCTCGACACGGCGTACACGGACGAGGCCGTCCGGAGAGTCGTCGCCGCCCGCGACAAGTGCCGCGCCGCCCTGCTGGCCGCCGGCATCGAAGTCCTGCCCAGCGCGACCAACTTTCTCTTCGTCCGCGCGGGCAAAGAGGACGCCGCCCCCGTGCAGCAGGCCTTGCGGAACGAGGGCATCCTCGTCCGCCACTTCACCGCCCCCCGCCTGAAACCCTGGCTCCGGGTCACCGTGGGGACGGAGGAGGATATGGAGAAGGTCACCGAGGCCCTGATCCGACTGATCACAACAGAAAGAGGGATCATATGAAAGTTTTGCTCAAGGCCATGCTGCTCCTTGCTTTGTGCCTGATCGTTCCCCTGAGCGCGTCCGGTGAGGGTATGGTCCCGCTGACATTCGACGGTTTCACCTGCTATCTCTGGGACAGCTGGCACTACCTGGAAACGAAAGATTTCAACGGGTCTGCGCAGGTGACCTATACGAAAGCCCCCGGATCCCGCCTGGGTGACATTTTTGTGATCCAGACCAAGGTCGCCGCGTCTCCGGAGGCGCTTTACGATCACGGCAAGGTGACCGAGCGCCTCGCCCGTTCCACCGCCGAGTACCTGTGTGCCCGTGTATACTCCGTGGAGATGTTTGAACTGAACGGAGTCCCCAGCGCGCTGATCATCGGTTCGTATCCGACGGGCGCACACGATTACCATGTGATCTGCATGACCCGGCAGGGGAATGTCGGCGTGGTGCTGCGGCTGGCCGTGTCAACGGACACGATGGAAGAAGCCCGGGCCATGATGATGCTGGTTCTCGGTGAAGGGCAGAACTGACCGCCGGCGCTTCGAACCGATCAACATCAGCAGAAAGGAGGCTGCCGCGTGTCCTTCACCCATCTGCATCTTCACACCGAATACAGCCTCCTGGACGGGGCCTGCCGGATCCCGCGGCTGGCCAAACGCCTGAAGGAGCTGGGCATGGACAGCTGCGCCGTCACCGATCACGGCGTGCTGTACGGCGCCATCGACTTCTACGAGACCATGAAGGCCAACGGCATCAAGCCCATCATCGGCTGCGAGGCCTACGTCTGCAAGGACCATCTGGACAAGACCCTGGCCGGCCGCGAGATGAGCCACCTCATCCTCCTGTGCGAGAACGAGACGGGCTGGCGCAATCTCTGCCTGCTGGACTCCGAAGCCTTCATCAACGGCTATTACTACCGCCCCCGCATGGACTACGACATGCTGCGGGCGCACCACGAAGGCCTGATCGCCCTCTCCGCCTGCCTCTCCGGCGACCTGCCGAAGCTGCTGCTGCAGGGCCGCTACGACGACGCCGCGGCCCATGTCCGCATGATGCAGGAGATCTTCGGCAGGGACAATTACTACATCGAGCTGATGGATCACGGCATCCGCGAGGAGCGGACCGTGCTGCCCCGGCTGATCTCCCTGGCCCGGGAGCTGAACGTGCCCATGGTGGCCACCAACGACTGCCACTATCTGCGCGAAGAGGACGCCGAGGCCCAGGAAGTGCTGATGTGCATCCAGACCGGCAAGAACCTGGACGATCCCACCCACATGCGGCACGAGACCACCAAGCTCTACGTACGCTCCGAGGAGGAGATGCGGGAACTGTTCCGGAACGTGCCGGAGGCCATCGAAAACACCCGGATCATCGCGGACCGCTGCAATGTGGAGTTCACCTTCGGCGAGCGCAAGATCCCCCGCTATCCCATCGGGACCGGCGAGACCTCGCTGGAGATGCTCACCCGCCTGTGCGCGGAGGGGGTGCGGCGCCTCTACCCCGGCGCGAAGGAAGAGGACGAGCCCTGGACCCGCCTGCGCTACGAGCTGGACACCATCGCGGGCATGGGCTTCGTGGACTACTTCCTCATCGTGTGGGATTTCATCAACTACGCCCGGTCCAGGGGCATCATGGTGGGACCGGGGCGCGGCAGCGCGGCCGGCTCCATCGTGTCCTACTCTCTGGGCATCACCAGTCTGGATCCCCTGAAATACCAGCTGCTCTTCGAGCGCTTTTTGAACCCGGAGCGGGTCTCCATGCCGGATATCGACGTGGACTTCTGCTACGAGCGCCGGCAGGAGGTCATCGACTACGTGCAGCGCAAGTACGGCGCGGACCACGTCAGCCAGATCATCACCTTCGGCACCATGGCGGCCCGGGCCGCCGTGCGCGACTGCGGCCGCGTCCTGGGCATGAGCTACGCCGAGACCGACGCCGTGGCCAAGGCGGTGCCCTTCGAGCTGGGCATCACCCTGGAGCAGGCGCTGAAGATCAGCCCCCGCCTCCACCAGATGGACGCGGAGGATCCGGGCGTCCACCGCCTGCTGCAGATGGCGCGCACGCTGGAGGGCATGCCCCGCAACGCCTCCACCCACGCGGCAGGCGTGCTGATCACCGACAGGCCCGTGACGGAGTACGTCCCCCTGCAGCGCAACGACGACGTCATCACCACCCAGTTCGGCAAGGATACCATCGAGCACCTGGGGCTGCTGAAGATGGACTTCCTGGGGCTGCGCACCCTCACCGTCATCCGGGACGCCCTGGACATGATGCGGGAGATCGAGGGCATCGACATGAAGCCCGAGGACATCCCCCTGGACGATCCCGGGATCTATGCCATGATCTCCGCCGGTGAGACCGACGGCGTGTTCCAGCTGGAAGGCAGCGGGATGCGCACCTTCCTGATGCAGATGAAGCCCGGAAACTTTGAGGACATCATCGCCGCCATCTCCCTCTACCGCCCCGGCCCCATGGAGTCCATCCCCCGCTACATCGCCGGCAAGCTGAAGCCCGAGACGGTCACCTACGCCACCGAAAAGCTGCGTCCCATCCTGGACGTGACCTACGGCTGCATGGTGTACCAGGAGCAGGTCATGCAGATCGTGCGGGACCTGGCGGGCTACTCCCTGGGCCGCTCCGACCTGGTGCGCCGCGCCATGGCCAAGAAGAAGCACAGCGTGATGGAGGAGGAGCGGCAGAACTTTGTCCACGGCCAGACCGACAAGGACGGGAACGTGCTGATCCCCGGCTGCGTCCGCAACGGCGTGCCGGAGGACGTGGCGAACGCGATCTACGACGAGATGATCTCCTTCGCCTCCTACGCCTTCAACAAATCCCACGCCGCGGCCTACGCCGTGGTAGCCGCGCAGACGGGCTGGCTGAAGCGGTATCATCCGGTCTGCTTCATGGCGGCCATCATCAACAGCGTGTACGGCAACAGCGACAAGGTGTCCGCTTACATCCAGTACTGCCGGGCCCACGGCATCCCCGTGCTGCCGCCGGACGTGAACCGCTCCGGCTGGAAGTTCTCCGCCGAGCGCCTTGACGACGGCTCCCTGGGCATCCTCTTCGGCCTCGGCGCGGTGAAGACCGTGGGCGAGGCCGCGGTGGAAGCCATCGTGCGGGAGCGGGAGCACCGCGGCCCGTATGGGGACATCTTCGACTTCTGCGCCCGCATCGACACCGCCGCCTGCGGCAAGCGGGTGGTGGAAAGCCTGATCCGCGCCGGCGCCTTCGACAGCTTCGGGGTGAACCGCCCCTCCCTGCTGGCGGTGTTCGAGGGCGAGATGGACGCCAACGCCAAGCAGCGCAAGGCCACGGTGGACGGCCAGCTCTCCCTCTTCGACCTGGGGACGGAGGGCGCCTCTCTGCTGGGGCGGCGCACCGTGCCGGAGCTGAAGGATTATCCCACCCGCTACCGGCTGGCGCAGGAAAAGGAGATGACCGGGGTCTACATCACCGGCCACCCCCTGGACGACTACCGGCCTATTCTGGACACGCTGACCTTCTCCACGGCGGATCTGATGGACCTGGACGGCCGGGCCGACGGCGGCATGAGCCTGGACGGCCGCGCGGTGGACATGGGCGGCATCCTCACCGAGGTCAAGGGCAAGGCCACCAAGAAGGGCGCCTACATGGGCTTCGTCACGCTGGAGGATCTGACGGGGCAGATCGAGGGCCTGGTCTTCCCGAAGGTCTTTGAGCGCTATCAGGGCATGCTGGAGGCGGACGACGTGGTGGTGCTGTCCGGCAAGCTCTCCATCCGGGAGGAGGAGAGCCCCAAGCTGCTGGTAGACAAGGTCACGCCCATCGAGGAGTGGACCCGCCGCGCCCCGGCCCCGGAGCGCCCGCAGCCGATGCTCTCCGACGCGCAGCTGGCCGCCCTCAGCCCCCGCAAGCTGTATATCCGGCTGGACCGGACCGCGATGGACGACTGCATGGAGATGCTCCGGCTGTCCCCCGGCGCGGTGCCGGTCTACCTGCACATCCCCGACGAAAAGCTGACCCTGCTGACGCCCGTCCCCGCCTGGTGCTCCGGCGACGAAGCCCTGCTGGGCAGACTGTCCTCCGCCTACGGCGCGGAGAACGTGAAGATGGTGGAAGCGAAGGTGTGAGCCCCCGATCCCATTGCCGAATCAGGAACGCATGACAGGAAGGAACCGAACCGCTCCATGACACAGTCAACCCCCAAGCCTCTGATCATCTTCGACTGGGACGGCACCCTCGCCGACAGCATGGACATGTGCGTCGCCGGGGTGGCCGGCGCGCTGGAAAGGATGGGCCTGCCCCCCGCCCCGCGGGAGCGGATGATGGCCTGCAACGGCCCCCTCTACGAGGACTCCGCCGACATCATGGGCATCGACCCGGCACGCCGGGAGGAGTTCCTGCGGCTGCGCACCGAATGTGAGGACGCCGCCGTCGCCATCCACCAGAAGCTCTTCCCCGGCGTGCGGGAGATGCTGACGGAGCTCAAGGACCGCGCGAGCCTCGCCATCGCCTCCAACGGCCGGCCGGAATACCTGGCCGCCTCCCTGAAGCTGCTGGGGCTGGAGGACGTCTTCACCGACGTGCAGGGCCGCGCCGTGGGCAAGGTCAAGGCCGAGCTGATCCAGATGCTGCTGGACCGCATCCCCCACACCGGCGCCTGCATGGTGGGCGACGCGCTGGGAGACCTGACCTCCGCCCACGCCTGCGGGCTGCCGGCGCTGTTCGTCAGCTACGGCTACCACAAGCCGGACGACTGGAAAGAGGCGGACGCGGCGGTAAAAACGCCAAAAGAAATACCCGCCGCGGCGCTGGCGCTGTGTGCAAGGAGCAGGTGACCGGCGATTCATCAAATGGAACCTTTCATTGTCAAAACGGCGCAAATGATGTACAATCTGTCCGATACCACCCAAGGAGGCAAATGGTCATGGCCAGCGAATCCAGGAACATCGAATCCCAGCGCCGGGAAGAGAACGGCGTGGAGTATTTTGACCGCGGCGAACTGACGGGCCGCGACGGCATGAAGTACCGGCGGTTTGCCATCCACACCCACTTCATCGAGGTGGGCGAGGACCAGGCGGAGCTGGTGAAGCGCTACGTCCTGCCCCTGTATCAGCCCGGGGACGTGCTGTCCTTCGGCGCGAAGGTCATGGCCATGTGCACGAAGAACGTGGTCACCAAGGAGGAGTGCGAGCCCGGCTTCTGGGCAAAGCTCCTCTCCCGCCGGGCCTCCGAGACCGTGGCGGGCGTGGGCGTCCACGAGCCCTACAAGATGCAGCTGGCCATCAAGATGGTGGGCCTGCCGAAGGTGCTTTTCGCCTCCGCCGCCTCGGCCGTCACCAAGCTGTTCGGGAAGAAGGGCGTCTTCTGGAAGATCGTCGGGCCGGAAGTCGCGGGCATCGACGGCTTCTATTACCGCTCCTCCTTCGAGCGCTACAAGGAGATCGCCCTCATCAACAACGACAACCCCGTGGAGCTCTGCGACGCGCTGGAGAAGGCCACCGGCGTGCCCACGGTCCTGATGGACGCCAACGACATCGACCGGAACCAGCTGGGCAAGGGCACGAACTTTCCCCTGACCGACGACCAGATCCAGGACGCCATGAAGGACAATCCCTCGGGCCAGGGCGACGAGCTGACGCCCTTCATCCTGATCCGGCCCGTCCGCCCCGCCTGAGCGGCGGCGCATCTGCACGCAAAGGAGGCTGATCCATGGCTGCCATCGATATGACCTGTCCGGCGTGCGGCGCGCGGCTGCAGCTGGACGACCGCATGCGTCAGGCTTTCTGCACCTACTGCGGGCACCAGATGATCCTGGAGCGCGGCCAGCAGATGGACGAAGAGGATTACCACGAGGCGGGATATCAGTTCGAGATGGGGCGCATCCGCGCCCAGCGCGAGGAAGAACAGCGCGAGGCCGAGCGCGCGGAGCAGGCGGCCCGCGACGCGGAAGCCGCCCGCATCATCGCGGAGAAGACCGCCGCCCGTGAGCGGCGCATTTCCGGGCTTGTGCAGTTCGGCACCGTGTTGCTGTCGGTGGTCTTCTTCTGGCTCATGCTCCCGGAAGCGTTTCCCGCGTGGGCCGCGATCCCCGTCGCCCTCGGCATCGGCGGCTTCGCCCTGTTCAGCAAACGCTTCACGAAAACCTGGCGGCTGGTGGTCCTGGCGCACATGGCGCTGCTGCTTCTGGTAAAAGCACTCTGATCGCGAGGAGGGCGCTTCGTGGCAAAGGCTGTCAAGACCAATGTCCTGCGGCACCTGGAGGCCGCGGGCGTGCCCTATGAGACCCGGGAATACGCCGTGGAGGAAGACAATTTCGACGGCAAGCTGGTGGCCGCGAAAACCGGGCTGGATCCCGCGATGGTCTTCAAGACCCTTGTGCTCACCGCCGACGACCGCAGCCACCTGGTATGCGTGGTGCCCGTGGAGCGGGAGCTGGATCTGAAAAAGGTCGCCCGGGCCAGCGGCCACAAGAGCGTGGCCATGCTGCCCCAGAAGGACCTGCTACCGCTGACGGGCTATATCCGCGGCGGCTGCAGCCCCATCGGGATGAAGAAAGCCTTCCCGACCTTTGTGGAGGAAGAAGCGGGCCTGCGGGAGAAGATCAGCGTTTCCGCCGGCGTGCGGGGCTGTCAGGTGATCCTGGCCGCGGAGGACCTGCTGCGGGAGACGAACGCCCGTCTGGCGGCGCTCTGCCGGGACTGAGCGGAGGTCCGCGCGCTTGTAACACTTTGCGCTGCGGCGTGCCGCACGGTTGAATTCACGGATCGCAAGTGATATCATACGCTGTGAGCCCCTCGGAGGGCCACACGCCGCGTTATGTCAGGAAGGAGGCAGGGCCGTGCCGGAGAAGCGTCTGCCCGTGGTACTGATCCCGTCGCTGGAGCCGGATGACCGGCTGCCTGCTTATGTGAGCGAGCTGATGGCCAGCGGCTTTTCCCGGATCGTGGTGGTGAACGACGGATCGTCGCCGGACTATCAGCCCGTTTTTGACCGGATCTCAGCCCTCGGCGCGACGGTGCTGGGCTACGAGGTCAACCGCGGAAAGGGTTACGCCCTGAAGACGGGCTACCGCTGGATCCTGGAGCATGAACCGGACTGCGCGGGCGTCCTCACCGCCGATGCCGACGGCCAGCACACCGTGCCGGACTGCCTGCGCCTGGCGGAGAAGCTGGCGGAGGAGCCCGACGCCCTCTGGCTGGGCAGCCGCGACTTTGACCTGCCCAACATCCCGCCCAAGTCCCGCTTCGGCAACCGGATGACCTCCGTTGTGTTCAAGCTGCTGCACGGGGTGTGGCTGCCGGACACCCAGACCGGTCTGCGGGCTTTCCGGCCGGAAGAGCTCCCCTTCATGATCTCGGTGGAGGGCGACCGCTATGAGTACGAGATGAACGTGCTCATCGGCGCGGCCCGACGGAAGCTGCCCATCCGTCCGCTGACCATCGAGACGGTCTACGAGAACAACAACGAGGGCACCCATTTCCATCCCATCCGCGATTCCTGGCGCATCTACAAGGTCATCCTGGGGAGTTTTATCCGCTTCATGGCCTCGTCCCTGATCTGCTTCGCGGTGGATTATCTGCTCTTCAACCTGCTGTTCTATCTGCTGTTCCCGGCGCTGGGCGTACATCTGAATGTGGCGCTGCCCCTGGGCCTGACGCTGGACGACCGCTCCCTGTCCAACTACACGGCGCGGGTGTTCTCCTCCGCCCTGAATTTCATCCTCAACCGGGGCGTGGTCTTCAAGGCGAAAGACAGCAAGGGCGCGGCCTGGCGCTATATCGCCACCTGCGTGCTGATCATCGTCCTGTCCACCCTCGGCATCAAGGGCCTGGGAGCCATCGGGGTGCCGGAGTGGCTGGGCAAACTGATCTGCGACACACTGCTCTATTTCGTGAGCTATTTCATCCAGCGCAAATGGGTATTCGCCGGGAACCGGAAGGAGGGCGCTCATGCATAGATCCGTAACCGTACTGCTGACCGTGCTGCTGGCCGTCATGGTGCTGGGTCTGGCGCTGGGGGTGCCTCAGGCGGGCCTGCGGGAGGAGACCGTCGAGCGGCACAAGCAGGCCTATCAGCCGGAAGAGTTCGATTTCCTGAACGACTTCGGGCAGGAGACCGACGGGGACACCGGCCTTGACTTCGGCGATGACGACGCGGGGATCCCTGATTTTGGCGAGGAAGAGGACTACGGCATCGATTTCGGCGACGACTGATATGTGAAAGGACGAAACCTATGATCAATCGCGGAATGCGGATCGCGGCGGCCCTGCTGTGCCTGCTGTTCCTGCCGCTCTTCGGCCTGGCGGAGGACGTGGTGGAGGAGGTCGTTCTCCCCGACTATGAGCCCCTGCCCATGGACGACTTCACCTTCGGGCACACGGCGCCGGAGGAAAACTTCACGGAGGACGGCTATGAGGACGCCACCCTCTCGATCCGGGTGGAGAAGATCGTCACCGACACCGGCACCTGGAACGTGGCGCATGTGCGCATCGTACACCCCAGCCAGCTGCGCACGGTGGTGACGGCCAAGGGCAAGACCAACAAGATCTCCACCATGGCCCGGGCTTCCCGCGCGGTCCTCGCCATCGGCGGCGAGTATTTCGCCAGCGACGAGGGCGGCTTCATCGTGCGCATGGGCAAGGTGATCCAGAGCCGCAAGACGCCCTACGAGACCCGGGATCTGCTGTGCATCGACGAGAACGGCGACTTCCACATCCTGGTCCGGAAGCGCGACGCGAAGAACAACGGCCGGTCGAAATCCATCAATCCCGAATTCGCCGCCCAGCTGAAGCGGCTGACCGCCGAGCACACGCTGGTGAACGTTTTCGACTTCGGGCCGGCGCTCATCATCGACGGAGTGGTGCAGCCCCTTCCGGACACCTATGCCTTCAACCTCAAGCACCGGGAACCCCGCTGCGCCATCGGGCAGGTGGGACCGCTGGAATACGTGGTGGTGGTGGTGGACGCGGCCCGGGACGGCAAGAGCGGCGCCACCTATGAGGAGCTGGCCGCGTTCATGGCGGAGCAGGGCTGCGTGCAGGCTTACAACCTGGACGGCGGCAACAGCGCCCTGATGTTTTTCCACGGCGCGAACTTCTCCGACAAGTCCGCAAGCGCCGAGCGCTCGGTCTCGGACATCATCTATTTCGCGACCCTGATCGACAGCGGATTGGACGGTGACTGAGCGTGAGCGACGTTCTCTTCCGCCTGTCTGACCTGCCTGTCACAAGGTACGGGGCAGCCGTGGCCCTGGCGGCGCTGCTGAGCCTGATGCTGACCACCCGCCGGGAAGACCGCCTGGGTCCGTGGGTGCGCTTCGCCTTCTGCACGGTGCTCTTCGGGTGGCTGGGCGCCCGTCTGATGTTCGTGCTGCCGGACCTTGTGATGGGCTGGCTCAATGAGCTCGGCGTGATCGCCGAGCACAACAGCGTATACCTGAACGCCATCGGCAGCGCCGTGCCCGCCCTGTATTTCTGGGAAGGCGGCTATTCGCTGGCGGGTCTGATCCCCGGCGCCATCCTCGGCGCAGCGATCGCCGAAGCCGCCACGCATGCCCGGCGCGGCGAGTGGCGGGACCGGCTGGCCATGGCGCTGCCCGCCTTTATGCTGGTGGAACGCCTGGCGGAGTACGGCTCCGACATCGGCACGGGCGTGGAGATCGGCAAGGGATGGCTGACCGGACTGGGCATCTGCCCCGCGGAGGGCGGCACGTATTTCCATCCCCTGTGCCTCTATGAAGCCCTGACCGCGCTGGTGGTGCTGATCATCATGGTGGTGCTGTCCTTCAACGGCAGGAAGCGCCCCGGCGGTGACCTGCTGCGGCTTTGCCTGGTCTTCCTGTGCCTGCCCACGGTGGCGCTGGAGGCCTTCCGTCCGCTGACGGGGCACATGATCATCCACTTTGTGAACGTGACGCAGGTCGTCATGATGCTGCTGGCCCTGGTCCCGGCGATCCGCTGGAGCCACCGGATATCGAAGAGCCGCCACGGCGGAGGCCTGCGGGTGGGGATCCGGCTGCTGGGCTGGCTGGGGATCGGGATCGCGATCGGGCTGGCGGTCTACTGCATTTTCGGCATGGAGAAGGACTGGGTCTCCCGGGGAACGGCCTATGCGCTGATCGCCCTCTCCATGGCGGCGGTGGGCGGCGTGGCCCTGAGCTTCCGCGCCGCGGCCGGAAGAAAGGAATGACACGATGGAGCACGCGAAGATCGAGCGCATCAACGAACTTGCCCGAAAGAAAAAGGACCTGGGCCTGACGCCCGAAGAGGTGGAGGAGCAGGCCGCCCTCCGCAGAGAGTACCTGGCCGAGTTCCGCAAGGGAATGGAGGCCATGCTGGACGGCGTGGTGCTCAAGCGCCCGGACGGGACCCTTGAACCCCTGAAAAAGAAGTGAGAGAGGAGCGATCGCACATGATCCCCGAAGACGAGAACATGCAGCCGGATCTGCTGGAGCTCAGCGATGAGGACGGCAATACCATGCTGGTGCAGGTGAGAGACTATTTCTTCTACAACGGACAGGAGTACGCCATCCTGGTAGACGCGCCCCGGGAGGCCAACACCGCCGAGGTGCCCGAGGAGCTTGGCTGCTATGTGGTGAAGGTCAATACCTTTACCGAGAACGGCGAAGAGATGGAGGAGTTTGTGCCCATCGAGGACGCGGCTCTGGAAGAGAGGCTGATCGAGATCGCCTCCACCCGGCTGGAGGGTGACGAGGAGGAAGTGTGATGGCCGCCGAAGACCGCACGCGGTTCTCGATCGCGGAGTTGGTGCGACGGGGATACCTCTATACGCTTCTTGTGCTGGTCCTGGGCCTGGTGCTGCTGATCTGGCCGGAGGATTCGGTCTGGGTGGTATACAACACGGCCACCGCCGGGCTGATCCTGATGGGAGGCTGGAGGATCGTCCGCTATTTCCGGGCGGACGCCGACGAAGCCCGCCGACGGCAGTACCTGGCCAGCGGGATGCTGCGGGTCGTGGCCGGCGTGCTCCTGCTGGTGTATCAGGGGAAAATGGGCGACTGGCTGAAGGAGATCCTCGGCTGCGTGCTGCTGGTGATCACCTGCATCCGCTTTCAGGCCGCCTTTGACCTGAAGCGCGGCGGCGGTCCCGGCTGGCCGGTCCCCATGGCGGCCGCGGCGCTGACCCTGGTGCTGGGCATCGCGATCCAGGCATTCTCCTTCGGTACCCGCGCCGACGCGCTGATCGCAGGCGCGAGCCTGATCGCGGAGGCTCTTGCGGACCTGTACACCCGCATCGCCCTGGCGCGCATCGAGCGCAGGCGGAAAAAGGAGGCGCTGGACGCCGAACCGGCGGGAGAACCCCCGCAGGAGGAAGAGACCGGGGATCCGGCAGAGACGGACGCGCCGGCCGGAGACGCACCCGCGGGCGACCCGGAGACGCCCGGCGGACCGATCTTCCGCCACCGTCCCAGCGGAGGCGCGTTCAGTCAGGACAGCGACATTCCCCGGTGGGACCCCTGACCCGATGAACCGCACGATCGTCACACGCGCAAAAGCGCCCTTTCCGGCACGAAACCGGAAAGGGCGCTGATTTGTCGGCCCGACCTCGGCCATCAGAGGCCGGTCGTATCGCCGACGCTGTTCTGCAGCAGGACCTCGTCGGCTTCCTGCAGCCAGCTGTTGCCGTCAAGGGTCGCGTATGTGATGGTGATCTTGTCACGCACGCGATAGGTGCTGTTGGTCTCGTCGTGGATCTTCAGGATCAGGACCGTGTTGTCGGCACCGAGCCACGCATACCAGGTGTCGACTTCCTGATAGCTGTTTGTCTTGGATGTGGTGAAGGCCGGCTCGCCATACAGGCTTGTGAGCTTTGTCAGGAGGTCATCGCCGACCTCGGCCACGCGGCCGTCCAGGTCGAAGGTGTACTGGGCCGCGTAGAGGGCGGTGTCATCCTCTGACTCGGACAGCTGTCCGCCGACCCCCTGGCGCGCGAAGTACAGGTAGCAGCTGGTGGTGGTATATCCGGCCACCGGGATCCCGGTGTAGGTATACAGGTAGATGTTCAGGCTGCCGTTCACGAGCGCGACGGACGGGATCTGGAGCCCTTCCGGCCCGTCGATCAGCGAGTTGAGCGTTTCATTTCTGGAGGACGTGCTGCTGCTCCAGCGGTTCACGCCGGAGGTGTCGGAAGAACGGAATGCCGTGGCGGAGATGCCCCATGCGTTGCCGCGGAAGAGGATCGGGCCGCCGCTCGTCGAGGTCCGGGGCGCGGGTGCATCCGTCGGCGCGGGCGCAGGCGCATCCGTCGGCGCGGGCTCTTCCGTCGGCACGGGCGCGGGCGCTGCCTGTGCCGACGCGTCGGTGGAGATCACCAGATTCTCGGTGCCGTCGCGGTACGTTCCCCAGTAACGGATCCCCACATACACGGTCTGGCCGGCGGCCAGCGTGTAGGTGAAGCTGAAGTTGAGGCTTTCGCCGCCGTCGTCATCGGAGATCAGCACATCAGCGCCGAACATGTCGGCATACAGATAGCCGCACGTGTCCTTGTCGCCGTTGGTGGCGAAGGTGTAATCTCCGGCCGCAGGCGCCTCAAAGCGCACCACAACGGTCTCGCCGACTCCAATGTGGATCTCGTTGTCCCCGACCGTGACGGACTGGATGCTGTCGGCCGTCAGCGGCTCCGCTTCGATGGTGACGGCGATATCCCCTGCCTTGGACGAGCTGAAATACTGGAAGCCCGCCGTAACGGTCTGGCCGGCCGCCAGCCGCTGCACGAGACGGAAGTTGAGGCCCTCTCCCCCGTCATCGTCATAGGCGAAATAGTCGCTGTCGTCCTTGTCGGAACTTTCGTAGAGATAGATCCGGGTATCATCGGAACCGGTGGAGTAGAAGGTGTAGGTGCCGTCCTGCGGGACGGTGAAGGACACGCGGGCGCGCTCACCGGCACCGACGGCCACCGTGTTGGCGCCGACATGCAGCCCTTCGACGCCGGCAACAGCCGTGGTCGTATTGTAGTCGGCGTCTTCCGATCCGGCCGCCGTGTCCGCACCGCTGCCGAGGACCTCCATCAGCATGCCGCGGAGGGCGGCGGTATCGGAACCCATATCCGCGAGAATGATGCCGATGAAGTTGTTGTCTTCGGCGATCGCCATGAAGCCCACCAGGTTGACCAGACCCATCATGCTGCCGCTGAAGTAGCAGCCGCGCATGCCGTTGACCGTCATCTCTTCCCGGGCGAACTCACTGCCGAGGGATGTCGAGACCTCGTCGATCGCGATGTTGAGCTGGCCGATCTTCTCCTCCTCGGTCATCCCGGAGGTACCGTCGGCCTCCATGGTCGTGACCATGAGCATGCCGTCCAGTACGTTCTGGGGGTTCTTGTAGTAGTAGGCGAGGGTATCGGTGCTTTCTTCCTCATTGAAGGTCCAGGAGTCCCACACATAGTAGGTCATGCCATGCGTCTCGTGAGGCGTCATGCCCTCACCCAAGCCCGCGACGGGCAGCAGGCAGAGGCATAGAACAAGGCACAGCAGACTGGTCAACCGTTTCATCACGCGTCATCCCTTTCTGTTTTCTGGGTCTCACCTGCGTGTATGGTACCACAGAACACGTCCGCTGTCAACGTATTCCGCGGGGACCGCGCCGCCGGAAAGCGCAGAATGCGGCAGGCCCGCGGTCGGAAAGCAATTTCTCTTTCGTGCAGGATTTCGGAGGGCGGCGGCGAACTCAACCGGGGGACGCCTGAGAGCGGCCGCAGGAAAGGACGGAACAGTATGCTGGAATTCAAGTTTGATACACAGCTTCTCATCGAGGGCCATGACCTGGACGAGGACGTCATCGGCGATTACATCACCGAGCATTTCAAGGGCGACTGCCTGCTGTGCGTGGGCGACGACGAGCTCATCAAGATCCACTTCCACACCAACGAGCCCTGGCTGGTGCTGGCCTATGCCTCCACCCTGGGCGAGATCTACGACATCGTGGTGGAGAACATGGAGCGCCAGGAGCAGGGCCTCCACGGATGAGTGCTGCCGGATAAGGAGGGCATGCGCATGGGCTCGCTGTTCGGATCGACCCTGAACACGCGCTATCTGCCTGCGGGCGGCGAAAAGTTCATCCGCAGCGACGCCCCGGTGAACCTGACCGAAGCCGAGATCGACTGGCTGCGGGAGCACCGGGTGACGACCGTGATCGACCTGCGGGAAAAGGACGAATACCTGAGCAGGCCCTGCGCACTGGAGGGCCTGGACGGCTTTATGTATCACCTTCTGCCCGTGACCGGGGGCGGCAGCACGCCCGCCACCCCGGACGACATGCGCCGGGTCTATGCCGGCATGCTTGACGCGCAGATGGACCGGATCGCCTCGATCGCGATGAACGCGCCCGAAAACGTGCTCTATTTCTGCAGCGCGGGCAAGGATAGGACCGGCGCGGTCTCGGCGGTGATCCTTCACAGGCTGGGTGTTCCCGACGACGTGATCGCTGCGGACTACATGGCTACGAAAGAGAACCTGATGCCCATGCTGGAAGCGTTCCTCAGCCGGCACCCGGAAGTGGACCCCGCAATCGTCATCCCCTGTGAGGCCAACATCCGGCTGCTGCTGGAGAAACTGCGCCGCACATGATCCCGCACGGCGGAAAAAACCCCGGGAGCGTTCCGCAGCGATGCGGGAACCGTTCCCGGGGTTTTCGCGTCTGTACGGCGGAGCGTCGCCGCTTCAAGCCCCTGCACCGGCGGATCCTTTCGTCTCCAGAAAGCACAGGACGCCCTTGTCGAGTACGTACAGGACGGTGCCCTCGGCGGTGTCGCCGATCTTGTCGTAGAGACGGCCGGCGCTGTGGCTCTCGCCGACGACGGTGTAGGGGCTGTTGGCCACATAGCCGATCAGGCCGAGGCCGTCCAGCATGATCTTGATCGCCTCGCGGTCATACTCGTTGTCGGGTTCCTTTTCCAGGCGGACCGTCATGCCCTTCTCCAGGAACTCCTGGCCGTGGTGATGCTTCGTTCCGGCGATGGTGAAATAGATCTTCATTGCGATACCTCCTCGATCATTCCCGCGATCCCGGCCTGTTCTCTTTCGCATCCTCATCTTAGCGGATCCGATGATCTGTTTTTTGAACATCGGCGGCTTCGCGCGGGCTGGCATCCGTTCAGGCCGCCCGGCGCTGGACGAAATAGCAGCTTTCGTCCGGGAACTCGTACTCGGAAAAGTCCTTCCCGCGGTCGAGACCGAACCACGCCAGCAGGCCGGAGAGGATCCTTTCGGGAAGCTCCCTGCCCAGACCGACGTACAGGACCTGCTGGCCGTCCTCCCTCGCGATGGAGGCGTCGATGCGGATGCCGCCGTAGTAGAAAACATCAATGCCCCGCTGCCGGCCGGCGTACCGCAGTTGATTGGGATCGAACATGATGGATGCACCTCCGCTCTGTGACTGGATGATCCGGCGGGCCCGCTGTCGGGCGTTCCTTCCCGGGATCATCTGCATCATAGCAAACGGGATGACTGCTTTTTTCATCATCCTCCGGAGGGCCGTTCTGATGCGACGGCCGGTGGCACCGCAGGTCACGGGGCACGGACACGGAAAAACACGGCCCGCACCGGATGATGCGGCCGTGTCGTCTTGCGCGGGATCCGCCGCGCCGAAAGCTCAGCGATGGATGTATACCCGCGTCGGTTCCGGCTCGCCGTCCCCCTGCGCCATGCAGAGGAATTCCCAGCCGTACCGCTCGTAAAAGCCGGTGTGATCGGTGACCAGATACACCGGGGATATGCCTTTGGCTCTCAGATCCTCCACGGCCAGCTTCAGCAGGCGCCCCGCGATGCCGCGGCCGCGCCGCGCCTCTTCCGTGTACACCGCGCAAATGTTGGGCGTGAGGTCCTTCCGGTCATGAAAGTCATTGTCGATGACGCCCAGCCCGCCGGCGATCCCGCGGCCGATCAGGCACAGGTACCAGCCGTACTCGGTCTCGCCGTCCAGGTAGGCCTGCATGCGCTCGCGGTACGCGCTTTCCGGCACGCCCCACTTTTCGTGGAACCACGCCGCGGCGGTCTCCAGAAGCTCCGGTCTTTCCCGCAGGGCCACGCATTCGCCCGCGTTCAGGTTCCGGAGGGCGTCGGGGCTGTTCCGGGTGATGGCGGCCAGCTTTCCGCAGGCATCCATGTCCGCGCAGTCCGCGCAGGTCTCAGCCCGCCGGGCGGCGGCGCAGGGACGGATGGGGCAGATGGCCTCCGCGTAAGGGGTCTTCGCGCCGTTGACGCGGCAGCCCTCGCAGCGGATCATCTCCGGGGTGATGTCCGCGTGGTTCAGCTCCGACCAGCGGGCCGCGACCCTGCGGCGCAGGTCCTCGTCGTCCCGCACGGTGGCGAGGCGGGCGTCGCAGCGTTCGCAGTCCAGGCCGCAGCAGGCGATGAAAGGGTCCATGAGCGCCTCCTCATCCGATGATCGCGCCGTCCTCCACGCCCTCCATGACGCTCATGAGGCGCAGGTTGCCGGCGTTGTCCAGGGCGGACAGGATCATGCCCTGGCTCTCCTCCCCGGCGATCTTCCGGGGGGCCAGGTTGGTGACGGCCACCACCTGCTTCCCCACGAGGGCGGCGGGGTCGTAGTACTTCGCGATGCCGCTGAGGATGGTGCGCTCGCCATCCGCGCCGAAGGAGAGGCGGAACCGCAGGAGCTTGGTGCTCTTCTCCACCTTTTCGCAGGTCAGCACGCGCGCCACCTGCATCTTGCACTTCGCGAAATCATCGAAGGCGATGACCTCGGGGAACTCCGGCTCCTCGTGCTTTTTGGCGTTGTCCTTTTTCTCCTTCGGGGCCTCGGCTTTCTTTTCCGGCGCGGCGGGGGCGGTGTCGGCGGCGAGGATCTCCAGCTCCTTCTTCACGTCGATGCGGGGGAAGAGGGCTTCGCCCTTGCGCACGGTGAGCCCCGCGGGCAGGCGGCCGAAGCTGCTCAGGCTGTCCCAGGTCTTCAGGCTGTCATCCGTCACGCCCAGCTGCGCATAGATGCGGTCGGGGGTGTTGGGCATGAAGGGCCCGATGAGGACGGCGGCGAACCGCACGCATTCGGCCAGGTTCAGCAGCACGTTGGCCAGCCGGGCCTGCTTTTCCGGATCCTTGCCCAGGACCCAGGGCTGGGTCAGGTCGATGTATTTGTTGCACTCGCCGATGACCTTCCAGATCTCCGTCAGCGCCTGGGAGAACTGCAGCTTGTCCATCTGCGCCTCCACCAGGCCGGGCAGGGCGGCGCAGTGCTCCCGCAGGGCATCGTCCTCCTCCGCGACGTATCCGGCCTCGTCCCACGCCGGAAGGACGCCGCCGAAATACTTTTCGATCATCGCGACCGTGCGGCTGACCAGGTTGCCCAGGTCGTTGGCCAGGTCTGCGTTGGTGCGGGTCAGGAAGGATTCGTTGGTGTAGTTGCCGTCGGCGCCGAAGGGCATCTCGCGCATGAGGTAGTAGCGCAGGGCGTCCACGCCGTAGCGGGCCACGATGGGGCCGGGATAGACCACGTTGCCCTTGGATTTGCTCATGCGGTCCGCGCCGAACAGCAGCCAGCCGTGGCCGAAGACCTGCCTGGGCAGCGGCAGCCCCAGAGCATGGAGCATGATGGGCCAGTAGATGGTGTGGAAGCGGACGATCTCCTTGCCCACCAGATGCACGTCGGCCGGCCAGAACTTGCGGTAGAGCTCGTCGTGGTCGGTGCCGTAGCCCAGGGCGGTGATGTAGTTGGAGAGGGCGTCGATCCACACGTACACGGTGTGGGCCGGGTCAAAGTCCACCGGCACGCCCCACTTGACGCTGGTGCGGCTGACGCACAGGTCCTGCAGGCCGGGCTTCAGGAAGTTGTTGATCATCTCGTTGGCGCGGGAGGCGGGCTGGATGAAGTCCGGGTGCTGCTCGATGTAGTCGATCATCCAGTCCTGATACTTGCTCATGCGGAAGAAATAGCTCTCCTCCTTCATGGGCTGGCAGGGCCGTCCGCAGTCGGGGCAGACCTTGACCCCGTCCTTCTCCGCCAGCTGGGTGGGCGTCCAGAAGGACTCGCAGGGGGTGCAGTACATGCCCTCGTACTCGGCCTTGTAGATGTCGCCCTGCTCATAGAACTGCCGGAAGATCTTCTGCACGATCTTCACGTGCCGGTCCTCGGTGGTGCGGATGAAGTCGTCGTACCCGATGTTCATCAGCTTCCACAGGTCCTTGGTCTCGGCGACGATCCTGTCCACATACTGGATGGGGGTGACGCCGGTCTCGGCGGCCTTCTTCTCGATCTTCTGGCCGTGCTCGTCGGTGCCGGTGAGGAAGTAAGTCTCATACCCCGTCAGCTTCTTGAACCGGGTCATGGTGTCAGCGGCCACGGTGGTGTAGGTGTGGCCGATGGTCATGTTGCCGCTTGGGTAGTAGATGGGGGTCGTGATGTAGAAGGTGCCCTTGCTCATGCTGCATTCCTCCAAAGGATGATCTCTTCACCCGCGGGCATGAAAAAACGCCCCGTGGGACAGGGGCGGAGAAGGTCCGCGGTACCACCCTGATTGTTCGCTCTTCATACAGATAACGGTGCGACCCGCCGGGGGCTTGGCCTGCGCTTCGCCGCCGGGGCTCCGGGGCCATGTTCCCGCGTGCGCGGCGGCTGCCTCTCACCGGCTGCAGCTCGCTTTGCGCCCGCCTTCGCGGTACTCTCCCCTTCAAAGCCGATGGGGTGAGTATAAGGCCTTTTCGCGGGATTGTCAAGCATTTGCGCCGTCCGCTCCGGGGCCGTCTTGTCTTCCCTTCCCCGATTTGCTATAATGGGCACAGTCATCGCGGCAGGCTGCGGATCGGGATCATGAAATGCAAGGCATCGGGCCCGGATCCCATGCCCTTTGCACATGCCGCATCCCATGATCCGGCGCGGCCGGTCCCGCACGAGGTAAAGCTTATGGACTCCATGATCCCCGAATATCTCCGCGCCGCCCTGGTCCGGGACTACGGCGCCGCGCTCGCCGATGAGATCGCCGCGGGCTTTGTTTCGCGCCGCCCGGTGACCCTGCGGCTGAATCCCCTGCGGGGAGACACGGCGGAAACCGAGGCGCTTCTCCGGGAGGCATGCCCGGATCCGCAGCCGCTGAGCTGGTACGCGGATGCCCGCGTGCTTCCGGGCGCATCGGAGAAGGACGTGGAAGCCCTGCCGCTGTACGCGGAGGGGCGCGTTTACCTGCAGAGCCTCTCCGCCATGCTGCCGGCCCTTCTCATGCCCCTGGAGCCGGGGATGAGCGTCTTGGACATGTGCGCCGCGCCGGGGGGCAAATCCACCCAGCTGGCCGCGCTCGCCCGGGGGCAGATCGACCTGACCTGCTGCGAGCGGGACAGCGCACGGGCCGAACGCCTGCGGCACAATCTGCAGACGCAGGGCGTGCGCCGCTGCGTGGTCATGAACACCGACGCACGGCAGCTGGATCCGCTGTTCCGCTTCGACGCGGTGCTGCTGGACGCCCCCTGCACCGGCAGCGGCACGATCCTCCTGGGCGACGGCATCCCGCCCCGCCGCATGGAGCCTGCCTGGGTGCAGAAGACGGTGAAGACGCAGAAGGCGCTGATGAAGAAGGCCGTGAGCGTGCTGAAACCCGGCGGCACGCTGGTATACGCCACCTGCTCGGTCCTCCGGGAGGAAAACGAGGCCGTTGTGCAGACCGCCCTGGACGCGGGACTGAAGCTCATTCCCGTTCCGGACGCGCTGCGGGGCGCGGTGCCCGCCCTTCCCGTCACGATCCCCGGCACGATGTGCGTGAAGCCGACGGAGCTGTATGAAGGCTTCTTCGCGGCAGCGCTCGAACGTCCGCGGTAAGGCATCCGCACTATAAACGGCGCACGTCCGTCACGAGGGCATGCGCCGTTTTGATTGTGCCGGATTCAGCGCGTGATCTCGATCAGGTACTCGCGCTGTATGGTCTTCTCGGCATTGCGGGGCTTGCCGGTGAGGACATCCGGCTCATCGGTACCGTACGTGTATGTCACCCGGATCCGGGCCTGGCCCTCCCAGGTGGCGGTCACGGTGCACTCCTGATAGCGGTTGCCGGTCAGTTCGATGTTGGCGCTGCCCTCCAGCACCTCCCACTGGTAGAGCTCGTAGTTGGGCATATACACCCGGTCGCTGAAGGCAAAGCTCTTCTTCTCCCCCACCTTCATGCTCACGCGCTCCGCACTGCCGTTATAGGTGGCGGCGGCGTTCATGTCGAAGACCGCCAGCGCCTCCACCAGATACGGTGCGCTGTCCACCTCGCACGCGATGTAGAGGACGGCGATGCCCCGGTCCTCGTCCCACAGCATCACCCGGATCAGCAGATCCTGAATGCTCTCGGTGGGATCGGGATGCGCATACAGGTAATCCCCCTGGTGGCAAATGCCGAAGATGTAGGCGAATCGTTTGGTGAGGAAACCGCTCAGCTTGTTCTCGTACCCGTCCTCAAAGACCGTCTGGCCCATCTGCCGCAGGCCGTAGGTGTCGCCGGTCATCAGGCTCCGGTAGGGGAAGGTCATGACCATGCCCTCATTGCGGTAGTAGCCCTCGATCATGAATTCTTCCTTCTCATTCTGGCGATTCCGGTTCAGGGAGATGTCCCGCGTCTGACACGGGTCGCCGTCCCGCAGCACCGCGGCCTGGCCCACGCCGGCCGTCAGGCGGCCGTCGGAGGTGGAGAAAGTGCCGTCCGCGTTTTCCACCAACCCTGCCCCGGCGGACAGGCCTGCGGGCGCCACCGACACGTGATCGCCGTCCGAGCGCAGGCCCAGGTCCGTCACCTCCAGCCCCTTGGCCACATAGATGTAGCCCTCGTAGTTCTTGCTCCTGCTGGAGTAGGGACAGTAGTAGATCATGATGTCGCCGTAATTCCCGTCGTCAAACTGCTGTTCCAGCTTCCCCCTGCCGGCGAAGCTGCCCGTCCCGGTATAGGTCAGGGTCACGGAATAATACTTGTCGCCCTTGTACTCCTGCACGTATTCCCGGTTCACCTCAAAATTGTACGACCCGGATGTGAGGATCCGGACATAGGCGCCGATCGTCTGCTCCACGGCGCTCTTGTCGCCCCGGAACTTGCGCCGCCAATCCCCGCTGCCCGATGTGCCGGCCGATTCGACCGTCAGTCCGCCCCTGTTGAAATCGTACAGGTCCTGCACCTGCAGCGAATCCTTCGGCAGCGCGGCATCCGCAAGAGCCGTCGCCAGGATCAGAAGCACGGCGAGAGCAGCCGCGAGCCATGACGTTCTCTTCATCGTGTGTCTCCTCCTTCGGATGCGGTCAGTCTCTTCCCGGACCGGTCCCTTCCCGGGGAAAGGCCGGGTTCGCTGTCCCGCAAATTCTTCTGAATCTATCATATTCCATGTGGCGGCGTCATGTCCTGCCCGCACGGCTGATCCTCACGCGCTCACAGCACCGCGTCCTCCATGAGCCGGAGCGTGGCCTCCATCCCCTTCACATGCGTGCGCTCGTAGCCGTGAGAGGCAAACACGCCTGTGCCGAAGCAGGCGAACCGGGCGTCGAGGCCGGCTTTGAGGGCGGTGGCGGCGTCGGAGGAATAGCTGGGGAACACGTCCACCGCGTAGGGCAGGCCCAGCCGCTCCGCCCGGGCGATCAGCTCATTGGTCAGGTCCCAGTCGTAGGGACCGGCGGCATCCTGGGCGCAGATGGAGACCTTCGTCTCGCTGCCCTCCAGGTCGTCCCCCACGCAGCCCATGTCCACCGCCAGAATGTCCTCGGCGTCCTCGGCGTACAGGGTCGAGGCGCCGTGGCCGATCTCCTCATACACGGTGAAGAAGAGCGTGACCTTGCGCCCGGGCTTCACGGCGCCGTCTGCGATGTCCTTCGCCAGCTGGAGCATCAGGGCCGCGGAGGCCTTGTCGTCCAGGAAGCGGCACTTGATATAGCCGCTGTCCGTCAGCACAAAGCGGGGGTCGAAGGATACAAAGTCGCCGGCACGGATGCCCAGGGCGGCGGCTGCGGCCTTGTCGTTCACTTCTTCGTCCAGGACGATCTCGAGGGTCTGGTCATTGCGCTCCTCTTTCGTGATGTCGCGCCACACGTGGCGGCTGGCGTGGACGGACTGCACCGTGCCGGTGAAGGTCCTGCCGCCGCGGGTGTGGATCGTCACGTTTTCGTTCTCGATGGCGTTGTCGTTCCAGCCGCCGATCTTGGAGTAGCGCAGACGGCCGTTGGGTTTCACCGCGCGCACCACACAGCCCAGGGTGTCGATATGACCGCTGATCAGTACGGGATGAGGGCCCTTGCTCACCACGCAGCGCACCGCGCCTTTGCGGGTCATGTGGGGCTCAAAGCCCAGACGGGTCAGTTCCGCCATCAGATAGGCGGCGCACTCCCCCGTCATACCCGTGGGGGAAGGGATGGCGGACAGCGCTTTGAGTTGTTCCAGGCAGTAGGCTGCAAGCATGGTGGATCTCCTTTCGTTCATTGAAAGCGGGGACCGCCCGGAAGAGCGGTCCCCAGTGTCTCAGGTCAGGGGGGCATATCTGCTGTACACGTACAGCGCCACGCCGGCCGCCGCGATGAAGCCCAGCCCGATCCACAGCAGATGCGAAACGGGCGCGCGCTCCTTCGCTTCCTGCTGCACCTTGTAGTCGTAAAAGGTCTTCGGATACTTGGCGCGCTTCTCGTCGGACAGGATGATGATGAACAGCTTCTGCACCATGAACTTCAGCGCGTCGAAGGCACCGCCGTCCGCGACCCACACCAGCAGGCCGAAGGCGGCCAGCAGGATGCCCGGCACGAAGAAGGCGTCGGATATGCACTGCCACCGCGCCGCGGGATCCGCTGCGGTGAAACCGCCCCGCCAGGCCATCATTGCGGCAAACATGGCCGCGCCGATGCCCAGGGCGACCAGCACCCGCTTCAGGCCGGGTTTTTTCTTTTCAGTGTTCACAGGCCCAGCTCCCTCTGGTATGCCGCGAACTCCGCGTCATTGCAATGGATGTAGTGGCCGGGTGTGATCTCCCGCAGCGACGGCTTGTCGACGGAATAGTCGTGCGCCTGGAAGGGATTGTATTCGATGCGCTGGCGCACCTTCTCGTAGTGGGGATCCGGATACGGGATCGCCGAGAGCAGCGACTTGGTATAGGGATGCAGGGGATGCGCGAAGAGCTCGTCGGAGGTGGTCATCTCCACGATGTGGCCGTAGTACATGACGGCGATGCGGTCGGAGAAGTACTTGACGACGCTCAGGTTGTGGGCGATGAACATGATGGTCAGGCCCATGCGCTCCCGCAGGTCGTTCAGCAGGTTGATCACCTGCGCCTGGATCGACACGTCCAGGGCGGAGATGGGCTCGTCGGCAATGATGAGATCCGGGTTCATGATGATGGCCCGGGCAATGCCGATGCGCTGGCGCTGGCCGCCGGAGAACTCATGCGGATAGCGGTCCGCGTGCTCCCGCACCAGGCCCACCAGTTCGAGCATCTCGTAGACCTTTTCGTTGATGTAGTCCTTGTCTTTCACGCCCTGGATGATCAGACCCTCGGCGATGATCTCGCGGACCGTCATACGGGGGTTGATGGACGCGATGGGATCCTGGAAGATCATCTGCATCCGGGACATCACGCTGTCCTTCTTCGCGACCCTGATGTCCTGCCTGAGTTTCTTTTTCGCCGCCTTGAGGTCGGCCTGGCTCATGCCCGTGGAATCACGCTCGAAGGCCTCGTTCAGTTCCTTGATGCGGCGCTCGCGGTACAGCTTGTCCGCCCGGTTCTTTTCCACCTGGGAGATCAGGGCGTTGGTGCCGGCCGCGGAGAGCTTTGCCCGCAGTTCGCGCTTCAGTTCGGAAACGGCGGAAGCGTCTCCGGATGCTTTGGCCGCCTTGATCTTCGCCGCGTAATCGTTGCGAAGAGCGCTGCGCAGCGCCGGCAGACCGTTCAGGTTCGAGGACACGCGCAGGCCCTCGAAGTACACGTCGCCGTCGGTGGGATCATACAGGTTGATGATGGTGCGGCCGGTGGTGGTCTTGCCGCAGCCGCTCTCGCCCACCAGACCGAAGACCTCACCCTTCTTCACGTAGAAGCTGATGTCGTCCACGGCGCGGTTGACATAGCTGCCGCTGCTGAAATACTGCTTGAGGTGAGAAACGCGCAGCAGCACGTCCTCGCCGAAGGCTTCGGGCTGCTCGGGCGCCTCCACGGAAGCCGCTTCCTTGGTGACTTCCTCCCGGGTGCGGCCGCTGCCGCTGTTCAGCAGGACCTTGTGCAGGATCCTCTTCATCAGCCAGGCCAGGATCAGCAGTCCGACGCCCGCCAGGAAGATCAGCATATAATGGGCCACCACTGCCCAGAAGACCGACACCGTGGTGCCGATAGAGGCACGTTCGAAGGCTTCCTTCACCAGGTTGCCCACATATTTCCGCTCGCGGATATCGGGACCGGACTCGTCGATGGCGCGCTTCTGCCTGATCATCCTGTCGCGCACCTTGCTGTAGGATCCGTCAAAGCCGGTCCGCACGGTGATCTCAGGGATCAGCAGTTCTTCTTCGCTCAGCAGTTCCCCGTCGGTGTCTGCGGTCTCGCCGGCGCCCGCTTCCGGTTCGGAGGCTTCGGTCTCCCCGGCGGCAGTCTCCTCTTCCCCGGCCGGGGCGGCATCCTCCGCAGTATCTGCGCTTTCGCCGCCTTCGGCCTTTGTGGGGATCAGGGTCTCGGTCAGTCCCTTGATGGACAGGAGGAACACATGCTCATCGCCGATATCGTCATCGGGATAGCGCGCCTTCATGGATTCATAGGTCTCGTGCAGGAAGCCGCGGATGTCCACGGTCTCGCCCGCCCGCTTGCGCTCGCACAGGTCGATGAGCCGCACCACGAAGTTGTCGGGCGTCTCGTTCCGCTCCTGCCGGCGCACCTCGGCCAGGGCGCGCTGGTAGGTCTCGTCGTCGAAGCTCTTGGCATACCAGTCCTTGGCCTGGGAGGTGATCGCGGTGCCGCTCTCCTGCTCCCACTGCACCATCAGGCGGATGGCGCTCATGAACTCGAACCAGCTGCTGTCGTCCTCCGGATGCGAGGCCCTGTACTCGAGGAAATACTTCTCGAAATGCGGGCGCTGATCGGGGTTCGCCATGGCGACCTTGGCCTTTTTCGCCGGTTTGTACAGGGCATTCAGGAACTCGAAGATCTCGTCGATCTCGTTGCTCTGCAGGATGGCCTCGATGTCGTCACCGGCTTCGATGATGGCGTCGATGTCCATCTCTTCCTCAAACCAGCGGTAGACTGCCTCGTCCTCTTCCGCGTAAGCCGTGTTGACGTTGGCCCGCGCCTTGTCGTAGGAGGGCTTGAAGTAGGGGCCGATCGCGTCGGCCAGAACAGACGCCTGGTCATCGCTCAGCTGGCCGTGGCTGTCCATCCCCTCTTCCGCGATCACCCGGGTCGCAGTGCTCAGGGAGGAGAAGAACTGGTTGTCGAAACGGATACGGTCAAAGATGCCGGTCTCCACATGGAAGGCCGCCATGTCGTTGTTGAGTTCGCCCCACCGGCCGCCCGTATTGATCACGGCATACAGGAACAGCACCAGGGAGATCAGCACCAGCACGGTACCGATGATCTTCAGCACGCGGGATGTGAAGTTGACGGCTTTCGCGCCTCTCATCTTCTTCATGCCAGATCACCTCCCTCCGTCGTCTGCGCTTCGGGCTGATCCTTCGAGGCGGCCAGCATGCGTTGGATGCGCTCCGTCACGATGGCCGGGGGCTCCACATGGGGCGCGTTGGGATGCAGCAGCCAGGTAGCGGCGCTGTGGGTCTCGGAGATCCTGAACATGGGCGGCTGCTCTTCGAAGTCGATCTCCATGGCGTACTGGTTCCGGGCCGCGAAGGCGTCGCCCTTGGGAGGCAGCAGCATGTCCGGCGGAGTGCCGGGGATGGCCGCCAGCTTCTCCTTGGTCTCCAGGTCGGGCATGGAGGACAGCAGCGCCCAGGTATAGGGATGGCGGGGATCGTAGAACACGTCGTCGGCGGTGCCGTACTCGACGATCTTGCCGGCGTACATGATGGCGATCTTATCCGCCATGTTGGCCACGACGCCCAGGTCATGGGTGATGAAAATGACGGAAAGGTTGCGCTCCCGCTTCAGCTTGTTGATCAGCTCCAGGATCTGCGCCTGGATCGTCACGTCCAGCGCGGTGGTGGGTTCGTCGCAGATCAGGATGTCGGGATTGGCGGACAGGGCGATGGCGATGACGATGCGCTGCCGCATGCCGCCGGAGAATTCGAAGGGATACTGGTGATACCGCTTCTCGGGCTCGGGGATGCCGACTTCCTTCATCAGCTGGATGGCCCGGTGCTGCGCGGTCGCGCCGTTGAGCTTGTAGCTCCGGTCACAGGCACAGCGGTCGAGGTAGGCCAGCATCTCTTCCGCCCCGGTCTGGAGCTGGTCTTCCGTCAGCCGGTCCGGCAGTTCGTTCAGATGATCGCGCAGATTGCCGATGGAGCCGGTCATCTCCCGCTGCACGCGCTCCATGTCCACCGGGTTCATGGGCACCGGGGTCGGTGCGAACTTGCCCTTGGCGGTCAGCCGATCGTGCTTCCGGGATTCCGCGGCGTAGCGCTTTTCCTCCCTGGGGTTCCGCTTCAGGCCCGCGGCGTAATGCTCGAGGCCCGCACGGATGCTGCTGCGGAAAACATAGGCCATGCTGTCCTTCTGCAGGGCCAGCGGATCGATGGCCGCTTCCACGGCATCCGCCGCGGCCTTGCCGTACTCTCCGCATGCTTTCAGGTCCAGGCTTTCGGCGCCGAAAGCGGGAAGCGCGGCGTCCAGCGCCTCACAGGCGGCATGACGCGCCTGCGCGGCCTGCTCGTTGGAATGGCGCAGGGCCGCTTTGGCGCACGTGATGAAATCGTCGCGCACCGCTTCCCAATCCAGGCCTTCCGCGTCGGCTGCCTGAGCCAGGAAATCGGGCTTGTCGTCGGAAACGGTCCAGATGCCCTCGCTCCGGATCTCCTGCTCCGTCTGCCACCGGTTCTCACTGCCGGCGGCGCGGGTCATCAGGGTGTCCACCGTGTCCATCAGGCGCCTCACATGGCCGGCGGGGTCGCGATCGCCGTCCTCCCTGAGCGCGGCGGTCATATGGGCGGCCAGCTTGCGGCTGATGTCCTTGTAGCGCTTCCTGCCGTCGGCCCGGCGCTCCTTGTTGTTCAGGATCATGGCCTCGGTCAGCTGTTTGCCGATGCGCATGATGGGGTTCAGGGCGGACAGGGGATCCTGGAATACCATGGACAGCTTATGGCCGCGCAGGGTATGGAAGTCTTCCTCGGGGATCTTCAGCAGATCCTTGCCGTCATAGATGATCTCGCCGCCCTCCACCATGGCGTTGCCGGCGAGAATGCCCATGATGGCGCGGTTGGTGACCGACTTGCCGGAGCCGCTCTCACCCGCGATGGCCAGCGTCTCGCCGGCCTCCAGGTCGAAGGAGACATCGCGGACGGCATGCACCGCGCCGTTGTTGGTGCGGAATGAGATGGTCAGGTTCCTGACCTCAAGCTTCTTTGCCATCTTAGTCCTCCGCTCCTCTCAGGGATGGGTTGAGCGCGTCGCGCAGGCCGTTGCCGAACAGGTTGAAGGAGATCTCCAGGATGGAGATGAACAGGGCCGGGAAGAAGATGACGTGCGGGTACGTGCTCAGCAGGGCCTGTCCGCCCGAGAGCAGGGTACCGATGGAGGTCAGGGAAGAGGTCTCCAGGTTGATGATGTGCAGGTAGGACAGCATCGACTCGGAGAAGATCACGCCCGGGATCGCCAGCACGGAGCCGGTGACGATGGTGCCCAGGGAGTTGGGGAAGATGTGCTTGAAGATGAGCCGGCGGTCGCTGGCGCCCAGGGTGCGGGCGGCCAGGACATACTCATGGCCCTTGAAGCGGTAGAACTGGGTGCGGACGCGGGCCGCCATGCCGACCCAGCCGGTCATGACGTAGGCGAACAGGAGGGATCCCAGCACGCCCACCGTCTTTGCCAGGTGCAGCTGGAACAGGGTGGCCACGACCATGAAGGGCACATCGTACAGAATGTCGGAGATGCGCTCCATCACGATGTCCACGGTGCCGCCGTAATAGCCCTCGATCGCGCCGTAGCACGCGCCGATCATAAAGTTGATCAGGGACACGGAGATGGCCAGGAGGAAGGACAGCCGCGCGCCGGCCGCCAGGCAGGTCAGGATGTCCTGGCCGTACACGTTGGTGCCGAACAGGAAGCTGGGATACTGACCGTAGATGTACCGGAAATACTCGTAGTAATCCACGCGCACGCGCACGCCGGACTGGTTCTTGCGGCCGTACACATACCAGGACTGGCCGTCTTCGCCGCCGTCGTCGCCGGCGATGCGCAAGCTGGTGTAGCCCGCGTATTCCTTGTTGTCGGACAGGATGTAGTTGGGAACGAAGTCCCCGTTCTCGTCCAGATCCGGATCGCCCTTGGTGGCCGCGCTCTCGTCCCGCAGCTTGTACCAGAAGTTGGCGCCGTCGTTGCCGTTGATGTAGGTCGTGGCAATGGTGCGCGGCAGGGGGTACAACACCTGGATGCCCGTCCTGTTCTGGTAGTCCATGACGGCCTCAAACTCGGACTGGCGCATGTTGACAAAGGCGTAGCCGACGCTCAGATAGGTGTCCACCGTGGCGATGTACATGGTGGTCTTCTTCACATCGTCGTTGGTGTAGGACTCCTTGCTCGTGACGACCGTGCGCCCGGTCTCCACGCCGATGCTCTTCAGGTACAGGTAGCGGGTCTCGTTGATGCGGCCCGTGCTGGTCCCGTCCCAGAAGCCCGTACCCGCAAAAAGCTCGTTTCTCGGCAGGACGGTGTGGTAGTAGGGATCCCGGAAAGCCACCGTGTACTTCGAGAAGATCGGCACAAAGATGGCAAACAGCACCAGGATGATGATCAGCACAAAGGCCACCAGGGCGCTCTTGTTGCGGGTGAAGCGCATCCAGGCGTCCTTGAAATAGCCGATCGGCTTGGTCTGCAGTTTTTCGTCCCGCAGGGTGCGGTCCCGGTTGACAAAGCTGAACTTCTCGGCCGGGATCTCGGGGATATTGCCCAATTTCTGCTCGCTCATTATTTCTTCGACCCCATTCTGATTCGCGGATCAATCAATCCGTAGCTGACGTCCATCACGATGCCCGATGCCAGGCCGATGAAGGTGTAGAACACGCTCATGGCCATGAAGAAGTTGTAGTCGCGCACGTTGATGGAGTTGATATACAGGTTGCCGACGCCGGGGATGCCGAATATGTTCTCGATGATGAGAGAGCCGCCGAGGATGCCGATGAAGTCGCTGATGATCATCGGCAGGATGACCACCATGGCGTTGCGCATGGCATGGCGGGAGATGGCCTGCGCCTTGGTCAGGCCCTTGGTGCGTGCCAGCAGCATATAATCGCCGGTCAGCACCTCCGAGAGCTCGGCGCGGGTGTAGCGCGTCAGGTTCGCCACCACGCCGAAGCCGAGGGAGAGGATCGCGGGGATCAAAGCCACGAAAACGCGGCCGCTCAGCAACGTGCCTCCCAGTTCGGACACGGACGGCATCGTGAGCTTGAACCAGCCCGCCTTGAAGCAGAGGAAATACTGCACGATAAATGCGTAGACATAGCTGGGCACGGAGATGAACACCATGACCAGGGTGGAGATCAGGTGATCCTGCCACTTGTTCTTTTTCAGGGCCGCAAAAATGCCGAAGGCCAGACCGATGGGGATCGCAATCAGGATGGAATACAGGTTGACCAGCACCGTATAGGGCAGCTTATCGATCATGACGTCCCAGACGACCAGGCCCTCATACATCTGCTCGCCGACGCCCCAGTCCCATTCGGTGAGAATGTTTTTCCAGAAGAGGAAGTACTGCACCATGATGGGCTTGTTGTAGCCCATCTTCTCGCGCTTGGCCAGCACCAGGTTGATGTCCCTGCCCATCTCCTTCACCGCGGGCAGCGGCAGGAGCTTCACCAGGATGAAGCACATCGTCATGATGATGAAGAGCGTCAGGAACATCAGCAGGATACGTTTGGCAATGTACATGCCCATATAATGCTTGCCCATCCAGATTCCCCCAGATCGATTTGTCGGGCCTTGAACTCAGCCCTCCGCGGGAAAACGCGCCGCGCGTGCCCTCCCGTGGAAGGCCAATGGCAACAGGCACCAAAACCGCAGGAAGGGGCACGAGGTTTCCCCCGTGCCCGCTCCTGCGGTCAGAAGCCCAGGATTAATACTCGAGGGTGTTGTTGGTGATGTACTCCGCCCACTCGGCGTCGTCATAGTTGTAGGTCATGAACTGGATGCCGCCGAAGCCGACGAGGGTCACGTACTTGTCGCTGCCGGACTGCACCTTCTGGCTGTCCATGGACGCCGTGTTGCGATAGTACACGGCAGTGGTGGGATACCAGCTCATGAAGGCCGCCTCGAGGTTGGCGAAGAAGAAGCAGCGGGTATCATAGTCGTAATCGGAGAACTTGCCGATCTCTTCGATGATGTGATCCGCAGCGCCGCCGTCGCACCAGAGCGCCCAGTTCTGCAGGGTATCGGAGACTTCCTTGCCGTCCACGACGAAGACCACGGTGATCTTGGAGGTGTCGTAGCCGTACTCCATCTGCTGGCCGGAGCCGTCGCAGGCGTCGCAGTAGCACTCATAGAGCAGGGTGAAAGGAGACATGGTCGCGCCGCCCCAGGTAGTGAAGATCATGTCCGCGCCGCCGGAGTAGTTGGTCTCGTAGTAGTCGGCGTCGACCGTCATCTTCAGGGTGACCTTGCCCTCAAAGCCGGTGCCCTTGCAGGCTTCCTGCAGGTGCTCGTTGAGGTAGTTGAACATCTTCACATAGATCTCGTCGCTCTGATAGACGCGGAACTCGATCTCGATGGGAGACTCGCCGTCATAGATGCCGGCAGCCACGGCCTTGTCGTAGGCGACGGCCATCAGGGCCTGGGCCTTCTCCATGTCGTAGCCGGTCATGGCCTCATAGGCCTCGTCCAGGGTGGCGTACTCCTCGCCTTCGCCGTACTTCACGTCGAAGACCCGCAGCAGGCCCTTCTTGGCCTCGTCGCTCTGACGATAGTAGGCGCCGGTGAAGGGATTGTAGCAGTAGAGCTCGTTGATCAGGCCGAAACCGGCGGTGCCGGCGGCGGTGTAGGCGGTGGCGAACTCACGGCGGTCATAGCAATAGCTGAAGGCCTGACGGAACTCGTCGATCACCAGAACCTGGCTGTTGGTGCCGCGGCTCACGAGCTTGTCATAGTCGGTGTTGAAGGTCAGCTTGGTGGTATAGCCGTTGTTGGGGCCATACTTGACATACTGGGAAGTGCCGTACTTCTCCATGTCGGCGGACTGCAGCGCGATGCCGTCGATCTCGCCCTTCTCAAAGGCGAGCATGGCGGTGGCGTGCTCGGCGATGACCGTCACCTTGATGAAGTCGGTCTGATACTGGCCGAGGTGCTTGCCGTCGCGATAGCCGTACCACTCCTCGTTGCGGGCCAGGGTGTATTCCTTGTCCAGCTCGAAGGAGGCCAGCTTGTAGGGGCCGTAGGACATGGTGGTCTCGAGGGTGCGGCCATAGGTGGTGGTGATGGTGGCAGCCTCTTCCTCGGTCTCAACGGGGTTGCCGTCGGCATCCCAGAAGGCCTTGCACTCTTCGTACATGGGCTTGTACACCAGATAGGTGCTGCTCAGGTAGTAGGGCACATAGAAGGCGGCCTCCTCAACGGGGTTGGCCAGGATGAAGTCGATGGTGTACTCGTCGACCATCACGAAGCCGACCTGATCCCAGGTGGTTTCGGGCGCGATGTCGGCGGTGTAGCAGTACTGGTTGGCATAGCTCTCATACATAGCGCCGGCGGCGAAGTAGGTCTCGAAGACTACCTTGCCGGACACCCAGTCGCCGTCCTCGCCTTCGGGCACGCCCGCGTCGCGGTACAGGGTCTCGTCGGTCACGGCCAGGTACTTGGGGCACTTGTTGCCGTTCTCGTCCACGCAGCCCTCGTTGTTCATGCCGTAGAAGTCATACATCTCGACATAAACGGTCTCGCCGTTCGCCATGAGGTTCTCGGGGGTGTCGGTGATGAGATCGTACGAGGTCCTGCCGGAGTACAGATAGTTCTTGGCGTTGTAGACCTGCCACTGGCCGGCATAGTAGGAGTCGGCGCGGCGGTTGAGGGTCTTGGGGTTCAGGAGCTCCTTGATGGAGTAGAGGTAATCCTCGGCGGTGATCTTTTCACCGTTCTCCCAGGTGGCATCCTGGTTCAGGGCGATACGCCAGGCCTTGCCGGTCTCGCCTTCCTGCACGCCGAACTGGCCGACATACTCAGCGGTCACGTCGACGGCTTCCGCGGCGGCCATCTCGGGCACGACGGAGTAGCCGGACTTGTCGCTGTTCAGCACGAAGCTGTAGAAGCCGCTGCTGATGTAGTCGAGAACGGCGCTGTCACTGCTGGTCTCCCAGGACAGGGGATCCCAGTTCATGCTGGAGCCGATCGTCTCGGCATAGTCGTTGTAGGTGTACACCTTTTCATCGGTGTAGTCCTTGCCCTCGATGCCCGCGTAGACATCGGTGCCCACCGTAGAGCCAGTGCCGCTGCCGGCCTTGACCGTGGTGATTTCGCCACCGTTGAACACGCGCTCGCCGGGGTCATAGGACTCAGCGGGGGTGAAGCCGTCAGCCAGAGCGGACACCATACCAGCGCACAGGCACAGTGCCAGCACAAGAGCCAGAAGCTTTCTCATGAGAAATCTCCTCCTTTGATTTAATCGGTTAAACCGATGGTAGGGATTATAGCACAGGGTTCACCAAAAAAGCAACCGCAATTCATCATATCCGCGAAAAACGCCGAAAAAAATGCAAAAGCAAGACAAACCGGCCGGTTTTCGTTCAACCGTTCGCCCGCATTGCACGAAAAAGGATCCGGCCGCGCTCTGACCCGCAGAGGCTTCCGGATCCGTGATATGGGCTCTGCGCCGCCCCTTACCGCTCCTCGCGGAAGTAGGGCAGCCCCAGATGGGCCGGCGGCTGGCTGTCCCGGCTGTCGCGGATGCTGGTGATGATCAGCACCAGCAGCGTCACCACATAGGGGATCATCTTGTACAGCTCGCGAAGGGCCAGCATCTCGCCTGTGGGGATGTAGATGTTGAGGATGTACAGACCGCCGAAGAGGATGGACGCGGCCACGCCCACGCCCGGCCGCCAGACGGTGAAGATCACCAGGGCGATGGCCAGCCAGCCGCGGTCGCCGAAGGCGTTGTTGGACCAGATGCCGCTGGCGTAATCCATCACGTAGTACAGGCCGCCCAGGCCCGCGATCATGGCGCCGATGCAGGTGGCCGCGTATTTGTAGCGGTTGACGGAGATGCCGGCCGCGTCGGCGGTAGCGGGATTCTCGCCCACGGCCCGCAGGTTCAGGCCCGTGCGGGTGCTGTTCAGCAGGTGGGAGGCCAGCAGCGCGATCAGCGCCGCCAGGTAGACCATGTAGCCGTAATCGATGCCCATGATCGCCACGAAGAGCACGGCGGCGATCAGGAGGCAGACGCGCATCCACGTCGGAGCCTTCCGTTTCCGGGCTTTCAGCACCAGCCGCGCGATGCCGATCCCCAGCAGCCCCATGAGCAGCAGCAGGAAGCACACGAGACGCGCGTTATCGCTCAGCAGGCCGTCCAGGCTCACCACCGGCGCGTGGAACACCGCGGCCAGCTTGCCCAGGCTGATGTTGGCGGAGTTGCTGCCCGCCAGTTTGGCCAGGGACCCGCCGAAGAAGTTGCCGATGCCGGTGCCGAAGGTGGTCAGGGCCAGGCCGGTCACGTTCTGGTTGGCGCGGAGGGTCACGGTGAGGAAGGAGTAGATCAGGCCCATCAGCAGCGCGCCCGCCAGGCAGGAGAGCAGCGGGATCGCAATGGAGAGGAAGCCGCTCTGGAGCTCGGCGTAGGCCTCGCCGATGCGCACGGTCTTCTCGGCGTTGGACAGGACGGTCCCGGCCTCCTCCAGCATGCTTTCCACCTGGAGGGTGGCGCGGGCGGTCAGGGACTGGTCATACAGGAAGCCGCCGATGACGCCGCAGATGCCGCCGGTGTACATGATGCCGGGGATGCCGAGGTTCAGGTTGCCCGACTTCTCCGTCAGGGTCTCGCCGGTGGAGCCGAAGAGCAGCGGTACGCCCTGCACCACGGCGCGGGGGATGAAGTTCACCAGCCAGGCCAGGATGGCCGCCATGGCCGCGAAAAACGGAGCTTCAAACACGGCTCACACCTCCTTCCGGGATCTTCGCGCCATGCCGGAACCTGACCTTGTAGCGGATGAAGAAATCGCTGGCGATGATGAAGAACAGGATGATCCCCGTCAGGATCTCCGAGAAGGACTTGTTCAGGGAGAACTTGGTGGCGATGTCGCCCGCGCCCTTTTCCATGAAGACCAGCAGGAAGCTGGCGAGGATCATGATGAAGGGATTGAACTTGGCCAGCCAGGACACCATGACCGCCGTGAAGCCGCGGCCGCCCGCCAGGGTGGTGGTGAGGGTGTGGTTCTCCCCCGCCGTCAGCAGCAGGCCCGTCAGGCCGCACAGGGCGCCGGAGAGGATCATGGTGCGGATGGTGACCCGCCGCACCTTGATGCCGAGGTAGTTGGCGGTGCGCTCGCTTTCGCCCACCACCGACAGCTCAAAGCCCTGCTTGGAGCGGTACAGGTAGAAGTACATGAGCAGGGTGAACGCCCCGGCCACGATGATCGTCAGCAGATACTTGTTCCCCCCGATCACCGGCAGCCAGCCCATGCCCCGCAGGGCGCCGTTCTGGTTGATGATGCCGATGGTGCCGGAGCCCTTGGGGTTCTCCCACAGGATGCAGAAGAAGGCCACCAGCTGCGTCGCGATATAGTTCATCATCAGGGTGAAGAGGGTCTCGTTGGTGCCGAAGTGAGCCTTGAAGATGGCGGGGAGCAGGCCCCAGAGGGCACCCGCCAGCAGCGCCGCGATCACTTCGCAGACGATGATCCACTCGTTGGGGATCACCCCCGCCAGCAGTTTCATGCAGGCCGCGGCTCCCAGGCAGCCCATGAGGGTCTGGCCTTCGGCGCCGATGTTCCAGAAGCGCATGCGGAAGGCGGGCGTCACCGCCAGGGCCAGCAGCAGCAGGATGCTCAGGTCCCGCAGCATGGGCCAGAACTTGATGCCGAACATGGCCGCCTTGGCCGGGAAGGAAGCCTGGAAGACCGTCACGCTGAAAGCGATGGGATCCACGCCGGTGATCAGCCATGTCAGCAGCGTGCAGAACAGCAGGGACACGATGATGCAGCTCAGGCGCACGGCCACGGAGAAATACCAGGGCATCGGCGCGCGGGCCGAGATGTGCAGCAGCGGCTCGCGCTTCTCTTCACTTTTTGCCATGCTTCTTCTCCTTTCCGCCGTCCTTGTCCTTCTTGTCCTTTTTGCCCTTTTTATCCTTCTTGTCTTTCTTTTCCTTGCCGGACTTCTTCCCTTTCTCCCATTCTTCCTCTTCGGTCGGCTGGTCTTCCGCAGCCAGGGCGGTTGTTTCGGCTTCGTCGGCTTCGGGCCGGTCTTCACCGCCCACGGTGGTCATCATCCGGCCGATCTCCTCCTTGGTGGCTTCCCTGCCCTCCACGATGCCGCTGACCCGGCCGTCGCACAGGACGAGGATGCGGTCCGCCAGCTGCAGCAGCACGTCCAGGTCCTCGCCCACGTAGATCACGGCGACGCCCTTGGCCTTCTGCTGGTTCAGCAGACCGTAGATGGTGTAGGCGGCGTTGATGTCCAGGCCGCGGACCGCGTAGGCGGTCAACAGCACCTTCGGCGCGGAGACGATCTCGCGGCCCACCAGCACCTTCTGCACATTGCCGCCGGAGAGCTGCCGCACGGGAGTATGGATGCTGGGGGTGGAGACTTCCAGCTCCTGCACCACCTGCTCGGCGGTGCGGGTGGGCTCCTTCAGGCTGGTGAAGAAGGATCCGCCGTCCCGGTACGTGCGGAGCATCATGTTCTCCGCCAGGTCCATCTCGCCCACCAGGCCCATGCCGAGGCGGTCCTCCGGGACGAAGGACAGGTGCACGCCCATCTGCTGGATCTCCAGGGGATCCTTGCCCAGCAGTTCCTCCTTCCTGCCGTCATCCTCCAGGTAGGTGACCCTGCCGGACTCCACCTGCTGCAGGCCAGCGATGGCCTCCAGCAGCTCCTTCTGTCCGGAGCCCGCGATGCCGGCGATGCCCAGGATCTCGCCGGAGCGGGCGGTGAAGGACACATTCCGCAGCTTCAGCACGCCCTCGCCGCTGCGGACCGTCAGGCCCTGCACCGCGACCCTCGGCCGCGGATGCACGGGCTCGGGGCGATCGATCTTCAGCTCCACCTGGCGGCCCACCATCTGGTTGGTCATCTCGCCCGGGGTGGTCTCCGCCGTGCGCATGTCGCCGATGTACTCGCCCTTGCGCAGCACCGCCACGCGGTCCGAGATCGCCTGCACCTCGTTCATCTTGTGGGTGATGATGACGATGGCCTTGCCGTCGTCCCGCATGCTCCGCAGGACGCGGAACAGCTTCTCCGTCTCCTGGGGCGTCAGCACGGCGGTGGGCTCGTCGAGGATCAGGATGTCCGCGCCGCGGTAGAGGACCTTGATGATCTCCACGGTCTGCTTCTCGGAAACGGACATGTCGTAGACCTTCTGCAGGGGATCCACCTCAAAGCCGTACTGTTCGCAGATAGCGCGGATGCGGCTCACGGTCTCCTGCAGGCGCAGCTTGCCCGGCAGGCCCAGCTCCACGTTCTCCGCGGCGGTCAGCACGTCCACCAGTTTGAAATGCTGGTGGATCATGCCGATGCCCAGCCGGAAGGACTCCTTCGGGCTGGAGATGACCACGGGACGGCCGTCCACCTCGATCCAGCCCTCGTCCGGGAAATAGATGCCGGAGAGCATGTTCATCAGGGTGGTCTTGCCGCTGCCGTTCTCGCCGAGGATGGCCAGGATCTCGCCGCGGTAAATGTCGAGGTCCACATGGCTGTTGGCCCGGACCTCTCCGAAGGTCTTGGAAATGTCGTGCAGGCGCACGGCCGGAGTCTCGTTTCTCATGGGGACACCCCTTTGATTCGGTCGGAAAAGCACTTTCCGGAATGAAACGAAAGCTGCAAGGGACACCGGGTCAGCATCCCTTGCAGTCTGGTTCAGCTCACGATGGGATCGCCGGGCGGATCACTGGCCCAGGATCGTGATGCCGTCGATGGTCAGGTCGAAGTAGGGGGCGGAGCGGAACTCGGACTCGGCGAAGCAGCCGTCCTTGATGACCTCGGTCTCGCCCTGGAAGTCGCCCATGTCGTCCACGTCGGCCAGGTAGCTGGTGACGGTCTCGCCGTTCACGGTAAAGGCAGCGGTGTCGAAGACCTTGACGGAGCCGTCGGCCAGGCCGGCCTTGACTTCCTCGATCTTCTCGACGGTGCCGGGGGCGGCGGCGGTCTCGTTGATCTCGCTCAGCTCCACGGAACCGGTGGCGATGGTGCCGGTCCAGTCGGCGGGGATGGCTTCGCCGTTGATGGTGCACTCAATGATGAAGGTCATGTAGGGCGCCCAGTTGATGCGGGAGGACACGATGAAGGTGTTGGGGCAGGCGGCCACGGTGGAGCCGTTGTAGGAAACGTTGGGAACGCCCGCATCCTCGCAGGCGGTGGGAGCGCCCATGGAGTCGGCATGCTGGCTGATGAGCACGCAGCCGTTGTTGATCAGGCTGGTGGCGGCTTCCTTTTCCATGGCTTCGTCATACCAGGAGTAGGTGAAGGTCACTTCCATGGTGGCGGAGGGGCACACGGAACGGACGCCCAGGAAGAAGCTGGTGTAGCCGCTCTTCACCTCGGCGTAGGGATAAGCGCCGACGTAGCCGACCTTGGCCTGCTCGGGGGTGATGGTGCCGGCTTCGATCATCTCGTTCAGCTTCAGGCCGGCGGCGATGCCTGCCAGATAGCGGCCTTCATAGATGGAAGCGAAAGCGTTGTGGTAGTTCGGCAGGCCCTGGGTGTGGGCGCGGGTGCCGGTGGCGTGGCAGAATTCCACGTCCGGGAACTGCATGGCGGCCTCGATCATATAGGGCTCATGGCCGAAGCTGTCGGCGAAGATGATGGTGCAGCCGTCGGCCACGAGTTCCACGGCGGTGTCGAAGCACTCTTCGCCCTCGGGAACGTTGGTCTTCAGCACATAGGGAACGCCCGCCTTCTCGCAGGCTTCGATGGCGGCGTTGATGAAGTTGAGGTCATAGGTGGAGTTCTCGTCGTGCAGGAAGATGAAGCCGACCTTCATGTTTTCCTTGGCCACGGGCTGGCCTTCCAGAGCGAAGGCGGCGGTGCAGCCGATGCACAGAGCAAGGGTGAGCAGCAGGGCAACAAGCTTCTTCATGTTGTGATCTCCTTTGTTGCTGTCGATTGAAATCCGAACATTTACATCGCTTTTCGCTCCAATTTCGCCCAAATGACGAACATTCGGATGAAAAGCAAACCTATCGTACACCCATTTGGCGGGAAAATCAAGGTATTTTCCCATACAAACACAACTTTTTGGTGAAGAATGTGTTACCAGTCTGGGGCTTTGTATCAGATGCAACAGAGGCATCCGCCGTCCCCGCGGCCTGCGCCGCACCGGTCCGGACGCGCATGAGCAAAACGGAGCCTCCCGCCGCTGCCGCGGGGG
Organism: uncultured Eubacteriales bacterium; assembly: GCA_902767565.1. Taxonomy (GTDB): domain Bacteria; phylum Bacillota; class Clostridia; order Christensenellales; family Aristaeellaceae; genus RUG11272. Next base: position 156,464 of record CACXHY010000002.1, on the reverse strand, counting down.
GAAGCTCCGTTCTCATTTGTCCGCCGCTCGGCGGCCGGGCGGGTCACGCGATGAACAGCCCGTTTTCGCCGGCGTCCACGGTGATCACATCGCCGGGGCGGATATCGCCGGCCACGATCCTCCGGGCCACCAGGGTCTCCACCCTGGACTGGAGGTAGCGCTTCAGCGGCCGCGCGCCGTAGACGGGGTCAAAGCCTTCGCCGATGACCTTCGCCATGGCGGCTTCGGTCAGGACCACGCTCAGCCGGCGGTCGGCCAGGCGGTCGTTCAGACCCTTCAGCATCAGCTTCACGATCTCGGTGATCTGGGCCTCGTTCAGCGGCTTGTAGGTCACGATCTCGTCGATCCGGTTCAGGAACTCCGGCCGGAAGTGGGTCTTCAGCAGCCGGTCCACCTGAGCCCTGGCTTCGTCGGTGATGGCGCCGTTCACGATGCCGTTCAGGATGTACTCGCTGCCCAGGTTGCTGGTCATGATGAGGATGGTGTTCTTGAAGTCCACGGTGCGGCCCTGGCTGTCGGTGATCCGGCCGTCGTCGAGCACCTGCAGGAGCACGTTGAACACGTCGGGATGGGCCTTCTCCACCTCGTCGAAGAGGACCACGCTGTACGGGTGGCGGCGGACCGCCTCCGTCAGCTGGCCGCCCTCGTCATAGCCCACATATCCGGGAGGCGCCCCGATGAGCCGGGACACGCTGAACTTCTCCATGTACTCGGACATGTCGATGCGGACCATGTTCTTCTCGTCGTCGAAGAGGGCCTGGGTCAGCGCTTTGGCCAGCTCCGTCTTGCCCACGCCGGTGGGGCCGAGGAACAGGAAGCTGCCCAGGGGCCGGTTGGGATCCTGGATGCCGGCGCGGCTGCGGAGGATGGCCTCCGCCACCCGCTGCACCGCCTCGTCCTGGCCGATGACCCGCTCGTGGAGGGTATCCTCCAGGCGCAGCAGCTTCTCCCGCTCGCTCTCCATCAGCTTCGACACGGGGATGCCCGTCCACCGGGCGATGATCCGGGCGATCTCGTCGTCGGTGACCTTGTCATGCAGGAGGCTGTCCTCGCCGCGCTTCTGCTCTGCGACGGCCTCGGTCTCCTCCAGCTCCTTCTGCAGTTTGGGCAGTTCGCCGTACTTCAGTTCGGCGGCCCGGTTCAGGTCGTAGACGCGCTCGGCCTTCTCGATCTCGGCGCGGGTCTGCTCGATCTGCTCCCGCAGCTTGCCCACCTTGCCGATGGCGTCCTTCTCCGCCTCCCAGCGCAGCTGCATGGCGTTGAAGGTCTCCCGCTGTTCGGCCAGCTCCTTCTGCAGTTCGGCCAGGCGCTCCCGGCTCAGCTCGTCGTCATCCCGCTTCAGGGCGGCTTCCTCGATCTCCAGCTGCATGATCTTCCGGCGCACGTCGTCCAGCTCGGAGGGCATGGAGTCGATCTCGGTGCGGATCATGGCGCAGGCCTCGTCCACCAGGTCGATGGCCTTGTCCGGCAGGAACCGGTCGGTGATGTAGCGGTTGGAGAGGGTGGCGGCGGCGATCAGAGCGCTGTCCTGGATGCGGACGCCGTGGAAGACCTCGTAGCGCTCCTTCAGGCCGCGGAGGATGGCGATGGTGTCCTCCACCGTGGGCTCCCCCACCATGACCGGCTGGAACCGGCGTTCCAGGGCCGCGTCCTTCTCGATATACTTGCGGTATTCGTTGAGTGTCGTCGCGCCGATGCAGTGCAGCTCGCCCCGGGCCAGCATGGGCTTGAGCAGGTTGCCCGCGTCCATGGCGCCCTCGGCCTTGCCCGCGCCGACGATGGTGTGCAGCTCGTCGATGAAGAGGAGGATGCGCCCCTCGCTCTTCTTGATCTCCGCCAGAACGGCCTTCAGGCGCTCCTCGAACTCGCCCCTGAACTTCGCGCCGGCGATCAGGCTGCCCATGTCCAGGGAGAAGATGGTCTTGTCCTTCAGGCTGTCGGGCACGTCGCCCCGGACGATCCGCTGGGCCAGGCCCTCCACCACGGCGGTCTTGCCAACGCCGGGCTCGCCGATGAGGACGGGGTTGTTCTTCGTCTTCCGGGAGAGGATGCGCACCACGTTGCGGATCTCGCTGTCCCGGCCGATGACCGGATCCAGCTTCTGCTTGCGGGCCATGTCGACCAGGTCGGTGCCGTACTTCTTCAGCGCGTCGTAGGTCTCCTCCGGGTTGTCGCTGGTGACGCGGGTGGCGCCCCGCACCTCGCTGAGGGCCTTCAGGAAGCGGTCGGCCTTGTAGCCCAGACCGTCCAGCAGGCGCTTCATCCTGTCGTTGGGCCTGGCGGCGATGCCCATCCACAGATGCTCGACGGAAACGTACTCGTCCTTCATCTGCTTCGCCTGGGCGTCCGCCTCATTCAGCGCCCGGTCCAGCTCCTGGGAGATGTAGATCTTGTCCGGCTCCCGTCCCGATCCGGAGACCCGGGGCGTGCGCTCAAGGGCGTCCTTCAGTTCGCTCTGCAGGGCTTCGACGCTGACGTCCGCCTTCTTCAGCAGCTGAGGAATCAGCCCTTCCCCGTCCTCCAGCAGCGCCGCTGCCAGATGCTCCTGGTCCACGGCCATGTGCTGGTATTCCAGCGCGATCTGCTGGGCGCGCCGTACGGCTTCCTGGGACTTCTGCGTATAATTGTTCATGGCTGCCATGGTCATCAGCCTCCGTTCTGATCGGTATTCGCAAGGCTTTTTGACTTTCTTTGACCTTGCAAGTCTATTGTACTCCGTTCCGGTCGATTGTCAAGGGGGTCGGGACGAAAAAATGCGCCGCCGGAGCGACGCGGAAGTTACTGCTCACCCCACCCCCCGGCCCCCTCCCCACCGGGGAGGGGAGGAGAGAGCGCGCTGGCCGGGGGACGCTTTCCGCGGGAAAGCGTCCCCCGGACCCCCTTGAAAGACGCTCCCGCGGAGGGCAGGTATGGGAAGCGACCCGGTCTCTTGGAATGGCGTCTTCGGGTGCGCCTCTCGCCGCCCGACTGCACGAAGGGTGAATAGTAACACGCGGAAGCCTGCCGCGGAACGGGGCGCCGCGCCTCACTTCGGCGCCCCGTGCCTCTCCGCCTCCCGGGAGAGCTCCCGGAAGAGCGTCACGCTGTCCCACAGGGCGTTCACCGGGGTCAGGACCGCCTTGCGGGGAACGGTCAACCCGTGCCGCCGCAGCTGGGTCAGCAGGGCATCGGTCAGCGGATCGGGAAAGCCGGCCATCAGCAGCATCTCGCCGTCGAAGGGCATCCGGGCCGGACCGGCGGCCGGCGGCTTTTCGGGGAGGCGGCCAAGGAGCAGCGGCGCTTCCTGCGGCGCCACGGGGCGCAGCGTCACGGACAGCACCCCGCAGATCTCCCGCAGGGCCTTCGCACGCTCCGGCGCAAAGTTCCAGGCATACAGGATCGGGCGCATCACGATCCCTCCTCTCCGTCGTCAAAGGCGATCCGCCGGGCCGCGCGCATGGCGGCAGGCAGGGCCAGTCCGCTCAGCTCGGCCTCCGTCACCAGGCGGAAGGGCGCCGCCGGGACCGCATCCTCATCCGCCCCGGCGACCCAGAGCCGCATCCGCCAGATCCGGTGGGTGAAGACATGCCGGGCCTCCCCCGCGCAACGCAGGCCGCGGACCTCCAGCCCGGTCAGCGCGCGCAGGCTTGCCGCCAGCGCCTCCGGCGCGCTGTGGCCCTCCGCCATGGGAAAGACCCAGAGCCCCCGCAGCATCGCCTCCGTGCGCTGCCGCACCGGCACTTTCCCGCCGCAGCGGATCAGCGCCACGTCCCACGGGATCTCCCGGGGCGGGGCCTTGCGGGGCAGCAGGGGCAGCTCCTCCGCGTCTCCGTTCTCGCGCGCGTCGCAGAAGGCGGCCAGCGGACACCGGTCGCAGCGGGGCGTCCCGGGCAGGCAGATCCCCGCGCCCAGGTCCATCAGGGCCTGGTTGAGATCGCCCGGACGATCCCCGGGCATCATCGCCTCACACCGGGCGGCGATCTCCCTCCGGACGGACGGCGCCGCCGCGTTCTCCCGCAGGCCTGTCAGCCGGGCGATGACCCGGACCACGTTCCCGTCCACCGCGGCCGCGGGCTGCCCCAGCGCGATGCTGGCGATGGCCCCGGCGGTATAGCTGCCCACCCCGCAGACGGCGCGCCATCCCGCCGCGTCGCCGGGCAGCTGTCCGCCGTGCTCCTCCATGATCTGGACGGCGCCCCTGTGCAGGTTCCGGGCCCGGCTGTAGTAGCCCAGGCCCTCCCAGTGCTTCAGCACCTCGTCCTCGTCCGCCGCCGCCAGGGCGGCCACGTCGGGAAAGTCAGCCATGAAGCGGCGGAAGTAGGGGATCACCGTTTCCACCCGGGTCTGCTGGAGCATGATCTCGCTGACCCAGGTGGCATAGGGGTCCCGCACGTCCCGCCAGGGCAGCGTCCGCCGGTGGGCATCATACCAGGCCAGGAGCGCGGCCGCGCATTCCGCCGCGCTCTCCTTCCGCTCTGTATCCACGCCGCATCCTCCTCCCCGCCGCCGTCATCCTTCTTCCGCCGCATTATAACATGAAAGAAACGTTTTCAGAAGCGATCCCGAAAAAAAGCATCCGCGGGCGCTGCGCTCCGCGGATGCCTGCCGCTGTTTCCGATATCAGATTTTGACGGTTTCCTTCTCCCGTTCTTGCTTCCGGCTCTTTCCGGTCAGGCGGTCCCAGAAGGCGCGGCGCTTCTCCCGGCGGCTGAGGCGCTCGGCCAGGTCGCGGGAGCCCACGCCGTAGACCAGATAGAGGATGAGGCCGGAGACGATCATGATGAACACGGTGGCGGCGCAGCGGCGGCCCGAGGCGTTCATGTTCATGTTGTCGCGGCCCTCCTCGGCGCACATGCTCTGGATGACCATCGCGTAGGTGCGGCCCTCGGGCTTGGCGAAGGTGGCGCCCATGTCGTACTCGGTGAACAGGGCGTTGAAGTTCAGGGCGAACACGGCCAGCACGCTGGGGAGCACGATGGGCAGCTTGACCCGCAGGAAGGTCACCAGAGGACTGGCGCCGAGGTTCTTCGCGGCGTCCTCCAGCTCATCGTCGATGGCATAGAAGGCCGCCTTGATCATTCGCAGGGCAAACGGCAGCTTCACCACCGTGTAGGCCATGATGATCAGGAATCGCACGTTCTCCATGTACAGATTGACCGACGGCGTGGTGCCCTCCACTGTGCCGAACCCGGCCAGCCCCAGGCGGATGCCGGCAAACAGGTCGCTGTTGAAGAAGATGCGGTACGAATAGCAGATCAGGATGGTGGGCAGCAGCCAGGGGAAGAGCATGCAGGCCTCGGCCGCGCGGCCGCGCCTCTTGTTCTTGTTCTTGAAGATGTAGTTGACCACGATCACCACGATCACGCAGGCCAGGGCGGCGGCGATGGCGGAGAGGACGAAGCTCAGGCGGATGCCGCCCACGGTGGCCTCGTTCCCGAACACGCCGGAGATGGCGCCTTTGCGGGTGACCTCCCTGCCCTTCCAGTTCAGGTAGGTGTAATCCTGATTCCCGAAATAATTGGAGAGCGTCCAGCTGGAAAAGTCGATGGTCTTGGTGCGCACGTTCCCCCAGTTCTGGAAGGAGAAGACGATGATCATCACCACGGGCGTCATGTAGATGATGAACAGCACGTATGCGTAGATGTGCGCAAGGATATTGGCCACCGGGTTCTGGATCTTCTGCTTCACCAGCTTGGCCTTGGTCTTGCTGACGGAGAGGTAGTGCCCCTTGTTCTCGTAGTGGTTCAGAACGGTCAGCAGGACGACGGTGAACATGGCCAGCATCACCGACAGCAGGGCGGCCCGGGCTTGCGGGAAAGCCTCGTCGGCCGTGGACGACCCCGCCAGACGCACGATCTCGGGGTTGATGGAGTTGTACCCCAGCAGCGTCGGAGCCGACATGGCGCACAGACCGGTGATGAAGGTCATGACCGTCAGCGAGAAGAGGGTGGGCAGCAGGGTGGGCATGACCACCTTGAACAGCACCTTGAAGGGACTCGCGCCCATATTGCGGGCCGCTTCCACGGTATTGTAGTCGATGCCGCGGATGGCGTTGCGCAGGAACAGCGCGTGGTTGGAGGTGCAGGCGAAAGTCATGGTGAAGATCACGGCGCTGAATCCCGTGAACCAGGAACCGTTGATGTTGGGGAACAGTTCCTTCAGCCAGTTGGTCACCAGGCCGTTGGAGTCATAGAGGAACTGGTAGCCCGTGACCAGCGCGACGCCGGAGTAGATCAGCGTGGTCATGTAGCCCAGGCGGAGGATCTTCGCGCCCTTGATGTCGAAGTACTCCGTCAGCAGCACGATGGATATGCCCACCACGTTGACCGTGACGACCAGAACGACCGCCAGCACGAGCGAGTTGAAAAGGAAGTTTGGCATGTTGCCCGCGAAGAAGAAGCGGATCACGGCCAGGGGATCCCAGTTGCCGTTGGCATCCTTCTCCGCGAAAATGGAGGTCAGGGTATCCAGGCACGGGAACACCATAAAGCCGAAGAACAGGATGATGAACAGCACGACGCCGAACACCTTCCAGACACGGCTCAGGTCGATCCCGCTCCAGAAGCCCTTCCTGCCGAGATCCCGGGGCGGCAGGCTGCCGCCCGGATTTGCCGAGTACTGCACTGTGCCGCCTCCCCTCAGTAAGACATGATGTCCGCCCTGTTCAGGCTCAGACGCACCTGTTCACCGGGCTCGTAGATGCTGACGCCGTCGTTCTTCTCGATCACCTTCAGGGTCTGGTCCCCGGTCCGGATGTAATACTTGATGTACAGGCCGTAGTATTCCTGCATCTCAATGACGCCGGGCACGGTGACGATGGCATCGCCATCTCCCGTTTCCGAACCGGGCATATTGACGTTGATGCGCTCGAGCCGGATATAATGGTTCTGCTCTTCCGGCAGCTTCATCTGCTGCGCGAGGCTCCCGGCGACGGGGTTGATGTCGCCGATGAAGTTCGCGACGAACTCGGTGGCGGAATGGTTGTAGACCTCGTTGGGCGTGCCGATCTGTTCGATATAGCCCTTGTTGAAAACCGCGATGCGGTCGGAGAGGGTCAGAGCCTCCTCCTGGTCATGGGTGACGTAGATCGTGGTGATGCCGAACTCCCGCTGCATCTTCTTCAGCTCGTTGCGCAGGTTCACGCGCAGCTTCGCGTCCAGGTTGGAGAGGGGTTCGTCCATGCAGATGATCGCGGGCTCGGTCACCAGAGCCCGGGCGATGGCCACGCGCTGCTGCTGGCCGCCGGAGAGCTGGGAAACGGCCTTCTGCAGCTGTTCGTCGGAAAGATCCACCTTCCGGGCGATCTCCCGGATCCGCTCCTCGCGCTCGATCTTCCCGACCTTCTTGATCTTCAGGCCGAAGGCGATGTTGTCGTGCACCGTCATGGTGGGGAACAGGGCGTAGGACTGGAAAACGATGCCGATATTGCGCTTCTCGATGGGCACGTTGGTGATGTCCCGGCCCTGCATGCTCACGGAGCCGCTGACCGGCTCGATGAAGCCGGTGATGGTCCGGAGGGTGGTGGTTTTGCCGCAGCCGGACGGGCCCAGGAAGGTGAAGAACTCGCCCTCCTTCACATGCACGTTGATATTGTGCAGCGCTTCGAAATCGCCGAATTTGACGACGATATCCTTCAGTCGGATCATTTGCGCATCGGTCCTTTCTGTGAGATGTGCGGGCGGGGGACCGTCCTCGCGCGGGCAGTCCCCCGGAAAAGGGCGTACCCCATGACGGGTACGCCCCGGGATCGGGGATCGGTCAGGCTGTTCCCCGGTCAGATCACTTTTTCTGGGTCAGGGTCGCCCAGTCGAGATTCTCCCAGTCGGGCTCGGCGGGGGCGTTGGCGTTGTCGGCCCAGTAGAAGCCCAGGTTGGTCATGATGTTGGTCCACTCGGCGGAGTGGGCGCCCACATACTCGGCATACGTCATGTCGGTGCCGGGCACGATGGTCAGGGAGCAGTTCGGGATGGCGTAGATCGGGGGGACCTCATCGTAGAGTTCCGCGACAGCCGCGCTGTTGCAGGGATAGGAGTCGAATTCCTCGGACCAGGCGATCTGGACCTCTGCGGAGCCGAACCACTCGGCGAAGGCCTTCACGGTCTCGGTCTCTTCCTCGGTGCGGCCGGGGCGGTCGACCACGCCGATGTACTCGGCGATGTAGTAGGTGCCGTCATCGATCTCGACCAGCTGCCAGTTCTCGCCGTTCGGAACGCCCTGCAGGGGATGTTCGTAGGTGCCGGCGGTGGCGGCGGCATAGATGTTGCCGTACAGGGAGGAGGAGTAGAAGGTGGAGACCTGCACGTCGCCGCGGATCAGGGGCTCCAGGCCGTAGCTGTCACCGGTGAAGGTGCCGCCCGCGCAGTAGGCCCACAGGGTCTTCCAGCCCTCGAGGGAGATGCCGCCCGCCGGGGATTCCGGATCGGTGTAGGCATACAGCATGGCGTTGTTGATGTTCGCGTTGGTCGTGCCGCCGACCTTGCCCTGGCGATACCAGGTGTAGCCGCAGTTCACGATGTCGCCCCAGTGCGCGAAGTGCAGGGCTTCGCCGTTGGTGCCGTACTCATCGGTGCGGTAGAGCATCAGGATGTTCTGGATGACCAGGCCGTAGGCCTTGCCCTCGAACTTGTACTGGCCGACTTCCTCAGCCCAGGAGGGAGTCCAGTCCATGATGGTCAGGTTCTCGTACTGGCCGTTGACCAGCTGGGACCAGCGGACCTCGTTCAGGCCGAAGATGATGTCGGCGTCCTTGTTCTCGTTGGCGGCCTGGACAGCGCCGGTGTCGCCGGAGTACACGGAGTTGTCGTCGATGGAGATGGTGAAGCCCGCCTCGGCCGCCGCGTTGATCAGCCAGGTGGTGCGCTCGGGGGAATTGGAGTTGGAATAGATCCGGATGACATAACCGTCAGCGGACGCCACAACGGGCACCAGCGCCAGCAGCATCATCGCCGCAAGGGTAAGAGCCAGGAATTTCTTCACAACAAAGACCTCCTTCATTCACTTGCGCCGCTTTCCGCGGCATCTGTAAGGGCCATTATACACGTTTTTGTCAAAAATGGAAGGGGTTTTTCACAAACGTGACAGGAATCCGCGGGCAGGCACTTCTCTTTTCCAAAAAAGGTTTTCAAACGGCGCGATCTGTGCTATAATGGCCCAAACGCATGAAAGGCAGATGGTGGGCACGTCGGAGAACATACGGGTCATCGACCTCGGCGCGATCGCTTCCAACGTGCGCGCCATCCGGGCCCGCGTGCCCGAAAGCGCCATGCTGATGGCGGTGGTGAAGGCCGACGGCTACGGGCACGGCGCCGTGCAGGTCTCCCGGACCGCGCTGGCCGCCGGGGCGGAATGGCTGTCGGTAGCCCGGGCCGCGGAGGGCGCGTCCCTGCGCAGAGCCGGGATCACGGCCCCCATCCTCATCCTCGGCGCGCCGAGCCCGGCCGAATGCCGGGAGGCTGCCCGGCACCTGCTGACGCTGACGGTCTGCACGCCGGACCATGTGCGCTGGGCCGCGGAAGCCGCCCGGAGCGCCGGCATCGCCGTGGACTGCCACCTGAAGCTGGACACGGGCATGGGCCGCATCGGCGCACGCTCCGAAGCGGAGGTGCGGGCGGTGCTGGACGCGCTGGACGCCGAGCCCGCCGTTCGGCTGACGGGCGTCTTCACGCACTTTGCCGACGCCGACGGCGCGGACATGACCGGAGCCCTGGAGCAGCTGCGGCTCTTCCGGGAGATGACGGCCCCGCTTCCGGCGCATCTCATCCGCCACTGCGCCAATTCCGCCGCCATCCACCGGATGATGCCCGAAGCCGCCTTCGACATGGTGCGGATGGGCGTAAGCCTGTACGGCTTCCCCCCGGTGGAGACGGACTGTCCCCTGCGCCCGGCCATGAGCTGGCTGGCCTCGGTCACGCATGTGAAGACCGTGGAGCCCGGCGCGGCCATCAGCTACGGCTGCACCTGGCGGGCGGAACGGCCCACCCGCGTGGCCACCATCACCTGCGGCTACGGCGACGGCTATCACCGCAGCGCCTCCGGCAAGGCCCAAGTGCTGCTGCACGGAAAGCGCGTTCCCGTCATCGGCCGGATTTGCATGGACCAGATGATGGCGGACGTGACGGAGGTCCCCGGGACCGTCCCCGGCGACACGGTCACCCTCATGGGCCGCGACGGGGACGAGGTCATCACCGCGGACGAACTGGCCTCCTGGGCCGGCACCATCTCCTATGAGGTGCTGCTCTCGGCACAGGAAAGGGTGGGGCGCACATGGATACCCGCCAAATGAAGAAAGCCCTGCGCGCCGCGATCCGCATTCCCGACGAAGCCATACTGGCCGCGGAGAGCAGGGACGTCTGCCGGCATCTGCTGTCGTTGGAGGAGGTCCGGGCCGCCCGCACCGTCGCCGCCTTCCTGCCCATGCGGGGCGAGGCGGAGATCCGGCCGGTGCTGGAGCGGATCCTGGAGGAGGGCAGGGACCTCCTGCTCCCCCGCACGGAGCGCGATTTTTCGATTCGATTCCTCCGGGTGCGAAGCCTGGCGGACTGTGTGCCGGACGCTTTCGGCATCCTCTCCCCCGCTCCGGACAACGAGGAGGCGGATCCCGCGGTCATCGACCTGATGCTGCTGCCCCTGTGCGCCGTGGACGGCGCGGGCCGCAGGCTCGGCAAGGGCGGCGGCTGCTATGACCGCTGGCTCGCCGCTCATCCCGTCCGCTGTCCCCGCATCGGCGTGGCTCTCCGCTTTCAGAGAGCGGCCGCGGTGCCGGCGGATCCGTGGGATCAGCCGCTGGACGGCTGCGTTTTCCCGGACGGACTTGTCCGGTATCCCCGTTGATCCCGATCCGATCGTCAAGGAGGTTTCCGCATGGAGCAGAAGCAGGCCAGGCCCTTCCTGAGGGGAAAGCCGGCGGACTCGCGCACCCTGCGCACGGCTGCCGGGATCTTTGGCGCGCTGCTGCTGACCTGCTTCCTGAACCTCATCCTCACCGGCACGGCGGCGACCCTGAAGGCCGTGTGGCTCCGGGTGGGCTTCTGCCTGCTGCAGGAAGGCGCATACTGCGCGCTGTTCTTCTACAGCGGTCAGAGCCGCGGCGCCGGAGACGTCGCGCTGGGCGAAACGATGCTCGCGCGGCGTGAGTCCGGCCGTCCGGGCACGCCGGCCGAGGAGGCCCGCTGCTGGCATCCCACGAAGGGCTTTGTGCAGGCCTTTCTGGGCACGGTGCCCTTCCTGATCCTCACGATCGTCTATGCCTTTCTCGCCGAACGTCAGCGCATGACCCCCGGCGCCCTGCCTTCCTGGGTCTCCGGCATGAGTTCCCGGCCGGACGTGACGGAGCCCCTGACGGTCTACACCATTGCGGAGCCCGCGAAGCTGGGCGACTATCTGCGGGTGGGCGTGCGCATGCTCATCATGCCCTTTGTGACGGTGGTCGGCGCCCAAAACTTCGATCCCATGCTGACCCTGGAGCGGCTGGCTCCCGTCCTGTCCCTGCTCCCCGCCGCTTCGTACGGCACGGGCTATATCCTCGGCGTCGGCGCCCGCAGACGGGTGCACGAGAACATTGCCGAGGGGCAGAAGCGCCTGCAGAAGAAGCAGCGCCGGGAGAAGAGGCAGAAGCAGCGGGAACGCGAGCCGGAGCAGCTGAACTGATGCGGATCATCGCGGGGGAAGCCCGCTCCCGGATCATCGAGGCCCCGAAGGGCCGGGACACCCGCCCCACCCTCGACCGGGTGAGGGAGAACCTGTTCAACATCATCCGGGGGCACGTGCCCGGCGCGGCGGTGCTGGATCTGTTCGCCGGCAGCGGCGCCCTCTCTCTGGAGGCGCTGAGCCGCGGCGCCGCCCGCGCCGTGATGGTGGACCGGGACCGGGAAGCCCACCGGGTGGAACGCCTGAACGCCGAGCGCCTAGGCTACGGCGACCGGGCGGAGATCCTGCTGTGCGACTGGCAGAAGGCGCTGGCCTCCCTGCGGGACAGAAGCGAACGCTTTGATCTGGTCTTTCTGGATCCGCCCTATGCCATGGGCGATCTGAGCGGAGTGACCGAGGGCCTGCTGCCGCTGCTGAGCGAGGATGCCCTGATCGTCACCGAGCACCAGGCGGGCCGCCCGTATCAGGTGAGCCCGCGGCTGGAGGAAACCGACGCCCGGCACTGGGGCTATGCCGGGGTGACCCTGTACCGTCTGCGGAAGGAGGCGGCGCCGTGAGCGAGCGCGTATGCGTATATCCCGGGAGCTTCGACCCGCCGACGGTGGGGCATCTGGATCTCATCCGGCGGGCGGCGGCCATGTACGACCGCGTCATCGTGGCGGTGGCCCACAACCCCGGCAAGCGGTGCCTGCTGCCGATGGAGATCCGGGAGGACCTGCTGCGGACCTGTGTCCGGGATCTCCCCAACGTCAGCGTGGATCACTTTGACGGGCTGACCATCCGGTGGGCCGCGGCGCGCGGAGCCTGCGCCATGATCCGCGGGCTGCGCTCGTCGGCGGACTTTGACGCCGAATGGAAGCTGGCGCAGATCAACCGCACCATTGACCCGGGCATCGAGACCGTGCTCCTGATGGGGCGCCCGGACCACGCCCATGTCTCCTCCTCCGCCGTTCGCGAGATGGCCATGTTCGGAGCGGACTGGAGCGGGTATGTGCCGGCCGACATCGTTGACCAAGTGGCGGAACACTTGAATCATACACACAATCGACAGACGGAGGGATGAAACCATGGCAGAAGGCGGAACGAATGTACAGCAGAGCCTCGCGATCCTGCAGGAACTGACCAACACCGTGACCACCGCGGGCAAGAGCTGGCTGCGGGGCGAGATGTGCCAGATCAATCGCCGCGAGACCCAGGCGAAGCTGGCCGAGCTCACCCAGAGCCTCCCCGAAGCGCTGACCGCGGCCGGCGCCATCGTGGAGCAGGAAGAGGGCATCCTCGCGGCCGCGAACGCCAAGGCCAGCGAGACCATCGCCGCCGCCAAGGCGGAAGCCGAGCGGCTGGCTGCCGAAGCCAAGCGCAGCTATGAGGCGGCTCAGGAGCAGATCCGCCAGGCCCAGGAGCAGGCGGATCAGATCCGCCGCGACGGCGAGCGCCTCGGCGAACAGCTGAAGGAACAGGCCCAGCAGCAGTTCCAGGCCATCATCGAGGACGGCCAGCGCCAGGCTCAGAAGAAGGTGGACGACGCCGAAGCCGAAGCCCAGCGCATGATCAGCGAGGAGTCCGTGCTGCAGCGCGCGCAGCTGGCGGCCCAGGAGCTGACGGATGCCACCGGCCAGCAGATGGCCCAGCTCCGGCAGAAGACCTTCGCCTATCTGGACGACATGCTCAGCAAGGGCGAGAACTATGTGGGCAGCCTGGTGCAGGAGATGCGTCAGGAGCGCGAGAACCTCAACAGCATGCGGTAAGGCTCTGCCTTCAAACGCGCCCCGGCTACGGGGCGCGTTTTGCATATCCGGCGCCGCCGGTCCGGAAGACGCGTCCGCGGAACGCGGGATGTTGCAAAATCACGGCATTTCTGCTACGATGGGCGAAGCGACAGTGACAGGAGGCGATCCCCCGTGCCCGCAGATCTCGGCAAAAAGGTCATCATCATCCGCATCCTGCAGATCCTGCAGCGGTACACGGATCCCGGCCACACCCTGACCCAGCAGCAGATCGTCGAAAGGCTGCGGGACGACTACGGCATGGAGGTGAACCGGGCCACGGTGCGCCGGAACCTCGCCGACCTGATCGACGCGGGGTATCCGATCCAGTACACGGAGGTGGTGCGTTCCTTTGCCAGCAAAAAGACCGGCGAGGCGGAAGAGAGCGTCATCTACACCGACCTGTACTATGAGCACGACTTCACCGAGGCCGAGCTGCACATGCTCATCGACGGCCTGCTGTTTTCCCGCTCCGTGCCCTACAGGCAGCGCAGGCAGCTGATCGACAAGCTGGGGAACCTCTCCAGCGTCCACTTCAACCGGCGGATGAACAACGTCCACTGCATGTCCGCGGATTCGCCCCAGAACCCGGAGCTGTTCCATACCGTCGACATCCTCGACGAGGCCATCACCGCCGGCAAGCAGGTGCGGATCACCTACAACCACTACGGCACCGACCTGAAGCTGCACCCCACCCGGGACGCGGAGGGCCGGGCGAAGCGGCAGGTGCTGAACCCCTACCGGCTGGTGGCGAGCGAGGGCCGGTACTACCTGATCTGCAACAATGACCGCCACGACACGGTCTCCAATTACCGCGTGGACCGGATCACGGGCATCGAACTGCTGGAGACGCCGGTCAAGCCCACCGCGCAGGTGAAGGGCCTGGAGAACGGCCTGAACCTGCAGGAATACATGGCCCGGAACCTGAACATGTTCTACGGCCCGCCGGAGGACGTGGAGTTCCTGATCCCGCGGAGCCATGTCAGTCTGGTCATCGACGATTTCGGGCGGCACGTCTCCTTCTTCGACCGGGAGGACGGGCAGGTGCTGTGCCGCCTGACGGCCAGCGCCGAGGCCATGAAGCACTGGGCGGTGCGCTACGCCAACATCGCGCGGGTGCTGAAGCCGGCCGCCCTGGTGGAGGCCATCCGCGGGGAGATCGCGGCGGCGGCGGCTCTGTATGAGATCTGAACCCTGACCTGCGGAGGCGTGCGTCATGAAGAAACACATCCTGCCCCTCGGCCTGCTGCTGGTATTCGAGGCCGTAGCCGTCACCCTGTGGCTCACCAAGGACAACCTGTTCTACCTGTTCAATTTCAGCTACATCGGGCTGTCCATTTCCCTGGGCATGTTCCTGTACATCCGCAGGTACCGGCACGCCCGGCGGGTGGTGCAGCTGCTGGTGGGGCTGTACATGCTGGTGTACCTGGGTCTGATCTGCAATGAGAACATGCAGATCGAGGGCTTCTGGTACTACCTGTTCACGGGGGTGTTCGAGGCGGCCACCATCCACTACGCCGTGGCGAAGATCTTCGGCCCCCTGCTCTTCGGCCGGGGCTGGTGCGGCTACGCCTGCTGGACGGCCATGGTGCTTGACTTCCTGCCCTGGAAGGTGCCGCAGAAGCCCCGGAAAGGCTTCGGCTGGGTCCGGTACGTGACCTTCGCCGCCTCGCTGATCTTCGTGGCCGCACTGTTCCTGGCAAAGGCGGGAAACATCGAACGCATCATGTTCTGGGCTTTCATCGGGGGAAACATCGCCTACTACGGCGTCGGCATCGCCCTGGCCTTCATCCTGAAGGACAACCGGGCCTTCTGCAAGTACATCTGCCCCGTCACCGTCTTTCTGAAGCCCATGAGTTATTTCTCGCTGCTGCGGATCCGGTGCGATGAGAGCAAATGCGTGTCCTGCGGCAAGTGCAAACGCGTCTGCCCCATGGACGTGGACGTGACGGACAATTCCCGGAAGCGCCGCAACGGAACGGAATGCATCCTCTGCATGGAGTGCGTGCGGAACTGCCCCAAGGACGCGCTGTGAGCAGGCCTCGGAACCATGGTTTGAAAGAGCCGGGGCGCAAGACGGGAAACCGATCCATCCGAAGGAGGACAAATCATGATCAAAATCTACGGAATGCCCACATGCCCCTACTGCGACTATGTGCACGAGCAGATCGCGGGCCGGGAGGACGAGTTCGAGTATATCAATATCGGCGAGAACATCCGGAATATGAGCGCCTTCACCCGGCTCCGGGACACCAGCCCGGTCTTTGACCGATGCAAGGAGATCGGGGACGTGGGCATCCCCGCCTTTGTCTTCGAGGACGGCCGGGTCTCCGTCGACCCCGCGGACGCCGGACTCATCGAATTCGGCACGCCCAGCGCCTGCTCCATCGAGGACCACAAAAGCGGCCGGAAGGGCTGCTGACACCTTTGGAACGCGATCCGCGGACGGGAGGAAGGCAGCGCGATGGAACTGAGGAAAATCAACCTCCGGGACGCGGAGGCGCAATGGGAATACACCACGGCCCTGCCCGCGGACGAGAACGGCCTGACGAACCCGTACCACGGCGTATCGCTTCAGGATTACCGCGAGACGGTGCTGCCGGCGCTGATCTCCCATGAGCACCCGGTGGACATGCCGGACTGGTTCGTGCCGGAATCCTACTACTACTTATGGGACGGCGGCCGGCTCGTGGGCGAGTTCCGCATCCGCCATTATCTCACGGAGGCGCTCCGGAACGGCGCGGGCCATATCGGTTACAGCATCCGGAAGGACGCCCGGGGAAAGGGCTATGGAACGGAAGGCCTGCGGCTGACGCTGGAGATCGCGAGAAAGATCGTGCCGGAGGAAGAGATCTTTCTGCGGGTGAACCGGGACAATACCGCCTCCCAACGGGTGATGCTGAAGAACGGAGCCCACGTGGCCGGCGGCGACGCGGAGCACCTGTTCATGCGGATCCCGAAATAGGAGCGGAACAACGACCGGGAGGATCATACATGGAAAACTTCAGGGAACTGGACTGCAAGCCCTTCGAACTCTTTGAGAAGCACTGGGCGCTGGTCACCGCCGGCACCATGGAGCGCTTCAACACCTGCACCGTCGCCTGGGGCAGCATGGGCACCCTGTGGACCCGGCCCGGCGGAAGCGGTTCCGTCATCACCGTGTACCTGCATCCGGCCCGGTACACGCGGGACTTCGTGGCGGCGGCCGACACCTTCACGGTGAGCTTCTTCCCGCCCGAACGGAAGAAAGCCCTGGGGATCCTGGGCTCCCGCTCGGGCCGGGACGGCGACAAGGTGGCCGCATCGGGTCTCACCCCGATGCCGGTGGGGGACAGCGTGGGCTTCCGGGAGGCCGGCATGACCTTCCTGTGCCGGAAGATCTACCAGCATCAATTCGCGAAGGAAGGCATCGCGCCGGAGATCCGGGAGTACTACAGGGCCAACCCCGGCGCCTATCCCGTGGACGAAAACGGCGAGTGGCAGCCCCACTGGGTCTTCATCGGGGAGGTCATCGGGGCCGTGTGAAGCGGCGGCATGCGGGCCGCAGCGAGGATGAAACCGGCCGCATCGCCGGGGCCGGAGATTGGCGGACACCATGAAAGCGTATTTCCATCTGCCCGGGCTGTTCGAGTTCGGGGAACTGTACCGTCTCTTTCTGCCCCTGTTCCGTGCACACAGGGAGTACTTCTACGACTGGTGTGAGATCGGCTCCGTCTACGGAGCGCCCGCGGACTGCCTGTGGGGCGGCGGACGCGTGGGCTTCGGCGAGGACAGGCCCGGGGACGCGGCCGCGCTGCTGCGGGAGTACGGCATTTCGGCGCGGCTCACCTTCAGCAACTCCCTGCTCCGGGAGGAGCACCTTTCCGACCGGAAGTGCAACGCCCTCTGCGCCTTGTTCGGGAAGAGCGGAGATGTGCAAAACGGCGTCATCGTCGCCTCGGATCTGCTGCTGGACTACCTCCGGGAGAAGTATCCCGGGCTGTACTTCGTCTCCTCCACCACCAAGGTGCTGACCGATTTCGACCGGTTCGAGGACGAGCTGCGCCGCCCCGAGTTCCGCTTCGTCGTGCCGGATTTCCGGCTGAACAGGGCGTTCGGCCGGCTGAACAGGCTCCCCGGCGAATTGAAGCGGAAGGTGGAGTTCCTGTGCAACGAGTGCTGCCGGTTCGACTGCCCCGACCGGAAGGCGTGCTACGAGAACGTCAGCCGGAAGAGCCTCGGGGAAGACTGCGAAGACCACGTGTGCGCATCGCCCCGCGCCGGGAGAGGCTACCGTTTCTCCGACGCCATGGAGAACCCGGGCTTCATCGGGGTCGGGGACATCCTGAACACCTATCTGCCGGCCGGCTTCTCCCATTTCAAGATCGAGGGGCGAAGCCTGGGCAGCGCCGTCGTGCTGGAATTCCTGCTCTATTACATGACAAAGCCCGAGCATCAGCTCCGGGTGCGGGAGGAGATCTATCTGGACAGCGCGCTGGACCTGTTCTGACTTCCTTCCCGCGAAAAAACGCGGACCGTGCCCGCCGGGGCATGATCCGCGTTTTGCGTGCGGTCCGTCACACGCTGATCCCGTCGATCTCCTCCGTGAGCCGGCAGATCTCGTCGATCAGGGAGCCGATATAGTCGATGGTGGCGTTGAGCGGGCCGTCGGTTGTGATGTCTACGCCCGCGATCGCGGCCAGGCCTGCCGGATCCTGCGTGCCGCCCGCGGCGAGGAAGGCCTTCCAGTCCCGCACGGCGGGCTCGCCCTCCTTTTCGATGCGCAGCATGGCCTGCGTGGCGACGGTGAGGCCCGCGCTGTAGGTATAGGAATACAGACCCATGTAGTAGTGGGGCTGGCGCATCCAGGTGAGCTCCGCCCCCTCGGGGATCTCCACGGCGTCGCCCCAGAAGAGTTCCAGATTCTTCCGGAAAAGGCCGCTGAGCACATCCGCGTTCACGCTGCCGCCGCCGTCGATGATGCGGTAGACCTCCCGCTGGTACCAGGCCTCCCGCAGGTGGGTGACGAAGTTGTGGTAGTAGGTGTTGCTGACGAGGCTGGAGAGCACCCACCGGCGGAAGCGAGGGTCCTCGCTCGTGTGCAGCAGATGGCGGGCCAGCAGCAGTTCATTCATCGTGGAGGGAGCCTCCACCAGATAGATGGAGGGCTCGCACTCATAGAAAGATTGGGCCGCGTCGCTGTACATGGACTGGCCCGCGTGCCCCAGCTCGTGGGCCACGGTGAACACGTCCGCCATGCGCTCGTTCCAGTTCAGCAGGATGAAGGAATTCCGGCGGAAAACGTCCGCACAGAAGCCGCCGGTGCTCTTGCCGACGTTCCGCGCAAAGTCGATCCAGCGCTCCCGGTATGCCCGGTCCACCATCTCCGTGTAATCCTCCCCGAGGATGGCCGTGGCGTCCCTCACATAGGCGCGGGACTCCGCGATGGTGACCTTCGGGTCGTAGTCCGGATCCAACGCGATCTTCAGGTCGGCGAAGGTCATTTTGTCCAGACCGTGCTTCTTCTGCAGAAGGCGCGCGTATCGGCGCATGTGCGGCGCGAGGCGCTCGGTGATGAGGTCGATCTGCCGGTCGTACATCTCCCGGGTGACCTTCTGCTCAAACAGAAGGCTGTCGAACACGCTGTCGAAGCCCCGGAGCTCCGACAGGGTCTTCTCCTGGGTGACGCAGGCGTTGTAGGCGGCGGCGGTGGTGTTCTGATACTTCCTCAGCGTGCCGTAGAAGGCGCGGAAGGCGGCCCGGCGCACCGCGGTGTCCGCTTCCAGCTCGTAGTCATCCTCGAACAGGGAATAGCCGAGGGTGTGCTCCTTTGCGTCCACGGTGAAGGGATCGAAGGCGATATCCGCCAGCTTCATGGTGTTGTAGACGGTGTAAGGCACGTCCAGGGACATGGACAGGGCGGCCAGCACCTTCTCGGTCTCCGGGGAGAGCATGTGCGCCTTCCGGGCTATCAGGTCCCGCAGATAGACCCGGCAGCCCTGCGCTCTCTCCACCGCCGCCTTCAGTTCCGCCTCCGGCGCCAGCAGGATCTCGCTGTCCACAAAGGCCATGTCGCTCTCCAGCCGCGTCATCTCGTCGGAGACCTTCGCGTCGCGCTCCCGCAGGGCGTTGTCGGTATAGTCGGCCTCCAGCGCCAGCCCGGAATAGCCCCAGATCCGGTCCATCGCGATCCGGATCGGCTCCATCTCATCCAGGCAGCGGACGATCCTGTCCGCGGTGTCCAGCTTGCCGGCATAGCTTTCCGTGAAGCGCTTCACCGCCGCTTTTGTCTCCTCCGCCGCCTTCCACATCGTTTCCTCGTCCGGATAGATCAGGGACAGATCCCAGGTCTGTTCCACGGGCACGTCCCTGCGGGCCGCAAGTTCCATATGACAACCTCCTCGGCCGTGTTTCGCGCGGCGTTCCGTTTTCGGTCCGGAAGGACGCCGCGCATCGGCTGCTTCCCCTATCATAGCAGAGAGAAGAGGATCGCGCAACCTCCGGATTTTCCCGGACAGGCCCCGGGCCGGTTACTGTTCGCCCTTCGTGCAGTTGGGCGGCGAGAGGCGCACCCGAAGACGCCATTCCAAGAGAGACCGGGTCGCTTCCCGTGACTGCCCTCCGCGGGAGCGTCTTTCAAGGGGGTCCGGGGGGTGGGGGTGAGCAGGAACCCGGGCCGCCCGGATCCCGTGAAATTTGTCGAAATTCGCTCTTGCATTTCCCGCTCCGTGTGCTATAATTCTGTCTTGGCACATCCTTGCGCTGCATAATGCAAGGTGCAGCGCCAAAAGTCCGTGAGGAGGTGAAAAGAATGAGTAGGTACGAACTGACCTATATCATCGACACGACCCTGGAAGAGACAGCCCGCAAGGAGCTGATCGAAAAGGTGTCCGCCCTCATCGCTGCCAACGGCGGCGAAGTGGAAAAGGTCGATGAGACTTGGGGCAAGCGTCGCCTGGCGTACGCCATCGATCACAAGAACGAAGGCTACTACGTGCTGGTGACCATGAACGCCCCCGGTGAAGCGATCAGCGAGCTGGAGCGGAATCTCCGCATCAACGACAGCATCCTGCGCTACCTCACCGTGAAGCTGGTCGAGAAGCAGTCCAAGGTGAAGCCGAAGCCCGTGCGCCAGGCTCCCGCTGAGGCCGCGCCCGCCGCCGAGACCGCGCCCGAGGCTCCCGCCGAAGCCGAGCCCGCCGGCGAGACCGCGCCCGAAGCTCCCGCCCAGGCCGAGTGACCCGATTTCTCTGTTGCCGTGATCCTGAAGAGTAGAGAGGTTTTAGCGAAGTATGAATAAGTTGACGATTATCGGCAATCTGACCAGGGACCCGGAATTGCGCAGTGTGAACACTGTGAACGGTCCCGTGAGCGTGTGCGACTTTACGGTAGCGGTCAACAGCCGCCGCCGCGGTCAGAACAACAGCCAGCAGCAGGATGAAGCGACCTTCTTCCGCTGCACCGCATGGCGCGGTCTGGCTGACGTGATCAGCCGCTACGCGGCAAAAGGCACCAAGGTGTGCGTGATGGGGCCCGTCTCCGTCCGCACTTACACGGCCAACGACGGCACCACGCGCGCCTCGCTGGAAGTGACCGTTGAGGACTTTGAGTTCGCCTCCAGCCGCAATGACGGCGCTTCCGCCGGCAGCAATTACCAGCAGCCTGCCGCCCCCGCCGCACAGCCCGGCCCCACCGCCCAGAGCGACGGCTTTACCCAGGTAATGGATGATGATCTCCCCTTCTGAGCGAAGGGAAATAAACTGAACCTCGAAAGGAGGCCGACAGCATGTCTGAGGAACGCGAAGAGAGAAGGCCGCGCCCCCGCGGCGGACGCCGTCCGCGCCGGAAGGTTTGCAGCTTCTGCGTCGACAAGATCGCCTATATCGACTATAAGGACGTCAATCGTCTGCGCCGCTTCATCAACGAGCGGGGCAAGATCCTGCCCTGCCGCATGACCGGCAACTGCGCCAAGCATCAGCGCCAGCTGAGTGAGGCCATCAAGCGCGCCCGTGCCATCGCGCTGCTGCCCTACACCGCTGAGTGATCTGATCCGACGCAAAATCCTCCCGCAATGCGGGAGGATTTTGCGTTGGGCGGATGATCAGCCCCATTCGATCCGCCGGTAGGTCTTGGAGGGGGTCATATCGTACAGCACGCGGCTCACGTTCGGCACGTCCCGCAGGATCCGCTCCGTCATCCGCTCCACCATGTCGCTGGGCAGGCGGGCCGCCACCGCGCCGCGGTCCATGGCCTGCACCGCGCGCAGCACGATCACGGTGCCCCCGTTGTCGCCGGGATACTCGTACAGGGAAGCATAGTACTGCCAGAGCCGCTTGTTCAGGCCGGCTGCCTCGATCTCCTCCCGAACGATCCTGTCCGCGGTGCCCAGTTCCCGCAGATGCGCCTCCGTCACCACAGGGGTGATCCGGAGCGCGAGTCCGCTGGAGGGGAAGGGCTGGCGCTTGCAGACCTCTTCCGGCAGGCGAAGCATCTGGGCCACGCGCCGGATCTCATCCTTGAACAGGTAGCGCACAGGTTCCAGCAGCCGGACCCGGGCGCCCGTGAGCTCCGTGCGCAGGCTGATGCCGCCGCTGAAGGTGTCGGAATAATTGGTCCCCTGCAGGATCACCCGCACCTCGGGCCGGCCGCTGACTTCGTGCCGGATGTGGGCCCGCAGCCGGGAGTAGATGATCTGCTCCTTCTCCTTGGCGCCGGTCACGCCCTGCAGCGCCTCCAGGAACTCGGCCTGGGCGTCGATGCGCTGCACCCTGAGCCCGGCGATGCGGGACAGGCTGTTCATGATCTGATCCGCCTCGCCCTCCCGCAGCAGGCCTGTATCGATGAAGAGACAGTGCATGCGCTCGCCGAGGGCCCGGGCACCCAGCGCGGCGCACAGCGCGCTGTCCACGCCGCCGGAGATGGCGCAGATGCCCTCGCCGTCCTCGGCCGTCTCGACGATCTCTCCGATGGCCCGTTCGATAAAGGCGTCATCGTTCCACCAGGCATCGCAGCCGCAAATGTCTCTGGCAAAATTGCGCAGCAGGTGCACGCCCTCCGGATCGTTGCTCTCCACCTGGAAAGCGAAGCCGTAGACGGCGCGGTCGTTGCGTGCAAATCCCATCACCGCGCCTTCCGGAGACCAGCAGACCGGACGGCATCCGGCGGGGAGGTTCATGGCGGCGGGCTGCGGGATGAACCGCTCGGCCCCCGCGATGTCCCGAAGCAGGCGCTCCTGCCGGTCGCTGCTGAGGGTCACGGGCCGTTCCCGCTGCCCCAGGCTGACCGTGGTGCCGCCGAAGTGCTCGCACAGCCCGAGCGCCGCGTCGCCGAAGGCCAGCACCGGAAGGCCCGCCGCAAGGATCTCGTCGACTCCGGGGATCTCAGCGGCCACGCCCTCGGATCCGCCGCAGAGGACAATGCCCCGGGTGTCCGCGGTGATCTCCTCCGACAGAGAGCGCCCGCAGTCGGCGATCAGGCAGAAGTAGCCCTCGCCCCGCAGCTTTCTCGCCATGGCGCGGCTGGCCGGAATGTCCAGGTTGATGAGCAGGAGCATGTCGTTCATGGGTGAAACCTCCCGGGTGAAGAGATCAGGCACGGCGGCGGAGCAAGCCCGCACAGCTGAATGCACAACTGCTTCAGTTACTCTATTCGCCGTTCCTTTTCTTTTTCCTGCAAAGCCAAAAAGGGGTTGACAAATTCGGCCTGCCCGTGCTACAATCACCGAGGTTTGTTGAGAAACCCATTGCCGAAGACAGCCGGTCTCCGCAAGGAGTTAAGGGAGCGACGCTCCGCCTGCCGAGGTGTGAAGGATCCTGCTGATGCTCATTCCTCGCGCCTGCAATGCGAGGGTTTTCTTTATACACCGCAAACCGCAGGGAGGTGTAACCGACATGAGCAAGAACCGTGAACTCAAGGAACAGGTGGTTGCCGACATCATTGAGAAGATCAAGGGTGCCGAGTCCATCACGATCGTGTCCTACTCCGGCCTCACCGTTGAACAGGTGACGAACCTGCGCAAGCAGTGCCGCGAGAGTGGCGTGGACTACAGCGTGCTGAAGAATCGCCTGGTCAAGCTGGCCCTTCAGGATGTGAACATCGAGGGGGTCGACGACCTGCTGAACGGCCCCAACGCCTTCGTGTTCAGCAACAAGGACGCCGTTTCCGGTCCCAAGGTCGTCAGCGACTTCATCGAGAAGAACAAGCTGCAGAGCCTGAAGATCACCGGCGGTGTGTTTGAGGGCAAGGCGGCGGACATGGCGACCATGCAGATGCTGGCCAAGATGCCCAGCCGCGAGGAGCTTCTGGCGACCCTGGTGGGCTGCCTGCAGAGCCCCGTCTCCGGCCTGGTGGCCGTGCTGGATCAGATCGCCGAGAAGAAAGAGGCGGCCTGATCATGACAGCGGCCTGAGCGCCGCGTGAATCATCCAAAACAATACGGAGGAAATGAAAATGGATATCAACGCCATCATCGAAGCCATTGAGAAAATGAGCCTCATGGAAGTCAAGGAACTGGTCGACGCCCTGAAGGAAAAGTTCGGCGTGACCGGTGCCATCGCCGTCTCCGGCGGTGCCGCCCCCACTGCCGCTGCGGCTGCTGAGGAAGAGAAGACCGAGTTCGACGTCGTGCT
Source organism: uncultured Eubacteriales bacterium (assembly GCA_902767565.1). Taxonomy (GTDB): domain Bacteria; phylum Bacillota; class Clostridia; order Christensenellales; family Aristaeellaceae; genus RUG11272. Next base: position 132,466 of record CACXHY010000002.1, on the reverse strand, counting down.
GAAGGGCTTCGACGCTTCCAAGAAGATCGCCATCATCAAGGTCGTCCGCGAAGTCGTCGAGGGCCTGGGCCTGAAGGAAGCCAAGGAACTGGTCGAGGGCGCCCCCAAGACCATCAAGGAAGGCATTTCCAAGGAAGACGCCGAGAAGCTGGTCGCCAAGTTCAAGGAAGCCGGCGCGGAGTGCGAGATCAAGTAATCTCACTTCCACGAAAATTCCTGCGGTTTGTGGCCGCGGGAATTTTCTTTTGGCGTGACTGTTCAGTCGGTCGGCGGACCCGCATGGATGGACAGAAAACGCACGAAGCGGTTGTCTTCCATGCAGGCCGCACATGGGGGGTGCGGGCCGCAGGCCCGCGCTCCATTCTCCCCCTTCCCTCGGGAAGGGGCAGGGGGATGGGGCGAAACGGCTTGGAGATCGTTTGCTGATACAGTACACGGGGCGGACTGAACAGTTACCTTTTGGCATCAGTGGGCAGGCCGATCCCCCGGCTCTTCCCGCCAGTGCGGGAGAAATCGTTTGGAAGCCGGGAGACGCTTTCCCGGGGAAGGCGGTTCCCATACCCCCGCGAAAGCCTCTGCGTGACGGGGGGACGGGGAACCGCGCTTCGGGGAGGATCCCGCAGTGCGGGCAACTTTGGGTTGACACGGCGGAGATTTATCGCTACGATGCGGGTGACACCCCGTCGCGGGGTTCGCGGACAACGGCATACATGGCTTTGACCGTGTGAGGAGGGTCATCATGCAGTACAGGAGACTGGGCAAGACGGAACTGATGGTCAGCGAGATCGGCCTGGGGGCCGAGTGGCTGGAACGGCACGACTATGAAGAGTGCAAGGCCGTCATCGGCCGGGCGGAGGAGGCGGGGATCAACATCCTCGACTGCTGGATGCCGGGCCCGGAGGTGCGCTCCAACATCGGCAAAGCCATCGCGGGAAAGCGGGAGCGGTGGTACATCCAGGGGCATATCGGCTCCACCTGGCAGAACGGGCAGTACACCCGCACCCGGGACGCGGAGAAGTGCCGCGCCGCCTTTGAGGATCTGCTGGCCCGGCTGGGCACGGACTACATCGACCTGGGCATGATCCACTACATCGACCGGGAGGAGGACTGGGACAAGGCCATGCACGGCCCCTTCCTGGATTATGTCATGGAGCTGAAGGAGAAGGGCGTCATCCGCCACATCGGCATGTCCACCCACAACCCCGAGATGGCCATCCGCGCGGCGGAGACCGGCTTTGTGGAGATGGTGCTGTTCAGCGTCAACCCTGCCTTTGACCTGATGCCGCCCATCGATGATCTGGAGATCTATTTCGGCGACAGCTATGACCCGTCGCTGGCCGGTATCGACCCCGTCCGCGTCCGCATGTACCAGACCCTGGAGCAGCACGACGTGGGCATCACCTGCATGAAGCCCTACGCCGGCGGGCGGCTTTTCGACGCGGAGCGTTCCCCCTTCGGCGCGGCCCTGACCCCGGTACAGTGCATCCACTACTGCCTGACCCGCCCCGGCGTCGCGGCGGTGATGGCGGGCTATGACACCCCCGCCCATGTGGACGCCGCCGTGGCCTACGAGACGGCCTCCGACGCGGAGAAGGACTATGCCAGCGTGCTGGCCGCCGCCCCGCACCACCGTTTCGGCGCGGAGTGCACCTATTGCGGCCACTGCAAGCCCTGCCCGGTGAACATCGACATCGCCATGGTGAACAAGCTCTCCGACCTGGCCTCCATCCAGCCGGAGGTGCCCGCCTCCGTCCGGGAGCACTACAACGCCCTGCCCGTGAAGGCCGACGCCTGCATCGCCTGCCGCGGATGCGAGAGCCGCTGCCCCTTCGGCGTGAAGATCGCCGACCGCATGGCCCGGACCGCCGCGCTCTTCGCATGATCCGGCGCGTCATCGACGACGATCTCGACCTGCGGAAGATCGCGGACAGCGGACAGTGCTTCCGCTGGACGGTACAGGATGAGCGGACCGTGCGCATCATCGCCGCGGGGCGCTGCCTGTACGCGGTCGATCTGGGCGGCGGAGCCTTTGCGTTTGACTGCGATGACGCGGGATTCGCGGATCTCTGGCACGGCTATTTCGACCTTGATGAGGATTATGCCGCCATCCGGGGACGGATCGATCCGGCGGCAGACCCCTTCCTGTGGCGGGCCGCGGAGCACGGGAAGGGCATCCGGATCCTGCGCCAGGATCCGTGGGAGACGCTGGTCAGCTTCATCATCAGCCAGAACCGCAATATTCCCGCCATCCGGCGCTCGGTGGAGCTCCTCTGCGAAATGTGCGGCACCCGGAAGACCGACGCGCGGGGCGGGCCCTTCTTCGCCTTCCCCGAGCCGGAACGGATCGCCGCACTGAGCGAGGACGATCTGAAGGCCTGCAAGCTGGGCTATCGCTGGCGCTATGTCCGGGAGGCGGCGCGCACCGTGCTGCGGGGAGGGATCGATCTGCCCGCGCTCTCCCGCCGCCCCTGCAGCGAGGCCGTGGAGGCCCTGTGCGCGCTGGACGGCGTCGGCCCGAAGGTGGCCGGATGCGTCGCGCTCTTCGGTCTGCATCAGCCGGACGCCTTCCCCCGGGACGTTTGGATCAACCGCGTGCTGCGGAACGAGTATCCCGGCGGTTTCCCCTTCGACCGGTACAGCCCGTACAACGGGGTGTATCAGCAGTACATGTTCGCGTATTACAGGGATCCGGGATCCGGAACGCGGGATCCCGGACGCTGAGTCTCACCGGCGGGCGGTTTTCGCTTTGCCGGAGCCGCTCCCGGGCCCTCCGTACAAAAAAAGGACATGACAATCCGCCCTTCCGATGCTATGATACGCGTGTGCGTTTTCGCCGCAGGAAGGATGACCCTCTCTTGGAGACCCAGTATTTCAACGAGTACAGCCCCGCCCTCGGCCGGAACATGGAGGTCAAGGTCTGGGGACACGCGGGACGCCCCGTGCTGTACATTCCCTGCCAGAACGGCCGCTTTTATGACTTCGAGAGCTTCCGTATGACCGACGTGTGGGCGCCTTACATCGACGCCGGCCGGGTGATGGTCTTCTCCATCGACACGGTGGACGAGGAGACCTGGAGCAATGTGGGCGGCGATCCCGGCTGGCGCATCGGCCGCTATGAACAGTGGATCCGCTTCATCACCGACGAGCTGGTGCCCTTCATGCGGGACATGGTCAACGCCCGCAACGGCTGGACGGGCTACCCCGGCGTGATCGTCACCGGATGCTCCCTCGGCGCGACCCACGCGGCCAACCTCTTCTTCCGCCGTCCGGATCTCTTCGACGGCCTGCTGGCCCTCAGCGGCATCTACACCGCCTCCTACGGCTTCGGCTCCTTCATGAACGAGGACGTCTACCGCAACAGCCTGGTGGACTGCATGGCCAACATGCCCGCCGATCACCCCTACATCGCCGAGTACAACCGGCACCGGGGCATCATCGTGGTGGGACTGGGCGCCTGGGAGGAGCCCGGCACCACGCTGCGGCTGCGGGACATCTTCGCGGAGAAGGGCATCCAGACCTGGGTGGATGTATGGGGGCACGACGTGGCCCACGACTGGGACTGGTGGTACCGGCAGGCGGCGTATCATATCCCGCATCTGCTGGATTGAGCCGGGGTCGGATCCGTCACCGGAAGCAGACGGCCCCTCCCCTGACCCCTCCCCGCGAGCGGGGAGGGGAAGAAATACGAGCACCCGGGGGACGCTTTCCCGGCGGAAAGCATCCCCCGGACCCCCTTGAAAGGGCCGTCTTCGTGGACTTCATCACGCACAACGGCCCGCGTTCACCGGCTGCCAGGGTCCGCGCCGCTCAGAATGCGGCCCTCGGCCGCCCGAAAGGAGTTCCTGTATGAAGAATCTTGTGTTTATCTCCCCGAACTTCCCCGACAATTACTGGATGTTCTGCAAGGAGCTGCGGGCCAACGGGCTGCGGGTGCTGGGCATCGGCGACTGCCCGTGGGAGGACCTGGCGGAGGAGCTGCGGGGCAGCCTGGACGACTACTACAAGGTGTCCTCGCTGGAGAACTATGAAGAGGTCTATCGCGCGGTGGCCTTCTTCATCCACCGCTACGGGCGCATCGACTGGCTGGAGAGCAACAATGAATACTGGCTGGAGCAGGACGCCCAGCTGCGCCGGGACTTCCACATCACCTCCGGGTTCCAGCCGGAGGACATGGAGCGCGTGAAGTACAAGAGCCGCATGAAGCCCTTCTATCAGCAGGCCGGCATCCGCACGGCGCGCTACCACATGGTGGACGACTTCGAGGGCTGCATGGGCTTCATCCGGGAGGTGGGCTTCCCGGTGATCGTGAAGCCGGATAACGGCGTCGGCGCCTCCCACACCTACAAGCTGAAGAGCGAGGACGATCTGCGGGGCTTCCTCTCGGAGAAGGAGGACTGGATCTCCTACATCATGGAGGAGTTCGTCACCGCAGAGGTCAACAGCTACGACGCCATCATCAACAGCGCCGGGGAACCCATCTTCGAGACGGGCAACGTGTCCCCCATCTCCATCATGGACATCGTCAACGACGGGGACAACTCCATCTACTACATCGTGAAGGATCTGGCCGAGGACGTCCGCGCCGCCGGCCGGGCTGCGGTGAAGGCCTTCGGGGTCAGGAGCCGCTTCGTTCACTTCGAGTTCTTCCGCCTCACGTGCGACCAGCCCATGGGCAGGAAGGGCGACGTGGTGGCGCTGGAGGTCAACATGCGGCCCTGCGGCGGCTTCTCCCCCGACATGATGAACTACGCCAACTCCACCGACGTGTACAAGATCTGGGCAGACATGATCGCCTTCGACGCCTCCACCAAGCCGGTGGGCGAGCGCTGCTTCTGCGGCTTCTGCGGGCGGCGCGACGGCAAGGACTTCGCCGTCTCCGACGAGGAGCTGGCCGACCGTTACCGCGATCAGCTGCGCATGGTGCGCCGCATGCCCGACGCCCTGGCCGGCGCCATGGGCAACCGGATCTTCATCGGCTGCTTCCCCACGGAGGAAGCCATGAACGCCTTCTACGCCGAGGCTGTGCGCTGATATGACAAGGCTCCGCGCCGTCCCGTGATCATGCCGGGACGGCGCGGAGCCTTTTGTGATGCTGTTCATTTGAGGTTTGTGCCTGCCGCTCGTCGGCCCGCCCGGCGGATCATATTGCAGAAAGACGTCCGAACCGCTGCCCCCCATCCCCCTTCCCCCTTCCCGAGGGAAGGGGGAGAAGAGAGTGCGGGCCTGCAGCCCGCACCCGCCGTGTGAGGCTCGCATGGGGACGACCGCTTCGTGCGTTTCCTGTCTGTCGACCCACATAGAGATGCTGACGGACAGCCACGGAAGGAGAAGAAAACGCATGCGTGCCTGCGGCTCTCACCCTCCGCGCGCGGTTCGCCATGAAGGCATCAGATCCCGGCTTCAGTCCAGCTCGATGACCGGCTTCTTCTCGCTCCGGCGATAGAGCACGAACCGGCGGCCGATATACTGCACGGGTTCCGCGCCGCAGGTCTCGCACAGGGCCTGCAGCGCTTCTTTTGCGGAGAGAGGGCAGTTGGGCTGCACGCTGCCCTTGATGAGCTCATGGGCCTCCAGGTCGTCGGAGACCTGCTTGACGGTGCCGGGCACGATGCCGTCCTTGCCGATGTAGATGATGGGTTCCAGACCCGCGGCCATGCCGCGGAGCCGGGCGCGCTGTTTGCTGGTCATGATACGCTCCTTGTGTCAGTCGATAAAGTCGAACTCCATGTCGTCGATGGAAACGATGCTGCCCTCATGGGCGCCCTTCTCCCGCAGGGCGTCGATGACCCCAAGGCGGCGGAGGGTGCGGTGGAACCAGTTCAGGCTCTCGTCGTCCTGGAAGTTCACGCTGGCCACCAGGCGGGCCATGGCCGGGCCGGAGACCACGAAGACGCCGTCCTCCTCGGTGATCTCAAAGTCATCGGTGAGCACCTCGTCCTCGGGGACGACCTCTTCGGCAAAGTGCTGGATGGGCGGCAGGGTCTCCAGCTGCTTCTCCGCACAGTCCAGCAGCGGCTCGAAGCCCCGGTGCGCCGCCGCGCTCACCGCGAACACCGGCCATCCCAGCGGAGCCACGTGGGCCTTCATCCGCTCCAGGTTCTCGTCGGTGTCCGTCAGGTCGCACTTGTTGCAGACCACGATCTGGGGGCGGTTCTGCAGGTCGCCGTAATTGGCCAGTTCCCGGTTGATCTGGTCGAAGTCCTCCACCGGGTCCCGGCCCTCGCTGCCGGCGATGTCCACCACGTGGAACAGCAGGCGGGTGCGCTCCACATGGCGCAGGAAGTCGTGGCCGAGGCCCACGCCCTCCGACGCGCCCTCCACCAGGCCGGGGATGTCCGCCAGCACGATATCGCCCCCGTGGCGCCGCACGATGCCCAGATTCGGCGTCAGGGTGGTGAAGTGATAGTTGCCGATCTTCGGCTTCGCGGCGGTGACCACCGAGAGGATGGTGCTCTTGCCCACGTTGGGATAGCCCACCAGCCCGATATCGGCGATGGTCTTCAGCTCCAGCTGGAAGGCGTGGACGCCGGTCTTGATGCCCGGCCGGGCAAAGTTGGGAGCCTGCCGGGTGGGGGTGGCGAAGTGGGCGTTGCCCCAGCCGCCGCGCCCGCCCTTCAGCAGGAGGCGCGTCTCGCCGGGCTCGTCCATATCGGCCACCACGCGGTCGGTGTCCAGGTCCCGCAGGACGGTCCCGACGGGCACCTTGATGGTGAGGTCCTCCCCCGTCTTCCCCTTGCAGCGCAGCGCGGCGCCGGGCAGGCCGTCCGGGGCGGTGTATTTCGATTTGAAGCGGAAGTCCAGCAGGGTGTGCATGTTGGGGTCGGCGTACAGGAAGATGCTGCCGCCGTTTCCGCCGTCGCCCCCGTCGGGGCCGCCGTTCTGGACGAATTTCTCACGGTGGAACGACACGCAGCCGTTGCCGCCGTCGCCCGCCTTGCAGGTGATCCGGGCGCGATCGACAAAGTTGGACATATGAGCCCTCCGCGGATGGTGGGGATCGAATGAAGAACGCAGAATGAAGAACGAAGGTGACTGTTCAGTCGGTCGGCAGACCGGCATGGATGGACAGGAAACGCATGAAGCGGGTGTCTTCCATGCGAGTCGCACATGGCGGGTGCGGGCCGCGGGCCCGCGCTCTATTCTCCCCCCTTCCCTCGGGAAGGGGGCAGGGGGATGGGGCGGATCGGTTCGGAGATCGTTTGCTGACACAGTACACAGAGCGGACCGAACAGTTACGAACGAAAAATGTGAAAACCGGACAAAAGCGTGCCCGCATCGGGCGGGTGACCGGAGCGGAATTCGCCGGTGCGGTCAGTTGCGGAGACTGTGGAGGGGGGCGGGGATGCGGCCGCCCCGGGCGATGAAGTCATCGCAGGTGAAGCGGTTGACGGGCATCACCGGCGCGAAGCCCAGCAGGCCGCCGAACTCCACCCGGTCCCCGGCCTTCTTGCCGATGGCGGGGATCACGCGGACCGCCGTGGTCTTGTTGTTCACCATGCCGATGGCCGCCTCGTCCGCGATGATGCCGGAGATGGAGGCCGCGGAGGTGTCGCCGGGGATGGCGATCATGTCCAGGCCCACCGAGCAGACGCAGGTCATGGCCTCCAGCTTTTCCAGCGTCAGGGCGCCGGCCGCCGCAGCCTCGATCATGCCAATGTCTTCGCTGACCGGGATGAAGGCACCGGAGAGTCCGCCCACGTGATTCGAAGCCATGACGCCGCCCTTCTTGACCGCGTCGTTCAGCAGGGCAAGGGCCGCCGTGGTGCCGGGAGCGCCGGCCATCTCCAGCCCCATCTCCGTGAGGATGTGCGCCACGGAGTCGCCCCGGGCCGGGGTCGGCGCCAGGGACAGATCGACGATGCCGAAGGGGATGCCCAGGCGCTGGGAGGCCTCCCGCGCCACCAGCTGGCCCACGCGGGTGATCTTGAAGGCCGTGCGCTTCACCGTCTCCGCCACGATGTCGAAGGGCGCGCCCTTCACGGACTCCAGGGCCTTCTTCACCACACCGGGGCCGGAGACGCCCACGTTCACCGCGCACTCGGGCTCGCCGATGCCGCAGAAGGCGCCCGCCATGAAGGGATTATCCTCCACGGCATTGCAGAAGACCACCAGCTTCGCGCAGCCCAGCCCGTCCTGATCCGCGGTGCGGACGGCGGTCTCGCGGATGATCTCCCCCATCTCCCGCACGGCGTTCATGTTGAGGCCGGCCCGGGTGGAGCCCACGTTCACCGAACTGCACAGGCGCTCGGTCTCGGTCATCACCTCCGGGATGGAAGCCAGCAGGCGTTCATCCGCCGCCGTGGCCCCCTTGTGCATCAGCGCGGAGTATCCGCCGATGAAATTGACGCCGATGGTGTGGGCCGCCCGGTCCAGGGCCAGGGCGATGGGCCGGGGATCCCCCTGGCAGATCAGGCTGACGGGCGTGACGGACACCCGCTTGTTCACGATGGGGATGCCCAGCTCACGGGAGATGTCCTCCCCCGTCTTCACCAGATTCCCCGCCACCCGGCAGACCTTCTCGTAGACCCGGTCGGCGCAGGCCTGCGGATCCCGGTCGGAGCAGTCCAGGAGGTTGATCCCCAGGGTGATGGTGCGGATATCGAAGTTCTCCTCCTGGATCATGTGCAGGGTCTGCAGGATCTCACCGGTCTCGATCATCGTCTGTCTCCTCCTGATCATCTTCCCGCACGGCGCGGATGGCCTCCCTGGCCATGGTATAGGGGTAGCCCCGGCGGATCAGCATGGCCGCGATCCGCTGATCGGTCTTCCGCCGGTCCTCCCCGGGCTTTGCCGCGCGGAGGGCCTTCTGCGCCAGCTTCACCGCAGCGGCCCGCTGCCCGTCCTCATCCAGTCCGGCCATGGCTTCCTCCGCGTCTTCCGCGGCGATCTTCCTTTGGCGCAGTTCCTGTTCGATCCTCTTGGGTCCCACGCCCCGCCGGACCCTCGCCTCCGCCCACTGCCGGGCAAAGTCCGCGTCGTCGGTCAGGCCGTGTTTGCTGAGCTTGTGCAGCACCAGTTCGATGGTCACGGGACGGCAGCCGCGCGCCTTCAGTTTCGCCTCCAGCTCTCCCTCCGCGTGGGGGCGGCGGGCCAGCAGGGACACGGCGTAGTCCAGGGCCGGCCGGAACTGCCGCAGCAGCAGCCACCGATCGTACTCTTCCGGATCGATGTCGTCGCCGACGGTTATTGGGCGCTCCTCATAGAGCGCACGGGGGATGCGGAGGGTCTCCCCGTTCAGGGTGATGAGCCAGGTCCCCCGCACACGCCGGACGTCCGTCACTTCCATGCGGGCATCTCCTTCCGCATGGCCCAGCGCAGCACATCCCGGTTGGCGACTCCCAGCCGCCCCGACCGGGCCTCGCTGCAGCCGCCGTTGAGGAAGACGACCCGGCGGCCCGTGTCCTCCTCCAGGAACGCGCCGTCCGCGCAGCCGTAGGCAAAGCCCTGGTGTCCCAGCAGCCGGTGCTCCGACAGCCGCCTGTCCCGGATGATCAGCAGCCCCAGCCCGTAGGACAGCGTGGGGCTCTCCTGTCCGTAAACGGCGTGCTCCCGGGTCATGTCCGCGACGGCCGCCTCCGGCAGAAAGCGCTCGCCGTCGAGGACGCCGCGGCCGGCCAGCATGGCCAGCAGGCGCGACAGGGAGGCCGCGTCGGTGTACAGGGCGCCGGCGGTGTGGCCGAAATGCCGGGCGGGGTCGGGAGCCGTCAGCGGTCTGCGCCCCAGTTCCGTGACCCGCACGTCCGGCTGCCGGCGCCGGGTCAGCACCCGGTTGATGGGCATGATGTCCTTTTCGTCCAGGGTGGAGCCGTCCAGGGTGCCGCGCATGCCCAGAGGCTGCAGCACCTGCTCCCGGACGGCGTCGGACACGGGCTGACCGGTCACGGTCTCGATGACGCAGCCCAGCAGCCCGAAGCCGAAATTGCAGTAGGCAAAGGTCTCTCCCGGCTTTGCCGCCGTACAGCCGTTCTCCCGCAGCGCGGCATGGAAGGTGTCGCCCCGCATCAGCGCCCGGTCCTGGGCCGGAAGATCCCGGAGACCGGAGGTGTGGCTCAGCAGGTGCCGGATCGTCACGCCGGGCAGCAGGCCCTCCGCGTCGGGCAGAAAGGCGGCGGCGGGGGCGTCCGTGTCCAGCTTCCCCGCTTCCCGCAGGCGCAGGATGCACAGGGCCGTCACCATCTTGGTGAGGGAGGCCGCCCGGAACAGCGTTTTCTCCGAAGAAGCCTTCGGAGCGTCCCCCGTCAGGGAGGTGAACACCGCCGCCTGCCGATCCCCGTCCCGCAGGAGCAGGGAGGCCCCCAGCACATGGTGCCGCAGCAGCAGCCGGACATAGCCCTGAAGATCCGTCAGCGGCAGCCCGGACAGGTCGTGCATCATATGCCCCCGCGGGGAGGGCGCCATCACCGGCAGCAGAGCCCGGTAGATGCCGTTGTTCAGCTTGCCGTGGGGCATGACAGACCTCCCGCCTTGATTTCAAAGATCGCCGTGCAGAGGATCGCCGCGGCGCCGTATCCCGCGATCACCGCGCTCATGACGCCCAGGGAAGCCCCCAGGACGCCGCAGACCGTCGCCGCCGCCAGCAGCGCCGCGGGCAGCAGCAGCCACAGGCGGGTCGGCCCCTTCACCCGCGTCATCCACACGACGCACACCGCCAGCACCATGGCCGCGCTCAGCAGCTGGCTGATCCGCAGGGTGCCGGTCAGGTACAGGCTGTCGGTGCGGAGGCCTTCGATCAGCATCCGGCCGGCTCCGTAGAGCAGCAGATAGCCCAGGGTGGTGTCCCCGTCGCGGAGGCGCTTTTTCCGGCGGCACCACAGCCAGACAAAGACCGCGATGTCCAGCACGGACTCGTAGAAGAAGCAGGCCAGGTGCCAGGTATCGCCGATGAGCACCGAGGCGGGGAAGAACCGCCAGAAGGGGACTGCCGTCTCCACGCCGTAGGCCTCGCTGTTGAAGAAATTGCCCCAGCGGCCGATGCCCTGGGCCAGGGCCAGCCCCGGCGCGATCATGTCGGCCAGCACCCTCAGCGGCAGCCCGCGCTTCTTCGCGAAGACCAGCGCAGTCAGCGCACCGGCGATGACCCCGCCGTAGATGGCCAGCCCGCCCTCCCAGATATAGAGGGCCGAGAGAGGGTCGGCGGCGTATCTGTCCCAGCTGAAGATCACATAATAGATTCTCGCGCCGAGGACGCCGATGGGCAGCAGCCAAAGGGCCAGGTCGAGGATCGTGTCCTTCGGAAGGCCGCGCCGCCGCTCCTCCAGCGTCGCCAGCCACACCGCCAGCGCCATGCCCGTGACGATCAGCGCGGCGTACCAGCGGATCGGTCCGATCAGGAATTCGCCCGGGGACATGGTTTCGCCTCCCTGCGGTCCGGCCGGAGGGTCATGCCCACAGCCAGTCCATATAGATCTCGTTCTGCTTTTCCCAGTCGGCCTCGCAGTGCTTTCCGCCGATCTGGCAGTAAGTCATGGCCTGCGCGCCCTTCCTGCGGAAGCGCTCCGCCGTGCCGGCGCACACCCGGTACATGCCGCTGCGCCGGTCCTCGACCCACGGGTTTTTCAGTTTCCCGGCCTCCAGGGTGCCCCAGGAGAGATAGACCCGGGTGTCGGGATCGATCTCCGTCTCATCCAGTTCTTTCCAGTAGTCCTCCGTCACCGCCCCCAGCGAGGGGGACAGCACCGCGGCCTTGGAAAAGTACCGGTTGTAGCGCAGCACCGCGTAAGCCGCCATCAGCCCGCCCATGCTGGAGCCGCCGATGCCGGTGCACTCCCGGAAGGGGATCGTCCGGAACACCCGGTCGATGTAGGGCTTGACCTCGAACAGGATGCCCTGCATGGTCAGGTCGCCCATGGGCTGCGCGCCCCTGAGCCAGGCGCGCTCCGCCGGATAGGGCAGGTACTCGGAGAGGCGCTCGTCCCCCACGTGTCCGCACTCGATCCCCACGAGGATCATGGGTTTTCCCCATTCGGACATGAACGCATCCAGCCCCCAGCACTTGCCGTAGGTGGCGTCCTCGTCGCGGAAGAGGTTATGGCCGTCGAAGAGGTACATGACCGGGAAGGGCCCCTCCCCCTCGTCCGGCACGCGGATGTGCAGCGGGCGGTTCGCGCCCAGGGAATCAAACCAGAAATCCTGTTTCAGCAGCATAGAGACACTCCGATCCGGTCCACGCGGCGAAAAAGCCGTCTTCGGCATCCATGGGCCGCGCACAGTATAGCATAGGATACGAAAAATCGCCATACCCTTTACAAATTGCCCCGTTTGTGGTGAAATACCGTCAACGGAACATCGGAACCCGTTCCGCGAAAGGAGTCCTGCCCATGTCCCTGACCCCGCGTTTCCCCGTCTTCCTCCACGGCGGCGACTACAACCCCGACCAGTGGCTGAAGTATCCTGACGTCCTGGAGGAGGACGTCCGCCTGATGAAGAAGGCGAAGGTCAACTGCGTCTCCCTGGGCATCTTCGCCTGGGCGGCCCTGGAGCCCGAGGAAGGTCGCTACGAGTTCGGCTGGATGGACGCTGTGATCGACCGCCTGTGGAAGGCAGGCATCCGGGTGGACCTGGCGACGCCCTCCGGCGCGCGTCCGGCCTGGATGGCGCAGAAGTATCCCGAGGTGCTGCGGGTGGACGATCGGTTTCAGCGGCGGCACTTCGGCGGGCGGCACAACCACTGCCCCTCCTCCCCCGTCTACCGGGAGAAGGTGCGCGCCATCGACACGGCGCTGGCCGAGCGCTACGCAAAGCACCCCGGCGTGATCCTGTGGCACATCTCCAACGAGTTCTCCGGCGACTGCTACTGCCCCCTGTGCCAGGAGAAATGGCGGGCGTGGCTGCGGGAGAAATACGGCACCCTGGAAGCCCTGAACGACCGGTGGTGGACGGGGTTCTGGTCCATGGCCTACACGGACTGGAGCCAGATCGAGCCGCCCTCCCCCGTGGGACAGGACGCCAACCCGGCCATGTGGGTGGACTGGCGGCGGTTCTCCACCCATCAGTGCAAGGACTTCATCCTGATGGAAAAGGAGGCCGTCCACAGTGTCTGCCCGGAGATCCCGGTGACCGCCAACCTGATGCAGCGGTTCTTTGACTACGACTATTTCGACCTGAGCGAGGCCCTGGACGTGGTGTCCTGGGATTCCTATCCCGGCTGGGGGCTGGACGATGTGAAGGCCGCCTCCGAGCACGCCATGACCCATGACCTGATGCGCTCGTTCAAGGATCGGCCCTTCCTGCTGATGGAATCCACGCCCTCGCTGGTGAACTGGCAGGAGGTCAACCGGGTGAAGCGGCCCGGGATGCACCTGCTGTCCTCCATGCTGCCCCTGGCCCACGGCTCCCAGAGCGTGATGTACTTCCAGTGGCGCAAGGGCCGCGGCGGCTCCGAGATGTTCCACGGCGCGGTGGTGGGCCACGACGGCACCGCCGACACCCGGGTTTTCAAAGAAGTGCGGCAGGTGGGCGAGGCGCTGGAGAAGCTGGCCCCGCTGTACGGCGCGCCGCAGGAGAAGCCGCGGGTGTGCATCCTCTATGACTACAGCTGCCTGTGGGCCCTCCACTACGCCCAGATGGGCAGCGAGGCCGTCAAGGACTACCCGGAGACCGTCAACGCCTGGTACCGGGCGCTGTGGAAGATGGGCGTGGCCGTGGACTTCCGCGACATGCGGGAGGAGACGGATCTCTCCGGCTACGCGCTGGTGATCGCCCCCACCCTGTTCATGTTCCGCGGCGGGATCGAGGAGAAGCTGCGCCGATTCACGGAGCAGGGCGGCACCCTGGCGGCCACCTACGGCTGCGGCGTCATCGACGGGGACGGCCGGGCCTTCCTGAGCCTCACCCCCCATGCCCTGACGGACGTGTTCGGCGCGGTGACGGAGGAACTGGACGTGCTGTATCCCTCCCAGTCCAACGCCATGATCATGGACGGCCGCGAATGGCCCGTCACCGGCGTATGCGAGGTGATCCGCACGGAAGACGCGGAGGTCCTCGGCACCTATCGCGACGATTTCTACGCCGGCCGCCCGTGCCTCACCCGTAATCGGTTCGGCAAGGGCGAAGCCTGGTACCTGGCCGCCCGGACCGACGAGGCCGCCCTCACCGCCCTGCTGGACGGGATCTGCCGAAGCCTCGGCATCCCCCGGGCCCTGTCCGTTCCCCTTCCCGAGGGCGTCGTCGCCCGGGACCGCGGCGGCTGCGTTTTCCTGCAGAATTACAGCGGCAGAGAACAGACCGTCACCCTCCCGGATCCCCGCACCGACCTCCTGACCGGCGCCTCCCTCTCCGGCGAGATCACGCTCCCGGTCTGCGGCGTCATGGCGCTTGCGCGGGGCTGAATCCGGAACGAAAGCCGGACCGGACCGGTAGCGGAGCGGTCCTCCGGATATCCGCGGCCCGTCTGCGGGAATAACACGTTCAAATCCCGCATTCCGGATCCGTCATTCTGAATTCTTTTTCCTCCCGCCCTTGTGCAACCCGCCGTCTTGCTCTATAATGTCCCCGATCACCGATCCATCCGACCGCATTGAAGGAGGTCTTTCCCCCATGAGCAATCTCGTCGTTTTCGATCATCCTCTGATCCAGCACAAGCTGTCCATCATGCGCGATAAGAACACCGGCGTGAAGGAATTCCGCGAGCTCCTCGAAGAGATCGCCATGCTGATGATCTATGAGGTCACCCGCAATCTCGAGACCGAAGAGGTCGAGGTGGAGACCCCCATCTGCAAGTGCAAGTGCCGCAAGCTCAGCGGGCGCAAGCTGGCCGTGGTGCCGATCCTCCGCGCCGGCCTGGGCATGGTGGACGGCGTGCTGAACATGGTCCCCGCCGCGAAGGTGGGCCACATCGGCCTCTACCGCGACCCGCAGACCCTGGAGCCCGTGGAATACTACTGCAAGCTCCCCGCCGACTCCACCGAGCGCGAGATCATCGTGGTGGATCCCATGCTGGCCACCGGCGGCTCTGCCAGCGCGGCCATCTCCTTCATCAAGCAGCGCGGCTGCACCCACATCCGCCTGGTGAACCTGATCGCGGCCCCCGAGGGCGTGAAGCGCGTGCAGGAGGACCACCCCGACGTGGATATCTTCGTGGCCGGGCTGGACAGCCACCTGAACGACCACGGCTACATCGTCCCGGGTCTGGGCGACGCGGGCGACAGGCTTTTCGGAACCAAGTAAGCATATTTGCACCGGCTCCACCGGGATCTCACCGGTCTGCCGCAGGGCCCCTTTCACGCCCCTTCCCGTGCGCGGGGAGGGGCGTTTTCGTGTCGGCCGCCCGAACAGTGCAATTCTTGCGGGCGGTCTTTCAATCCGGAGCGGATTGTGCTATACTCACCCCATGAAACTTGAACGGAGGCGGAAAGATGGGCTCTTTCATCCCGAAATGGCACCGTGAGCTGGAACTGTTCAGCACGGTCAAGCCCCTCATCATCCTCGAAGGCAACATCACCGACCAGTATCGCTACCCCGTGGCGGGCTCCGTCCGCGAAAACGAACTGGTGCCCCTGCCCCGCTACCTGATGGGCTATTTTGTCGACCAGGGCTGGGACTCGGTGGTGTTCTATTCCAACCTTGTCGGGCTGATGAACCCCTACGACCCGGAGATGCTGGCCCGCTACGCGAAGGCGGCCCGGGCCGAGACCAAGAACGGCGTGATCCCCGCGGAGTTCCGGGGAACGGCGGTCAGCACCGCGCCCAACGTCATCAGCCGGGCCATGCAGCAGAAGGAGCTGGCCACGGTGACGGTGCTGGAACTGGCCAGCTTCTACATCACCGCCCCGGACCGCATGGACCAGCAGGACATGAACAGCTTCAACCTGCTGCTGCAGTCCGCCCTGTCCGCAGCCACCGTGCGCACGCCCCAGGGCCGCCGCCACAACCTGCTGGTGGTGCTGGTGAACAAGCGCAATGACCTGCCCGCCTGGTTCTATCTGAACAATCCCTGCTGCCGTGCCATCACCCTGGAGGCTCCCGGCCGGGAAGAGCGGATGCAGCTGGTGCAGAGCCAGTTCGCCTCCTTCTTCGACGGGGCGGTCTACCGCAAGGACATGCCCTGGTACCAGGAGCACCCCGACGAGCTGGCCAAGCTGCAGGAGAAGTTCGTGGGCCTCACCGAGGGCCTGACCTTCACGGAGCTGGACGCCCTGCGCACCCTGGGCAAGCAGGAGCTCTCCGCCATCCGCGACCTGTGCCAGGTGGTGGACCTGTACAAGTACGGCTTCAAGGACAATCCCTGGGAGCGCCTGTCCATGGCCAGCCTGAAGACGGCGAAGGCAGACTTCCAGAAGCGCATCAAGGGGCAGGACGCCGCCCTGGAGCGCACGCTCGACGTGGTGAAGCGCGCCGTCACCGGCATGAACGGCCTGTCCTCCTCCTCCACCTCCAAGCCCAAGGGCGTGCTGTTCTACGCCGGCCCCACGGGCGTGGGCAAGACCGAGACCGCCAAGGCCCTGGCGGAAAAACTCTTCGGCGACGAGAGCGCCTGCGTCCGCTTCGACATGAGCGAGTACGGCCAGAGCCACTCCGACCAGAAGCTGATGGGCGCGCCTCCCGGCTATGTGGGCTATGAGGCCGGCGGCCAGCTGACCAACGCCATCAAGAACAATCCCTTCTGCATCCTGCTCTTCGACGAGATCGAGAAGGCCCACACCAACATCCTCGACAAGTTCCTGCAGATCCTGGAGGACGGCCGCATGACCGACGGCCAGGGCAACACGGTATACTTCGGCGAAACCATCATCATCTTCACCAGCAACCTGGGCATCTACGTCAAGGACGCCCTGGGACAGCGCCACGCCAACGTCACCATGGACATGCCCTACGAGGAGGTCCAGGCCCGGGTCCGCAGCGCCATTGAGGACCACTTCAAGCTGGAGCTGGGCCGGCCGGAGATCCTCAACCGCATCGGCGAGAACATCGTGGTCTTCGACTACATCCGCCAGGAAGCCGGCGAGGCCATCCTGCGGGCCCAGGTGAACAAGATCGTCCGCCGCATGGAGGAGCAGAAGCAGATCCGCCTGAAGGTCACCGACGAGGCCTATGAGGAGCTGAAGGCCGCTGCGCTGGAGGATCTGTCCAACGGCGGGCGCGGCGTGGGCAACCAGGTGGAGAGCCTGCTGATCAACCCCCTGTCCCGGTGGCTCTTCGATCACGAGGTGCTGTCGGACGCCGACGTCACCATCGAACACTTTGAGGTGAGCGCGAACCCGCCGGAGCTGCGGTGCCGCGTCGCGGGAGAGGAGGATCCCGATGGCGAATGAGAACCGGCCCAGGAATCCCCTGGACATGCTGTATCAGATCGTGGGCGACCTGTGGCCCTCGGACTATGTGCCCCCGGTGCTTCAGCTGGGGAACGAGGGCGAGACCGCGGCGGCGGAGAAACCCGCCCAGGCAAATGCCGCCGCCCCGTCTCATGAGGTGCTGTACGAGACGACCTCCGCAGCGCCCGCTGTCCCGCCCTTTGAGGAATACTGGCGCCGGGCCGACGAGCGGGTGGAATGGACGGAAGCCCTGCTGAACCCCGAATCCCACGACGGCCTGACGGACCCGGAGCGCTGGCGTTTCCTGCACGAGAAGGCGGAGCGGGTGCTGGCCGGAGATACCCAGGCCTACGCCGAGGTGCTGCAGACCGTCGATCCCCTGGCGGATCTCAAGCCCTTCGCGCAGTCGGTCACGGTCTCCGCGGCGGACAGCGACACCGTGAGGGTGGCCTTCACCGCCCTGGAGGCGCAGACCGACGCCCGCCGCCTGCTGGCCGGACTGGCCCTGCGCTGCGCGAGGGACGTGCTGGCCCTGCTGCCGGTAAGCGCGGTGGAGGTGGAGGGCCGCATCCCGGAGGGCCTGACCCTCACGGTCACCTTCCAGCGGGATCCCCTGCGCAAGGCACGGTTCGGCTTCCTCGACCCCGTGGAGTTCGCGGAGGAACAGGGCGGCATATTTACAGAATAATAGCCACAGAAAAACGCAGCGACGCTGCGTTTTTCTGTGGAGCGAAGTCAGGACCGGCCCAGGGGCAGAGTGCCGCGGTCAGCATGCGATCAGGGGAACGCTGGCCCTGACGGGTCGATCAGCGGCGTTCATCCGTCACTTTTGATCGCTGCAGGGGAGGCCCCTGCCAGCTCAAACCGGTACACCATGACCTCCCGCTTGCCCTCGGCGTACATCTCGTTGTCCTCCGGGATGGGCGCGGTCTCCAGGTATGTGCCGCCCGCGATCTCGCAGGTGCGGGAGGAGGCGCGGTTGCCGGGCACGCAGGTGATGATGGCGTAGTCCATGCCGTGCCTGCGCGCCAGCCGGAAGAGCAGGGCGCAGGCACAGGCGGCGTACCGGCGGCCCCGGAAGGGTTCGTCGATCGCGTAGCCGATGTTCCCGCCGATGTAGGTCTTGTCGTTGTGGCCGATCCGCAGGTCGCAGGTGCCGATCTTCGTCCCGTCGGCGAGACAGATATCGAACCGGTAAGCGGGGAGCCAACGCTTCTCCGGCTGCGCCTCGCAGGTATGATCCAGCCGCAGCAGGATCGTCCCGTCCCGCAGGTCATCCGTGGAACAAAACCGCACGGGGGATCACTCCTTCCACACGTCCAGCTGGTCCCGCATCCATGCTCCGACATCCATGCCGTAGGCCTCCCGCAGGATCCCGTCCCGGAGGGCTTCCGCCGCGCGTCCGCGGGCCAGGCACTCGCCGCCCCGCAGCACCATGGCATGGGTACCCCAGCACCGGGCCAGGCTCAGATCGTGCACCACCGACAGCACCGCCCGGCCGGGCTTGCGCAGCCAGTCGGCGATCAGGGTGAAGATGGCCTGCTGATAGGGCAGGTCCAGATGGTTGACGGGCTCGTCGAGGATCATCAGCCGGGGGTCCTGCGCCAGCACCTGGGCCAGGAAGGCCCGCTGCCGCTCGCCGCCCGACAGGGACAGGACGCTGGCCCGGCGCAGCCCGGTCATGCCGGTCTCCCGCATGGCGCGCTCCACCGCCTCGTCTCCCCGGGGATCGGCGCCCAGCATGCCCCGGTGGGCGTAGCGCCCCAGCCCCACGATCTCCTCCACGCTGTAGTCATAGGAAGAGGTGTTGTGCTGGTCCAGGATGCCGATGAGCCTGGCGCGCCGGGCGGGCTTCATGCGGGTCAGGTCCTCCCCCTCGAAGCGCAGTTCTCCCTCGCAGGGCACAGCCCCCGCCGCCGCCCGGATCAGGGTGGACTTGCCCGCGCCGTTGGGACCCACCAGCATCCACCATTCCCCCTCGCCCACGCGGAGGGAGCAGTCCCGGAGGACCGTGCGGCGGCCGTAGCGCACGGTCAGGTGCTCGATCTCAAGCATCGCCGTCCGCCCCCTTTCGCCTGAAGCGCAGGATCAGGGTGAAGGCAACGGCGCCCACCAGCGACGTCACCACGCCGATGGACAGTTCCCGGGGACGCAGGATCGTCCGCGCCGCCAGATCCGCCAGCAGCAGGAATATGGCCCCGGAGAACAGGGACGCCGGCAGCAGCCGCTTGTGGTTCGGGCCGACGATCAGCCGGGCCATGTGGGGCGTCACGAGGCCCACAAAGGCGATGGTGCCGCCCACCGACACGCACACGCCGATCAGCACCGACACCGCGATCATCAGCGTCAGCTTCACCCGGCGGACGTTCACGCCGATGTGCCGGGCGTTCTCCTCCCCCACCGCGAAGGCGTTCAATTCCCGGGCGTGCAGCAGGATCACCCCGCCGCAGACCAGCAGCGAGACCGCGAGGATGAGCGCATAGTCGTAGCGGCTGCCGGACAGGGAGCCCATGGTCCAGAAGGTGATGGACTTGATGCGCTCCCCGGCGAAGGAGATCACCAGGTTCATCATGCTGGAGGCGAACATGGAGAAGATCACGCCGATGAGGATGATGGAGTTGGTCTCCAGGGAACGGTCCAGCATCCAGGCCAGGGACAGGATCAGCGCCAGGGACCCGAAAGCGAACAACATGGCCGTCACCATCGTCCCCGCGTGGGGCAGGCCGGGGACGGCGATGCCGAAGGCCAGGGCGATCACTGCGCCGAGGGAAGCCCCGGAGGACACGCCGAGAGTGGAACCGTCCGCCAGCGGGTTCCGCAGCAGCCCCTGCATGGCCGCGCCGCACAGGGACAGGGATGCCCCCACCAGGGCTACGCACAGCACCCGGGGCAGCCGCACGTTCACCAGGATGCTGCGGTTCGCCTCCGAGACCTCCCCGCCGAAAAAGACCGCCCGTGTCTCTCGCAAGGGGATGGGCTGGTTGCCCGCGCAGACGCACAAAACCATCACCGCCAGCAGCGCGGCGGTGAGCAGCAGGTACGCCACAGGGGCAAAGCGTTCGCGGAACACGGGCACCTCCGGGAGCTTATTTCTTTCCGTCCTTCATGTTGTTGGTCACCACCGTGGCGACGGTGGAGGCCACGGCGAAGGGCAGCGCCAGGAGGATGGGGCCGGCATCCGCAACAGATGCGCGCAGGATCAGCATGATCCCCGCCGCCGCGGCGATGCAGATGGCCCAGACAAGCAGTTTCATGGCTGTTTCCTTTCTGTATTGGGGGCAAGGATGCCCAGATCATCGGCGCGGAGGAGCACCTCCGCGCGGTCCCGGCCGAGTTCCTCGGCGATCCCGGCCATGGGCGCCCCGGCATACCACAGGTCGAAGAGCCGGGCGGTCTGCTCTGCGGTCCAGGAGGGCGCGGAGGCAGTCTCCTCCGGGGCTTCGGCGGGATCGACGGCAGACGGCGGAAGATCGTCGGCGGGGATCGGAACGTCATCCTCCGGGTCGGGGTCGGAGAAGACGCCGGCGGGCGGTCCGTCGGGCAGCGCGGACGCCGGGACGCCGCCGTGCGGTCCGTCGGAGGGCGGAGCGCCGTTCACCACGGCCAGCAGCCGGGCGCCGAAATCGCTCACCTTGCGGCTGCCCATGCCGTAGATCGCGGACAGTTCTTCGAGGGTGGAGGGACGGGCGGCCGCGATCTCCCGCAGGGTGCGGTCATGGCAGATGACGTAGGGCGGCACGCCCCGGCCGCGGGCGATGTCCATACGGCAGGCGCGCAGCCGGTCGAAGAGCTCGCTTTCGGCATCCGACGGAGCGGAGGAAGCGGGGCGGCTCAACGGGGCCGGCTTCGCGGCTTTGCGGGCGCGCCGCCCGGTGCCTGCTTCCTCCGCCGCCTCCCTGGCCGGCTCTGTCCAACGGGGGCCCCGGCAGCGGGAGCAGCCGGCGCAGGGCGTCCGGGCGGGCTGGCCGAAGTAGCGCAGGAGACCGGCGCGGAAGCAGTCCTTCCCCTCGCACAGGTCGATCATCCGCTGCAGGCGGAAGCGCTCCATGGCCGTGACCTGGGCCTCCTGCTCCGGGGTCAGCTCCGGGTTGGGTTCCCGGTGCTCGATGAGATAGCGGGCGGTCACGATGTCCTGCCGGGAATAGAGCAGCACGCAGTCCGCTTCGCTGCCGTCCCGCCCGGCGCGCCCGGCCTCCTGGTAGTAGGCCTCCACCGACCGGGGCATGTTGTAGTGGATGACGAAGGAGACATTGCTTTTGTCGATCCCCATGCCGAAGGCGTTCGTGGCCACCATGATGTCCGCCCGGTCGTACTGGAAGGCCTCCTGGCCGGACCGGCGTTCCTCCTCGGAGAGCCCCGCGTGGTAGCGGACGGCGGAGAAGCCCTGCGCCCGCAGCATGGCGCACACGCTCTCCGTGCTCTTGCGGGTGGCGCAGTACACGATGCCGCTGCGGCCCCGCATGCCTTGCAGGATCCCCGTCAGCGCCGCGTCGCGCCTGCCCTTCAGGGGGATGACCTCGTAGAAGAGGTTGGGGCGGTCAAAGCCGGTCATCACCATGGTCGGCTGCCTCAGGCCCAGCAGGCGCACGATGTCCTCCCGGACATGGGGCGTGGCGGTGGCGGTGTAGGCGCCCACCGGCGGCCGCCGGGACAGGCTGTCGAGGAAGGCCCGGATGCGCAGATAGTCCGGCCGGAAGTCCTGCCCCCACTGGGAGACGCAGTGCGCCTCGTCCACGGCGATGAGGCTGATGTCCGCCGACTCCGCGAAGGAGCGGAAGGAAGGAGCCTTCAGGCGCTCCGGGGCCACGTAGATGAGCTTGTAGCGGCCCTCCCTTGCCCGGCTGAGGGCCAGGGCCTGCTGCTCCGGCGTCAGCGTTGCGTTGAGGAAGGCCGCAGGGACCCCCGCCTCCCGCAGGGCCGCCACCTGATCCTTCATCAGCGAGATCAGGGGCGAGATCACCAGCGCAATGCCCGGCAGCAGCATCGCCGGGATCTGGTAGCAGACGGATTTCCCGCCCCCGGTGGGCATGATGCCCAGAACATCGCGGCCCGAGAGCAGGCCGTCGATCAAGTCTTCCTGCCCTTCCCGGAAGTCATCGTGGCCGAAGAGGGTCTTGAGGGCTTCGGATTTTGTCATGATGCCTCCTCTCGGTCAGCGGTCACGGAGAAGGACGGCGCGGGTCCGGAAGGCGGACGCCCGCGGTCTCTGCCCGGTTTCACCGCTCACGGCTCTGCGTCGTCATCCCACAGGATCGGTTCGGTGTTGTCCTGCCCGGTATAGATCTCGGGGAACTGGGCGGCGGTGGAGGGCGTGCGGTCCGCCACGGCCAGATGGGAGGTATCCCCCATGGCTTCGCAGCGCCACCAGACCTCCCCCTTCACCCGTTCCTCGGTCACCAGGGAGGTGACGGAGGAGGGGCGCATGCACATGCTGTGCCATAGAGCCACCGGGGACATGTTCAGCAGCTCTCCGCAGACGACCATGGCGATGCCGAAATGACAGAAGCACACGATCGTCCCGCGGCGGTTGCCGTCACAGCGCCAGAGCAAACCGTCCCGGGTATAGCCGAAGCGGCCGAGCAGCCGCGCCAGGCCTTCCCGGGTCTCCCGCGCCACGGCGGGGATGTCGGTGCCGTCGTACAGGGGCGATCCCAGCCAGCCGTCGGGCCGCCACAGCTCCGGATGCCGCTCCAGGATCCGGGGCTTGAAGTCCCAGGGGATGCGCTCCCGGCCGGTCTCCGGATCCGGGCAGCGGCCGCGGAATTCCTGCAGCCAGTCCAGGATCTCCGGTTCCGCGCCCACGGCCTCCATGGTGGGGGCGGCTGTATCCCGGGCCCGCCCCAGGGGCGAGCAGAACCAGCCCTCCACCCGTTTGAGCCGGCGCAGGCGGCGGGACAGAAGCTCCGCCTCGATCCATCCGCCGGGAGTCAGGGAATCCACGCTGTAATCCGGTTCCGCGTGGCGCACCAGCAGCAGCCGCATGCCGTCTCCTCCTCACATATCCGCATCAGACGAAGCTCTCGTCCCGGTTGAATACGGGCACGAAATCCCGGTCCGCGCTGGCTTCCTCCTGGGTGAAGCCCGGGAGATCCAGGGCGAGCATGGCGTCCGTCACCCGGTCGTACTCCCGTTTCGTCACCCGGCGCCGCAGGCCGGGGACAGCCACATCGTTGCAGGGGATGTACTGGCTCATCAGGGACACGGGGATCCCTTCCGGCAGGCTGTCCTTCACCCAGTTCAGCAGGGCGATGCTCTCCCCCGTGGCCCCGGGGAGCACCAGATGGCGGATCAGGGTGCCCCGCCGCATGATGCCGTCCCCGTCACAGACCGGCGTGCCGGTCTGGCGCACCATCTCACGGATGGCGGCGGAGGCGGCGTCGAAGTAGTCCGGCGCCCCGGCGCACAGCCGGCCCATCCGGGGGCTGTAATGCTTCAGGTCCGGCAGGTACACATCGATCGCCCCATCCAGCATCCGCAGGGTCTCCACGGTCTCATAGCCGGAGGTGTTCCACACCAGCGGCACCGGCGGGCGGTAGATGGCCAGGGTCTCCAGGATCCGCGGCACATAGGGCGTGGCCGTAATGAAGGAGATGGTGTGCATGCCCATGTCGGTCAGGCGGCGCAGGCTGTCCGCTAGCTGCTCCGGGGTGAAGGGGCGTCCGGCGTTGCGGTGGCTGATCTCCGCGTTCTGGCAGAAGATACAGCGGAGGGTGCAGCCGGAAAAGAACACCGCGCCGGTGCCCCGGGTGCCGCTGATGGGCGGCTCCTCCCACAGGTGCGGGGCGATCCGTGCGATGCGCATCTCCTCCGGCAGGCGGCAAAAGCCCGCGCCGGAAGCCGCGTCCCGGAGGGCGGCGCAGCGGCGGGGGCAGAGGGTGCAGATCATGGTCATTCCACCAGCGCGAACCCGGCTTCCGCCAGGCGCGCGCGGATCTCGGCGATCTGGGCGGCGTCGCGGGTCTCCAGGCCGAGGGTCAGGGTACAGGAGGTCACGGCGGTACCGGCGTTGCCCATGTTGTGCACCACGCTGATGACGTTCGCGCCGCACTCGGCCACGATCCTGCTGACGTCCACCAGCTGGCCGGGCTTGTCCTCCAGGGCCACCTGCAGGGTGACCCGGCGGCCGGTGGTGATGAGGCCCCGGGCGATGACCCGGGAGAGGATGTTCACGTCGATATTGCCGCCCGAGATCAGGCAGCAGACCTTCTTCCCCCGCAGGTCCAGCTTCTTCGCCAGCACGGCGGCCAGGCCCACGGCGCCGGCCCCCTCGGAGATCATCTTCTGCTTCTCCAACAGGGCCAGGATGGCGGCGGCGATCTCGTCCTCCGTCACGGTGAGGATGCCGTCGGCGTACCGGCTGCAGATGTCGTAGGTCAGATCGCCGGGGCGTCTGACCGCGATGCCGTCGGCGAAGGTCTGCGCCCTGTCCAGGGTCATGGGCGTGCCCGCCTGCAGGCTGCGCTGCATAGAGGCTGCATGCTCCGCCTGCACGCCCCAGACCTGCACCTTCGGGTTCAGGGACTTGATGGCGTACACCACGCCGCTGAGGAGCCCGCCGCCGCCCACCGGCACCAGGACCGCGTCCGCGTCCGGCAGCTGGTCCAGGATCTCCAGGCCGATGGTGCCCTGGCCGGCGATGACGTCCTCGTCGTTGAAGGGGTGGATGAAGGTCATGCCCGTCTCCTCCCGGAGCCTGCAGGCATGGGCGTAGGCGTCGTCATAGCCGCCCTTCACCAGCACCACCTCGGCCCCGAAGGCCTTGGTGGCCTCCACCTTGGAGATCGGCGCGCCGTCGGGCATGCAGATCACGGAGCGCAGCCCCGCCCGGGAGGCGGCCAACGCCACGCCCTGGGCGTGGTTTCCCGCCGAGCAGGCCAGGATGCCGGCCTTCTTCTGCTCGTCGGTGAGCTTGCTGATCCTGTAGTAAGCGCCCCGCAGCTTGAAGGAGCCCGTCAGCTGCAGGTTCTCGGTCTTCAGGAAGAGGCGGCAGCCCGCCATGGAGCTGAGGGCGGCGGCCTCGATCATGTCGGTCTTCCGGGCCACATCCCGGAGGACATAGGAAGCATGATAGATCTGATCCAATGAAAGCATGGCGAACTCCTATTCATCAGGCGGAGGGGGCGTCCGGCGGAAGCTCGTTCTGCTTCGCGGGCGCGGCCGGGGTCTTCTGCCGGTCCCGCAGGCCCTTCCCGAGCAGGGACAGGACATAGCAGGCGGCGCAGCACAGGACGATGGTGGGGCCGGTGGCGGTGCCCGTCTCACAGGAGAGCAGCAGGCCGCCCACCCCGCAGACCAGGGCGATGCACACGGTGATGACCGCGTGCTGGCGGATGGTGCGGGCCAGGTTCCGGCCGGCGGCCGCGGGGAGGATCAGCAGGGCGTTGATCAGCAGCACGCCGATCCAGCGGATGGAGAGCATCACCGCCACCGCGACCATCACCACAAAGGCACTCTCCCACAGCCTGGTGCGCACGCCGCGGGATCTCGCCAGCGGGGTGTTGACGCTGGTGAGGAGCAGGCCGTTATAGATGAAGGCCCACAGCGTCACCCCGGCCGCGAGAGCCGCCAGCAGCCAGATCAGCTCGCTGTCCTCGATGGTGAGGATGTCGCCGATGAGCAGCGAGGAGTACTTCGCAAAGCCGCCCCCCGCCGCGAGAATCAGCAGGCCCGCCGCCACCGAAGTGGAGGAGAACACGCTGATGACCGTATCCGCCGAGGCCGCGCCGGTGCGCTTGATGACAAGGATCAGCAGGGCCCAGATCACGCCGAAGATCAGCATGGCCGCGAGATCGTTGCGCAGGCCCAGGAGGATGCCCAGGCCGATGCCGGTGAGGGCGCTGTGCCCCAGCGCGTCGGAGAAGAAGGCCATCTGGTGGTTCACCGCCATGGTGCCCAGCAGGCCGAAGAGCGGCGTCAGCAGCAGCACCGCCAGCAGCGCCTTCTGCACAAAGCCGAACTGGAGGGACTCCAGGGGGATCGCCCCGAAGAGATGATACACCGCTTCCATGCTCACACAACCTCCCCGCTGCCGAAGACCCGGTCGAACTCCGGGGTCTGGTACACATAGTCCGGGGCGCCCTGGGTCAGCACCGTGCGGTCCAGCAGCACCACATGATCGGCGTATTCCCGCACCAGGCGCAGGTCATGGCTCACCAGCAGGATGGCCATGTGCCGGGAAGCGCGCAGGCGGTCCAGGGTCTCCAGGAAGAGGGTCAGTCCCCCCGCGTCCACGCCCGATACGGGCTCGTCCAGCACCAGCAGGTCCGGGGCCGGATGCAGGGAGAGGGCCAGCAGCATCCGCTGGGTCTCGCCGCCGGAGCAGCGCCCCAGGGGCCGGTCGATGAGGTCCGTGGCGTTGACCTCCGCCAGGGCCTCCAGGATCTGTCCGCGCACCGCCTTGCTGACGCCGGTCCACACCGGGCGGCGGGTGAAGGCCGTGGCCATGAGGTCCTGCACGGTCAGGGGCATCTCCCGGTCGAATTCCAGGTGCTGGGGCACATAGCCGGTCACCAGACGGGAGATGTCGCGGCCGTGCTCGTTCACATGGCGGATGGAGCCGCTGAAGGGGATCTGCCGCAGCAGGGCGCGGATGAAGGTGGTCTTGCCCGCGCCGTTCTGGCCGATCAGCGCCGTCAGCTGGCCGCAGTGGATATGCATGGACACATCGCGCAGCAGCTCCTGCCCCCCGCGGGAGACAGAGACATTCTGCACGTCGATATGGCAGAGATGACAGGAATGTTCCATGGGCTTCCTCCGGGATCGTGATCGGGACATAGCCCGCCATGGTGCAGTTTATCGCAATATTTCGGGCTTGGCAAGGGGAAAGCAGGAGAAATGCAGCCTTCCCGGATCCACTTTCATCTTTTTTCCGGAAAATGCCGATAGGCTCTTGACAAGTTAGCATTCTCTAACTATAATGCGTCATGTTAGTGAATGCTAACGCACTCGATCCGAGCATGGACACCGTTGGGAGGAGACCCATGATACCGCTCAGTTACGCCAACCCCGGGGAGGAAGCCGTGATCCGCAGGATCGGCGGGAGCCCGGAAGTCAAAAAGCATCTGGAGAACCTCGGCTTTGTCGTGGGCGGAACCGCCACCGTCATCACGTCCCTCAACGGCAATGTGATCGTGAAGGTGAAGGAATCCCGCGTGGCCATCGACGAAGCCATGGCCCGGAAGATCATGATCTGACAGGAGGAACTGCCATGAACAATCTGCGCGAAGTGCCGGTCGGCGGCACGGCGAAGGTCGTCAGGATCCACGGTGAGGGCGCGGTCCGCCGCCGCATCATGGACATGGGCATCACGAAGGGCGTGGAGGTCCGCGTGCGCAAGGTCGCGCCGCTGGGCGATCCCATCGAGATCACCGTCCGCGGCTACGAGCTCTCCATCCGCAAGGCGGACGCCGAGAGCATCGAGGTGGAATGACCGCGCACTGACCGAATCGCATACAGGAGGCATACGGCAATGGACATCCGCATCGCCCTGGCGGGCAATCCCAACAGCGGCAAGACCACGCTCTTCAACGCGCTGACCGGGTCAAACCAGTTTGTGGGCAACTGGCCCGGCGTCACCGTGGAAAAGAAAGAGGGCAGGCTCCGCAAGCACGACGGCGTCACCATCACCGATCTGCCGGGCATCTACAGCCTCTCGCCCTATACCCTGGAGGAGGTGGTGGCCCGGAACTATCTGATCAACGAGCGCCCGGACGCCATCCTCAACATCATCGACGGCACCAACCTGGAGCGCAACCTGTATCTCACCACCCAGCTGGTGGAACTGGGCATCCCCGTGGTGGTCGCCATCAACATGATGGACGTGGTGAAGAAGAACGGCGACAAGCTGAACACGGAGGACCTGTCCCGGCGGCTGGGCTGCCGGGTGGTGGAGATCTCCGCCCTGAAGGGCACGGGCATCCAGGAGGCCGCCGAGGCGGCCATCGAGGCGGCGCAGGGAACGAAGACCGTGCCCCAGCACACCTTCTCCGGTCCGGTGGAGCACGCCCTGGCCCACATCGAGGAGGCCATCGTCCACAATCTGCCCGACGAGCAGCAGCGCTGGTACGCCATCAAGGTGTTCGAGCGGGACGAGAAGGTGCTGGAGCAGCTGGCCATCCCGGAGGAGACCCTGAGCCATATCGAGAAGGACATCGCCGCCGCCGAAGCCGAGCTGGACGACGCCGCCGAGAGCATCATCACCAACGAGCGCTATGTCTACATCGCCCAGGTGATCCAGTCCTGCTACCGCAAGCACAGCACCGGCAGCCTGAGCACCTCCGACAAGATCGACAAGGTGGTCACCAACCGCTGGCTGGGCCTGCCCATCTTCGCCCTGGTCATGTTCGCGGTGTACTGGATCGCCATGGTGGCGGTGGGCACTCCGGCCACGGACTGGGCCAACGACGGCCTCTTCGGCGACGGCTGGCATCTCTTCGGCAACGGCGCGAAGGAATATGAGCAGGCCGTGGAGGACTACGGCGATTCCGACGCGATCGTCGCGGCCTTCGCGGCGACGGAAGGCTATGAGGTGACCCTCGACGCGGAGGACCCCGACGCCGCCGCGGAAGCCCTGCGGGCCGCCCTGGAAAGGACGCCCGAGGACTTTGCCCTCACCTACAAGGTGCAGGACGAGGAGACCCTGGAGACCACGGAGCTGACCGCCGACAGGGAAGCCCTTGCGGACGCCGTCACGAAGTACACCGGGACCGGCGCCCCCGATCCCGCGGATTACGGCGTGTGGGTGCCCGGCATCCCCGTGCTGGTGGAGCGCGGCCTTGACGCCATCCACGCCGCCGACTGGCTCAAGGGTCTGATCCTGGACGGCATCGTGGCCGGTGTCGGCGCGGTGCTGGGCTTCGTGCCCCAGATGCTCGTGCTGTTCCTGCTGCTGGCCTTCCTGGAGGCCTGCGGATACATGGCCCGCATCGCCTTCGTGCTGGACAGGATCTTCCGCAAGTTCGGCCTGTCGGGCAAATCCTTCATCCCCATGCTGGTGGGCGTGGGCTGCGGCGTGCCGGGCATCATGGCCTCCCGCACCATCGAGAACGAGCGGGACCGCCGCATGACCATCATGACCACCACCTTCATCCCCTGCGGCGCGAAGATGCCCTTCATCGCCATGATCGCCGGCGCGCTGTTCGCCGGTTCCCCCTGGATCGCCACCGGTGCCTACTTCATCGGCATGGCGGCCATCGTGATCAGCGGCCTGATGCTGAAAAAGACGAAGGCCTTCGCCGGGGATCCCGCCCCCTTCGTCATGGAACTGCCCGCCTACCACTGGCCCACGGTGCGCAACGTGCTCCGCTCCATGTGGGAGCGCGGCTGGAGCTTTATCAAAAAGGCCGGCACCATCATTCTGCTGTCCACCATCGTGGTCTGGTTCCTGAGCCGCTTCGGCGTGGCGGACGGCGTCTTCCGGATGCTGGCTGAGGATGAGCTGGACGCCTCCATCCTCGCGGCCGTGGGCCGGGCCATCGCCTGGATCTTCGCACCTCTCGGCTTCGGCACCTGGCAGGCCGCCGTGGCCTCCATCACGGGCCTCGTGGCCAAGGAGAACATCGTCGCCACCATCGGCTCCCTCTACGGCGGGACCGAGGCCTATGCCAATCTGGCGCATGACTTCACCGCCGTCACCGGCATGGCCTTCCTGGTGTTCAACCTGCTGTGCGCCCCCTGCTTCGCGGCCATCGGCGCCATCCGCCGGGAGATGAACAACGCCCGCTGGACCTGGTTCGCCATCGCTTACCAGTGCGGGTTCGCCTACTGCGTGGCCCTGATGATCAACCAGTTCGGGAGCCTGTTTGCGGGCAAGCCGGACGTCCTCGGCCTGATCACGGCTTTCGCGGTGCTGGGCGGGATGATCTGGATGCTGTTCTTCAAGAAATACCATGAGGCCGACAAGCTGACCCGGAAAGTGTGAAACCCATGCTGCAGGCGATCATCGACAATGCCGGCACGATCCTGCTGACCCTGGCCCTGGCGGCGCTGGTGGCGTGGATCATCCTCCGGCTGCGCAGGGACAGGAAGCAGGGAAAGACCTCCTGCGGCGGCAGCTGCGGCTGCTGCCCCATGGCGGGGAAATGCCACGCGATGAGGCAGGAAGGAAAGCCCCTTTCCTGAAGCGTTACAACGGCGCGGAGCGGCGACGGCTCCGCGCTATTTTGCTGCGGAACAGCAGGAAAGGCGGGGCGGCCGTCCAATTATCCGGGTGAAGGACCGGGCCGATCCGGTCAGAACCGACAGGCGGGAACCGAGGGATCAATATGTGGTATGCGAATGCGCGCGTCTTCACGCCCCGGGGATCCGTCTCCGGGTGCTTTGAGGTGACGGAAGGCCGCTTCGGGAGGATCCTGCCCGGAGCGTGCCCCGACCCGGCGGCCGTGGATCTGGGAGGCGCGAAGGTGATCCCGGGCCTGGTGGACATCCACACCCACGGCAACTCCGGCGCGGACTTCTCCGACGGCGATCCGGAGGGGCTCCGCAGGATGGCGCGGTATCTCGCCGCGCACGGGGTGACCTCCTTCGCTCCCGCCTCCATGACCCTGCCGTATGAGACCCTCGCCCGGGCCTTTGCCGCGGCCCGGCAGCTGCACGACGCCCCGGACCCCGGCTGCGCGAGGATCGTCGGCATCCACATGGAAGGCCCTTTCCTGTCGGAGACAAAGAAGGGAGCCCAGAATGCCGCTCATCTGCGGCTGCCGGATTTTTCCGCCTTCGAGGGCCTGCAGAAAGACTGCGGCGGGCTGATCCGGCTGGTGGACGTGGCTCCCGAGCTGGAGGGCGCAGTCGATTTCACCCGCCGCGCCGCCCGCCTGTGCGCCGTCTCCGTGGCCCACACCGACGCGGACTACGACCGGACCTGCGCCGTGTTCGACGCGGGCGCTTCCCACATCACCCACCTGTTCAACGCCATGCCCCCCGTCCACCACCGCCGTCCCGGCGTCATCGGCGCGGGCAGCGAGCGCGAAAGCGTGACGGCGGAGCTCATCTGCGACGGCATGCATGTACACCCCAGCGCCGTGCGGATGGCCTTCCGGCTCTTCCCCGGGCGAATCTGCCTGATCTCCGACGCCCTGCGCTGCTGCGGCCTGCCCGACGGTCCCTGTGAGCTGGGCGGCCAGACCGCTTTCCTGAAGGACGGCGTGGCCCGGCTGGCGGACGGTACCATCGCGGGCTCCGCCGTCACCCTCGCGGATTGCCTGCGGAACGCGGTCCGCTTCGGTATTCCCGAGGATGAAGCCGTCGCAGCGGCCACCCTCAACCCCGCCCGGGCCATCGGCGCGGACGCCGATCTCGGCTCCGTTGAGCCGGGCAAGCGGGCGGACTTCCTCGTCTGCGGCGAGGATCTGCGGGTGCTGCGCGTCTTCGTGGACGGAGCGGAGATCTGAACGGCGGGATCCGGCATGACCGCCGCTCCGGCTGTCGTAACTGTTCAGTCCGCCCGGCGTATTGTGCCGCGAACGATCCGCAAGCCGCGGCGCCCCATCCCCCTGCCCCCCGAGGGAAGGGGGAGAAGAGAGAGCCGGCCTGCGGCCCGCACCCGCCATGTGCGGTCGGCATGGAAGACACCCGCTTCGTGGGTTTCCCGTCTATCGATCCGCATGGGTATGCCGACGGCTGAACAGTAACCGGCTGTCGGCGCGTTTTCCACAAAATTTGATTTTCCCCCTTTACAAACAGCCGGAATCGTGGTAATATACATCCTGTTGACGGGGCATTAGCGCAGCTGGTAGCGCACCACACTGGCAGTGTGGGGGTCAGCGGTTCGAATCCGCTATGCTCCATCGAAGCCGGGATCCGAAAGGGTCCCGGTGTTTTTTTGCCGCCGGAGCGCCGTGGATCGCAACATTTCATCCGCCGGTTGCGCGGCGGCGCAAAATGGTGTATCATAGTCCCAGAGAAACCGGACAGCGCGGCGCGGACGACTGCCGCGGACAGATCATCGACCGCAAGGAGGAACGCGATGAAGACCCTGTATGTCGAATGCGCCATGGGCGCGGCCGGCGACATGCTGATGGGGGCCCTTCTGGAGCTGATCCCGGACCGGCAGGCCTTTCTGGACGAGATCAACGCCCTGGGACTGCCGGGGGTCCGGGTGGAGGCCGAGCCCGCGGTCAAGTGCGGCATCACCGGCACCCACATGAAGGTCACCGTCTGCGGAGAGGAAGAGGGATCCGGGGACGTGCATGACCATGAGCATCATCATGATCATGACCACGAGCATGACCATGAGCATCATCACGATCGTGACCACGAGCATGACCACGACCATGAGCATCATCACGATCATGACCACGAGCACGACCATGACCATGAGCATCATCACGATCATGACCACGAGCACGACCATGATCATGAGCATCATCACCGCCACGCCTCCGTGGCGGACATCGCGGCGGTGATCGACGGACTGGCCCTGTCCGACCGGGTGAAGGCAAATGCCAAAGCCGTCTTCGGTCTGGTGGCGGAGGCGGAGAGCGCGGTGCACGGCAAGCCCGTGGACCAGGTGCACTTCCACGAGGTGGGCACCATGGACGCCGTGGCGGACGTGGTGGGCGTGTGCATGCTGATGGAGCGCATCGGCGCGGAGGAGATCGCCGCCTCCCCGGTGCATGTGGGCAGCGGTCACGTGCACTGCGCCCACGGCATCCTCCCGGTGCCCGCCCCGGCCACGGCGCTGATCCTGCGGGGCGTGCCCACTTACGGCGGGCAGGTGCGGGGAGAGCTGTGCACGCCCACGGGCGCGGCCCTGCTGAAGCACTTTGCCGCCCGGTTCGGCGACCGCCCCGTCATGGCGGCCTCCGCCATCGGCTACGGCATGGGCAAAAAGGACTTCGAGCGCGCCAACTGCGTCCGGGCCTTCCTGGGCGAGGCGGAAACGAAGCGGGAAGAGATCACGCGGCTGGAGTGCAACCTGGACGACATGACCGGCGAGGCCCTGGGCTTCGCGGCGGAAGTGCTGTTCGCGGCGGGCGCCCGCGATGTGTACACCACTCCCATCGGCATGAAGAAGAGCCGCCCGGGCGTTCTGCTGAGCGTGATCTGCCTGCCGGAGGACGCCGACCGCCTGGCCGCCCTGATGATGAAGCACACCACCACCCTGGGCATCCGCCGCCTGGACATGAGCCGCTACGCCCTGGCCCGCCGGGTGGAGACCGAGGAAACGCCCCTGGGCCCCGTCCGGTTCAAGACCGCGCAAGGGCTGGGCGTCACCCGCCGCAAAGCCGAATACGAGGATATCGCAGCCCTGGCAAAAGCCCGGGATCAGTCCCTGGACGAGGTGCTGCGGGAACTGAAGCCGTAAAGGTCCCGAAACCTGAAAGGAGGCATCCCGATGAAACGCCTGCTCATTGTGCTTCTGGTTTTCTCCCTGCTCCTGCCGGCCGCAGGCATGGCAGACGCGGCGCCCGCCGATCCGGTCTCCGCGTTGATGGAGGCTTACCAGGGTCTCTCCGGGAATGTGCACTTCTCCCTGCCCGGCGCGCCGCTGCGCTTTGTCAATCAGGACATGCCCGGCTATATCACCGACTGGACGGAGCTCACCGGAAACTGCGCGGCGGACGGCGGAGAGTACCAGTTCAACACCGCCGACATCGGCGGTCTGCTGGAATCCCAGGCGGCCCAGCACCCGGACCGGGAGGAACCGCAGGTCCGCCTCAACGCGCTGATGACCTTCGCCGGCATCTTCCCCTTCAGCTTCGGCGCGGAGCTGGGCGACGTCACTCCGAGCTATGACCGGGCCACCGGCGACGCCCTCATCGAGTTCACCTTCACCTACCCCGACACCCCGGGTGTGCAGTATTACGGCAAGGCCACTCTGGAGGGCACCCGCGCCACCTCCCTGGTGATCGAGGAGTGCGAACACTCCGGGGCCGTGCTGGACAGCATGCGCTTCCTGCGGGCGGAGAACGCGGAAGCCTTCCGGGCGGAGCGCAGCACCCCCGTCGACATGACCCTCTGCGGTCTGACCATGACCTTCCCCTGCGCGCCCACCGACCTCACCGCGGGCTCCCCGCGGAACGGGAACGGCAGCGAGCTTTCCTGCCTGTCGGCGGACTATACGCTGATCGATGTCCAGTGGTGGGACTATGCCCCGACGTTGACCGGCACCGACGCGGACCGCGAAACGGCGGAAGCCCTCGCCCGCACCACCGCGCTGACTTCTCTCGGGGCCGAGGCCATGGAGAACGCGGTGCTGTCCCGGCCCGCGCCGGACATGCTGCAGTTCGACTTCGACACCCAGTCCCGGCACGCGCGGCCGCTGGGCGAATACGGTCCCCGGACCCACGTCCGCATCTATGCCGGCCCGCAGGGCACCTGCGCCATCCTGACGGACCAGACCCCCGCCGGCGAGGCCTTCCTGGCGTCTGTCCGGCCCGCGGAGGAGACCGCCGCATCCACCGGCACGGACCTGGTCCCGGCGGAGGACAAGTCTTCCGCCACGGTCACGGATGTCAGCCCCGCGGCGGATCTTCCCGCCCCGGGCACCTCGCTGTCCGGCTTTCTGCTGCGGGCAGGCGCCGCCTGCGACGAAGACCGCTTCTCTCTCGGCTGCGGATCGGACGGCCTGGTGCTGAGCACGGCCCTGTTCACGGACGGAGAGTGGCTCCGGACCGTCACGCCGGCCGAGGACCCCGCGCTGGGCTTCGCCTTTGTCTCGCTGGACGGGCCGGAGCCGGACGCCGCCATCCGGGAGATCCGGGTCATCGGCGCCTTTGATGAAGCGCCGGACATGCCGAAGCTGGCCCGCCTCTGCGCGTGGGCCCTGTGCGGCGGGGATGAGGAAACGCTGGGCAGCCTCGGTGCCGGAAGCGCCGGGCAGGACCTGCGGCTGGAATGCGGCACCGCGGTCTTCTCCTCCGTGCGGCATCCCCGGTCAGAGCTCTTCTATGACTGCGTGCGGATCGTTCCCGACGATGTCCCCGCTCTGCGGGTGAACATCCGGGAGTTCGATGACGGGGAGCTCATGCCCGTCATCGGAGGAGACGTGATCTCCGTGCGGGTGTTTACCGACCGGGTGAAGTCGCTGCTGCCCGTATCGGGCGTTTTCACCTCCTTCGACTTTTACGCAAGGAACGAATACACGGAGTCCGTCAGCCACAGCTGGCTGCTGGGGACGACGCTCGTGAGGATCGACACGGCCACCGCCTCCGAGGACGACCCCATCCAGCGGATCCAGATCGTCAACTTCAGCGGCGATCCCCAGGAAGCGCTGGCGGCCGCCATGATCTGCTGCGCCGCGCTGGCGGACGGCGATCCCGTGACCCTGACCGCCATCGCGGAGATGCTGGCGGAGACCCCCATGTGGGACGAGCTCTGCGACCGGTGGCCCTTCGTCTCCGACGGCCGCATGCTGTGCTTCCTCGCCGAGATCGAGGTCGGCGGCCGGAGCTGTCCCTCCGCGTACATCGTGGGCGTTCCGGAGGAGTGAGGGGCAAGCCGGATCGACGCGTCGGACGGGCCGCCGACAGACCGAAAAGTCCCCGGATCAACGGCTCTCCTGTTTCACCGGCCCGCATCGGCTGACCCTTTCAACGCACATAAAAACCGGCCGCGGCCGGTTTTTATGTGGAGATCGTGCGGTCATGCGGTTTCCGATCCGCGATGTCCTGTGACGGATCCGGGAGCTTTCCGCCCCGTCCGCATCAGATCGCTTCCGCCTCAATTCATCATCCTCAGTTCCCGCTTCAGGGTTCCCGCGGCCCGCCGGGCAAGCCCTTCGCCGCGCCTGCCCCGGGACTGGGACAGGAGGACCAGGGTGCAGAAAACCAGTGAGACGCACTGGAAGGCGATGCAGACCGCGGTGAGGCCCTGCTTGCCGGATGAACCCATCACCATGCCGCCCCAGGCGGAGGCGGCCATACCGGAGAGGCTCCCGTAGGCCACATCCACCAGGCTGTGGGCGGTGTTGCGCAGGCGGGCGGGCACATTCTCCTCCGTCATCTGGCGCATGGCGGGATACAGGAGCCCGAAGGAAACATTGTTGAGGATGGTCCCCGCCGTCACAAGGGCAGGAGCCCGCGCGATCATCACCATCACGGCGTAGCCCATGGCGGCCATGGCGCCGAGGATCAGGCGCTTCCCGGCGGAGATGCGCTGCAGGCGGCCGGAGAAAAGCAGGAACGGCGCCTGCACCATGCACCCGACAAAGGAATCCAGGCCCAGAGAACCGACGTCCCCGCCCACGCTCTCCAGGATCAGCACCTTCATGTTGTTGATGGGGGCGGCGCACATGCCGGTGAAGAACATGCCGCCCACCAGCAGCACCCACACCCGCACATTCAGCAGCTCCCGGATGCCGCCCTTCTG
Source organism: uncultured Eubacteriales bacterium (assembly GCA_902767565.1). Lineage (GTDB taxonomy): Bacteria > Bacillota > Clostridia > Christensenellales > Aristaeellaceae > RUG11272. The sequence goes on along the minus strand of CACXHY010000002.1, from coordinate 95,909 downwards.
TCCGGCCTGCCCCCTGGGGAGGACCGGTCCGCTGACCTCGCTCTGTCCCAGCGCCGCCAGGGCGGAGACAGCCAGGAAGGAAAAGCCGATGATCGGCATGACCGCATAACCCAGCCGGGGGATCAGTCGGCCTGTCGCCAGCATGACAAAGGCATACGTCAGGGTGGCGAAGGAACGGGAGCGGCTTCCCGCATCCCGCCGTTCCGGGAAGGAAGCAATAACCCAGGCGTCCAGCACCGTAGCCACCGCACCGGTCAAAAAGCCGAAGAGCGGATACTGGATCATCAGCAGGGGAACGCTGTCGGCAAAGGTCCACAGCAGCAGGCTCAGCAAGGCCGCGGCATTGCCGATCAGATAGTACCGGCGGCTGCCCTGATGCCGGTCCACCCAGCGCCCCCAGAAGAGGCAGCCAAGGAACACGCACAGCAGATTGGCCGCAAGGATGGTACCCATGGCGGCCGCACCGATCCCTTGCGCCGCCATCCTGGCGGTCATGAAACCCGGCATGGCGGCCTGAAAACCCCACCAGCAAGCCTGCATCACACAGAACCGGATAAATGTCTTCCGCATGGTCGACGCTCCTCGTGAATGGAAGTCCCGGCAGGTTGGGCCGCGTGTCCGGCCAATTCCCTCTGCCCGCGTTCAGGATAGACCGATCAGCGTCCTTTTCTGACAGATTCGTAGGAATAACAGCAGATTCATGCTTCTCAATCGGCATCGCGTGTGCTATACTGACGGCAGCAGTATTCCACCCGGAGGAGGCGCGTCCATGGCTGTGAACCGCGAAATCGAGGCATCCCTGAACCGGCTGCACTTTGAGCACCGGGAGGATCAGGTCCGCCACCATACCTACGACGAGGACCTGCGGCAGTACGAGTACGTGCGCCGGGGCGATCCCTGCGCGCCGGACGCGGCGAAGCAGATGTTCGAAGGGCCCACCACCGGCTCCCTCTCCGACGATCCGCTGAAGAACTACCAGTACCTTTTCATCGCCTCCATCACCCTGGCGTGCCGCTTCTGCATCGAGGGAGGCATGCCCTCGGAGACGGCCTTCAACCTCAGCGACCTGTACATCCGCCGGATGGACCGCTGCCGCAGCGTGCGGGAGGTCTTCGACCTGCATGACACCATGATCCGGGACTACACCACCCGCATGCAGGCCATCAACCGGAAGGAGATCTACTCCCTGCAGGTCTACCGCTGTCTGGACTATATCGAGGCCCACCTGCAGCAGCCCCTGACGGTGGAGAGGCTGGCGGAAGCCCTGAAGATCTCCCCCACCTACCTTTCCACCCTGTTCCGGAAGGAGACCGGCGTGGCGGTCTCGGAGTACATCCGGCGCCAGCGGATCGACACGGCGAAGACCCTCCTGCAGTACACTTCCTTCTCCTGCCTGGAGATCGCCGAATACCTCTGCTTCTCCTCCGACAGCCATTTCTCCCGGGTCTTCCGGGAATACACCGGCCTGACGCCGACCGCCTACCGGAAGGCGAACTTCCGCCGGCACTGGAGCGAAAATGCATAGGCCCCGCGAACGCATCATCCCCGGTCGGCAGTCTTCCTTCAAAAACCACGGCATGACAAAATCCCCCGCAGCTGCGGGGGATCCTGTCCGGGACGATCACTTGTTGGCTTCCAGCCACTCGTCGGCCTTGGCCGCGGACAAGCGCTTGATGGTCTCCTCGGCGTAGGCGGAGGCTTCGCCGCCGTTGCCGTAGAGGAAGAACTTGCCGTCCGGGGTCTTGTACAGGCACTCTTCGTAGCCGGCGGGATCGCCGAACGCGCCTTCGGTCTTCTTGAACAGAAGCTCCGCGGTCTCAGTGTCGTACGTCACCTTGCAAATAACCTTCTGCATATGTCTCCTCAGCTTTCTGCGCCGTTCCTTTCCGCCGACTGCGGGGGCTGGCGCGGTTTGATTCGTGCGGATTCCTTCTCCGCACCGCCGCCTATCATAGCACCATTCCGCAAAAAAGGCAAGTTTTGGCTGCGGGTCGATCACCACTGCGCTGCATTTTTCCTGCTTTTTGGCCGCAAACAGGCTGTTTCGTGAAGGACTTTCGGCGGATTCTTGCGTTCCGCGCCGAAAAGTCGTACAATACTGCCATTGGGAGGTGATGGTGTGCGCACCGACATTCGGCCTTTGCAGGGCGCGCTGCGGACCGCGCTTCCGGAGCTCCAGCTCACGGAGGACGCGCCGCTTTCCGCCTGCACGACCCTCCGGCTGGGAGGACCCGCCGACCTGCTGGCGGAACCGTCGGACGAGGCATCCCTGGGGAGGCTGCTCCGGGAAGCGGCGTCATTCGGGGTGCCGGTCACCGTGATCGGCCGCGGGTCCAACCTGCTGGTCCGGGACGGCGGGATCCGGGGACTGGTGATCCGCGTCGCCTCCGCCATGCGCGATCTGTCGGTGAACGGGGAGACCCTCTCCGCGGAGGCCGGCGCGTCCCTGGCGGAGACCGCCGCCCTGGCCCAGCGGTCCGGGCTGGCCGGGCTGGCCTTCGCATCGGGGATCCCCGGCGCGGTGGGCGGCGGCACGGTCATGAACGCCGGCGCCTACGGCGGGGAGCTGAAGGATGCCATCACCGCGGTAGAAGGCCTGCGCATGGACGGCACGCCCTTCCGGTATGCCGGGGACGAGATGGGCTTCGGTTACCGGCACAGCCGCCTGCAGGACGAGGGCGGCATCGTCACCCGGGTGTCCTTCCGCCTGGCGCCGGGCGATCCGAAGACCATCGCCGCCGAGATGAACGAGCTCAACGAGCGCCGCCGGGCCAAACAGCCGTTGGATGTGCCCAGTGCCGGATCCACCTTCAAGCGGCCGGAGGGGCATTTCGCCGGGGCCCTCATCGAGCAGTGCGGGCTGAAGGGGTATGCCGTCGGCGGGGCGAGGGTCAGCGAGAAACACGCCGGCTTCCTGGTCTCCACCGGGGGCAGCGCCGCCGATTTTGAAGCCCTCATGGACCATGTGGCCCGGGTCGTCCTGGAAGAGACCGGGATCCGCCTCGAGCCCGAGATCCGCATCCTGGGCGAGGCCCCGCAATGAACCGCGAATCGCAAAGGAGTCAGTCATCTTGCGCTATCTGCTGCTGACCGGCATGAGCGGTGCCGGCAAGACCCTGGCGCTCCGTGATCTGGAGGATCTGGGCGCCTTCTGCGTGGACAATCTGCCGCCCAGCATGATCCCGGGCCTGATCCGTTCCTGCGAGAGCACCGGCATGACCCGGCCGGCCGCGGCCTTCTCGGTGGACGTGCGTTCCGGCGCGCTCTTCGACCCCATCGGCATCCACCGCCTCATCCGGGACGCCAACCAGCTGGAGCAGCCGGTGGAGATCATCTTTCTGGAAGCGGAGGATGACGCCCTTGTCTCCCGCTTCAAGGAGACGCGGCGGGAGCATCCCCTCTGCGGCGACGGCGTGACCCTCACCGAGGCCATCGCCCGGGAACGGGCCCTGCTGCAGCCGCTGCGGGAATCCGCCGATTATCTGATCGACACCACGCACCTGACCTCCCGCGCCCTGCAGAAGCGCCTGAAGGCGGTGTTCGACGAGTGTACGGGCAGCGAGGACGAGCCCATGCACGCGGAGGTGCTGTCCTTCGGCTTCAAGCGGGGCCTCCCCCGGCAGGCGGACCTGGTGTTCGACGTGCGCTTCCTGCCCAACCCCTTCTACATCCCCGAGCTCTGCCGCCACAGCGGACAGGACGAGGATGTGCGGGATTTCGTGATGGACCACCCCACCACGCAGGTCTTCATGCAGAAGATCCGCGACATGCTGAGCTTCCTCCTCCCCCACTATCAGGAAGAAGGAAAGCGGCGGCTGGTCATTGCCGTCGGCTGCACCGGCGGCGCGCACCGTTCCGTGGCCATCGCCGAAGCCGTGGCCGCCCACCTGCGGGAGATCGGCTGCGTGGTGCAGCTGGAGCACCGGGACCTGGAGGTGGAGCAGTCCCGCTGGAACCGCGTGAGCGAGGAGTGATCCCTTGTCCTTTTCCTCCGACACCAAGGCCGAGCTGATCCGTCTCCCCTTTGAGAGGGACTGCTGCATCCTCACCGAGCTCAGCGCCCTGACCCAGACCACCGGCAGCCTGTCCTTTCACGGCGGCGGCCGGATCAGCGTCTCCTGGCAGGTGGAGAACGCGGCGCTGGCCCGGCGCATCTTCCGCATGCTGAAGGACGGGCTGGGCTTCGCGCCTTCCCTGCACTTTGTCCAGGTGGCGCGCCTGGGCGGACGGCGGACCTGCGTCCTGACCGTGGAGGAGGCCGAGGCCCCGCGCCTGCTGACCCTGCTGCGCATGATGGAGCCCGACGAAAACGGTTCCCCCGTCCTGAAGCGCACCCTTCCCCGGCCCCAGGTGACCCGGGCCTGCTGCCGCAGGGCCTACCTGCGGGGCGCCTTTCTCGGAGCCGGCGCCATCAGCAATCCGGACAAATGCTACCGGCTGGAGATCGCCGCCCGGGACGAGGCCCTGTGCGGGCTTGCGGAGAAGCAGTTCGCCCGCTGCGGCATCGCCGCCGATCACTACATCCGCCGGGGGATCCCGGTCATCAGCCTCACCGACGCCCAGTCCATCGCCGACGCGCTGACGGTCATGGGCGCCACCCAGTCGCTGATGAAGCTGGAAAACATCCGCATCACCCGGCAGATGCGCGGGGCGGCCAACCGCGCCGCCAACTGCGACGAGCACAATACCGAGCGCCAGCTCACCGCCGCCCAGCAGCAGGTGGAAGCCATCAAGCTGCTGGCCATCCACCGGGGCCTCTTCACCCTGCCCCCCGCCCTGCGGGAGATCGCGGAGCTCCGCCTGGAGCACCCGGACGCCTCCCTGGAGGAACTGGGCCAATTCCGGGACCCGCCCCTGAGCAAGAGCGGGGTCAGCGGCCGGATGCGCAGGCTGATGCGGGAGGCGGAGGAGGAATTCGGGACCCGGGATCCGGGATGACAAATCGTCTCTCCGCTGTGCGCCGGCGATGCCCGGTGCTCATTCATGCCCACCGCGATGCACCTTGCGCGATCTCGTCCGGGTATCCGGATCCGTCATGATCATGACCCGTTCCCCCTTATGACCGACCGAAAGGAATGATCCCCCATGTCCAACCCCATCACCACCGAACTTCTGGATCAGTGGAGCGAACAGTTCCGCGCCGATCCCGTGCGGCAGCTGGCGGCCAACGCCCTGTCGGCCACGGAGCTGAAGAGCGTGGCCTGGTCGCAGCAGGCCGCCAACCGCATGCACCCGCGCTTCTCCCTGGAGCTGGAGACCCTGCCGGTGACCGACCAGAAGCACAGCGGCCGCTGCTGGCTCTTCGCCGCGACCAATGTGATCCGCGAAGCCGTCGCGAAGCAGTGCGGCCTGGCGAACTTCGAGCTCAGCCAGAGCTGGCTGGCCTTCTGGGACAAGTTCGAGCGTGCCAACTACTTCTGCGAGCGCATCATCGAGACCGCCGCTCTCCCCGCCGACGACCGCACCGTCAGCTTTATCCTGGAAACCGGCGTGCATGACGGCGGCCAGTGGACCATGTTCGTCAATCTGGTGGAGAAGTACGGCGTGGTGCCGAAGGACGCGTTTGACGAGACCTTCCAGTCCTCCAACACCCGCAGCATGAACTACCTGGTGAACCGCGCCCTGAAGGCCGCCGCTCCGAAGCTGCGGAAGATGGTCCGCGACGGCGCCGCCGCCGAAGAGATCCAGGCCTTCAAAAACGCGCTGCTGGGCCGGATCTACGGCTTCCTGTGCAGCTGCTACGGCGAACCGCCGAAGGTCTTCGATTTCGAGTATACCGATAAGGACAAGGTCTTCCACGCCGAGCGCGGCCTGACCCCCATGGCCTTCGCGGAGAAATACGCCCTGCCCATCCTGCGGGAGACGGTCAGCGTTATCCACGCCCCCACCGGGGACAAGCCGTATCACCGCACCTACACGATCCGGTACCTGGGCAACGTGGAATGCGGACGCCCCGTGGTGCACCTGAACCTGACCATGGAGGAGCTGAAGGCTGCCATCATCCGCCAGCTGGAGGACGGCAAGGTGGTGTGGTTCGGCAGCGACGTGGGCCACGACGGCGAGCGGGACAAGGGCATCTGGGACGACGGATGCTTCGGGTTCGAACTGCTCACCGGGCTGGACCTGGAGATCAGCAAGGCCGATGCCCTGGACTACGGCTTTGCCGCCATGAACCACGCCATGTGCCTGACGGGCGTCAACCTGACCGACGGCAAGCCGGACCGCTGGAAGATCGAGAACAGCTGGGGCGGCGAGAAGGGCAGCAAGGGCTATTACCTCTGCTCCGATACCTGGTTCGACCGCTATGTCTTCCAGGCCGCCATCGAACGCAAGTACCTGGGCGATCTGGCCGCGCTGGCGGAGCAGGAGCCCGCGGTGCTGGATCCTTGGGATCCCATGGGTACCCTGGCGGACTGATCCCCGCAGAAAAAGTCGCCCGCGATCCGGCCGGACCGCGGGCGGCTTTTGCATATTGTCAATTTTCGGCGGCTTCCCCCCGGGGCTCCGCCTGTTGATCGTTCCCTTTTTGGGCTTCCACCTCATCCCGTATGCTGGCGACCTCGCGCAGGCTTTTGCCGGAGCGCAGGCCCACCGTGGTGACCGCCACCAGGCCGAGCACCAGGGAGATGTAGTAGGTGAAGAACCGCCACAGCAGCTGGGCCGGGAAGATGTTGTCCCCGCCGAACACCCCGCTGAAGACCTGCGTGAACATCAGTTCCTGGGCGCCGGAAGCGCCGGGCAGGGGCGTGTAGGCCGCGGAGGTGTACTCCAGCACGTCCAGCGTCACGATCTGGGTGAACCTGCCCTGGCCGTTGCCGATGTCCTGATAGATGAACCACAGGATGCACATCAGCACGAACAGCTGGATGCCGCCGATCAGCAGCTGGATCACCATGTCCACGGGCCGCTTGAGGATGTCGCGCATGCTGTTGTGGAAGGAATCCACGGAGCGCATCCACTTCTCCCCGGTCTTGTCGGGGTTCTTGATGAGGTGCAGCTTTGCGCCGAGCTTCAGCACCAGGTTCACGATCCAGCGCACCGCCGGGCGGAAGAAGGAGAAGGTCAGCAGCATGCCGCAGACCAGCACGTTCCACACATAGCCCACGATCAGCGCCCAGTACCAGTCGCCGAACTCCCCCTTCACATAGTCGTAATGGGTGGCCCAGGCGACAGTCCCCAGCACAAAGAGCATGAACTGGAAGCTGAAGAAGCGGGTGATCAGCGCGGATGTGGCCACGCCCGCGGGGATGCCCCGCTGGTGCAGGTAGTAGATCTGCATGGGCTGGCCGCCGGTGGCGCCGGGGGTGATGTTGGAATAGTACTGCCCCGCGATGGAGGTGAAGTAGACATAGGGAAGGCTGATCTTGTATCCCTGCCGCCGGAGAAAATACCAGACGCTGACGCAGTCGCACCCCACATAGGCCAGATAAAGAGCCACGCAAATCACGACCGACGGGATGCTGATCTTCGTCAGTGTCCGGACCGTGTCCGCCAGATTGTTGTCCTGGAAGCCGATGATCAGCACGATCACAAAGGTGCCGATGATCAGGGCCAGGTTCAGAAGTCGCTTGGTCAGGGGCTTCATGGCGTCTCCTTCTGTCAGGTGGATTCCGGGGCAGTATAGCACAGCCCTCCGCGGGCGTCAAGCGATCACTCGGGCCGGACGCGGGTGTAGTAGATGACGGATTCGTATTCGTCCGTCTGCACCAGGATCTCGCCCTCGATCATGGTCAGGGTCATCGTTTCCGTCACGGCCTTGCCGTCCCGCAGTTCCACGGGCAGGGTGCTGACCTCCTGGTCCATCACATAGACCGTGCAGCTGCCGTCCGCGAAGACCAGACCGTAGGTCAGGCCCATCTGCTCCAGGGCCTCGCCGTAGACGTAGGTCCCGCCGGACTGCAGGCCCAGCAGGGTCCAGGTGCCGTTCAGCTGCTCGACGCTCTCGATGGCCACTTCCTCGCCTTCCGGAGCGGTGAGCAGTTCGGGCGCGGTGCGGGTGAAGATCAGGATCATGACGGCCCCTTCCTGCTCAGCCTCAAGGCGCAGTTCCTCGCCCTCCACGGTCAGGACCATGTCCACGCCCTGCTGGTTCACCAGCACCTGGCCGTTTTCCTCGCGCCAGTTCATTTCGAGGCTTTCATCGGGCCCGTTCAGGGGTCTCGCCGCACCCGCTCCGTCCGCCGCAAGTTCCAGGACCATGCTCATGCCCAGATCGGCGGCTTCCATGTGCTGTCCGTTGATGGAGTAGCTCTGCAGGTACCAGACGCCCAGGAAGTCGGCCTGCTCCGCCAGCGCGGGCAGGAGGCTCAGGGCCAGGATCGCGGCCAGAATAACGCTTGCCAGTTTCTTCACGATGTGTTCCTCCTCAGATATCATCTTCCGCCGGAGCGGGAATGTCAACGGGACGGTCTTCGGCTTCCGGGATGCTCATGCCGGGGATCTCTCCGGTCCCGTCCGTATCCCGTGCCGCGGCGTCGGGGCCCGCCGGATCTTCCGGCTCTTCCCGCTCGGCCCGGGCCACGCCGATGATGTGGGCGCCGTCGTTCAGCTTCATCAGCCGGACGCCCTGGGTGTAGCGTCCGCACAGCCGGATGGAGTCCACGGCGCTGCGGATGATGGTGCCCTCGTCGGTGATGAGCAGCAGGTCCTCGTCCGGGTGGACCAGGAGGAGGGCCGCCATATCGCCGGTCTTCTCCGTCAGGTTCATGGCCCGGATGCCGTAGCCGTTGCGGCCCTGCTCCCGGTATTCGGCGGGATCGGTGCGCTTGCCGTAGCCCAGCGCCGTGATGGCCAGCACGTCGGTGTCCTTTTCGATCATGGCCATGTCGATGATCTCGTCGCCCTCCCGCAGGCGCATGGCCCGGACGCCGGTGGCTCCGCGGCCCATCGCGCGGACATGCTTTTCGCTGAAGCGGATGGCCATGCCCTTGCGGCTGCCCATGATCAGCTCGTCCTCGCCGGTGGAGAGGCGCACGCCGATCAGCTCGTCGCCCTCCCGCAGGTTGATGGCGATCAGGCCGCGCTTGGAGAGGTTCACATAGTCGGAAAGCGGCGTCTTCTTCACCATGGCCAGCCGCGTGCCGAAGACCAGGTTGTATTCGCACGCGCCGGCGTCCCGCGGCATCGGCAGCATGGTGGATACCTTCTCCTCGCCCGCGATCTGAAGCAGGTTCACGATGGCGGTGCCCCGGGCCGTGCGGCCGGCCTCCGGGATCTGGTAGCACTTCAGGGAGTAGCACCGGCCGTAGTTGGTGAAGAACATGATCTCCGCGTGGGTGTTGACCACGCACATCTGCACGGCGTAGTCCTCTTCCTTGGTGGTCATGCCGGAGACGCCCCGGCCTCCGCGGCGCTGCTGGCGGTAAGTGGAGGCGGCGATGCGCTTCACATAGCCCTGACGGGTCAGGGTCACCACCATGTCCTCCTCGGCGATCAGGTCCTCCACGTCGATCTCGCCCTCGATGACGGAGAGCTCGGAGCGGCGCTCGTCGGAGTACTTGTCGCGGATCTCGGAGATCTCGGTCTTGATGACCTCCACCAGCAGTTTCTCGTCGGCCAGGATCGCGGTGAGCCGGGCGATGGTGCGCTCCAGCTCCTCATACTCGGCCTGCAGGCGGTCGCGTTCCAGGCCGGTGAGGCGGGCCAGACGCATGTCGAGGATGGCCTGGGCCTGTCGGTCGGAGAAGCCGAAGCGTTCCATCAGGGCGGCCTTGGCGGTGGGCGTGTCGGGGGACTGCTTGATCAGCTCGACGATCTCGTCGATGTGATCAAGCGCCTTGATAAGGCCTTCCAGGATGTGAGCACGGGCCTGGGCCTTGTCCAGCTCGAAGCGGGTGCGGCGGGTGACCACGTCCTTCTGGTGCCGGACGTAGTAATAGATCATGTCGCGCAGGCCGAGCACCCGGGGCTTGCCGTCCACCAGCGCCAGCATGTTGGCGTTGAAGTTCTCCTGCATGGAGGTGTGCTTGTAGAGGTAATTCAGCACCACCTGCGGGTAGGCGTCGCGCTTGAGCTCGATGACGATCCGCATGCCCTCGCGGTCGTTGGACTCGTCGCGGATGTCGCTGATGCCCTCCAGCAGCTTGTCGTGCACCAGGTCGGCGATCTTCTTGACCAGCACGGCCTTGTTGACCTGGTAGGGGATCTCCGTCACGATGATGCGGCTGCGGCCGCCGCCCATGTCCTCGATGTTGGTGCGGGCGCGGACGGGGATCCTGCCGTGTCCGGTGTAGTAGGTCTCCCGGATGCCGGCCCGGCCCAGGATGATGCCGCCGCCGGGGAAATCCGGGCCCTTCACGTGCTGCATCAGGTCCTCGACGGTGCAGTCGGGATCGTCCAGCATGCAGATGACGCCGTTGATGACCTCCCGCAGGTTGTGGGGCGGGATATTCGTCGCCATGCCGACCGCGATGCCGTTGGAGCCGTTCACCAGCAGGTTCGGGAACCGGGCCGGGAGCACGGCGGGCTGCATCAGCGTCTCGTCGAAGTTGGGATAGAAGTCCACCGTGTCCTTGTCGATGCCGTCGAGCAGGTGCATGGTCAGCTTCATCATGCGGGCCTCGGTGTAACGCATGGCGGCCGCGCCGTCGCCGTCCACCGAGCCGTAGTTGCCCTGGCCCTCCACCAGCGGATAGCGGATGTTGAAGGGCTGGGCCAGGCGCACCATGGCGTCGTACACGGAGGAATCGCCGTGAGGGTGGTATTTGCCCAGCACGTCGCCCACCACGCGGGCGGACTTGCGGTAGGGCTTGTCCGGCGTCATGCCCAGCTCGTTCATGTCGAACAGGATGCGCCGGTGCACGGGCTTCAGACCGTCGCGCACATCGGGCAGCGCCCGGTCGATGATGACGGCCATAGCATAGGAGATAAAGCTCTTCTTCATCTCCTGCTCCAGGTTCACGGGGATCAGTCTGTCTTTGATATCGCTCATGGATTGGGCTCCTTGTCGGTTATCGTTGCTGCGTTCAAACCCGCAACTCGAGGCTCTGCTTGTACGCGCTGAATCCCAACGCCTTGTAGAAAGCCGCGGCGTCCGCGTTGAAGGTCCACAGGCTCAGTTCCAGTCGCTCGCACCGTTTCTCGCGGGCCAGGCAGCGGATCTGCCAGATCAGGGCGCTTGCCACGCCCCGGCGGCGGCTGGCTCGCGTGACGCATATCTCCTTGATGTGCATATCCCGCATCTCCCGCGTGACGGCTGACTCGGGCCTCGCCGCAAGCTTCACGGCGGCAAAACCGCAAAGTGCGCCGTCCTCCTCCGCGGCCAGGACGTCGGTATCCGGGTCACGCAGCATCGCGAGCAGGCGCTCCGCCGTCTCAGTCTCGGTGCCGGGCCTGAAGATGTCGGGCCTGGCCGCCGCGTGCAGGCGATTCAGCTCCGCGTGGAGCTCACACAGCCGCGGCAGATCGCTTTCCTCCGCATATCGGATCTTCATGCGCTCACTTGCCTCCGTGCGGGGTCGACGCGTTACACATCCAGATCCTTGACCAGATCCGAGTTCTCCTGGATGAACTGCTTGCGCGGTTCGACGGCTTCGCCCATCAGCAAGGTGAAGAGCTCGTCGGCCTCCATGGCATCCTCGGGGGTGATCTGCATCATCATGCGGGTCTCCGGGTTCATGGTGGTGTCCCAGAGCTGCTGGCTGCTCATCTCGCCCAGGCCCTTGTAGCGCTGGATCTCGGGCTTCGGCTCGCGGCCGATCCTGTCCAGCACCCGCTGCAGCTCGTCGTCGTCGTAGACGTACTGCTCGAACTTGCCCTTGGTGACCTTGTAGAGGGGCGGCATGGCGGCGTAGACATAGCCCTTCTCCACGAGGGGGCGCATGTAGCGGTAGAAGAAGGTCAGCAGCAGGATGCGGATATGCGCGCCGTCCACGTCGGCGTCCGTCATGCAGACGATGCGGTGGTAGCGCAGCTTCGACTCGTCGAACTCCTCACCGATGCCGCAGCCGAAGGCCGTGATCATGGCGCGGATCTCCGCATTGCCCAGCGCGCGGTCGAGGCGCACCTTCTCCACGTTCAGGATCTTGCCGCGCAGGGGCAGGATGGCCTGGAAGCGGGAGTCGCGGCCGCCCTTGGCGCTGCCGCCGGCGCTGTCGCCCTCCACCATGAAGATCTCGCACTTGGCGGGATCGCGCTCGGAGCAGTCCGCCAGCTTGCCGGGCAGGGAGGCGCTCTCCAGCACCGTCTTGCGGCGGGTGGCCTCGCGCGCCTTGCGGGCCGCCTCACGGGCCCTCGCGGCGGAGACGCAGCGCTCCAGGATGGCCTTCGCCACCGGGGGATGCTCCTCCAGATAGGTGGAGAGCTCCTCCGTCACCAGGGAGTCCACCACGCCCCGGACCTGGCCGGAGCCCAGCTTGGACTTGGTCTGGCTCTCGAACTGGGGGTCCTCCATCTTGATGGAGACGATGGCGGTCAGGCTCTCGGTGACGTCTTCGCGCTTGAGGTTGGCGTCGGCGTCCTTGAGGATCTTGTACTTGCGGCCGTACTCGTTGATGGCCCGGGTGACGGCGGTGTTGAAGCCCTGCAGATGGGTGCCGCCGTCGGGCGTGGCGATGTTGTTGGCAAAGGTGTAGATGGAGTCCTGGTAGGAGTCGTTGTACTGCATGGCGACCTCCACCAGGATGCCGTCCTTCAGGCCCTCGGTGTAGATGGGCTCGTCGAAGAGGACCTCCCGGTGGCGGTTCAGCCACTTGACGTACTCCTTCAGGCCGCCCTCGTAGCAGTAGTTGTGCTCCCTGACCTCCTCGCCCCGCTCATCGCGGAAGGTGATGCGGATGCCCTTGTTCAGGAAGGCCATCTCCCGCAGGCGGGTGCGCAGGGTGTCGTGCTCGAAGGTGATCCCCGGCTCGAAGACGCCCTCGGGATTATCCTCCGAGCGGATGTCCGGCAGGAAGCGGATGGTGGTGCCGGTGCGGTCGGTCTCCCCCACCACCTTCAGGTCGTAGAGGTACTTGCCCAGGGCATATTCCTGCTGATGGATCTTCCCGTCCTGATAGACGGTGACGGTCAGGTGCTTCGACAGGGCGTTCACCACCGACGCGCCCACGCCGTGCAGGCCGCCGGAGACCTTGTAGCCGCCGCCGCCGAACTTGCCGCCCGCGTGCAGCACCGTCAGGCAGACCTCCACCGCCGGGCGCCCGGTCTTGGGGTGGATGCCCACGGGAAAACCGCGGCCGTTGTCCTTCACCTCCACCGAGCCGTCCTTGTACAGGGTGACGTTGATCTCGGTGCAGAAGCCGGCCAGGGCCTCGTCGATGGAATTGTCCACGATCTCATAAACCAGGTGGTGCAGGCCCCGCACGTCGGTGGAACCGATGTACATGCCGGGGCGCTTGCGGACGGCCTCAAGGCCCTCCAGCACCTGGATCTGTTCTTCGCCGTAATCCTCCGTGACCTGGATCGCCTTCTCGATCTCCTGGGCCAGGTCGCGTTCGTTCTGTTCAGACATGTGTCTCCCCCGTGTCAGGCCCGTTCGTCCGGGCGTAGTCTATGGAATCGTAACCTTATATAGTGTACCACAAAATGCGTGGTTTGCAAAGAGTTTTCCTTGCGCATTTTGCCGTGTATCCGTGCTGATTTCATCAATTATCCGCAAACGGAAAAGGAGCCGCGCAGGCAGCTCCTTCGGAGTCACAAAAGGGCGTCAGTCCTCCCGCCGGAACACCCGCACCATCAGGGTGCCGGTGCCGAAGGTCCGCACATAGGCCGCGTACCGGGCGCGGGCCTTGTCGTAGGCGGCTTTGCCGGAAGGCGTGCCGGCCTTCTCCCGCAGGCCGGCCAGCTCCGCCGCCGCGTCCTCCCGCAGCGTGCACATCAGCACCGTCGGGGACACGCGGGTCACGTCATAGTTCACGCGGAAGGAGGTCAGCCGGGAATTGGCCGCGAAGTAGTAGCGGCTCGTGTACACATCGTTCAGGTTCTCGTTGCGGATGGCCCGGGGATACGAGTCCAGCACATAGATCGTGCCCTTTTCCCGGAACTCGCCGGCTACGAACATCACAGTGATGAAGTGCCCTTCCTCTCCCAGGCCGAAGGGCGTGTGGGAGTCGCTTCCCCCCGCTGAGACGGCCGCCACGGCGATCACCGCGTCCGGATAGCCGGCCTCGCACAGGGCATCCGCCAGCCGCACGATCTCCACCGTGTCGGCGTTGAGATTGAACCGCCCGATCAGGAACACATCGCCCTCGCCGGCGCCGATGCAGGCCATCGCCTTGTCGGCGGTCACGCCGGTGAGCGCGGTCCGGTGCGGGCAGGTCTCCATCAGGGCCGCCAGCGCGGGAGCGGTTTCGGCGTCCGCATCGATCAGGGACGGGGCGCGGTCGTAATTGAGGCGGTTCTGGGCGGGATTGTGCTGCGGTGCCAGCAGCGTCATGATCTCCAGCAGGATCCGCGCGCTTTGCTCCGGGTCGTCGATGCCGAGCGTCACGGCCAGCCCGTTGTGCAGCGCGGCCGGACCGCAGCCGTTCTTCTCGAAGGGAGCCTTGCGGATATATCGGTAGGAGGCGTCCGCAAAGCGCGGGTCCCGCTGGCTGATGATCTGCATGCCGGCGAGCCGCCGGGCCGTGCTGTCTTCGGGGAAGTCCTCCGTGAGGGAGACCGTGAAAGCCTCGGTCCGGCCGCCCGCCTCATGGATCCGGATGACGGTCTCGCCGCGGGCGAGGGATGCCAGCACGCAAAGCAGCAGCGCCAGCGCACGGATGATCCGCCGGTGCATGCCGCATCCCCCCTCTCCCGATTTGCGTCAACCGGATTATAGCAATAAACAACGCAATTATCAAGTGCGCCCGCGTCATTCCCCGCGCACCGCGGCCGCGACGTGCAGGTCCAGGGTCACGGTCCCGGCGGCGGCCCGCGCGAGGGCTTCCGTCTCCGCCTCGCTCAGGTCCCGGTTCATGGGCGTCATCCGCACCCAGTCCCGCCACTGGTCCGGCGTCACAGGGCAGGCGATCGTGACGCGCCGGGTCTCCCGCAGCCGCATGCGGCCCCGGAGCCATTTTTCCACGCCGCCCTCCTCATACGGAGGCAGACCGCGGGCCGCACGGATCTCCTTCAGGTATTCCCGGCCCGGGTACACCTTCAGCAGCACGCCGTCCCGGGTCAGCAGGCGCTCAAACTCATCGTAGGCGGCCGGGGTCAGCACGTCCAGGATCACGGAAAAGCTCCCGTCCCGGAAAGGCATGCGGCGCAGATCCCCCACGCACCACACCGCCCGGCAGGGCAGGTCCGAGGCCAGCCGGACGGCGTCCGCGCTGAGGTCGATCCCCGCGCCGCGCCGGTCTTCCCGCTGAAGCAGCCGGTTCAGGTACCATCCCTCGCCGCAGCCCGCGTCCAGAACGGTCGCGGGGCCCGGAGGGATCAGCGACTCCAGAGCGTCGCACACCGGCTGATAGAAGCCGGCCCCGAAGATCCGCCGGCGGGCAGCGAAGAGCGGCTCCGTGTAGTCCTCCCGCCGGCTGTCGGAGAGCACGTTCACCGTGCCGCGCCGGCTGACATCCAGGCAATGCCCCCGCAGACAGACCAGACTGTCGCCCCGGCGGGACAGATCGCCGCCGCAGCGGGGGCACACCAGGGCCCGCAGCTCCTCCGCCGCAGCGAAAAACCTTTCCTTCTTGCTGAGCACCGCTGTCCCCCCCGTCCGGCCTCACAGGAAAAGGCCCGCGTCCGCAGGGGGACGGGGCCTTGTGGATCACTCTTCGTCGTCGTCGAAGTCGTCGTCCTCGACCTCGTCATCGATCTCGGGGAAGAGGGGCTTGCCGCAGGAGGGGCAGGCCACGTCCTCGTCGATGTCCATGCTGTCGTCGATGGTCAGCAGGATCTGCTTGCCACAGTGGGGGCAGCGATAGGCGACTTCGCCCTCACCGGGCTCCACGTCCTCATCCTTGTCCTCCGCGTCTTCCGCGTCCTCCGCGTCGTCCGCATCATCCTCGACGTCGTCCCCGTCGCCCTCGTCTTCCTCCTCGTCTTCCTCCTCGTCGTCCCCGGCGTCGGCGGCATCCTCTTCCTCGTCGCCGAAGAAGTCGTCGTCATCGTCGGGGCCGGAGAGCAAATAGGGCGGCGGAGGCAGCAGGTCCTCCACTTCCTCTTCCAGCTGGCTGAGATCCTCGTCCACCGCGTCAACGTAATCGGAGAGCTCATCGTGCTCCGCGCGCAGCCTCTCGACCTCGTCCGCCATGTCGGCAAGCAGATCGAGAACCTCCATCAGAATGCGATTGGCGCTCTTCTCCGTGTTCAGCCGCATCCCGTCGGCCAGCCCTTTCAGGTAGTTGGCTCTCTCGCTCAGGTTGCTCATGATGATCCTCCTATTCCGTCTCAGGCGCGCTCCATGTACTCGCCGGTACGGGTGTCGACCCGGATCAGGTCGCCGGTGTTGATGAACAGGGGCACCTGGAGGGTGACGCCGGTCTCGAGGGTGGCGGGCTTGTAGGTGTTGGAAGCCGTGTCGCCCTTGAAGCCGGGCTCGGTGTTGGTGACCTCGAGCGTGACGAAGTTCGGGGCGTCGACGGAGAAGGCCGCGCCCTTGAAGAACTTGATGGTAACGTTCGTGCCTTCCTTGACGTACTTGATGGCTTCCTCGACCTGGTCGTGGTTCAGGGGCAGCTGGTCATAGGTCTCCATGTCCATGAAGTAGTACAGGTCGCCGTCGTTGTAGGAATACTGCATTTCCTTGGTCTCGATGATGGCCTTGCTGGTCTTGAAGGTGGGGTTGAAGCTGGTCTCCACCACCGCGCCGGTCAGGACGTTCTTGAGCTTGGTGCGCACGAAGGCCGCGCCCTTGCCGGGCTTGACGTGCTGGAAGTCAACGATCGTCCACACGCCGCCTTCCCACTCGATGGTGATGCCTTTTCTGAAATCGCCGGCTGTAATCATGGTTCATTCCTCCAATGGTTATAGTCTTTAGGCCCAATGCCCGGGATGCCGCGCCAGGAGCCAGCAGCCCACGGGCACGATTTTCCGGATATCATTGTAACACAACTTTGCGCGATGGTAAAGAGCTTTTTTCAAAGCGGATCCCCGACCGTCCCGCCCGATACCACGGAGAGGCAGGACGACCGCCCCCGGATATCCGAACGTTCGGATTAATCGTTTCTGATCTGTTACGATCGCTCCGCACGGCTCGTCCGGACGCCTCAGAATCGACCAGATCGCGCATGTTTATCCCACATTGGACACAAGCGTCCGAAACTTTGCGAAAAGCCTTGACAACGCCGAACCTTTTGCATAGAATGAGGCGTAATGTTCGGAAAGGAGGTGCGCGTATGGCGTTCATCGGACTCCGGGAACAGGCGCATGCGGGCATCATCACCGGGCATGCGGATCGGCGGGCGTGGCAGGTCTGTCATGCTTTTTCTGTTGCCCCGGGAAAGGATAAAGGATGAATCCATGAAAAAAGTCGCGGTCATCATGGGATCGGACAGCGATCTCCCTGCGCTGAAGCCCTGCTTCGCGCAGCTGAAGGCGCTGGACATCCCCTTTGAAGCCCATGTTTACTCGGCCCACCGCACGCCCGACGCCTGTGCCGCCTTCGCGGCCGGCGCCAGGGAGAACGGCTTCGGCGCGCTGATCGCCGCCGCGGGCAAGGCAGCCCATCTGGCCGGCGCCATCGCCGCGCGGACCACGCTGCCTGTCATCGGCATCCCGGTGAAGAGCTCAACCCTGGACGGTCTGGACGCCCTGCTCTCCACGGTGCAGATGCCCACGGGCATGCCCGTGGCCACCGTGGCCATCGACGGCGCGGCCAACGCGGCCCTGCTGGCGGCGCAGATCCTCGCCGTATCCGACGGCGAACTGGCCGGCAGGCTCGACGCCATGCGCAGAGAACAGACGGACGCGGTGCTCCGCAAGGACGCTGCCCTGACCGTCGAAGACTGATCACAGACAGACCCGAGTCGAAGGAGGAGACTATTCATGAAGAAACTGGAACAGCTCTACGAGGGAAAGGCCAAGAAGGTATTCGCCACCGATGATCCCGGCGTGGTGATGGTGGACTACAAGGACGACGCCACGGCCTTCAACGGCCTGAAGAAGGGCACCATTGAGGGCAAGGGCGCCATCAACAACCGCATGACCAACTTCCTGATGAAGATGCTCGAAAAGAACGGCGTTCCCACCCACTATATCGAGGAGATCTCCGACCGCGAGACCCTGGTGAAGAAGGTCACCATCGTGCCGCTGGAGGTCATCGTGCGCAACGTGGCTGCGGGCAGCCTGTCCAAGCGGCTCGGCCTCCCCGAGGGCACGCCCCTGCGCAGGACCGTTCTGGAATACTGCTACAAGAACGACGACCTGGGCGATCCGATGGTCAACGAATACCACATCGCCGCCATGGGCTGGGCCGACGAGCTCACCATGAAGCAGATCGCCGAGTATGCCCAGAAGGTCAACAAGCTCCTCATCGCCTACTTCAAGCCCCTGGACATCGATCTGATCGACTTCAAGCTGGAGTTCGGCATCACGACGGACGGGCAGCTGGTGCTGGCCGACGAGATCAGCCCCGACACCTGCCGCTTCTGGGATTCGAAGACCCATGAAAAGCTGGACAAGGACCGGTTCCGCCGTGACCTGGGCGGCGTGGAGGAGGCCTACCGGGAGATCAGCCACCGCCTGCTGGGCGAGTGACGCGAACGATGGATCATGAATGATGCATGACAGATCCCGCCGGCCATCCCCCGGAGGCATCCGGGCGGCGGGCGCCGTTTGTCACCCATGATCCATCATTTGATTATGCCGCGCACGCCCTCCGGATCGCGGGCGCCCCGGCAGACCATCATTCCGGATCCCAAATTCTCATATCGCAAGGAGGATCCTATGGATCATCGGTTCGACAAGCTCCACGAGGAGTGCGGCGTCTTCGGCATTTACCGCAGAAGCGGGACCGGCGTCGTGGACGAGACCTATCACGCGCTCTACGCCCTGCAGCACCGCGGGCAGGAGAGCTGCGGCATCGCCGTCAACCGCGACGGCGTCATCCGCTGCCACAAGGACGTGGGGCTGGTCACGGAAGTTTTCACCCCCGACCGGCTGAGCCGCGTCGCCGAGGGGCAGATGGCGGTGGGTCACTGCCGCTACGGCACCACGGGCAACCTGACCGCGGCCAACGCGCAGCCGCTCCTGGTGAACCACCTGAAAGGCGCCATGGCCCTGTGCCACAACGGCAACCTCACCAACGCGGCCTTCCTGCGGGAACGCTTTGAGATGGGCGGCGCCATCTTCCACACCACCACCGACAGCGAGGTCATCGCCTACGCCATCACCCAGCAGCGCCTGAAGACGCCTTCCATCGAGGCCGCCGTCCGCGCCACCATGGAGATCATTGAGGGCGCCTACTCCCTGGTGGTGATGAGCGCCACCAAGATGATCGCCGCCCGGGATCCCCACGGCTTCCGCCCCCTGTGCATGGGCCGCATCGGCGACGACGTCGTCTTCGCCAGCGAGACCTGCGCCCTGGCCGCCATCGGCGCTGAATTCGTCCGGGACATCCTTCCCGGCGAGCTGGTGGTGGTCACCCCCGACGGCATCACCGCCTATCCTCCGCTGGAGGGCGGCCGCAAGGGGCTGTGCGTGTTCGAGTTCATCTATTTCGCCCGTCCGGATTCCGTGGTGGACGGCGTCTCCGTGCACCAGGCAAGGGTCACCGCCGGCCGCCTGCTGGCGAAGTCCCATCCCGTGGAGGCCGACGTGGTCATCGGCGCGCCGGACTCCGGCCTGGACGCCGCCCTGGGCTACAGCTACGAGAGCGGCATCCCCTACGGCATCGGCCTCATCAAGAACAAATACATCGGCCGCACCTTCATCCAGCCGGAGCAGAAGCAGCGGCAGGACAGCGTCCGCATCAAGCTGAACGCCGTCTCCGCCACCGTGAAGGACAAGCGCGTGGTGCTGGTGGACGACTCCATCGTCCGCGGCACCACCTCCGCCCGGGTCATCCGCATCCTGCGGGAGGCCGGCGCGAAGGAAGTGCACGTGGTCTTCTCCGCCCCGCCCTTCCGCTATGCCTGCTACTTCGGCACGGACGTGGATGACGAGGGCACGCTGATCGCCAACCGGCACACCGAGGATGAGATCTGCCGGATCATCGGCGCGGACAGCATCGGCTTCCTGCGGATGGAGGATCTGGACAAGCTGACCGGCGACAGGCATCTGGAGATGTGCAAGGGCTGCTTCAACGGAGACTATCCCGTTCCGCCCCCCGTGCGCATGACCAAGCACCGGTTCGAGATCCCCCTTTCCAAAGCCAGGGAGGAAAACGCATGAAGAGTGAGAGCGCGAGCTACAAGGCCGCCGGGGTGGATATCACCGCCGGATACCGCGCCGTGGAGCTGATGAGGGCGCATGTGGCCCGCACCGCCGTGCCCGGCGCGGCGGACGATATCGGCGGCTTCGGCGGACTGTTCCGGCCGGAGCTGACCGGGATGAAGGAACCCGTGCTGGTCTCCGGCACCGACGGCGTCGGCACCAAGCTGAAGCTGGCATTCCTGCTGGGCAGGCATGACACCGTGGGCATCGACTGCGTGGCCATGTGCGTCAACGATGTGATCTGCTGCGGCGCGGCGCCGCTGTTCTTCCTGGACTACATCGCCTGCGGAAAGAACGTCCCGGAGGTCATCGCGGACATCGTGGGCGGCGTGGCCGAGGGCTGCGTCCGGGCCGGCTGCGCCCTCATCGGGGGCGAGACCGCCGAGCATCCCGGCATGATGCCCGAAGACGAGTACGACCTGGCAGGCTTCACCGTGGGCCTGGTGGACAAGGAGCGGATCATCGACCGCGAAGCCACCCGCCCCGGCGATGTGATCCTGGCCCTGCCCTCCTCCGGCGTGCATTCCAACGGCTTCTCGCTGGTGCGCAAGGTGTTCCGGATCGGCGAGGGCGGCGAAAACCGCAAATACGCGGAGCTGGATCAGCCGCTGTGGGAGACCCTGCTGACCCCCACGAAGATCTATGTGAAGCCCGTGCTGGCCCTGATGAAGGAGATCCGGCCCCACGGCATCAGCCACATCACCGGCGGCGGCTTCTACGAGAACATCCCCCGCTGCCTGCCCGAGGGCTGCGCGGCGAGGATCGAGAAAAAGGCCGTGCGCACCCCCGTCATCTTCGACCTGATCATGCGGGAGGGCAGCGTCCCGGAGCGGGACATGTTCAACACCTACAACATGGGCGTCGGCATGACGATCACCGTGGCCAGAGAAGACGCCGACCGGGCGCTGGCGCTGCTGCGGGAATACGGCGAACCGGACGCCTGTGTGCTGGGCGACATCGTCCCCGGCGAAAAGGAGGTCATCCTGTGCTGAGGACCGCCGTGCTGGTGTCCGGCGGCGGCACCAACCTGCAGGCCATCCTGGACGCGAAGGCCGCCGGGAAGATCCCCCACGCGGAGATCGCCCTGGTCATCGCCTCCAACGGCCGTGCCTACGCGCTGGAGCGCGCGGCAAAGGCCGGCGTTCCCGGCATCGTCGTCCATAAAGAGAAGGGCGAGGCCATCGAAGCCTACGGCGAACGCCTCCTGGCCGTCCTGCGGGAGAACCGCATCGGCCTGTGCGTGCTGGCCGGCTTCCTGACCATCCTGCCGGAGAACGTGATCCGCGCCTATGATCACCGGATCCTGAACATCCATCCGAGCCTGATCCCCAGCTTCTGCGGCAAGGGCTTCTACGGCCTGAAGGTCCACGAGGCCGCCCTGGAACGCGGCGTGAAGGTCACCGGCGCCACCGTCCATTTCGTCAACGAGATCCCCGACGGCGGCGGGATCATCGCCCAGAAAGCCGTGGCCGTCCTGCCCGGCGATACCCCGGAGATCCTCCAGCGCAGGGTCATGGAGGAAGCGGAGTGGGTGCTGCTGCCCGCCGCGGTGGAGGAGACCGCGAGGAAAATCGAGAATCCAGAACTATGAATTCAGAATCATGCATACTTTGCCGGTCTTCCGCCGCGATTTCGGTCGCGCTGCGCCTGCCGGACAGAGGACCCCATCAACATCATCAACAACGGGAGGGACCCACCATGATCACGTCTGACCTCGGACAGCTCCTGCGGAACAACACCTACCCCGGCCGGGGCATCGTCTGCGGCCTCACCCCCGACGGGACCCGCGCCGCCATCGGCTATTTCATCATGGGCCGCAGCGTGAACTCCCGCAACCGGGTGTTCGTCGCCCAGCCCGACGGCGGCATCATCACCAAAGCTTTCGACGAGAGCAAGATGGTGGACCCGTCCCTCATCATCTACGCGCCGGTGCGCGTTCCCGAAAAGGGCCTCTGGATCGTGACCAACGGCGACCAGACCGACACCGTCCGGGACTTCCTCGCGGAGGGCAGGACCTTCGAGGAGGCGCTTCGCACCCGCACCTTCGAGCCCGACCCGCCGAACTGGACCCCCCGCATCTCCGCCCTGCTGGACCTGCGCGGCGGCAGCCTCTCCTACAGGATGTCGATCCTGAAGAGCGATGACGGCAACGGCGACAGCGCGCAGCGGGTATTCTGGGAATACCCTCAGCCGGTGGCCGGGGAGGGGCACTTCCTCCACACCTACCGCTGCGACGGCGATCCCATCCCCTCCTTCGAGGGCGACCCGGAGAAGGTGGCCGTCCCGAACGATTTCGACGCCTTCACCGACATGCTCTGGCAGAACCTGAACGCGGACAACAAGGTCTCCCTCTTCACGGTGTTCGTCGATCTCGAAACCGGCGAGGCGGAGAACGCGAAGATCCTCAACAAGAACGCCTGATCCATTTTCACACCCGCCGCCCGATATAAGGAGGAACCGCCCATGTCCACCGAACTCGCCCTGAAATACGGCTGCAACCCCAACCAGAAGCCCTCCCGCATCTATGTGGAGGGCGGCGAACTGCCCGTGACCGTGCTGAACGGCAAGCCGGGCTACATCAACTTCCTCGACGCGCTGAACGGCTGGCAGCTGGTCCGTGAGCTGAAGCAGGCCACGGGGCTCCCCGCCGCCGCGTCCTTCAAGCATGTGAGCCCCGCCGGCGCCGCCGTGGGCGTTCCGCTGAGCGATGTGCTGCGGCAGATCTACTTCGTGCCGGCCAATGCCGGGGAACTCTCCCCCCTGGCCTGCGCCTATGCCCGAGCCCGCGGCGCGGACCGCATGTCCTCCTTCGGCGACTGGATCGCCCTGAGCGACGTGTGCGACAAGTCCACCGCCCTGCTGATCAAGCCCGAGGTGTCCGACGGCGTCATCGCCCCCGGCTATACCGACGAGGCGCTGGAGATCCTGAAGTCCAAGCGCAAGGGCGGCTACAACGTCGTGCAGATCGACCCGGACTATGTGCCCGACCCCATCGAGCGCAAGCAGGTCTTCGGCGTGACCTTCGAGCAGGGCCGCAACGAGTGCCGCATCGACGAAGCCATGCTGGCCGAGATCGTCACCGCCAACAGGGACCTGCCCGAAGAGGCGAAGCGCGACCTGATGATCTCCCTCATCACCCTGAAGTACACCCAGTCCAACTCCGTGTGCTATGTGAAGGACGGTCAGGCCATCGGCGTGGGTGCCGGGCAGCAGAGCCGCATCCACTGCACGCGCCTGGCGGGCTCCAAGGCGGACAACTGGCTCCTGCGGCAGCATCCCCAGGTGCTGGCCCTGCCCTTCCTGCCCACCATCGGCCGCCCCGACCGGGACAACACCATCGACGTCTATATCTCCGACGAGCCCGACGAGGTGCTGGCCGAGGGCCGCTGGCAGCTGTACTTCACCGAGCGGCCCGCTCCCCTCACCAAAGAGCAGAAGCGCGACTGGCTGGACCGGCAGACCGGCGTGTCCCTGGGCAGCGACGCCTTCTTCCCCTTCGGCGACAACATCGAGCGCGCCCACCGCAGCGGCGTCCTGTACGTCGCCCAGCCCGGCGGCTCCATCCGTGACGACCAGGTCATCGAGACCTGCGACCGCTACGGCATGGTGATGTGCTTCACGCACCAGCGGCTGTTCCACCACTGAGAGAATGATGAATTCAGAGTTCAGAATTCAGAATTGACAGTGTCTGACCGGATGCGCGGCCGCAGCATCTTCGGCAAGCGCGCCGCCGCATGAAACGAGGCATCCGAAGGAGTCCGCAGGGCGATCGGAAAGCCCTCCGCTCGCTGCCCGAAGGCAGTGATGTCCCCCGTGATACAGGAAAACGGAAACCACCATCCCACCGACGGAGGAAACAGCGCCATGAAGATCCTCATCATCGGCGGCGGAGGCCGCGAACACGCCATCGCCAAAAAACTCGCCGAAAACCCCAGGGTGGAAAAGCTTTGGGCCGCCCCCGGCAACGGCGGCATGGCCGCCTTCTGCGAGCTTGTCCCCCTGAAGGCCACCGACGTGGAGGGCGTGACCGCCTTCTGCAGGACCCACCCCGTCGACTACGCCGTGGTCGCGCAGGACGATCCCCTGTGCCTGGGCATGGTGGACGCTCTGGCGGAGATCGGCGTTCCCTCCTTCGGGCCCACGAAGGCGGCCGCCGAGATCGAGGGCAGCAAGATCTTCGCCAAGGACATGATGCGCCGCTACGGCATCCCCACCGCCCGCTACGAGACCTTTGACGACTATGAGAAGGCGCTGGCGTACGTGCGGGGCGGGGCGGCCTTCCCGCTGGTGGTGAAGGCGGACGGCCTGGCCCTGGGCAAGGGCGTGCTCATCTGCGGCACCCTCCCCGAGGCGGAGGAAGCCCTGACCGAGATGATGGTCAACACGAAGTTCGGCAAGAGCGGCACCCGGGTGGTCATCGAGGAATTCCTGCAGGGCCCGGAGGTCTCCGTGCTGGCCTTCACCGACGGCAAGGTCATCAGGCCCATGGTCTCCTCCATGGACCACAAGCGCGCCCTGGACGGCGACGAGGGCCTGAACACCGGCGGCATGGGCACCGTCGCCCCGAACCCGTATTACACCGAAGAAGTGGCCGACCGGGCCATGCGGGAGATCTTCCTGCCCACCGTGGAGGCCATGAATAAGGAGGGCCGCACCTTCAGGGGCTGCCTGTACTTCGGCCTGATGATCACCGCCGACGGCCCCAAGGTCATCGAGTACAACTGCCGTTTCGGCGATCCCGAGACCCAGGTGGTGCTCCCGCTGCTCAAGAGCGACCTGCTGACCGTCATGCAGGCGTGCACCGACGGCACCCTGGCGCAGACCGACGTCACCTTCTCGGATGACTGCACCTGCTGCGTGATCCTCGCCTCCGGCGGCTACCCCGTCAAGTATCAGAGCGGGTATCGCATCTCCGGCCTGGAGGAAGCGGAAAAGCTGGCGGAGATCTACCACGCCGGCACCCGCCGGGAGGCCGACGGCACCATCGTCACCGCCGGCGGGCGCGTGCTGGGCGTGACCTGCTCCGCTCACACCCTGCGGGAGGCCGTCGACCGGGCCTACCGCGCCGCCGACTGCATCAGCTTCCGGGACCGCCAGCTGCGCCGGGATATCGGCCAGCGCGCGCTGAAAGCGGAGGGAATCAAATGAGCGTCAAGCGCATCTATGTGGAAAAACGCCCCGAATACGCCGTGGAGGCCCGGGAGCTCCTGCACGAGATCCGGCACATCCTGCTGATCAAAAGCGTCACCGGGCTGCGGCTGCTGAACCGCTACGACACGGAGGGCATCGACGACGCGCTGTATGAACGCTGCCTGCCCATCGTCTATTCCGAGCCGCAGGTGGACGTGACCTTCACGGAGCTGCCCGGCGGCGCGGACCGCGTGTTCGCCGTGGAATACCTGCCCGGCCAGTTCGACCAGCGGGCTGCCTCCTGTGAGGAGTGCATCCAGCTGGTGGGCCAGTGCGAGCGCCCCACCGTTCGGACGGCCCGGGTGTACCTGCTGCAGGGCAGCCCCACCGACGAGGAGTTCGCCCAGATCAAAAAGCACGTCATCAACCCGGTGGAGGCGCGGGAGGCCTCGCTCGGGACCCGCGCGACCCTGCGGGAGCGGTATGACGCCCCCGACACCGTGGAGACCCTGACCGGCTTCCGCGCCATGACCGACGCGGAGACCGCCGATTTCGTGGCGCGCTACGGCCTGGCCATGGACGCGGACGACCTGGCCTTCTGCCGCCGGTACTTCACCGACGAGGGCCGGGATCCCACCATCACCGAGATCCGCATGATCGACACCTACTGGTCCGATCACTGCCGGCACACCACCTTCCTGACCACCATCGACGACGTGGAGATCGCCAAGCCCCGGGTGGAGGCCGCCTTCCGGCGGTACCTGGCGGCGCGGGAGGAGGTCTACGGCGAGAAAGCCGCCGCCCGTCCCATGAACCTCATGGACCTGGCCACCATCGGCGCCAAGACCCTGCGCAGGCGCGGTCTGACCCCCAACATCGACATCAGCGAGGAGATCAACGCCTGCTCCATCCGGATCGACGTGGATGTGAACGGCGCGAAAGAGCCCTGGCTGCTGATGTTCAAGAACGAGACCCACAACCACCCCACGGAGATCGAGCCCTTCGGCGGCGCGGCCACCTGCATCGGCGGCGCCATCCGGGATCCGCTCTCCGGCCGCACCTATGTCTACCAGGCCATGCGCGTCACCGGCGCGGCGGATCCCCTGGTGCCCGTCCGCGACACCATGCCCGGCAAGCTGCCCCAGCGCAAGCTGGTGACCACGGCGGCGGCGGGCTATTCCTCCTACGGCAACCAGATCGGCCTGGCCACCGGCCTGGTGGATGAGCAGTACCATCCCGGCTACGCCGCCAAGCGGCTGGAGATCGGCGCGGTGCTGGGCGCGGCCCCGCTGTCCAACGTGCGGCGCGAGGTGCCGGCCCCCGGCGACGTGATCGTCCTGCTGGGCGGACGCACCGGCCGCGACGGCATCGGCGGCGCCACCGGCTCCTCCAAGTCCCACAAGCGCTCCTCCATCGAGACCTGCGGCGCGGAGGTGCAGAAGGGCAACGCCCCCACCGAGCGCAAGCTGCAGCGCCTCTTCCGCGATCCCGCCGTCACCCGGCTGATCAAGCGCTGCAACGACTTCGGCGCGGGCGGCGTGTCCGTGGCCATCGGCGAGCTGGCCGACGGCCTGCTGGTCGACCTCGACGCGGTCCCCCGCAAATATGAGGGCCTGGACGGGACCGAGCTGGCCATCTCCGAGAGCCAGGAGCGCATGGCCGTGGTGCTCGCCCCCGAAGACGCGGACGCCTTCCTGGCCGCCGCGGCCCGGGAGAACCTGGAGGCCACCCCCGTCGCAACGGTGACGGAGGAGAAGCGCCTGCGCATGACCTGGAAGGGTCACACCGTCGTGGACGTGAGCCGGGAGTTCCTGAACAGCAACGGCGCGGAAAAGCACACCCGCGTGCGGGTCCCCGACGCGGAGCTGAAGCAGGTCCCCTTCGCCGGCGCCACCGTCACCGAAAAGCTGGCCGACATGGCCGCCAACCTGAACATCTGCTCCAAGCAGGGGCTTTCCGAGCGCTTCGACTCCACCATCGGCGCGGCCACCGTGCTGATGCCCTTCGGCGGCCGGCGCATGCTGACCCCCATCCAGACCATGGTGGCAAAGCTCCCCGTCCTGGGCGAGACCGGCACCGTCTCCGGCATGGCCTACGGCTTCCACCCGGAGCTGGAGAGCCAGAGCCCCTACGAGGGCAGCTACCTGGCGGTGGTGGAAAGCGTGGCGAAGCTGGTGGCCGCGGGCTTCGACCGCAAGGACGCCTACCTCACCTTCCAGGAATACTTCGAGCGCATGACCGCCGATCCCACCCGCTGGGGCCAGCCCTTCGCGGCGCTGCTTGGCGCGCTGGACGCGCAGCTGAACCTGGAGATCGCCTCCATCGGCGGCAAGGACTCCATGTCCGGCTCCTTCGAGGATCTGGACGTGCCCCCGACGCTGTGCTCCTTCGCCGTGGCGCCGGGCGAGGCGAAAAACGTGATCTCCCCCGAATTCAAGCAGGCCGGCAGCGAGATCCGCCTGGTCTCCTGCGATCCCTGGGACGCGGAAGCCCTGAAGGCCATGCTGGACAGCGTCACCGCCGCCATCCGCGCGGGGCAGGTGCGCTCCGCCTGGGCGCTGGGCCTGGGCGGCGTCGCCGAAGGCCTGTTCAAGATGGGTCTGGGCAACGCCGTCGGCACGCGGATCGACGAGGACTGGGGCGGCGATCTGTTCGCCCAGATGCCCGGCGCGATCCTGCTGGAATGCGACGCCGGCTGCGGCCTGGGCGAGAAGGTGGGCGACACCATCCCCGAATGGGCCCTGAGCTATGAGGGCGACCGGGTGGATCTGACCGACATCCAGGCCCTGTACGAAGGCAAGCTGGACAAGGTATTCCCCTACCGCGGCCACACCGGCGAGCAGACGGAGACCTTCACCTCCGACAGGCCCCGCACGGCTTTCGCCCCCGCGAAGTTCGCCAAGCCACGGGCGCTGATCCCGGTCTTCCCCGGCACCAACTGCGAGTACGACACGGCCCGGGCCATCGAGCGGGCCGGCGGCGAGGCGAACGTCCTCGTGCTGAACACCCTCTCCCCCGCCGCCATCACCGAGAGCATCGAAGCGGCGGCGAAGGCCATCCGGAACAGCCAGATGATCGTCCTGCCCGGCGGCTTCTCCGGCGGCGACGAGCCGGACGGCTCCGCCAAGTTCATCACCGCCTTCTTCCGCAATCCCGCCGTGCGGGACGCGGTCACGGAGCTGCTGGACGAGCGCGGCGGCCTGATGCTGGGCATCTGCAACGGCTTCCAGGCGCTGATCAAGCTCGGCCTCGTGCCCTTCGGCCGGATCATCGACACCGACGCCGAGTGCCCCACCCTCACCTTCAACGAGATCCACCGTCACCAGTCCATGTGCGTGCGCACCCGGGTGGCTTCCGCCATGAGCCCCTGGCTGAGCAAGTGCGCCGTGGGCGACATCCACACCATCGCCATCAGCCATGGCGAAGGCCGTTTTGTCGGCCCGGAAGCGCTGATCCGGCAGCTGGCGGCCAACGGCCAGATCGCCACCCAGTACGTGGACGAGCAGGGCCGCGCCTCCATGGATACCCGTCTCAATCCCAATGCCAGCCTCTTCGCCATCGAGGGCATCACCAGCCCCGACGGCCGGGTCCTGGGCAAGATGGGCCACACGGAGCGCAGCGGCAAATGGCTGTACAGGAACATGCCGGGTGAGCTGCTGCAGCCGCTGTTCGAGGGCGGGATCTCGTACTTCGGATAATGCGGGATACGGGATCCGGAACGCGGGGCCGCTTACTTTAAGATTTTGCCGCAGAGTGAAAAATCTTTAAGCAGTACTTTAAGATTTTGTTGACAATACGAAAATCTTAAAGTAGAATGGTCCCGGGGTGATGGAAATGCTGATCAGAGAGCATTATCTTGCGCAGATCAGGCCGTTCTGTGACAGCGATCTTGTCAAGGTCATCACGGGCATCCGCCGCTGCGGGAAGTCCGTGATCCTCAGGCAGACCGCGGACGAACTGGCGGCATCGGGAAAGAACTGCCTGTTTCTCGACTTTGACCTGCGGCCGGTGAGAAGCGCCCTGCCCGATGCGGACGCACTGATCCGGCATGTTCGTGACCGCATCGGTTCCGAAAAACTGTACGTGTTTCTGGACGAGGTCCAGAATGTGGCCGGCTGGAACGAGGCTTGCAGGACCCTGCGTCTCCTCAACTGCTCGGTCTTTATCACGGGCAGCAATTCCAAACTGCTTTCCCGGGAGTTCACGAAGGAACTCTCCGGCCGCTATGTTTCTTTCCGCGTCCGGCCCTTTGTGTTCAGGGAGGCGCAGGCTTTCATGGCGCAGTCGGGACGCGAATACGCGATCAGCGATTACCTCATCTGGGGCGGATTCCCCGACGCCCTGATCCAGCCGGACGAGAGTACACGGCGCAGATATCTCAGCGATCTGAATGACACGATCATCTACAGTGACCTGGAGAACCGGTACAGGATCCGGAGAAAAGACGTTTTTGAACGGATCGTGGACTATGTGCTCGTCTCCAACGCCAGGATCCTCAGCGCAAAGTCCATCAGCGACTATATGCTGGGCCAGAATGTCTCCGTCTCCGTGCCGACGGTGATCAAATACCTTGATTACCTCAGGGAGGCCTATGTCATCACGGACGTTCCGCAGTATTCCGCAAAGGCCAAGTCCGCAATGAGCTATTATCGCAAGATCTACGATGAGGACGTATCCTTCAACAGCCTGCGCCGGGTCGGCCCGCGGTACGATCTCACGCACAATCTCGAAAACGTCGTTCTGAACGAACTGTGTTTCATGGACTACATGGTCCATGTTTTCAACAACAAGGGGAGAGAAATCGACTTTCTGGCCGTAAAAGCCGGAAAGCAGTATCTGGTCCAGGTCGCCTACAGCGTGGCTGAGGATAAGGCGTACGAGCGCGAATTCTCTGCCTTTGCGAATCTGGACAATTCCTGCAAGAAGATCCTGATCACCGCGGACGATGTGGATTTTTCCACCAGCACCGTCTGTCACTATCGTCTGAAAGACTTCCTGATGATGAACGAACTCTGACCGATCCCGATCCGCCGACAATGGAGGCCATCATGACGCACGACCGCTACATCAGCCCCTTTTCCACGCGCTATGCCTCGGACGAAATGCAGTTCGTGTTCTCCGAGGACAACAAGTTCCGCACCTGGCGGCGGCTCTGGATCGCCCTGGCGAAGGCGGAGAAGGCCCAGGGGCTGGACATCACAGACGAACAGATCGCCGAGCTGGAAGCCCATGCCGACGACATCAACTACGAGGACGCCCAGCGCCGCGAGCGCGAGGTGCGCCACGACGTGATGAGCCACGTCTATGCCTATGGCCTGCAGTGCCCGAAGGCGGCCGGCATCATCCACCTCGGCGCCACCTCCTGCTACGTGGGCGACAACACCGACGTGATCGTCATGCGGCAGGGCCTGCGGATCGTGCGGCGGAAGCTCGTGAACGTCATCGCCCTGCTGGCGGACTTCGCGCAGAAGTACAGGGCCATGCCCTGCCTCGCCTACACCCACCTGCAGCCCGCCCAGCTGACCACCGTCGGCAAGCGGGCCACCCTGTGGATGAATGAGCTGATGATGGACCTGGCGGAGATCGACCACCGCCTGTCCACCCTCGCCCTGCTGGGCTCCAAAGGCACCACCGGCACCCAGGCCAGCTTTGCCGAGCTCTTCGAGGGCGACGGCGGGAAGATCGCGGCGGTGGAGAAGCAGATCGCGGCGGACTTCGGCTTTGACCGGGTGGTGCCGGTCAGCGGCCAGACCTACTCCCGCAAGGTGGACTATCAGGTGGCCTCGGCCCTCTCCGGCGTTGCCCAGTCCGCCTCCAAATTCGCCTATGACATGCGTCTGCTGGCGAGCTTCAAGGAGATGGAGGAGCCCTTCGAGAAAAAGCAGATCGGCTCCTCGGCCATGCCCTACAAGCGCAATCCCATGCGCTGCGAGCGCATCGACGCCCTGGCCCGCTACGTCATGACCGACGCGCTGAACCCCGCCCTGACTGCCTCCTGCCAGTTCTTCGAGCGCACCCTGGACGACAGCGCCAACAAGCGCATCGCCATGGCCGAGGCCTTCCTCGGCGTGGACGCCATCCTGAACATCATGATGAACGTGTGCGACGGGCTGGTGGTCTACGACAAGGTCATCCGGCAGCGGGTGATGCGGGAGCTGCCCTTCATGGCCACGGAGAACATCATGATGGACGCGGTGAAAAAGGGCGGCAACCGGCAGGAGCTGCACGAACGGCTGCGGGTCCACGCCCAGGCCGCCGCGAACCATGTGAAGCAGGACGGCGGCGACAACGACCTGATCGACCGGATCTGCGCCGACGAAGCCTTCGGCCTGAGCCGCGGCGAGATCGAGGCCATCCTCTCCCCGGAGCACTTCACCGGCCGCAGCGCGGAGCAGGTGGACGCGTTCCTGGCGGAGACCGTGCGCCCGGTCCTGACCGCCGCGGCGGACGTGCTGGGCGAAAAGCAGGAACTGTTCGTCTGACGCGCCGCACATAGCTTGTTCATGATCGCTCCCTGCTCCGCGTCCCGGAGCAGGAGCTTTGGTCTTCGTGAGGTGCACCATGCCTTTATCCGCTTCTTCCGCCGCAGCCTCCATCCGTGCGGGATGGAGCCTCGGCAACACCCTGGACGCCGTGAAGCGCAGCGCCGCGCCGGGGGAGATCGTTCCTCCCATGGAGAGCGAGACCGCCTGGTTCAACCCGCCCTGTACCCGGGAGCTGATCCGGGCCGTAGGGCAGGCAGGCTTTGACTGCGTGCGCCTGCCCGTCACCTGGGCCCAGCACATGGCCCCGTCCGGCGAGGTGGATCCCGCCTGGATGGACCGGGTGGCGGAGGTGACCGGCTGGGTCCTGGACGAAGGGCTCTTCTGCGTGCTGAACGTCCACCACGACGCCGGGGCCCGTGGCTGGCTCCACGCCTCCCGGGCGCACTGGGACGCGGTGTCCGGCCGGTTCGCGTCCCTCTGGCGGCAGATCGCGGACCGCTTCGCAGACCGGTGCGGCCGCCTGATCTTTGAGGGCTTCAACGAGATGCTGGACGCGGAGGCCCGCTGGACACAGCCCGTCGACCCGGAGGACCACGCGTGGCTGAACCGCTTCAACCAGCTGTTCGTGGACACCGTCCGGGCCTCCGGGGGGAACAATCCGGAACGGATCCTGTCGGTGCAGACCTATTCCGGCGCGTCGGTGCCGTCCACGCTGGCGGGCTTTGTCCTGCCAAGGGACACGGTGCCGGACCGGCTCCTCCTCCAGGTGCACAACTACGATCCCGAGGGCTTCTGCTGGCGCCGGGCCGAAGGCCGCGTGCTGCGGGACACCTGGGGCACGGAGGAGGACCTGCGGGAGATCGACGCCCTGATGACGCGGCTGGCCGCCTTCTCAGCGGAGCACGGCTGTCCCGTCATGATCGGAGAGTTCGGCACCGAGGACAAGGGCAACCCCGACGCCCGGCTCCGGCACGCCGCGGCCTTCACGCGGGCGGCCCGGGAAAAGGGCATCCCCTGCTTCTGGTGGGACTGCGGCTTCTTCGCCCTCTTCGACCGGCACACCGGCGCCGTCACGCAGCCCGCGCTGGTGCGGGCGCTGATGCCCGGGTGAGGCCGCGCCTTGACAAGGCGCCCGCCGGGGTCCTATAATGGATCCGTCGACCGTCCCGGAGACGCGAAAGGAGATCCGATCATGGAAAAGACGATGGAGATCAGCGGCATGATGTGCGTCCGCTGCGAAGCCCGCGTAAAGAAGGCGCTGGAGGCCCTGGAAGGCGTCGCCGCCGCCGAGGTCAGCCACGAGAAGGGCACCGCCGTGGTGCGGCTGTCGCAGGATGTGGCCGCCGAAACGCTGAAGGCGGCCGTGGAGGAGAAGGGCTACACCGTCAAGGGTATTGCCTGAGCCCCCGGAAGAAACAGGCTGCCCCCGCGATCCTCTGACCGCGGGGGCAGCTTTTGTTATGCGGCGTCATGTCTCAGGGACAGTGCCGATGGCCCTGAGGGCCGGGACGGAGACCGGGATGCGGTCACTTGTCCGTGTTGAAGAAATACTTCTTCACGAAAGCATCCACGGGGCTGACGCCCTTGAACTCGCTCTCGCCCGTCAGCTTCTCCACCAGGGTGTCCACCACCAGCTCGGAGGAGTTGTACGCGTTGACGTAGGTGGGGATGCGCGGGGCGTCGATCAGGTGGTAGGGGTTGTCCACGGAGACCATCATGGTGGGCACATCGTGGATCATCATGGTGATGGTGACGCGGGTGCCGGGCCAGGAGATGCGGGCCGCGGAGTCGGAGTTGGAGGTGGCCACGTTCATGAAGTAGATGATGGCGTCATACTGCTTCTTGAACTCGCGGATGGGGCTGCGGCCGATGGTCTGCATGTCCTCGGGCGAGCCGTCGTACATGTGCACCTCGAAGCCCCGCTCCTCCAGGTCCTTCACGAAGCGCTCCTCGTAGCAGCCCTGCTTCGGGTTGTGGTAGTTGGGTTCCACCTTGATCGGGATGACGAAGAGCCGCCTGTACTTTTCGGGGGTCAGGGGCAGCATCTTCTGGGTGTCCTTGACCAGGGTGATGCCCTTGTCGGCCGCTTCCTTGGCGAAGGCGGCGCTCTCCGGGCGCTTGAAGATCTCCAGCGCGCTTTCCGGCGGGATCAGGGTGCCGGCGGCCTTCTTCTCGGGCAGGCGCAGCTTCGCCTTCATGCCGAGGATGCGGGCCAGGGCCTCGTGCAGGCGTTCCTCGGTGATGACGCCCTTTTCGTAGCCGGCCTTCATGGAGTCGAAGTCCTCCTCCAGGTCACGGGCGAAGAGGAAGATGTCGGAGCCGTTGGCGATGGCGGTGGGCACAGCCACGGAGCGGGGCAGCACGTCGGTGAAGCCCGCCATGCTGGAGGCATCGGTCACCAGCAGGCCGTTGAAGCCCAGCTTCTCGCGGAGCAGCCTCAGGTTCAGCTCCTTGCTCAGGCAGCCGGGCAGGATGTCCTCGTCCTTCGTGTCGGGACTGAAGTGCTTCGTGTAGGCCGGCTGCATGATGTGCACGGTCATGATGGTCTCCAGGCCGTCGTCGATCAGGGCCTTGTAGACCTTGCCGAAGGTGGCGTCCCACTCCTCCACGGTGAGGCTGTTGACCGAGGAGAGGAAGTGCTGGTCGCGGCCGTCCACGCCGTCGCCCGGGAAGTGCTTGGCGCAGGGCAGGATGCCGCCGTCGCGCATGCCGCGGCAGGAGGCCAGGGCGAACTCCTTCACCATCTCGGCGTCGGAGCCGAAGGCGCGCACGTTGGTGATGGGGTTGAAGGGGTTGATGTCGATGTCCACCACCGGTCCGAAGTTCCAGTTGGCGCCCACCGCGCAGCACTCCTCGCCCAGGATCTTCGCGCCGCGGTAGGCCATCTGCGGGTCGCCCGAGGCGCCCAGCAGCATCTCGTGGCCGTACTGGGTGCCGTCGGCGATCATGTTGTAGGAGCCCCGGTCCAGGTCGCCCGCGATGAGCAGCGGGATCTTCGCGTGCTCCTGGAGCTTGGCGATCTTCTCCCGGATCTCGGCGGAGCCGGTGTTGCGCAGGAGGACGCCGCAAGGGTGCAGGCCCAGCCGGTCGAATTTGGCGATCTCCTCTTCCGCGGAGAGGGGGGACATGGGCAGGAAGAGCTGGCCCAGCTTTTCCTCCAGCGTCATGCCCTCGATGGTGGACTCCACCCACGCGATCTGTTCGTCGGTCAGGTAGAAGGGCTTGGCTTTCAGGTCCACGTTGATCTTCATGCGGTCTCCTCCTTATGCGTATCCGATCATGAAACGGCGCGGCAGAGGTACAGGCAAAAAGCGTCCCGTCCTCTTCTGGGGACATCATACCATATCGGACGCCGGTTCCGCAAGGTGTTTCCGCAAAGGTTTTGCCGTCGGCGTCCGCCCTGTGCCCCGTGCCCCGGTTTGACTTGCGCGGGGCATCGTGATACAATGAGGCGATGTTTTTTCTCGGGAGGGATGAACGTGCGTGGACCGGGTAAGCTCTCAAACATCCGGCTGAGGGCGAAGCCGCGAGAAGCAGCAAAATGGGCGGGTGAACCGGACGATAACGTGACCATCCGGCCGAAACTGATCGCCGCGGGGCTGCTGACGGGGCTCGCGCTGGCCGCCGTCGCGCTGGCGCTGTTTTTCATGCTGCGCACCCTCCCGGACTATCAGCGGGAGACCGGCGCCACACCCACCCCCACCGCCGCCTACGGGAACATGATGGCCGTCACCCGGGATCCCTCCCAGCCCACGCCCTTCCCCTCCCTCAGCAAGGGCAGCCGGGGCGAGCGGGTGCTGCGGCTGCAGACCCGGCTGCAGGAGCTGGGCTACTACGCCGGGGAGACCGACGGACAGTTCGGCGGCGGCACGGAGCAGGCCGTCATGCTCTTCCAGCAGGCGAACGGACTGGACGCGGACGGCTATGTGGGCGAGGCCACCGAGGCCATCCTGTACTCGGACAGCGCGGTCCGGTACACGGGCACGCCGGTCACTTCCGCCGCGCCGACCGCGGCTGCCTCCACGCCGGTGCCCTTCCCGGGGACCCTGCGCAGCGGCTCCAAGGGCGACAGCGTCATCACCCTGCAGACCCGGCTGCGGGAGCTGGGTTATTACACCGGCGCCATCGACGGGGACTACGGCCGCGGGACCCAGAACGCCGTGTCGGCCTTCCAGAGCGCCAACGGCCTCACCGCGGACGGCGTGTGCGGGCAGCTGACCTGGACCGCGCTGTTCTCCGATACGGCCGTGCCCAAGCCCACCACGGCTCCCGTGCCGACGCTGGATCCCTCCGCGGCGCGCCCCTATGTGCGGGCGGACGGTCTGCCGCTGGTGGTCAACAAGAAGAACCCGCTGCCCGAGGGATACGCGACCCTGCAGCTGGTCGACATGAGCACATACTGCGACCCGGACATCGTGAAGATCAAGTACGCCGGCACGCTGGCCGAGAGCGAGGCGGTGGACGCCCTGATGGTCATGCTGGGCGCGGCGCGGGCAGAGGGCGTCGGGGACTGGCAGATCAGCGCGGCCTACCGCTCCGAGACCTATCAGCAGCAGCTCATGGACGAAAAGGTGGCCGAGCTGATGCGCGTCAACGGCCTCAGCCGCACCAAGGCGGAAAAGGCCGCCCTCAACACCGTGGCCGAGCCCGGAAAATCAGAGCATCACCTGGGCACCTGCTTCGACATCACCGTGCCGGGCAGGACCTTTTCCGGCACCCGGCAGCACCAGTGGCTGACGGAGAACTGCTGGAAGTACGGCTTCATCCTCCGCTACGCCAAGGACAAGGAATCGATCACCGGCTACACCGCCGAGGCCTGGCACTACCGCTGGGTGGGCCAGCCCCACGCGCAGATCATGCACGAGGAGAACCTCTGCCTGGAGGAATACGTGGCGAAGTACGGCCAGCCGTAAGCGGCACAGTCTTTTTTCATTCCCGCCGGGATGACCCGGAACAAGGAGATCATCATGCTGACACCCTATTTCTGCATCGGCGAGGTGCTGCGGCCCCAGGGCGTGCGCGGCGAGGCCAAGGTGCGCCCCTTCGCGCAGGATCCCGAGGATTTCAAGCGCTGGAAGACCCTGTACCTAAAGGAGAGCGGCGGCTGGCGCCCGATCGGCAGCCGGTGCTCCCGGGTGCATGACGGCTTTGTGTACCTGACCCTGGAGGGCTGCGCCGCTCCGGAGGATGTGGACAAACTGCGCGGCGCGGAACTGTATATCGACCGGGCGCACGCCTCCCCGCTGCCGGAGGGCATGTACTACATTTCCGATCTGCTGGGCTGCGCCGCCGTCGACGAAGCCGGGGAGACCCTCGGCATCCTGAAGGACGTGCTGCAGCACGGGCCGACCGACGTGTATGTCTTCGAGCGGAAGGGCGGGAAGACCTGGATGGCCCCGGCCCTGCCCGAGGCCTTCCCCGAAAAGGACGTGGAAGCCGGGATCATCCGCGTGAACAGCGAACGCCTGAAAGAGGTGGCGGTCTATGAGGATTGACATCCTCACCATCTTCCCGGAGATGTTCGGCGGCGTGCTGGACGCCAGCATCCTCGGCCGCGCCCGGGAGCAGGGCCTGCTGGACGTCCGGCTGACGGACATCCGACCCTACTCGGCGCTGAAGCACAAGAACACCGACGATTATCCCTTCGGCGGCGGCGCGGGCATGGTGATGATGGCCCAGCCCATCGCGGACGCCATGGCGGACGTGTGCGGAGAAGGTTTCCGCGGCCGGCGCATCTATCTCGGCCCGCGCGGGAAGGCCCTGACCACCGCGCTGGCCCGGGAGCTGGCGAAGGAGGAGCGGCTGGTGCTGCTCTGCGGGCACTACGAGGGCGTGGACCAGCGGGCGCTGGACACCTGCGTGGACGAGGAGATCTCTGTCGGCGATTACATCCTCACCGGCGGCGAGCTGGCCGCCATGGTGCTGACCGACTGCGTGGCGCGCTTCATCCCGGGCGTGCTGGGCAGCGCGGACAGCCCGGAGGAGGAGTCCTTCTCCGACGGCCTGCTGGAGTACCCGCAATACACCCGCCCCCGGGAGTGGAACGGCCTGACCGTCCCGGAGGTCCTCCTGAACGGCAACCACGCGGAGATCGCGAAGTGGCGGCGGCAGCAGTCCATCCTGGCCACGGCGACGCATCGCCCGGACCTTCTGGAGAAGGCCGCCCTCACGGAAAAGGAGCGCGCATGGCTCGCGGAACGGAAGAAAGGGGACGCCCCGATGCCGGAAAAGATCATCGCCGCCTGCGGCAACGACTGCGCGGCCTGTCCCCGCTATGTCCGGCCGCCTTTCGAAAAGACCCCCGAAGCCCTGCGCCGCATCGCGGAGCTGTGGCATAAGATCGGGTACCGGGACCGCGTGGTGACCGATAAGGAGATCGCCTGCGAGGGGTGCCGGCCGGAGAACTGGTGCCGGTACGCCCTCGCCGCGTGCTGCGAGGGACGGGGCATCCGCACCTGCGCCGAATGCGCGGAATACCCCTGCGAAAAGGTCCGTTCCTGCTTCGCGGTCACCGGCTCCTTCGAGCCCGCCTGCCGGGCCGCCTGCACCCCGGAGGAGTACGCCCGGCTGAAGACCGCGTTCTTTGAGAAGGAAGAGAACCTGGACCGGCTCCGTGACGAGCGTGCGGAGGCGAAAACATGACCTGCGAGATCGTATACGAGGACAACCACGTCATCGTGGCCGTCAAGCCGCCGAACCTGCTGTCCCAGGCGGACCGCAGCGGGGACGGCGATCTGCTGAGCCTGCTGAGGGAGTACATCCGGGAGAAGTACCGCAAGCCCGGCGAGGTCTATCTCGGCCTGGTGCATCGGCTCGACCGGCCCGTGGGCGGGCTGATGGTGTTCGCCCGCACCTCCAAGGCCGCCGCCCGGCTCTCGGCGCAGCTGCAGAAGCACGACGTCGGCCGGGAGTATCTGTGCGTGTGCGAGGGGGAAATTCCCGAAGCCCTGCACCTGACGGACTGGCTGCTGAAGGACAGGCAGAAGAACCACGTCTCCGCGGTCCCGGAGGGCACGCCCGGCGCGCAGAAGGCCATCCTCCACTGCACGCCCCTGCAGGCCCGGGACGGCCTGACCCTCTGCGCCATCCGGCTGGAGACCGGCCGCAGCCACCAGATCCGCGTGCAGCTCAGCCACGCCGGATATCCCCTCTGGGGCGACAACCGCTACGGCCGCGGCGTCCCCGGCCAGCAGGTGGCCCTGTGGGGCTGGCGCCTGACCTTTGAGCACCCCGTGAGCCATGAGACGCTGGTGTTCGAGCGGATGCCCCACGGCGGGGTTTGGGAGCGGTTCGGGGCGTTCGAAGACGCAAAGGAGTGATTCCGGATGCAAACGGCCGATATCTCCCCGCGAAAGATCCCCGCAGGCGACCCCCGGAACGCGCTCCGGGAGATGCAGCCCATCTTCTGGGATACGGATATCGAGCGCATGGATGTGGAGCGGTGCAAGCCGTTCATCATCGCCCGGATGCTGGAGAAAGGCGGCCTGCGCGGGTATTTCTGGGTCGAGGAGACCTATTCCGAGGCGGAGATCACGGATGTCGTCTGCCACCGCAGAGATCTCTCGCCCCTTGTGCGCAATCACATGCTGCTGAAGCACCGCATTCCTCGCGAGGCGGTGACCGTTCCGATGGGATGGTGGTCTGAATGATGCACACCGAGATCCTGGATGCCGCACGCGTCTTGCTCCTGTCCCGCCTCATCGCGCTGCCGGAGCTTTCCCCGTTCACGCTCGGAGGCGGGACGGCTCTTTCGCTTCAGATGGGGCTGAGGGTCTCCCATGACTTCGATTTCTTTTCCGAGCGGGGCTTCAGCCCGGATCATCTGCTTTCCGTGCTCCGGCGGGCTTTTCCGCGCCTGCATGTGCTGCAGCTTGTCGCCGGAACGTGCGACGTGACGATCGACGGGGTGCAGGTCAGCTTTTTTCACTACCCCTACCCGATGGCTGCGCCGCCGGTCGGCGGCGGCGAGGAATTCCCGCAGCTGCGCATGCTCTCTGTGGCCGACATCGCCGCCATGAAGCTGTCCGCGATCGGGAGCCGGGGATCCCGCAAGGATTTCTACGATCTCTTCCAGATCCTGCACCTGTGCCCGGACCTCACGCCGCAGCGCCTGTTGGATGGTGTTCACCGAAAGTACGGCGATCTGCGCGATGTGGGGTATATGCTCATGGGTCTTGTCTATTTCGAGGACGCAGAGCACGAGCATCTCCCGAAGACCTTTGTTCCCGCTGACTGGGACGACATCAAGGCTTACTTCCGGTCTGTTCAGGCCGATTTTTATGCGGTAGAGGACCGGCGGCTGACGCCCGATCCCTGATTCCAAAGGAGGTACCCGCCATGCCCTCCCCTTTCTCCTATGAGCTCCTCCATGTCTGCAAACAGTCCGGCGCGCGGCTGGGCGTGCTGCACACCCCCCACGGGGACATCCCGACCCCCATCTACATGCCCGTGGGCACCGCCGCCGTGGTGAAGGCCATGACGCCCCGGGAAATGGAGGAGATCGGGACGAAGATCCTGCTCTCCAACACCTATCACCTGCACCTTCGCCCGGGCGAAGACCTGATCCGGGAGGCGGGCGGCCTGCACCGGTTCATGGACTGGGACAAGCCGATCCTGACGGACTCCGGCGGGTTCCAGGTGTTCTCGCTGGCGGGGATCCGCAAGATCCATGAGGAGGGCGTGACCTTCCAGAGCCACCTGGACGGCTCAAAGCAGTTCATCGGCCCGGAGACCAGCATGGATATCCAGGAGGCCCTCGGCGCGGATATCGCCATGGCCTTTGACGTGTGCTCCCCCTATCCCTGCGACCGGAAAACGGCGAAGGACGCCATGGAGCGCACGCACCGCTGGGCCGAGCGCTGCAAGGC
Source organism: uncultured Eubacteriales bacterium (assembly GCA_902767565.1). Taxonomy (GTDB): domain Bacteria; phylum Bacillota; class Clostridia; order Christensenellales; family Aristaeellaceae; genus RUG11272. Next base: position 55,135 of record CACXHY010000002.1, on the reverse strand, counting down.
CCACCACACCCGCGAGGACCAGGCCCTTTTCGGCATCGTGCAGGGAGCCTTCTACAAGGATCTGCGGGTGGAGAGCGCAAAGGCGCTGCGGGACATGGACTTCATCGGCTACGGCATCGGCGGCCTCTCCGTGGGCGAGCCCAAGCCCGTGATGTACGAGATGCTCGAGGAGATCATGCCCTTCATGCCGGAGGACAAGCCCCGCTATCTGATGGGCGTGGGCACCCCGGACTGCTTCGTGGAGGGCATCCTCCGGGGCGTGGACATGTTCGACTGCGTCCTCGCCACGAGGATCGCCCGCAACGGCACGGTGCTGACGAGCAAGGGCCGGGTGGTGGTGAAGAACGCCCGGTATGCGAGGGACTTCACGCCCATCGACGACCAGTGCGACTGCTACGCCTGCACCCACTTCACCAGGGCCTATGTCCGTCACCTGCTGCGCTCCGGCGAGATCACCGGCGGCCGGCTGGCAAGCATCCACAACCTGCGCTTCCTGATCCACATGATGGAGGAGATCCGCGAGGCCATCGCCAACGACTGTTTCCTGGATTACAGGGAGGAGTTCTATAAGCGGTATGACCTGACGAGGAACTTCTGAGGAGCCGCCGCATGAAACTCATCATCGCCTCCAACAACAACGGCAAGGTCCGCGAATACCGCGATATCCTCACGCCGCTGGGCTTTGAGGTCCTCTCCCAGTCCGAGGCCGGGATCCGGCTCGACGTGGAGGAGACCGGGACCACCTTTGAAGCAAACGCATACCTGAAGGCAAAGGCCATCCATGACATCGCCCGGTGCTGCGTCCTCTCCGACGACAGCGGACTGGAGGTCGAGGCCCTGGGCGGCGAGCCCGGGATCTTCTCCGCACGCTACAAGGGGCTGGCCACGGAGCACGAGCGCCGCCTGGCCGTCCTCGAGGGGCTGCGGGGGCAGGCGGACCGGCGCGCCCGCTTTGTCTGCTGCGTATGCTTCCTGGAGGAGAGGGGCGAAAAGCACCTCTTCACCGGCATCTGGAACGGCACCGTCGCGGAGCGCGAGGAGGGCGTCAACGGCTTCGGCTACGACCCGATCTTCGTCGCGGAGGACGCGGACGGGCACACCACCGCGAGCCTGCCCATCCCGTTCAAGGAGACGCACTCGCACCGCGCAAAGGCCGTGCGGATGCTCACGGACTGGCTCGGATCCGGGTGACGGTCGTCTCCCGCGCGCACCTCACACACGGCGGGCGCGGCCCGCGGGCCCGCATTCATTCCCCTCTTCCCCCGGACAAAGGGAGGGGGAGGATCGGTTCGAAAACCGTTTGCAGGCACGATCGGCGTGGCGGACTGAACAATTTCCGCGCGAGTATGAAAGCGGACCCGGATGCGAAACGAAACGATGACACAGCAAAAGCGCCGCTGCCGGCGCTTTTACTGTGCTGATACGGTACGGGCGGAGGAGTCACAGCTTCGCGCCCTTGCTCCCCTTGGCGCCCTTGCTGCCCTTGGCCCCCAGGGACACGCCCTTGAGGATGTCGGACGAGAAGACGTAGGTGCGGCTGTTCTTCTCCTGATGCGCCTTCACGGCGATGTCGACCATGCGGTCGATCAGGGCGGCATACTTCATCCCCGCCGCCTGCCACAGGTAGAAGGCCAGGGAGCCGGGGATGGTGTTGATCTCGGTGATGAACAGCCTGTCCGTCTCCCGGTCCCACATGTAGTCGATGCGGACCACGCCCTTGCAGTCCAGCTCCGTGAAGATGCGCTTCGACAGGGCCTGGATCTCGTCCCGGCGCTCGTCGGGGATCGGGGCGGGGAGCACCCGGCTGAGGCTGGCCATGCCGGAGGACTTGGTGCCGCCGCCGGCCAGGTATTTCTCCGCGAAGGTCAGGGTCTCCTCGTGACTGACGGGCATCTCCACCGGGGATGCCTCGCAGTCGCCGTCGAAGCCCAGGACGGAGCAGTTCAGCTCGATGGGCCGGTCCAGGCCTTTTTCCACCAGCACCCGGCGGTCGTATTCGAAGGCCAGCTCCATAGCGTCGGCAAAGCCCTCCGGGTCGTCCGCCCGGGTCACGCCGATGGAGGAGCCCAGGTTTGCCGGCTTGACGTAGACGGGCCAGCCCAGCTCCCTCTCCACCTGTGCCAGAGCCGCCGCGGGATCCTCCCGGTACTTCGCCGCGGTGAACCAGCAGTCCGGCAGCACCGGGAAGCCGCACCCGCGGAAGAACCGCTTCATCATGATCTTGTCCATGCCGATGGCGCTGCCCGCCACGCCGGTGGAAGTGTAGGGCAGGTTGGCCAGCTCCAGCAGCCCCTGCAGGGTGCCGTCCTCGCCGTTCAGGCCGTGCATGACGATCACGCAGACCTGCAGCCGCGCCACGATCACCTGCTCGTCCTTCGCGAAGAGCCCCTTGCCCTTGCGGACACAGGTCAGGGCGCCGCTGCCGGCGGTCAGGTCAAGCTGCACCTGCTGCACCTGGCTCGCGTCGAAGCGGGTGAAGAACTGCACCTGACGCAGCTTCTCCCCCGTGTACCACCGCCCGTCCGGGGCGATGTAGACCGGGATCACGTCGTATTTTTCGGGATTGACCGCGTTCATCAGCTGAACCGCGGAAATGATGGCCACCTCGCGCTCGCAGCTGCGGGAGCCGAAGAGAACGCCAAGCTGAACTTTGGACATGCGAATCGCCTCTTGCCTCATCGTCGGTCCGGGATCCGGGAAGGGAACCACGGGCATCATACCAGCGGCCGTGCCGTTTGTCAAATCGTTTCGCGGGGAATCGGGGATTTGCTGTTGGCATTGTCCGCCGGGTGTGGTATCATGAAGAAAAGCGCCGGCGAAAGGCATGCATGGAACGCAGGGGAATTCTCACGGCACACGGCCCGGGATCCCGGGATCCGGCGCACCGATCGCGAGAACGAATGAACGGCGCGGACCTCACGCCGACAACGACAGGGAGGGACAGGCATGGACAAGCAGCTGTATATCAAAGAGATGGCTCCGGGGATCTTCCTCATGGACGAGGCCCACGAGGCCACGGGCTATCTGGTCATCGGGGAGGAGAAGGCCTGTGTCGTCGATACCATGAACGGATACTGCGACCTGGGGCAGGCCGTCCGGGATCTCACGGACAAGCCGGTGACGGTGATCAACACCCACGGGCACCCGGACCATATCTTCGGCAACGTGTATTTTGACGAGGCCTTCCTGCACCCGGCGGACTTTCCCATGGCGCAGTCCTTCAACGAAGAGCCGGAATTCGTGGAGGCGTGCAAGGCGCGTCATCTGCGGATGCCGCCCTTCCGGGAGACCCGCGAGGGCGACGTCTTTGACCTGGGAGGCCGCCACATCGAGGTCTTTGCGCTGCCCGGGCACACGCCGGGCGGCATCGTGCTGCTGCTGCGCGAGGACCGCATCCTCTTCACCGGCGACAGCGTCAACCACCACCTGTGGATGCAGCTGCCGGGCTGCTCCCCCATGGCGGACTTCGTGAAGAGCCTCGACCGCATCCTGTTCCTGGAGGAGAGGGCGGACCGCATCCTCCACGGCCACGCTTCCGATTTCGACGACATCTCCCTCATGCGCTGCCTGCGCGACGGCGCGGCGGAGCTGGCCGCGGGAAAAACGGAGAACGATCTCCCCTATCCCTGGTTCGGCGGCGTGGGCCGGCAGCACCCCTTCGTCTGCCGCCCGGACCGCCGGTACGCCCAGGATCACCACGTGATCTGCTATGATCCGCGCACGGTGAACGGGTGATGGCGGCGGGAGGGCATCGCATGACGCCGAATCAGCGGGCCTGGTCCATGGCCCGGAGCAGGCTGGGCGCCGCCGTGGCTTCCCTGGGATACCCGGAGGAGTTCGCGGATCTGCTGGCCCGCCAGCTGGGCAGCCCGAAGGCCATCGAACGCCTGGCGGGGTACATGGAGCAGGCGCGGCCGGCGTCCGTGGAGATGATCGTGGACGAGATGCTGGCCATCCGGGCGGAGATCGAGACCTGGCGGGCGAAGAAGGAAGGGCAGGAAGCCCGGGCCGGCTGCAGCGCGTGGCTGAACAGCGACGCCCGGAGATGCGCCGTGGAAGATCCGGAGGAATGAGAGCGGGCCGGACGGATCGGGGATTTCCGGCGTCCGGCCTGCTTTTCCTTTGCCCGGGCCGCGCCCTTGACGGCCCCCGTCAAAGTCGGTACAATGCCCCTGTATCGTGTTCCCTCCGACCCGCCGCGGAAAGGATCATCGCCCATGCTGCGACTGCACCAGAGAACGGAGACCGACAGCCGGCCCCTCGGGGACTGCGGCCCGGTTTTGAGCGCCCTGCTCCGGGCCCGCGGCATCCGTACGGCGGAGGAGGCGGAGGTCTTCCTGCATCCGTCCGCGGACCGGCTCAGCGACCCCCTGCTGATGCCCGGCCTGCCCGGGGCCCGGCAGATGATCCTGGACAGCGTCGCCGCCGGGGAGAGGATCATGGTCTACGGGGATTATGACTGCGACGGGGTGTGCGCCGCCGCCATCCTGTCCGAGACGCTGGAGGAGATCGGGGCCGACGCCGGGTATCTCCTGCCGGACCGCCACGGGGACGGCTACGGCCTCAACAGCAACCGGGTGCGGGAGCTGGCGGAGCAGGGCTGCAGGCTGCTGATCACGGTGGACTGCGGCATCACCAACATCCCGGAGGTGCGGGAAGCCAAAGCCCTGGGCATGAAGGTCATCGTCACCGACCACCACCGCTTTGTGGACGACGATCCCGCAAAGGTCCCCGAAGCCGACGCCGTGATCGACCCCCTGCTGCCCGGCAGCCCGGATCCGTACCTGTGCGGCGCCGGGGTCGCCCTGCAGCTCGCCCGCTCCCTGCAGCCCGAAGCGCTGGAGAAGCGGATGGAGATCGCCGCGCTGGCCACCGTGGCCGACATCGTGCCCCTGCGGGGGGACAACCGGGTGCTGGTGGCGGAGGGCCTGAAGCGGCTCGCGGTCACCGCGCGGCCCGGCCTGGCAGCCCTGAAGGCCGTGTCGGAGCTTGCGGACCGCGCTCCGACCGCTTCGGACCTGGGATTCCGCCTGGGTCCGCGCATCAACGCCGGCGGCCGGCTGGGCAGCGCCATGCGCTGCGTGCGCCTGCTGCGGACCCGGGACCCGGAGGAGGCCGCGGAGATCGCGAAGGAGCTGGACGGAGAAAACGCCCGCCGCAAAACCATGCAGGATCAGGTCACCCGGCAGGCGGAGGCCCTGCTGCGGGAGACGGTCGATTTCCGCCGGGACCGCTGCATCGTCGTCATGGGCGATGGATGGGAGAGCGGCATCGTCGGGCTGGCGGCCGGCAAACTGTGTGAGAAGTACCATTGGCCCGTCATCGTCCTGAGCCGCGATCCGGCAACCGGGCTGGCGGTGGGATCCTGCCGGTCCATTGCCGGCGTCAACATCCATACCGCCCTGTCCCGCTGCGCGGACCTGTTCCTCCGCTTCGGCGGCCATGCGGCTGCCGCCGGGCTCACCATGGAGGCGGATAAGGTGCCCGAGCTGCGCGTGCGGCTCAACGCGGCCATCGGCGAGATCAGCGACCCGGCCTGCTTTGTGCCGGAAGCCGCCTATGACCTTGCCGTCCGTCTCCCGGATGTGGATCTCGGCCTGATCGACGCCCTGGGCGCCCTGGAGCCCACCGGGGAGGCCAACCCTGCGCCGGTGTTCCTCGCCTCCAACCTGACGCCCCAGCGCATGACGGCCTGCGGAGCCTCCGGCGCCCATCTGCGGGTCACCATGACCGACGGCGCGTCCAGGCTGGACGGCATCGGCTTCGGCATGGGGCACCTGGCGACCAGCCCGCTGCGTCAGGCGGATGCCCTTTTCGTGCCGGTGCGCAACACCTTCCGGGGCGTCACCTCCCCGGAGATGAGGCTGGAAGCGCTGCGTCCCTCCTCGGGCATGCCCCCGCTGCCGGAGGCCGGTGCGCTTTTCCCGTCCCTGTTGCAGGAGATCCGCAGCCTTGCGGAGAATATAAGTGGGATAGACCTTTCCTCGCCGGAGCCGGAACGGCTGCGGCTGCGGGAGGCGCGGGACCTGCTCCGGACAGGGTTTGGCACGCTGGTGGTCTGCCACGACCCGGAGCGTGCCAGGGAACTGGCCCGGACGGATCCCATGCCCGACCTGCTCCTGGCGGGGCAGGAGGCGGACCGGCGCGGCTTCTGCACGCTGGCGCTGGACCCGGATCCCGCCCGTCTGCCGGCGTACTGGCCCACCGTCCTCCTGGCGGACGGGGACCTGCTTCCCGGCGAAGCCGCCGCGCTGCGGTCAGCGTGCCGCGCGGAGCGGGTCTTCGCCCTGGAGGAAAACCCCGCGGCACGGGAGGTCCTGCGGGCGATGCGGCCCACCGTGGACCAGTGCCGCACGGTGTACTCGGCCGTTCTGGCGCTGACCGGCAAACCGGACGCCCGCATGCGCGCCGTGTCCGCCGATGTCCTGCAGGCGCGGCTGCCCCTCCCGCGGGAAGTCCTGCTGACCGCCCTGGCCGTGCTGGACGAGCTGGAACTGATCGCCTGGGCGCCCGGCCCGCAGACCGCCGCCTGGAAGTCTTCGCACAAGTGTTCCCCGCAGGACGCCCCGCTAATGCGGTGGCTGTCCGCTCTCCCCGGGCCGTGATCCCCACGGCCCCCGATGACCCGTCCCGGCTGCGGGGCAGCCCGTACGTCCCGCCCGCAGACGAAGCCTCCCACGCAGACCGATCCCCGGAGGTGTCCCATGTCCTCGTCCTTCGATGTCATGCCGCTGGACCAGATGATCGCCCGGGTGCAGAAATACACCCCCGGCGACGGCTGGAAGCTGGTGGAGAAAGCCTATCACTTTGCCGAGGAAGCCCACGCCGGTCAGGTGCGCAAGAGCGGCGAGGAGTATTTCAAGCACCCCTGGTTCGTGGCCTCCATCCTCACGGAGCTGATGATCGATCCGCCCACCATCGCGGCGGGTTTTCTGCATGACACGGTGGAGGACTGCAGGGACAAGAACATCACCCTCGATACCATCCGGCAGGAATTCGGCGACGAGGTGGCGCAGCTGGTGGACGGCGTGACCAAGCTGGACAAGCTGGATTTTGCCGACCGGGAGGAGGCCCAGGCCGAGTCCCTGCGCAAGATGATCCTCGCCATGAGCAAGGATATCCGCGTGGTGATCATCAAGCTGGCGGACCGGCTGCACAACATGCGCACCCTGAAATACCAGTCCCCCGCGCGGCAGGTCCCCATCGCCCGGGAAACGCTGGAGATCTACGCTCCCCTGGCCCACCGTCTCGGCGTGTACGCCATCAAGCAGGAGCTGGAGGACCTCTCCCTGCGCTATATAGACCCCGAGGGCTATCAGAGCCTGGTCCAGAAGGTGGGGCTGAAGCGGCAGGAGCGCAACGACAATATCCGGCTGGTCATCGGAGAGCTCAGCGCCAAGCTGGACGAGGCGCACCTGCACTACGACATCGACGGACGGCCGAAGCATTTCTACTCCATCTACAAAAAGATGGTCCTGCAGAACAAGCCCTTCGACCAGATCTACGACCTCATCGCCATCCGCGTGCTGGTGGACACGGTGCAGGACTGCTACACGGTGCTGGGCATCGTCCACACCCTGTGGAACCAGGTGCCGGGCCGCTTCAAGGACTATATCTCCGTGCCCAAGGCCAACATGTACCAGTCCCTGCACACCACGGTCATGGGCGGACGGGAGTACCCCTTCCCCTTCGAGGTGCAGATCCGCACCTGGGAGATGCACCGGGTGGCGGAGTTCGGCATCGCGGCCCACTGGCGCTACAAGGAGGGCGGCCAGGCGGACAAGGACGACAGCAAGTTCACCTGGGTCCGGCAGATCCTGGACTGGCAGAGCGAGACCCGGGACTCCCAGGAGTTCATGGACACGCTGAAGACGGACCTGTTCTCCGAGGAGGTCTTCCTCTTCACGCCCAAGGGGGACGTGATCAGCATGACCAAGGGCGCCACCCCGCTGGACTTTGCCTACGCGATCCACTCCGGGGTGGGCAACCGCTGCATCGGCGCCAAGGTCAACGGCCGCCTCGTGCCGCTGGAGACGGAGCTGCAGACCGGCGACCGGGTGGAGATCATGACCTCCGCCAACGCGAAGGGGCCCAGCATCGACTGGCTCCGCATCTGCAAGACCGCCCAGGCCCGTGCGAAGATCCGCCAGTATCTGAAGAAAGAGATGCGGACGGAGAACATCGAGCTGGGCCGCAGCATGGTGGAGCACGAGGCGCGCCACCGCAACGCCTCGCTCAATGAGCTGTGGAAGCCGGAGTTCTGCGAGCCCATCATGAGCAAGTACGGTTTCCAGGACGCGGACGACATCTTCGGAGCCGTGGGGTACGGCGGCATGACCGCCGCCTATGTGGTCTCCCGCCTGATCGAGGAGCAGCGGGCCCGCGAGCCCGCCCCGGCGCCCGTCATCGCGCCGAAGCCCATGGGGCACATGAGCCACGGCATCATCCTGGACGGCACGGACATGGATGTGCCGGTGCGTTTTGCCCACTGCTGCTCTCCCGTGCCCGGGGACGAGATCGTGGGCTTTGTCACCCGGGGGCGGGGCGTGAGCATCCACAAGGCGGACTGCGTCAACGCCCTCAGCGGCGAGGCCGAGCGCCGGGTGGCCGTGCGCTGGGCCGACGACGAGACCGGCTCCTTCTGCGCGCCCGTGCGCATCATCGGGCATGACCGGGTGGGGCTCCTGGGCGAGATCACTTCCTACATCGGCAGCCTGAACGTGCCCATCCGCAGCGCAACCACCTCCGTGGACCGCCACGGCACCGCCGCCATCCGGCTGGTGCTGGAGGTGCATTCCCGCGAACAGATGGACAGCGTGATGCGGCAGCTGCGCCGGCAGCAGGGCGTTATCGACGTGGTGCGGGTGACGGGCGGATGAGGCCGGACATGCGCCGCGCGGAGGATCTCCTGCGCCGCGTCTTCGGCGTGGAGGACTTTCGCCCGGGCCAGCGGGAGGCGGTGGAGACCCTCCTGCGGGGACAGGACCTCTTCGCCCTGTTCCCCACGGGCGCGGGCAAGTCCCTGTGCTATCAGCTGCCGGCCCTTGTGCTGGACGGGACCGCGCTGGTGGTCTCGCCCCTGATCGCCCTCATGCGGGACCAGGTGGCGGGGCTGCGCGAGAAAGGGATCCCCGCCGTCCTGCTGGACAGCCTGCAAAGCCGGGACGACTTTGAGGACTCCCTCGCGGAGATCCGGAAGGGCCGTGCAAAGCTGATCTATGTCTCCCCCGAGCGCCTGCAGACCGCCCGGTTCCGGGAGCTCATGCAGGCCGCGCCGCCGGCCCTGCTGGTGGTGGACGAAGCCCACTGCGCCGTGCAGTGGGGGGAGGAATTCCGGCCGGCCTACGGAGAGATCGCCCGTTTCCTGGCCCTGCTGTCGCCCCGGCCCGCGGTGTGCGCCATGACCGCCACCGCCGGCGCCGCGCTGCGCAGGGCCGTCATCCGCAGCGTGGGACTGCGGGATCCGCGTCTCGTGCGCCTGCCGCTGATCCGCGAGAACCTCCGCTATCTTGTTCTGACCACCTCCGATCCCGACGCGGAAGCGCTGCGCCTGTGCCGCCTGCACGAGGGAGAGCGCGGCGTGGTCTTCTGCCGTTCCCGCAGGCGCTGCGAGCAGCTGGCGGATATCCTGCGCCGCGGCGGGGCCTCCGCGGGCTTCTACCACGCGGGCATGAGCCGGGAGGACCGCCGGCAGACGCAGGACGCCTATGCCCGGGGCAACATCCGGGTGCTGGCGGCCACCTCCGCCTTCGGCATGGGGGTCGATATCCCCGACATCCGCTGGGTGCTGCAGGACCGGCTCCCCGACAGCGTCACCGATTTTGCCCAGCAGACCGGCCGGGCCGGACGGGACGGCCTGCCCGCCGACTGCGTGCTGCTGGTGGATCCCGCCGATCTCAGCCGGCTGGCATACGACGCGCGGAACGCCCGCAGGGAGCGGCTCCGGGTCCCCCTGTGGCGGGTGGGACAGCGGCTGCGGGCCGCCCGGAAAGCCCGCCGTGAGACCGCCGAGCGGGAAGCCATGCTTCGGGTCGCCCTGAACGGGCGCTGCATCCCGGCCCAGCTGGCCGCTTTCTTCGGCGGGCGCGCCGCTCCCTGCGGCATCTGCTCCGCCTGCGTGAAGCGCGCGCGGATCGGCGGCTGGACCGCCCTGGCGCCGGTGCCCGACCTGAACGGCAGCGAAGAGAACGTGCGCCGGTGGGCTTTGGACTGGCAGCGGACCGCCGTCGCCGCCCGGCTGGATCTCGCGCCGGCGCAGGTGCTCAGCGACCAGGGACTGGCCTTCGCGGCCGTCCACCGGAAGCTGCGCCCCGGCACCTTCCGGGCGGAAGCGGAAGGCGATCTGCGCCGCGTTCTGGAGAGAACCTGAGCCGGCGGGAAGAAAACCGGCGAGCGCATCGTCTATTCGGGTGAATCCCTTTCAAGGAGGTGCCGCCATGAAGCCGCCGATCCTGTACATCGTCGTCCCCTGCTACAACGAGGAGGAAGTGCTCCCCGTCACCAGCGGGCTGTTCCGGGAAAAGCTCCGCAGCCTGACGGAAAAGGGCCGCATCGCGGAGGAGAGCCGGGTGCTCTTCGTCAACGACGGATCGAAGGACCGCACCTGGGAGATCATCTGCGGCCTGAGCCGGCAGGATGAGCATTTCCAGGGCATTGCCCAGAGCCGCAACCGCGGCCATCAGAACGCCGTGCTGGCCGGGCTGATGGAGGCCATGGACCGCTGCGACATCACCATCAGCATCGACTGCGACGGGCAGGACGACCTGGATGCCATGGACAAAATGGTGGACGCCTGGTATGATGGCTGCGAGATCGTGTACGGCGTGCGGGACAGCCGGGAGACCGACACCTTCTTCAAGCGCACCACCGCCCAGGGCTTTTACAGGTTCCTGAAGTTCATGGGGGCGGAGGTCGTCTACAACCACGCGGACTATCGGCTCATGTCCGCCCGGGCGCTGCGGGAGTTCGCGAAGTTCCGGGAGGTCAACCTGTATCTGCGGGGCATGGTGCCGCTGGTGGGGTTCAGATCCACCTGCGTCTCCTACGACCGGCACGAGCGGCTGGCGGGCAAGAGCCATTATCCCCTGCGGAAAATGCTGGGCCTTGCCTTTGACGGGGTCACCAGCCTGTCGGTCAAGCCCATCCGCATGATCACCCTCTCCGGCCTGTTCATCAGCCTGCTGTCCTTCATCGCCATCATCTGGATCCTGATCACCGCGCTGACGGGCCATGCGGTGGCCGGCTGGGCTTCCACCGTCACCATCGTCTGCTTCATCGGCGGCATCCTGACCCTGTTCCTCGGCGTGATCGGGGAGTACATCGGCAAGATCTACCTGGAGGTCAAGGACCGCCCGCGCTACATCATCGCCGACCGCACCGGCGAAATGGCTGACGCCTGCCCGCCGGAGCGTTGAACGTCTGAACAAACGACCGCATTCGTGCTTCGTTCGCCCCCTCGGGCGAAAACGGAGCGCAGCCTGAGATCTGTATGAGGTATCCTATGCGCAAGATCCTGTCTCTGTTTCTGATCCTGGTCCTGCTGACCGGCGCCGCGCCGGCCGAGACGTCCGCCCTCGGGGTGGAATGCTTCAGCGACCCCGTGCGGCCCGGCAAGGCGGCGGTCATCGCCGTGACCCTTCCCGCCGCCGGGACGATCACCCTCACCGCCGAAACCCCGGAGGGCGAGGTGCTGGCCGTCATCGCCGACGGTACGCAGGCCGGCGCCGGCACCAGCTACCTGTGGTGGAACGGCACCCATGAAGGCGTGCTGCTGGTCCCGGGAGAGGCCGTGCTGAAGCTGGCGTCCGGCGGCGGGACGGCGGCGTGCCCGCTGACGATCGGCGAACCCGCTCCGTTCATCACCGCGGTGGCGGCGGACCGCACGGCCCTCACCGCGGACGAGCCGGAGCTGCATCTCACGGGCGTGCTCTCCGGGGGCGGCGTGCTGCACGCGGAGCTGACCCTGATCACGGAGAGCGAACAGTTCACCCTGATCGAGCGGGACCTGGAGGCAGACGCGCTGAACCTGACCATCGCCATCACCGACGCCTTCGGCGAGACCCTGGCGGGCGGCGAATACCGGCTGGACGTGACCCTTCGGGCCGGGAACGACGTCTCGGACCCGGTCTCCCTCTCCTTCACCGTGAACAACGCCGGAGCGGCCCTGCCGGAAAACGGTGAGCTTCTCGCGGAGGAAGAGATCCCGCCGGAGGCCGCGGACGACACCGTGGACGCGGAGGAGCCCCTGCCGGAGACCGCGGACGACACCGCCGGGGAGCCGGAAGCACTGCCCGGGGAAACGGAAGCCGCCGATGTGGCCGCGGAAGGGGACGGCGTCATCACCATGGAAGCGCTGCCCGAAGAAGCGGACAGCGGCGTCGCCCCCGAAGCCCTGCCGGAGGAGACGGAAGTCATCGAGCACGTCAGCCTGGACGAGCCCGGGGAGCCCGCTGCGGATCCCTCCGGCGTGACCCTCACCGCCGAAAACCCCGTCTGGCTGCAGAACAACGATCAGCGGCAGTACACCCCCGCCCACGGCAGTCCCTACGAGGGGCAGGACACGTCCTTCAATTACTGGACCATGCCCATGGACATCACCGACGAGGATGCCGTCTGGGCCATGCTCACCTCCCCCATCACCGTGGTGGACAACGGGAAAAAGAACGCCCAGCGCTCGCAGGTCACCATCCGCCGCGAACCCGACGCCAATTCCGAAGGCGTGGGCGTCGTCACCTGCATCAGCCAGGGCGTCCACGTGCTGGATATCCGGGGAGACTGGGCGCTGATCGAGTGCTACTCCTCCTCTTTCCACGACAGCAGCATCAAGGCCTGGAACATGCTGGTCCAGGGGTGGATCCCCGCCGGCTATCTCAAAACCGTTACCCCCAATCAGGAGATGGGCATCGTGGTGGACAAGCTGACCCAGCGGATGTACATCTTCAAGGACGGCCGCCTCTACGATACCCTGCTGGTCTCCACCGGCAAGGTCAACGCCAAGCAGCCTTACAATGAAACCCGTTCCGGCGAGTTCCTGCTGATGGTGCCGGCGGTGGGCGGCTTCCAGGACGGCAGCATGATCTGCTCCATGGCCATCCGCTTCAACGGCGGCGACCTTCTGCACGAGGTGCCCCACAGCGAAAACAAGAACGGTGAAAAGTATTACGGCACCTTCGAGCCCTCTCTGGGCACCAAGGCCAGCCACGGCTGCATCCGCGTTCAGCGCAGGCGCACCCCCCAGGGCGTGAACATGGCCTGGATATGGTCCAACAAAAAGAACAATACCCGCATCGTCATCTGGGAGGACTGGCAGGGCCGGCAGGTCTCGCCGCCCAGCCCCGACACGGTCATCTACTACAATCCCAAAGGCGGCTCCATGTATCATTCCTGCGAGACCTGCTATTCCGCCAAGGGCAAGACCTTCACGGCCTTCACCTACGGAGAGCTGGATGATCCGGCCTACGCCAAGCTCACCTGCTGCCCCTGGTGCAATCCGCCCCTCCGCCTGAAGGACATCGCGGCCATCAACCAGGAATACCTCCCCGGCGGCAATCACAACCCGCAGCTGACCGAAGCCCGCGAAAAGCAGGGCTTCATCGAGGTGACAAGATGAACGCTCTAGACATCGGGATCATCGTGGTGATCGGGGCCAGCGTCATCTTCGGCCTGTTCCGGGGGTTCATTCCCTCGGTCACCAATACGGGCGGCGCGCTGATCTCCTTTATCGGCGCCTTCTGGCTGCGCCGTCCTGTAGGCCGGTTCCTGCAGGACACCTTCGGTCTGCGCCAGATGCTGGAGACCTATACGGATTCCATGATCCACACGGAATATGCCGCCAAAACGGTGGCGGAGATCGGCACGGAACAGATGCCGGGCGTCGTCCGGCAAGCCCTGTCCGGGCTGAACCTGCCGGCCCCCATCGCCGAATTCATCGAAAACAACCTCCTGAACGGGGCGCTGGACGCGGGCAAAACCGTGCAGGCCTATGTCAGCGAGGGCCTGGTCAACGCGTGCATGGGGATCATCAGCTTCGTCGCGACGTTTCTGCTGCTGTACATCGCTTTCTCGATCGTCGGCTTCATCCTCCGCGCGATCGTCAAGCTGCCCGTGCTGAAGCAGGCGGACACGCTGGCGGGCGGGATCTTCGGCCTGCTCCGGGGCATCGTGTTCGTGCTGATCATTTTCACCCTGATGCCCGTGGCCCAGTCCCTGATCCCGGGGGATACCGTGCAGACGCTGGTCGACGGCAGTTCCCTGGCGGGGATCTTCAGTTCGGGCGGACTGGTGCAGTCGGTGATCCGCGGCACCCTCTTCTGACCGCCGCGCGGCACCTCTTTCCGGGACGCTATCCGCGATGGAAGCGCCCCGTTTTCCATGCGGAGGAAACCGGTTCCTCTGATTTCCACCTTGTCAAAGCGGCTCTCCTGTGCTATATTTCCATTGCCGGTCTTTCTGAGACATCTGTCTCTTGCGGACCGGCGGGCAAATCGCGGCCTCTGCCGGAGGTCCTTCCGGCAGATGTTCGTCTGTTACAAGGAGCCAGCTATGATCCAAATTCTTGCGGACAGCACCTGCGACCTTTCCCCCGAACTTGTCGAGCGCTATCACATCGACATCCTGCCCCTCAGCGTGATCCTCGGCGAATCCGTCTACACCGACGGGGTCGACATCTCGCAGGCCGAGATCTACGAATGGTCCGACCGCACCAAGGAGACGCCCAAGACCGCGGTGTTCCCCGTGGATAAGGTCGTCAAGAAGTTCCGGACCTATGTGGAGCGCGGGGATGAGCTGATCTGCTTCTGCATTTCGGAGTCCATGTCCGCCTCCGGCCAGGTCATGCGCATGGCCGCGGAGGAGCTGAACGCGGCGGACCGCATCCATGTGATCGATTCCCAGAACCTGTCCACCGGCATCGGCCTGCTGATCCTGCGCGCCGCGGATCTGGCCGCGCAGGGGCTCCCCTGCGACGAAGTGGTCCGGCAGGTGGAGGCCACCCGCAGCCGGGTGCGGGCCAGCTTCGTGGTCGACACGCTGACCTATCTGCACCGGGGCGGGCGCTGCAGCGGGGCCGCGGCCCTGATGGGCGGCATGCTGAAGCTGCACCCCAAGATCGTGGTGGAGAACGGCGGTATGCGGCCGGACACCAAGTTCCGGGGCAGCATGAAGCGCTCCCTGGACCGCTATGTGGAAGAGCTCATGCCCGCCATCCGGAACGCGGAGCCCGACCGGGTGTTCGTCACCCATACCTGCCAGGATCAGACCCTGGTGGAGCCCGTCAAGGAGACCCTCCGCGCCATGAACTATTTCGGAGAGATCCTGGAGACCCGGGCAGGCTGCGTGGTATCGAGCCACTGCGGTCCCAACACGCTGGGCGTCCTGTTCATCAGCAAATAAGCCCGAAAGGGCGGGCTTTCCCGCCGCATATGTCTCTGGCATCAAAAGGATCGGCCGCACATGGCCGGTCCTTTTCCCTTGCCCTGTTCCGGCACGAAAAACCGGCCGCGTGGGCCGGCAATGAAAGCAGCGGGGAACGCGGGCGTCAGCGGGGAGCGTCCTCCGCGCCCGGAAGCGCGGTGACCCGCGCGCCCATGAGGGCAGCCTCCTCCGGATCGTGGGTGATCAGCAGCACGGTGCGGCCGCCGCTCCGGCTCCGGACCTCCCGGATCACCTCCCGGCGGGTGGCCTCGTCCAGCCCCTGAAAGGGCTCATCCAGGGTCAGAAGATCCCAGTCCGCCAGCAGGGCGCGCAGCAGCGCCACCCGCCGGCGCATGCCCCCGGAGAGCTCCCGGACCGGCTGCGCGGCGCTGTCCGCGGACAGGCCGAAGGAAGCCAGGGCGTCCAGGACGGTCTGCCGGTCGACCCCGGGCGACACCAGGCGGATGTTGGACACGGCGTCCATGGGCTCCACCAGCCGGTCCTCCTGGAACACGGCGGCGATCCTCCGGGCTTGCAGGCCGATGATCGTTCCGCCGTCCGGAGGGATCAGCCCCAGAAGGACGCGCACCAGCGTGGTCTTGCCCGCGCCGGACGGCGCCATGACGCACGTGGTCACGCCCTCCGGGATCCTGAGGTCGACGCCCGGCAGGACTTCCTTCCCGTCAAAGGACTTGCGGAGACCGCGGAGAAAAACGCCGTGATACGGGCCCGGGGCTGCGGTATGTGCTTCGTCCAGCCGCTTCCCGCCGCGCCGCTCGGGAACGCGGGTGACGCGCCGCTCGAGAAGTTTCAGCCCGGCGAGCACCGCCCGCTCGGCGGCCATGGACAGCAGGATGATGGCGAGGGTCCAGGCAAACACGTCCCGGGTCTCCAGATACAGGCGAGACATCTGCAGTTCCGCGCCGATGGATCCCTTGGGCTGGCTGATGAGCTCCGCCGCGATGCCCGCTTTCCAGCACAGACCCAGCGCCAGCCGGCAGCCCGAGCGAAAGTGGGGCAGCACCTGGGGCAGGTCCATGTACAGCCCCCGGCGGACCGGGGAGACCCGGAAGACCCGGGCCACCTCCCCGATCTGTCCGTCCCGGGAGAGGATGCCTGTCAGCGTATTGGTGTAGATGATGGGGAGCACCATCAGCAGGTCTATGACGACCGAGAGCTGCCGGGCCCCGAACCAGATCAGGATCACCACGATGAACGAGGCCACGGGCACGGATCTCACCGTCAGCATCAGGGGCGCCAGCAGCTGCCGGACCGGAGGGAACCGTCCGGCCAGGATCGCCAGCAGCACGCCCAGCAGGGTGCCGATCAGGAAGCCCAGGGCGATCCGCAGGAAGGAATACCCCACCGCGCCCCAGAAGGGACCCTCCCCTGCCAGTTCCCACAGGCGGGTCACCGTGCGCACGGGGGATACGAGGAGCAGTTCCGAGTTCACCAGCATGGCGGCGGCCTGCCAGATCAGCAGCCAGATCAGCACAGCCCACCATTTGATCTCTCCGCGCGGCTTCATCGGCTCGTCCTCTCCTTTCTGCGCCCGTTCCTCCCGCGTTTTCCGTTCCATACCGTTTTACCGCCGTCTGACGCCCGCGGTCAGCACACAGCGGCGATATATCCCCCGAACCGGAACATCCCTTTCCCGGAATGCCTGCGGGAAAGGGATGTTCTCAAAAACCGGGATGTCGCCCGGCTCAGCGGGCATACCAGAAGTCCTCGCCGGGAACGGCGCCGCCGACGGCCCGGGGGTTCTGCTCGAAGAGCACGGTCAGGTAGCCCCCCAGGGCGGCAACCAGTTCCTCGTCCCGGATGCACACGATGTTGCAGGCGGGGATGGCCTGGCGGGCCACGGCTTCGGGCACGATGTCATAGCCGCCCACCAGCGCGGCGGCTTCATCCACGTTGGCGTTCACCCACTCCACGGAAGCGGCATAGGCATCCATGAAGGCGTTGACCTTGTCGGGATGGGCTTCGGCGTAGGCGTGGCGCACGATCAGCACGCCGGTCACCATGGCGGAGGGGGTCTCGCTGCCGGCCTGGAGGGCGTTCCACTCGTCCGTCAGGCTCAGAGCCACCCGCAGGTTTTCGTTCTTCATCAGCGCGGTGGTGACGAAGGGCTGGGGCAGCATGGCGATGCCGTTCTCATCGGCCAGCAGGGCGGAGAGGCACTCGGTGTGCTCGCTCTTCCACTCCACGTTCACATCCTCGATGCCGTTGGCGCTCAGGATGTAGTTCAGGGCATACTCCGGGGTCGCGCCGGCGCCGCTGGCATAGATCGTGCGGCCCTTCAGGTCCTCCACGCTGTGGACGGTGTCCCCGTTCTCCACGATGTAGAGGACGCCCAGCGTGTTGACGCACAGCACCTGCACGTCCACGTCCGGATTGTTGTACAGCACGGCCGCCACATTGGCGGGAACGGCGGCGATATCCACCTCGCCCCGCGCCACCATGGGGGTGACCATGGTGATGTCGGAGACGATCTCGAAGGCATACGCCGGATCCTCCTCGCTCATCAGTTTGACCATACCCATGGCCGTGGGTCCCTTCAGGGCCACGACCCGCAGGGGCTCGTCACCCTCCGCAGCCGCGAAGGAGCACAGGCCCAGAAGAAGGCAAAGAGCCGTCGCCAGAGAGAGAAAACGTTTCATATCGCAGGGAACTCCTTTCGTTCTTTCGCGCGGACCGCCCGTTCGCGGGCAGCCGCCGTTACAGCATGGCTTCCATCGCGGCGCGGTCGGTGACCGTCATGTGCTCGCCGCGGAGCTCGAGGCACCCCGCCTCGCTCAGGGTGTGCAGCTCCCGGTAGAGCGCCGCCCGGCTGACAGACAGGGTCGCTGCCAGATCGGTCTTCGTGATCTGGCTGACCACCCGGCCTTCCTCCTCCGCGTGGAGCAGCAGCCAGGAGATGAGCCGGCCCCGGGTGGTCTGGGCCGTCAGCATGGCGATGCGGCGCAGCAGGAACTGCAGCTTGTCGTTGCAGACGGCCGCGTAGCGCATGGCCAGACGGCCGTCCCGGGCAAAGGCGGCCTCCAGCATATCCTTCCGGACATACACGACGGACACCGCGGTCGCGGCCCGCAGGCGGGTCTCCAGCTCTCCGCCCCGCAGCAGATTGCTGATGCCGAAGCAGTCGCCCCGGTGCAGGGCGGACAGCAGCACGCCGTTCCCGTCCGCCGCCACGGACCAGACATCCACCACGCCCTGGGCCACCAGCCCGACGCAGGGCAGGCCTCCGTCGCTGTCGGCAAGGGCGGTCCCGGTGGGAAACCGGCGCAGCACCGGCGACATCTGTTCCGGGTCACAGCCGTTCAGAAGCGGCGAGGCCGTAAAAGCGTCTCTCACCAGGGTCGGCACCATGGTCATCCCTCCCGCGCGTCTCATCTGATACATTCTATCCGCAGTTGCATATGATGTCAAGAGTCGGCGGAGCATTTTGTCGAACGAGCGCGGGGCGATCACCGGACCCGACAAAAAAGCGCCGGATCCCTCCGGCGCCGATGCGCTCACTCGCCCTGCGCGCGGCCGATCTCCTCGATGCGGTAGGGGGTGACCTGGTAGACGCAGTAGTTCAGCCAGTTGCTGAAGAGCAGATAGGCGTGGGCCTTCCACTGGAAGACGGGGCCCTTCTCCGGGTCGTCGTCCCGGTAGTAATGGACGGGCAGTTCGGGGTTTATGCCTTTCTTCACGTCCCGGCGGTACTCGGCGTCGAGGGTCATGCGGCTGTACTCGGGATGGCCGCACACGAAGAGGCGGAGG
This sequence comes from uncultured Eubacteriales bacterium, assembly GCA_902767565.1. Lineage (GTDB taxonomy): Bacteria > Bacillota > Clostridia > Christensenellales > Aristaeellaceae > RUG11272. The sequence continues at coordinate 35,956 of CACXHY010000002.1, read as the reverse complement.
GTCTTCTTGTCCTCGATCAGGTAGACGCCCGCGTTGTCGGAATCCACCAGCAGGGTCAGGTCCGGGTGGTCGAGCACGTCCTCGCGGCTGACGCCGGTGTAGCGGCTGTGGGGCGCGAAGAAGCGGTCGTTGAAGCCGCGGGTCACGGGCTCGTCGGTGTAGAGCGTGGTATGGCGGTAGATCCCGGAGAGCTTCTTCGGCAGGGGATGCTTTTCGATGCCGTAGTGGTGGAAGAGCCCGGCCTGGGCCGCCCAGCAGATGTGCACGGTGGAGGTCACATGGGTGGTGCTCCAGTCCATGATGGCGGTGAGCTCCTCCCAGTAGTCCACGGCCTCGAAGGGCAGGTTCTCCACCGGCGCGCCGGTGATGATCAGGCCGTCGAAGCGCCGCTCCTTCACCGCGGAGAAGGGCTTGTAGAACTGCCGCAGGTACTCCTCCGGCGTGTTCTTGTAGGTGTGGGAGTCCAGCCGCAGGAAGGTCACCCGCACCTGCAGGGGGGTGTTGGACAGGAGGCGCAGCAGCTGCAGCTCCGTGTCCTCCTTGTTGGGCATGATGTTCAGGATGGCGATCTGCAGTTCCCGGATGTCCTGGGTGGAGGCCCGGGTCTCCGGCATGACAAAGATGTTCTCCTCGGCCAGGCGGTCGATGACGGGCATTTTCGTGTTGATGCGAATGGGCATGGCGTTTCCTCCATTGACAGGGTCACGGATGATCACGGAGCGGTCTTCCCGGCGGAGGGGCAGACGGCCCCGTACAGGACGGCCGTGCGGCGGTATCCCAGGGGTCGCCACACGCCCTCCGGCGCGGTGTCGGGAATGAGGATCCTTCCGCAGCCGGGATACAGGGACGGCAGCGCCCGCAGGAAACCGGGGCCGCAGCCGGCGGCGCGGAAGGGCTTGTCGATGTAGAACTCCTGCAGCAGGAGGTGTTCCGTTCCCTCGCCGGGGTCGTATACGCGGCTCAGCATGGCGTATCCCGCCAGGGTCTGGTCCTCAAAAACGGCCCATCCCTCCATGTGGGGATAATCGCCGGTGCAGCGGCCGATGCTGTCCCAGATCCGGGCGTCGGGCACCTCGCCGGCCCCGATGCGCCGGTCGTAAAAGGCGCGCATCAGGGTGTACACCGGCAGCGCGTCCCAGGGTTCCAGCCTTCGCCACGTCGTCACCGTCCGCCCTCCGTTCCCAAGCGATTCGCCTGCTATCATACACGATTTTCGCGGAAAATGGAAGGATGAAAAGCTTGTTCTCCGCAAAAATGGCGCGTGTCCGGTTCCCTGCCCCGCGTCTGCGCACGCGGTCCGCAGGGAACCGCCGCCCGGGCCTCCCCGGAAAGCATGCCGGAAGCTTCCGGCGGAGGCGGGCGCGGGCTTGCGGAGAAACCAAAACCAAAGCAGAACAAACGGGGCCGCCGTATCCCCTTGCGCCGTACCCCCTTCCCTGTTATAATACCCCGAAGCCGCAAACGGGCGGCTTTGCCATGGACGGAAAAGCGAGGGAAAAGAATGGGCAAGCGCACAGACATCCGCAAGGTCCTCATTATCGGCTCCGGCCCCATCATCATCGGTCAGGCATGCGAGTTCGACTATTCCGGCACCCAGGCCTGCAAGGCGCTGCGGCAGCTGGGCTATCAGATCATCCTGGTGAACTCCAACCCGGCCACCATCATGACGGACCCGGGCATCGCCGATGTGACCTATATCGAGCCCCTGAATGTGCAGCGCCTGGAGCAGATCATCGCCAAGGAGCGGCCCGACGCCATCCTGCCCAACCTCGGCGGCCAGAGCGGCCTGAACCTCTGCTCCGAGCTGGCGGAAAACGGCATCCTCGACAAGTACGGCGTGAAGGTCATCGGCGTGCAGGTGGATGCCATCCAGCGGGGCGAGGACCGGATCGAGTTCAAAAAGACCATGAACAAGCTCGGCATCGAGATGGCCCGCAGCGAGGTCGCCTATTCGGTGGACGAGGCCCTGAAGATCGCCGACACGCTGGGCTACCCCGTCGTGCTGCGCCCCGCCTATACCATGGGCGGCGCGGGCGGCGGCCTGGTCTACAACACCGAGGAGCTCAAGACCGTCTGCGCCCGCGGCCTGCAGGCGTCGCTCGTCGGGCAGGTGCTGGTGGAGGAGAGCGTCCTGGGCTGGGAAGAGCTGGAGCTGGAGGTCGTGCGGGACGCCAAGGGGCAGATGATCACCGTCTGCTTCATCGAGAACATCGATCCCCTGGGCGTGCACACCGGCGACTCCTTCTGCTCCGCGCCGATGCTGACGATCCCGGAGGACGTGCAGAAGGAGCTGCAGCGCCAGGCCTACCGCATCGTGGATGAGGTGCAGGTCATCGGCGGCACCAACGTGCAGTTCGCCCGCAACACGCAGACCGGCCGCATCATCGTCATCGAGATCAATCCCCGCACCTCCCGTTCCTCCGCGCTGGCCTCCAAGGCGACGGGCTTCCCCATTGCCCTGGTCTCCGCCATGCTGGCCTCCGGGCTGACCCTGGACGAGATCCCCTGCGGCAAGTACGGCACCCTGGACAAATACGTCCCGGACGGGGACTATGTGGTCATCAAGTTCGCCCGCTGGGCCTTTGAGAAGTTCAAGGGCGTGGAGGACAAGCTGGGGACCCAGATGCGCGCGGTCGGCGAGGTCATGTCCATCGGCAAGACCTACAAGGAAGCCTTCCAGAAGGCCATCCGCTCCCTGGAGCAGGGCCGCTACGGCCTGGGCTGGGCGAAGGACTACCACGAGAAGAGCAAGGAGGAGCTGCTGAAGCTCCTGCGCTACCCCACCTCCCAGCGTCAGTTCGTCATGTACGAGGCCCTGCGCAAGGGCGCCACCGTGGAGGAGCTGTACAAGCTGACGGCCATCAAGCCCTACTTCATCGAACAGATGAAGGAGCTGGTGGCGGAGGAGGAGGTCCTGCTGTCCTTCAGGGGGCAGGTGCCGCCGGTGGATCTGCTGCGGCAGGCCAAGATGGATGGCTTCTCGGACAAATACCTCAGCCAGATCCTGGAGATCCCGGAGGACGACGTGCGCGAAGCCCGGGAAGCCGCCCGAATCTTCGAGCAATGGGAGGCCGTCCACGTCAGCGGGACACAGGACAGCGCCTACTACTATTCCACCTATCACCCCGCCAAGGCCGCCCCGGCCATGCCGGACAGCAACAAGATCATGATCCTCGGCGGCGGACCCAACCGCATCGGCCAGGGCATCGAGTTCGACTACTGCTGCGTCCACGCGGCCAAGGCGCTGCGGGCGGCGGGCTTTAAGACCATCATCGTCAACTGCAACCCGGAGACCGTATCCACCGACTACGACACCTCCGACAAGCTGTACTTCGAGCCCCTGACCCTGGAGGACGTGCTGGCCATCTACCGGCACGAGCAGCCGCTGGGCGTCATCGCCCAGTTCGGCGGCCAGACGCCGCTGAACCTCTCCGCCTCGCTGGAGAAGAACGGGGTGCGCATCCTCGGCACGCCGCCCTCCGTCATCGACATGGCGGAGGACCGGGACCTGTTCCGGGCCATGATGGACCGTCTCGGCATCCCCATGCCCGAGTCCGGCATGGCGGTGAACTATGAGGAAGCCAAGGCCATCGCCGACCGCATCGGCTATCCGGTGATGGTGCGTCCCAGCTATGTGCTGGGCGGGCGCGGCATGGAGGTCGTGTACAACGACGAGAGCCTGAAGGGCTACATGGCCGCCGCCGTGGGCGTCACCCCCGACCGGCCCATCCTGATCGACCGCTTCCTGCGCCACGCCATGGAATGCGAGGCCGACGCCATCGCCGACGGCCACGACGCCTATGTCCCGGCGGTCATGGAGCACATCGAGCTGGCGGGCGTCCACTCCGGCGACTCCGCCTGCATCATCCCCAGCCAGAACATCCCCGCCGCGCAGCTGGAGACCATCAAGGAGTACACCCGGAAGATCGCAAAGGAGATGCACGTCCGGGGCCTGATGAACATGCAGTACGCCATCGAGAACGGCACGGTCTACGTCCTGGAGGCCAACCCCCGGGCCAGCCGCACGGTGCCGCTGGTGTCGAAGGTCTGCAACATCGCGATGGTGCCGCTCGCCACCGAGATCATCACCGACGAGTTCACGGGCAAGGAGTCCCCGCTGAAGGGCCTGAAGGAGCGGCAGATCCCGCACTTCGGCGTGAAGGAGGCCGTCTTCCCCTTCAACATGTTCCCCGAGGTCGACCCGCTGCTCGGACCGGAGATGCGCTCCACCGGCGAGGTGCTCGGCATCGCGGACACGGTCGGCGAAGCCTACTTCAAGGCCCAGGAGGCCACCAAGACCGCCCTTCCCATGTCCGGCACGGTGCTGATCACCGTCAACGACAAGGACAAGCCCGAGGTGGTGGAGGTCGCGAAGACCTTTGTCAAAGCGGGATTCAGGATCCTGTCGACATCGGGAACGGCCGCGCTGCTGATCAGCCACGGCATCCCGGTGGAGGAGGTCTTCAAGATCGACGAGGGCCGCCCGGACTGCTACGACGTCATCACCAACGGCAAGGTGCAGCTGGTCGTCAACACGCCGATCGGCAGCGGCCGGGGCCCGGACGACAGCTACATCCGCAAGGCCTGCATCAAGAGCCGCGTCCCCTACATCACCACCATCGCCGCCGCCCTCGCCAGCGCGAAGGGCATCCTGGCGGTCCGGCAGGGGCAGAGCGAAGTGCAGAGCCTGCAGGAGCGGCACAGCCATATCAAATGATCATCGGACCGCGTCGGCATCTTGTCGGCGCGGTCTTCTTTCGTCCCTGCCGGATGTCGGATTTGTCCAGATTCCGGCCATATCGTCTTGACATGATGTGCATCCCTGTGGTAGCATGAGGGTACGGAACAGGAGCGCCCGCCGCATGTTCGCGGAGGGCGGATCCTGCCTGTGACGGCAGAAAAGGAGACGATCGCCATGTTCCGCAAGATCCTTGCCCTGCTCCTGACCGGCGCGATGCTCGCCGGCTGCGCCTGCGTCCTGGCGGAGGAGACCGTTTACACGCCCGGCGCGACGGTGACGGCCGATCCCGAATCTCCCTCCGGCTACACCGTGACCTTCGTCTATGTCCCCGAGGACGAGACCGTGACCGGCGTTCAGGTGACCGGCCCCTTCGCCCATGTGGATCCCGCGCAGCCCCTGGCCGTGGAGAACCGCTTCACGCCCTATGAGTACGCGGCGGGCCAGTATTCCTCCAACATGACGGGCCCCTCCATCGCGGAATCCACCTGGGGCTACACCGAGGCCATGGTGTATGACGAGGCCGCCGGCGTGTGGCACCTCTCCTTCCCCATCACCAGCGGATCCTACGCCTACAGCTACATCCTGACCCGCGCGGACGGCACCACCGAGACCATCTGTGACCCGGCCAACCCCTCCCCCGCCCTGCTCAACGCCGAGCACAGCGATATCGCCACGGGCGATCTCACGCACAGCATCGTGTACGGCTATTACGACGAGGAGAAGCAGGCCGGCTCTCCGAACCTGGACTTCGTGCTCCCCTCCGAGAACTACGGCGAGCTGCGCTATGTGGAGTACACCGGCGTGCTGAGCGACCATCAGGACATGGGCATCTACCTGCCCGCCGGCTATGACGCCGAGCGCGAGGAGCCCTACAAGGTGATCTACATGTCCCACGGCGGCGGCGGCAACGAGACCGACTGGTTCGCCATGGGCCACGTCGACAACATCATCGCCAACCTCGGCCTCGACGTGATCGTCGTGACGCTCGACCACAACAGCTTCGGCTGGGACTACGCCAAGATCGGCGAGAACATGATCAACTACGTCATCCCCTACATGGAAGCCAACTACAACGTGTCCCACGAGGCCAAGGACCGCGCCTTCGGCGGCCTGTCCATGGGCTCCATGACCACCTTCCACATGTTCTTTGAGCACGCGGACGTCTTCGGCTACTATGGCGCCTTCTCCGGCCCCGATATGAGCGCGGTCGATCCGGACGCGGAAGGCATCCATGAGCCGGTGTTCTTCTTCACCGTCGGCACCGAGGACATCGCCTCCGAGCGCATCGCCGCCAACGGCGAAGGCCAGCAGATCAAATACGAGAACTTCGTGGCCTGGCTGGCTGAGCATCCCATGGACAACGTGATCGACGGCGGCTATGTGCCCGGCGCTCACGACTGGTTCGTGTGGTCCCAGTCCTTCTACACCTTCGCCTCCGAAATCTGCTTCAAGTAAACCGACCCTGCCGCCCCGCGGGTGTGAGGCCCGCGGGGTTTTTCGCTGCAATTTGCGGTTGAAACAGACGCCCGAAGGTGGTAGGATGAAGGCAGACCCGCCGCCTAATCTCAAGGACAGCCGGGCGGACCATCATCCCGACAAGGAGGCAGACCCATGTCCACCGTTTTCCACAGCGCCGACCTGCTGATCCCCGAGGAAGCCCTGCTGCCGAAGTGGGCGGTCATCGCCTGCGACCAGTACACCTCCGAGCCGGAGTACTGGGAGGCCGTGAAGCGGGAGGCCGGGGACGCGCCCTCCGCCCTGAACCTGATCTTCCCCGAAGCCTGGCTGAAGCAGGACCGGGAGGCTCGCATCGCCTTCATCAACCGCTCCATGGAGGACTGCCTGAACCGGCGGATCTTCCGGGAGTATCCCGACAGCTATGTGTATGTGGAGCGCACCCTCACGGACGGGACGATCCGCCGGGGCGTGGTTGGCGCGGTGGATCTGGACGCCTACGACTACCGCCCCGACGCCCGCAGCGCCATCCGGGCCACCGAGCGCACGGTGGTGGAGCGCATCCCGCCGCGGGTGGCCATCCGGAAGGACGCGCTGATGGAGCTCACCCATGTGCTGATGCTCTGCGACGACGATCAGTCGACCCTGATCGAGAGCCTGACCGCGGAAAAGGAAGCCCTCCCCCTCCTGTACGATTTCGACCTGATGCAGGGCGGCGGGCACATCGCCGGGCGGCTCGTGGACGGGGACGCGAAGGCGCGCCTGGAAGCACGGATCGCGGCCTACGAACAGCGCATGAAAGAAAAATACGCCGCCATGGGCGTCTCCCCCATCCTGTACGCCGTGGGCGACGGCAACCATTCCCTGGCCACCGCCAAGGAGTGCCGGGAAGCCCGGCGCCGGGCGCACCCGGAGCAGGCGCAGGATCACCCCTCCCGCTGCGCCATGGTGGAGCTGGAGAACATCCGCGACGCCGCCCAGCAGTTTGAGCCGATCCACCGCGTGGTGACGGGCGTCGACCCGCAGAAGCTTGCGGACGACCTGGCTTCCGTATGCGCCTCCGGCGGATACCCGATCCGGGTCATCAGCGCGGACAGCGACAGCGTGTTCTTCCTGAATCCCTCCCTCGGCGAACTGCCCGTGGCCATCCTCCAGCGCTTCCTCGACGAGACGGTGCGGCCGGATCAGATCGACTACATCCACGGCGACGACACCGCCGAACGGCTCGGACGGCAGCCCGGCGCCGCCGCCTTCCTGCTGCCGGGCATCCCCAAGGACGGCCTCTTCCCCGGCATCGCCCGGGACGGCGTGCTGCCGCGGAAAACCTTCTCCATGGGCCACGCCTGCGAGAAGCGCTACTACCTCGAAGCCCGGCGGATCCGGTGAGACGGAAAGGACGTGACGGCATGACGATCCGCAGACTGATCCCCCTGTTTCTCATCCTTGTTCTGTGCCTGACCTCCGTTTTTGCGGAAGACGGCTCCGGCCTGTTCGACCTCGACGCCCTGGACGCGGACGAGAGCCTCGACTGCTTCATGGCCGGCAACCGCATCGACATGATCTACCGGCCCGAGGGACAGCCCTACTTCGGCACGATGAGCGAGGGCCGGGTGGTGGCCTTTGTGGACTATGTGTCCCTGGCCAACGAGGGCGTGGTGGTGCTGCGGCTGACGCTGGCCACCCAGCTGGAGGACATGCTCTGCGCCGGCACCGTCACCCTGACGGCGGGGGACGTGACCGTGACCGCATCGGCGGATCCCACTACCACCGAGTATGACGCCATCGTGCAGGAGGAGTACTGTTTCTGGCTGACAGCCGACCTGCAGCCCCTGGCGGAGAGCATGACGGAGAACGGCACCCTCACCTTCACCCTGAACGGGGAACGCACCGTGACCGGCACCGTGGAGATCCCCGCGGAGGACTTCGCGCCGCTGTGGGAGAACTGGGTACGCCTCGGCGGGCCGGAACAGCCCCTGGAGAGGCTGGACCGGCATTGATCCTTCATCCGCCGCATCGACCGGAGAGCCGCCGCTCCCCGGTTTTTTCTTTCGCGGCGGGGCGGCGCGATTGACACACCGCCGTCAGACCATGTATAATGAGCCCACAGGTATCCCGACAGCATTCAGATCTGACGCACCGCAGCAAGGAGGTTTCCCCATGCCCGATATCCGGAGCTTCGCGCGCAGTTTCATGGGTTCCTACACCCAGTACAAGAACGGCTGGAACTACGAGGACAGCTGCATCATGGTGGCGGCCATCGACCTGTACGGGGCGACGGGGGACGCCGCCTTCCGGGATTTCGCCATGAACTACATGGAGAGGTTCGTGATGCCGGACGGCAGCATCCCGGGCTTTGAGCTCCACGCCTATTCCATCGACAACATCGCCCCCGGCCGCCCCCTGTTCTTCGCCCTGGACGAAACCGGCGACGAGCGCCGCTGGAAGACCGCCATCGAGTTCCACATGGACCGCCTGCGCACGCATCCCCGCTGCCGGTGCGGCAACTTCTGGCACAAGGAGATCTATCCCTGGCAGGTGTGGCTGGACGGCCTCTACATGGCCCAGCCCTTCCGCATGCTGTACGAACGCCGTTTCAACCGGAACGCGGATCTCAGCGACATCACGAACCAGTTCCGGGTGGTGCGGGCCCACCTGTACAACGAGGAGAAGGGCCTGTACTACCACGGCTGGGACGAGAGCCGTCAACAGCCCTGGTGCGACAAGGAGACCGGGCTTTCCGCCAACTTCTGGTCCCGGGCCATGGGCTGGTACCTGATGGCGATGATCGACTGCATCGACTTCTGTGACGAGCAGCTGTTTGAGCACCGGCAGTATCTGGTCGAGCTGTTCCGGGAGGCGATCCGGGGCATCACCCGCTGGATGGACAGGGACACCGGGCTGATCTACCAGGTGATCGACCGGGCCGACGCAGAGGGCAACTACCTGGAGACCTCCGGCTCCTCCATGCTGTGCTATGCCCTGCTGAAGGGCGTGCGCCTGGGCGTGCTGGACGGCGAAACGTATCTGCCGCTGGGCCTGAAGGCCTGGAAGGGGCTGGAGGAGACCAAGTTCTTCACCGCGGAGGACGGAACCGCCCACATCCGCGACATGTGCGGCGTGGCAGGCCTCGGCCCGGGCGAGAAGCGGGACGGCTCCGTGGCCTACTACCTCTCTGAGCCCGTGGTGTGGGACGAGGTCAAGGGCGTGGCCGCCTTCCTGATGGCTTACAGCGAGGTGCTGCAGGCAAAGGCATGAAGCGTCCCGCCGGGCGATGATGACGGGGGGATCCCGATGATGATACCGATCGCGGCGGCGCTGGCGCTGGCGGCGGGGATCGTGCAGGGCGTGACGGGCTTCGGCGCCAGCATCGTCATGATGCTGGGGCTGCCGTACTTCTTTGACCTGCCCCAGGCCGCGGGGATCTCCACGGCCATCTGCATCGCTCTGAACGCCTCCATGGTCCGGCGCTACCGGGACGCCGTCGACGTGAAAAAGGCGCTGATGCCTTCCGTCCTGTACCTGGCTGTGAGCACGGTGTGCATCAATTTCGCCTCCCGGGTGGACGGCGTTCTGCTGAAGAAGGTCTTCGGCGGCTTTCTGGTCCTCCTCGCCGTCTACTACCTGTTTCTCGACCGGAAGACGGAAAAGCGGAAGATGCCGCTGCCCCTGGCGGCGCTGTGCATCGCGGTCTCCGGCGCCTGCGACGGGCTCTTCGGGATCGGCGGCCCGCTGATGGTGCTGTACTATCTGCGGACGACGGATTCCCAGCGGGAATACCTGGGCACCATCCAGCTCTGCTTCGGCGTCAACTGCCTCTACAACACGGCCTACCGCCTGATCACCGGGGTCCTGCAGCCGGCGCACCTGCCGCCCATCGGCGTGGGCGTTGCCGCCGTGATCGCGGGCGTATGGATCGCGGGCAAGCTGGCGGACAAGCTGGACCCGGACCTCCTCCGCAAACTGACCTATGCCATGATCGGCGTCAGCGGCCTGATCAACCTGATCGCCTGACCGCCCAGGAAAGGGAGTTGTTTCCATGAAGCCTCTGTTCATCGGCACCCGGAGCGCGTGCTTCCTGATCGAGGAGGGTCTCTACGGGCTGGACACGCCCCGCATGCTGACCCTGAACGGCGAGGACGCGGGCACGGCGGAGACCTGCGTGTTCTCGCTGTACCGCCTGTGGCCGGACACCGCCTACACGCTGGAGACGGATCGGGGGGAAAGCCTCTCCTTCCGCACGGCGAAGGAAAGCTATACCATGGACATCCGCCGCTTCGGGGCGGTGGGCGACGGCGTCCACGACGACACCGCGGCCATCCAGGCGGCCATCAGCTGCTGCCCGGCATACGGAAGAGTGCTGATCCCGGCGGGAGACTGGCGCACCGGTCCCCTCTTCCTGAAGAGCCACATCCGCATGGAGCTCCGCAAAGGCGCAACACTGCGGCTGGACACCGACCGCACGCGTTTTCCCGTTCTTCCGGGGCTGACCCCGCCCACGGAAGCCCCGTCGGAAGGCGGCGCCTCCGTTTCCCCGCTGCCGGATCTGTCGCTGGGCAGCTGGGAGGGCAACCCCCTGGACACCTTCGCCTCGCTGCTGACAGGGTTTGAGGCGGAGGACGTGGACATCTACGGCGAAGGCGTGCTGGACGGCGGCGGCGACCGTTCCGACTGGTGGCTGGACCACCGCACGAAGCGCGGCGCCTGGCGGCCCCGGATGGTCTTTCTCAACCGCTGCCGGGACATCACCCTGCAGGGCATCACCGTGCGGAATTCCCCCTGCTGGAACCTCCACCCCTATTTCTCGGAGGATCTGCGCTTCCTCAACCTGACCGTCCTGGCCCCCGCGAACAGCCCCAACACCGACGGTTTCGACCCGGAGAGCTGCCGGGGCATCCTGCTGGCCGGCACCCATTTCTCCCTGGGGGACGACTGCATCGCCGTCAAGAGCGGCAAGATCTGGATGGGGCAGCGCTTCAGGACCCCATGCGAGGACATCGAGATCGCCCACTGCCTGATGGAGAACGGCCACGGGGGCGTGACCGTGGGCAGCGAGATGGCCGGCGGCGTGCGCAATGTGCGGGTGCGGGACTGCCTGATGCGCGACACCGACCGGGGCCTGCGCATCAAGACGCGCCGCGGGCGCGGCGAACAGGGCGTCATCGACGGCATCACCTTTGAGCGGGTGAAGATGGAGCGCGTGCGGGTGCCGCTGGTGGTGAACGCGCTCTACTTCTGCGATCCGGACGGGCACTCCGCCTGGGTGCAGAGCCGGGAGAAGCAGCCCGTCGACGAGACCACCCCGCGGATCGGCACCATCACCTTCCGGGACGTGGAGGCGGACGGCGCGGCCTGCGCGGGTTACGTCCTCGGCCTTCCGGAGCAGCCGGTGGAGCACATCGCCCTGGAGCGCGTCCGCATCCGGGTGGATCCCGACGCCCCGGCCATCCAGCCGGCCATGGCGGACACCGTGCCGAAGCTGCGGGGCGTGGGCCTCATCGTCGAGAACACGGCGGAGCTGACCCTGACGGACGTGGAGATCACCGGCATGGAAGGGGACGCGGTCAGCCGGAATCAAGCAAATGAAAACGAAGAACGAAGAATGTGAGTAACTGTTCAGTCGGTCGGCAGACCCGCACGGATGGACAGGAAACACACGGATCGGGTGACTTCCATGCGGCCCGGCCAACAGCGGGTGCGGGCCGCAGGCCCGCGCTCTCTTCTCCCCCTTCCCTCGGGAAGGGGGCAGGGGGATGGGGCGATGCGGTTTGGAGCTCCTTCGCCGACACTATATGCAGGGCGGTCTGAACAGCCGCCCCGAATCAAAGAAAGAGGGTTTGCCCGATGAAGGCGTTGTTTATCGGCGGCACAGGCACCATCAGCACGGCGGTGGTGAAGCGGCTGGCGGAGGATCCGAACTGGGAGATCTGGCTGCTCAACCGGGGGAACCGGAAGGCCGACCTCCCGGAGGGTGTCCGCACGATCACCGCGGACATCCGCGACGAACAGGACGCGGCGCGGAAGCTGGAGGGCCTGTTCTTCGACACGGTGTGCGAGTTCATCGGCTTCACCCAAGAGGACGTGGAGCGGGATCACCGGCTCTTCCGCGGAAAGACCCGGCAGTATATCTACATCAGTTCCGCCTCGGCCTATCACAAGCCCGCGGCAGGCTATGTCATCACCGAGGGCACGACCCTGGCCAATCCCCACTGGGAATACTCCCGGAACAAGATCGCCTGTGAGGACTTCCTGATGCGCAAGTACCGGGAGGAAGGCTTTCCGGTCACCATCGTCCGGCCCAGCCACACCTATGACGAGCGCAGCATCCCCGTCGGGATCCACGGGAAGAACGGCTCCTGGCAGGTCATCAGGCGCATGCTGGAGGGCAAGCCCGTGATCATCCAGGGGGACGGTTCCTCCCTGTGGACCCTGACCTTCAACACCGACTTCGCCGTCGGCTTCACGGGACTCATGGGCAACCCCCACGCCATCGGCGAGGCCTTCCACATCACCGGCGACGAGACCCTCACCTGGGACCAGATCCACGCCGCCATCGCCGATGCCCTGGGGGTCCCGCTCCACGCGTACCACGTCGCCTCCGAATACCTGGCCGAGGCCGGCCGGCCGTACGGCTATGACCTGGAGGGCAGCCTTCTCGGCGACAAGGCCGTGTCGGTGGTTTTCGACAACGGCAAGCTGAAGCGTGCCGTACCGGACATGCGCACCTCCGTCCGCTTCGACCAGGGGGTGCGGAAGGCCCTGGCCTACATCCTCGCCCATCCGGAGGAGTGTCAGCGGGAGGATCCGGAATTCGACGCCTGGTGCGACCGCGTCATCGCCGCGCTGGAGGCGTCGAAGAGCCTGCTGAGGGGATGAATGTCCTTTCACGGAGGCTTTGCGGCTCCCGGCGCAATACAAAACGCGGCTCCCGCACGGGATCGGGAGACCGCGTTTTTGCGTCCCGCGGGGTCGGCGCAGGCCGTCAGGTCCCGCCCTGCGGGAAGCTGCCCGCGTCCACGCGGTGCAGGCTGTCGAAGATATGCCGTTCCACCTCCGGGTCCTCCTCCCGCAGGCGGCGGATCAGCCGCTTGACCTCGGCGCGCTTGGAGTCATGGCTGCCGTCCGCCGTGCCCTCGGTCAGCCGGCAGGCGCACTGCAGGAAGGTGAGGGCCTCCGCGTCCCGCCAGGCGATGATGTCGTCCTCCCGCACCAGATACAGCGGCCGGATCAGCGTCATGCCCTCAAAATTGGCGGCCGTCAGCCTCGGCGGCATGGCCTGCAGCTGTGCCCCGTAGAGCATGGCCATCAGGGTGGTCTCGATCACGTCGTTGAAGTGGTGGCCCAGGGCGATCTTGTTGCAGCCCAGCTTTTGCGCCTCGCTGTACAGGTGGCCCCGGCGCATCTTCGCGCAGAGGAAGCAGGGGTTCTTCATCTGCCGGTTCGCCACTTCGAAAACGTCGGTCCCGAAGATCTGCAGCGGGATGCCGAGCCGGGCGGCGTTCGCCTCCACCTGCCGGCGGTTGGCGGGGCTGTAGCCGGGATCCATCGAGAGGAAGCGCAGTTCAAAAGGCACCGGGCTGACCGGCCGATACAGCTGCATCAGCTTCGCCAGCAGCATGGAATCCTTGCCGCCGGACACGCAGACGGCAACACTGTCTCCGGCCTCGATCAGCCCGTACCGCCCGATCGCCCGGACGAACGGATCCCAGAGCGACGCCCGGAACCGGGTGCGCAGGCTCTCTTCCCCCGCCACGGCGCCATCCCCTCCTTCTCCCCTATTCTACACGGGCCGGACCGGGCTTGCAAGGGGATCGACGGCTTTGTTATTTTCTTCACGAATTTTTCTTTTCTGTCGGAAACCTGTTGCAAAATCCGCGTGAATCGTTTACAATGGGATCAGCGGGGAACCCGCAAATGTAGAGGAGGAGATTCCAATGGCTGTGAAAGTTGCTATCAATGGTTTCGGACGCATTGGCCGCCTGGCCTTCCGTCAGATGTTCGGTGCTGAGGGCTACGAGATCGTGGCCATCAACGACCTGACCAGCCCTGCCATGCTGGCCCATCTGCTCAAGTATGACACCGCCCAGAAGGGCTACTGCGGCGTGATCGGCGAGAACAAGCACACCGTGTCCTCCAAGGAGCCTGTGTTTGAGGAAGACGGCAAGACCGTGAAGGTCCCCGGCTCCATCACCGTCGACGGCAAAGAGATCACCATCTATGCCGAGCCCAAGGCCGCGAACCTGCCCTGGAAGGAACTGGACGTGGACGTCGTGCTGGAGTGCACCGGCTTCTACACCAGCAAGGCCAAGTCCCAGGCTCACATCGACGCGGGCGCCAAGAAGGTCGTCATTTCCGCCCCCGCCGGCAATGACCTGCCCACCGTCGTGTACAACGTGAACCAGAACATCCTCAAGCCCGAGGACACCATCATCTCCGCCGCCAGCTGCACCACCAACTGCCTGGCCCCGATGACCAAGGCCCTGAACGACGCCTTCCCCATCGTGAGCGGCATCATGACCACCGTGCACGCCTACACCGGCGACCAGATGATCCTCGACGGCCCGCACCGCAAGGGTGACCTCCAGCGTGCCCGTGCCGGCGCCGCCAACATCGTGCCGAACTCCACCGGCGCTGCCAAGGCCATCGGCCTGGTCATCCCCGAGCTGAACGGCAAGCTGATCGGCTCCGCCCAGCGCGTGCCCGTGCCCACCGGCTCCACCACCATCCTGGTCGCCGTCGTCAAGGGCAAGGACATCACCAAGGACGCCATCAACGCCGCGATGAAGGCCCAGGCCTCCGAGTCCTTCGGCTACACCACCGAGAAGCTGGTCTCCAGCGACATCATCGGCATGACCTACGGCTCCCTGTTCGACGCCAACCAGACCATGGTCACCAAGATCGACGACGACACCTATCAGGTGCAGGTCGTGTCCTGGTACGACAACGAGAATTCTTACACCTCTCAGATGGTCAGGACCATCAAGTACTTCGCGGAGCTGAAGTAATTCCAAGGGTTCGATCCGCTGCCAGACGAATGTTCGTCTGGCAGTATTTATGAAAGGCTGTTATGCGATCATGTTTCACAATATCGGCAGTAGATTGATGGCCCTGTCCGTGGCGATCTGCTGGATCGGAATCGTTTTGTCGGTCGCCGCCGGAATCGTATTTTTGGCCATCGGCAATTCTGTTACGGGATTGCTGTGCATGGTCATCGGCAGTCTGGCATCGTGGATCGGCTCATGGACGACTTATGCGATCGGCGAGACCCTGGAACTGGTCACAGCTTTGCAGGAAGACCTGTGCAACACAAAAAAACGACTGCAGGAAATAGAGGAGCAGCAGCCGGACAAACCCGTTCAGGGCAATCAGCAGCCAGCCGCGCCGGAAAAGGTCATGCCGGACAAAACGGATCCCGTGATCCAGTATCAGACCAGCAAGGATCCGGCATGGGCGGATGCCGGAGGCGGGTTTATCGTTTGTCCCGAGTGCGGAAAGCATCTTGCGATCGATTACATGAAGGCACGCGGTATATGCCCCCATTGCGGAAAGCCTTATGCCCCGGAGCAGTAAGACCGGCAGGCGGGATGTCCTCTCACGCCGTCGCCCGCATCGGTACAGGCTGATGCTGAAGTAAGTCATAGTGCGGGTTTTCGCGGGATGTACGATCTGGTCGGTACGAAAAATGTTGATCAGGTACGATAGACTGCAAAGATTCGCGTGAGACTCCGAGTGTCAAAAAGTGCCCTCTCCTGCATGGAGCGATTTGTGCAGGGGAGGGTATTTTAATGCGATTTTCAGAGGGTGTCGAGGAGTTCATTCTGGACTGCAGGATCCGCAAGCTGTCAAAGAGGACGATCCACAACTACAAGGTACTGCTCGGGCTGTTGGAACGCTGGCTGATCGAGCAGGGCGTGTCGGAGCTGAGAGAGGTCAGGCCGTCGCACCTGAAAGCCTTTCTGCTGATGAAGGAGGAGGAGGGCAGAAAGCCGCAGTACGCCTGTCGGTTCATCCCCACGTGCGTGGGGCAGACCTGTTCCCGCTGGTCTCCTTCAGCTCGTCGATCGGTTCATCCCCACGTGCGTGGGGCAGACCTGCTGAACGAATGGTTAACAATGTGGCTGGACGGTTCATCCCCACGTGCGTGGGGCAGACGTACTGCCTGATGCGGTGAAGCGATCGGACAACGGTTCATCCCCACGTGCGTGGGGCAGACGTACTTCGCGGAAAGTGGGTTCCCGATCCCGTTCGGTTCATCCCCACGTGCGTGGGGCAGACTCTCGTCGGATACCCATGGATCGGCCAGTCGTCGGTTCATCCCCACGTGCGTGGGGCAGACCCCACCATGTCGGCGATGCTGGTGCCGCTGCCCGGTTCATCCCCACGTGCGTGGGGCAGACTTGATCGAATCATACCCATTGCCTTGGTCACCGGTTCATCCCCACGTGCGTGGGGCAGACGTCAACGGGTAAGCTGGAGTTCGTGGCGGATTGCGGTTCATCCCCACGTGCGTGGGGCAGACTGGTACATCCGGTCCACCAGCGAGTTATGCTCCGGTTCATCCCCACGTGCGTGGGGCAGACATCTTCAGGAGTTTTTGTAATCATGCCCAGTGCGGTTCATCCCCACGTGCGTGGGGCAGACGTACGCAATCATGACGGGAACGAAAAGCGCGCGGTTCATCCCCACGTGCGTGGGGCAGACGTTTCTTTCCGCTTTACGCGCATAGCATGCAGCCGGTTCATCCCCACGTGCGTGGGGCAGACGACCTTGCCGACAGGCATCACCGTCTCCGGGATCGGTTCATCCCCACGTGCGTGGGGCAGACCGGCGCACGGACTGGGGCGCGCTGGCGGACGACGGTTCATCCCCACGTGCGTGGGGCAGACCGGCCAATCGCAAGCGGTCGGGTTATGTATGTCACGGTTCATCCCCACGTGCGTGGGGCAGACGGGACGATCTTCGCCATCCTCATCGAACCATTCCGGTTCATCCCCACGTGCGTGGGGCAGACGGTATGCTGCTGACAGAATGGTTAACGATGTGGCGGTTCATCCCCACGTGCGTGGGGCAGACTCAGGCTTTGAACGTGATGTAATCCCGTCCCGCCGGTTCATCCCCACGTGCGTGGGGCAGACGTCCCGATGGGCGACGAACCATTTGGTCCAGTCGGTTCATCCCCACGTGCGTGGGGCAGACCCAGTACCACGGGACTTTTCCAAAGCCCGGGACGGTTCATCCCCACGTGCGTGGGGCAGACGAACGGGGCATAGATATAGAGCCGCTGCCGGTCCGGTTCATCCCCACGTGCGTGGGGCAGACTGCTTGACGTCGCTCATCCGGAACCCGTAGGCCGGTTCATCCCCACGTGCGTGGGGCAGACTGTGGTATCTGTACTCGCCGCCCACCCAGCAGCGGTTCATCCCCACGTGCGTGGGGCAGACGATCTCTTCGCCGTCGTGCATCATTGCGTAGTACGGTTCATCCCCACGTGCGTGGGGCAGACGTACATCCTGTGCGTGTTCTCGCGAATCCCCGTCGGTTCATCCCCACGTGCGTGGGGCAGACGCCCACCATATCGGCGATGCTGGTGCCGGAGCCCGGTTCATCCCCACGTGCGTGGGGCAGACGTTCTCGTCACTCCGTCTGACAGCATCGACAAGCAGGTTCATCCCCACGTGCGTGGGGCAGACGCGACAATCCGTCTTGCATAAACCCGGATCACGGTTCATCCCCACGTGCGTGGGGCAGACGAAGATCCCGAAGGCGAATATGATAGAAACACGCGGTTCATCCCCACGTGCGTGGGGCAGACGGCTCAGGCCGTTGGTGGCCAGATAGCGGGACGGTTCATCCCCACGTGCGTGGGGCAGACTCGCGGCATGGCTGCGGGGCCAGGGCGAGGTCATCGGTTCATCCCCACGTGCGTGGGGCAGACGCTGGATGCCCCGGAACTCATCCTGGGTGATCTGGTTCATCCCCACGTGCGTGGGGCAGACCGAATTTCCACGACCTGAACCTGGATTGGCTGCGGTTCATCCCCACGTGCGTGGGGCAGACACACACGCAGTCGGGCATGGACTTGATCTCGCCCGGTTCATCCCCACGTGCGTGGGGCAGACGATGTGCTGACCGGTGATCATTCTTCATCCATCCGGTTCATCCCCACGTGCGTGGGGCAGACGTGTAACGCTCACTTAGTTTTTCAACGGCCTCGGTTCATCCCCACGTGCGTGGGGCAGACGATAGCGCGAATAGGTGGATGGTAGTGCCACACCGGTTCATCCCCACGTGCGTGGGGCAGACGCCCCCGCTTGTCTTGCCCACCCCCCTGCCCGTCGGTTCATCCCCACGTGCGTGGGGCAGACTGGTGTGGTTCTCATCCTCAAAGAGGACATAAGCCGGTTCATCCCCACGTGCGTGGGGCAGACGTGAAGGGCTTCCAGGGCGGGAGTGTGCCGTTCTCGGTTCATCCCCACGTGCGTGGGGCAGACGCAGCTCGCCCGCCAGCATGCCGACTTTCCGCGGTTCATCCCCACGTGCGTGGGGCAGACGCTGGCAGACCTGACCGTGATGGATAAAAATCGGTTCATCCCCACGTGCGTGGGGCAGACCCCAAGACCCCGGATATGTGCTGGACTCCTCGCGGTTCATCCCCACGTGCGTGGGGCAGACGCATCCCCAATATTGAACCTATCGCCGACGGTCTGGTTCATCCCCACGTGCGTGGGGCAGACGGCGGTTGCTGTATAGGATACCAAACTGTTACGGTTCATCCCCACGTGCGTGGGGCAGACTGGCTAAAGAACTGGTACAGCGTCTGCGCTGTCGGTTCATCCCCACGTGCGTGGGGCAGACGCGGTAACTGACGGAGACCATCGCCGTCTTCAGCGGTTCATCCCCACGTGCGTGGGGCAGACGCGGGTCGATGTCGAGGAAAAACTGCATTTCCGCGGTTCATCCCCACGTGCGTGGGGCAGACTTGTCTCCAGACAGAGGAAATCCGCAAAATCGCGGTTCATCCCCACGTGCGTGGGGCAGACGAGTAACACAGAGCCGCCCTTCGGGGCGGTTTTCGGTTCATCCCCACGTGCGTGGGGCAGACGGGCATCAGCGTCAGCGAGTGCGTCGGCAAACGCGGTTCATCCCCACGTGCGTGGGGCAGACTATTTTGTGCAGGTCGGAAAATTCGCGTTTATATCGGTTCATCCCCACGTGCGTGGGGCAGACCTCCGGCAGCGTGTAGTCGCCCCCGTTGGCGTCCGGTTCATCCCCACGTGCGTGGGGCAGACCCGGGGCATATCCGCCTCCGCGGCCTCGGCCTTCGGTTCATCCCCACGTGCGTGGGGCAGACACTTAGTGTTTATGCGGGTTTAGGCTCGTTTTATGAGCTGAAGTCCGTCCATGTCGATGATGCTCCTCCTGGGTTCTCCGTACATTTCCAGCATAAACCCTATCTCGGTCGGCGCGCTGTAAGCCAGGATCGCCCCGAGCGTTCTCTGGTCTTCCTTGACCAGTTTCCAGATCGCTTCCCGGACAATCGCACTCACTTTGGCAATGAAAACCCCGGGCTTCACTTCCAACATCCAACGGCAGATCTGGCCGCGTGTTGCCTCCGCGGCGTTCTCGACAATCAGGACTGTCATGGTGTTGACTCATCACCCCAATTCTTTCCACCCTGAAGGCTGCCGGATGGGTCCCAAATGTCACCGACATGATCATCCGGTTCCTCCCCGTCGGCTTTGACCTGAAAAATCCATTCAAGATCTTCCGGAATCCGGCGCAACAGTTTGTGATGACTCAGCAGATTGCGCACTCTTCTGCGAACCTGACCTTCCAGGTTTTCGAGATGCCCATCCTTAACTGCGGAGAAAGCTGCGGGAATTGTGATGTCAGCCTTGTACAGATCGGCCACATCATAGACGAAGGACAGCTGCTTGCCCGTATGAATGAATCCCAATGCAGGGCTGAATCCCAATGACACGACCGCAGCATGACACAGCCCGTACAGGACGGTGTTGGCGCAGGAAAGAGCTCTGTTGACGGGATCAGCCTCGTCCCAGTCGGTCGCCTTGTAGTTTCTGGCAGTCCATGGTACTCCATATGTTCTTGACGCAAGCTTATATGCCTCTCGGACGCGCACTCCTTCCATGCCTCGCAGCTGCTTAACCGTATAGGTTTCATCCGCGATATCTCCGAAGCGGCGCAGATACATACGCTGAACCACCTTAAGATGAAGATCGGGATCCATGCACAGTTTTGCCTGATGCAGCAGGTTTTCAGCGCTGCGCGTCTCCCCTGTTCCGGCGGCGTAGAAGCTTTGAATCCCCTCGCCGCACCAGACGATCAAACACCCGTTTTCGGCTGCTGTCTTGATTGCCGCATGGGTGATGCTGACACCCGGTCCCAACAACAGACAAGTTGTGGATGCAACCGGGATCGGAACGTTTCCATCCTTGCGGATGATAACCAAGGAGAAGTCTTCCTGCTCAATCATCGCATGTTCAGCGTAGACGTAGCTGATGCTGTCGCGAAGCTTCGGCAGCGCACGCAAATTGTTGTTCCCCATTTATACACTCGCTCCCAACCTTAACGCCTCAGCAGCATGAGTCCCAGCCCATACGCCTTTTCCGGACCGATCCCCTTCTCCCACGCGGTCCAGAAACGAGCGGCATCCCGGATCCGGAGCACACCTTCGAGCTCCACCGCAGTCAGCGCAAACACGCCGCTGTTTCTGCCTACGGACAGCTTCTCCTCGGCAGACGGCTCGTGGACCTCCAGGACTTCAAAGCCATATTTGTCACCCTGCCGTTTCAGCCAGTCCGCACGAAGCTCGGGAGTGGATAGGAAGACGCGGCGGCTGTTGTCCCGGCCGTCCTCTTTCGCTTTCTTGGATGGAGCAGCCAGGAGATCGAAATGCAGCACCGCACCATCGGCATACTTCTCTTTCAGCGCAGAGACATTCTGAGTCTCCTGCAGCTGATACCCTCTGGCCGAGAGCGCACCGGCGTCCGGGAGCTCTTCGCTCAGCACAAGCAGGGAGGAAGTATCACTGCGAGTCAGTACGCGATAAAGGAACTTCCCGCTGAACGCCTGGGCGAGATTGCGGTGCAGATCCTGACGATCTTTCAGACCCTGCCGGGCGCTCGGGTGGCGGAGATCCATGCCGATTTTCGTGAGATACATGACTCATCCCTCCCTCATCTGCAGCGTGGATGCCCGGACGGCCCTGGGCCTGTACATATTCAACGACGCGTTCACCACGCTGTCGGGCCGATGGATCAGACGCTCGTCCGGCCGAAGCACGTCGCCCGGGAGCTGTTCGATCTCAACCAGCGCCGAACGCTCCGCACCGATGGCGATGGCCTCATCCACCGTCTCCGCTTCAATGAGATCTGGGATCAGCGGCACGGAGGGCACGCAGCTCCGCCTGCCGAGATACGGTGTCCACACCGGGTGCAGGAAGGCGCGATAAGCCTGATCCATTGCCTCGGCCTCACCCCAGATGAGCACGGTGAACACGGCTTCCTGCAGGTACTGTTTGGGGGTCAGGATGGTTTCGCCCCGTGGTTTGCCCTCCGCGTTCAATATGCGTTGGCCATCGGGAGCCTGCACCGTGTGAAAGTCCGTCATCACACGCCCCGGCTGATCGGCCCGCACGGCAATGTGCAGGGCTTCGTTCAGGGCCTGAAGCCTGTCATCGCCCCGGGGAATGCCCATGCAGCAGCCGATCATTCCGATCACGCCGGACTTGGTGGGCATGGCGGCGGTGTCGCGGCTGTCCCAGCGGCTGCGCTCACCCCAGCTCTGCAGCGGCCCCCGGAAACAGAGGCGGATGAACTTCATACGCCCTCACCCCGCGTCCAGGTCATACAGGCCTTGATCAGATCCGCGAACTTCGCATAGGCCTCACAGGAAGCAGGCTTGATCTCCGCATAGCGAGGCGCGAACCAGCCCCTGGCCAGCACCGGCAGGCCGTAGGCATCGTCCATGCTGTCCACATGCTCCGCAAGGCGCCTGATACTGTTCTCCACAATGCGGGGAGCGCTGCCCCAGGTGGGAACAGGGATCTCATAGGCGTTGACATAGCTCAAAGGGATCTTGTCCCGCTTGCACTCGATCATCACCAGATCCGGCATGATCTGTCCGGCGAAGGTGTTCTGCTTGCCGGAGGGATTGCTGTACGCCATCGCCTGCAGCAGGGCAGGGATCAGCTTCTCCATCACAGCATCCCGATCCGGGGCATTCTTCAGGTTTTCAGCCAACGCATCCGTGTCGATGGACGCGTACTCATAGTAGCAGCAACTGTTGTAGTCCGTATCGCCGACCATACCGGCGCCGCTTTCCTCACCGGCCTTCAGGAGATCATCCATGGCAGTGTAATAGTCGCTTTCACGGTTGACGGCGTGGGTGGAGATGGCATGCGCCACCTGCATGGAAGCGTCCACATTCATGAAGTACTCCGACGTGACCATGCGGCCGAAGAGCGCGATATCGGCGCTGACAGGGCTGATTTTCGCATCGGCCTTCATAGCATCGAACTCTTTTGCCTTGCGCTTCTTGAATGTCTTCAGATCCCCGTCGGCATCGATCGCTTCCTGCACCCGTATCACAACGCGGTCGATCTCTTCCTTGGAATAGAAGACGATCTGTGCCGTCTTACCATCGTTGGTCGTGCTGCCTTCCTTGTTGGCGATGCCGGTCAGTTTGACCTTGGCTTCTTCCACGATCTCCGGATCCACACCAAGTTCCAGCAGACGATCCGCAACCAGTTCAGGGAGTTTCCGGGTCCGAATGCCGTAGCTGCCGACGCTCTTGAACACATCGGAAGTGCGCCAGCTGCGTTTCAGGCACTGGCTGGAGATGCGGCCGCGCTGTACGCCGCCAAAGAAGCAGGACTTGGGTGCGCCGCTGTCGTCACGGTTCAGATTTACCGGGGGATAGTTCTTCAGCATATGGACTTCAATCAGCATTTTCAGTGTCCTCCTTATCATGATCGTCGGTGTTGGTGTCATTGTCTTTGGCCAGGCCGCAGATCGTGCGGATCCAGCGCCGCTGCACAAACTTGTCCGGATGGTTCCAATTGGACAGGTCGTCTGCCAGTGCCGCGAAATCCGGCATCACGCTGCTGTTTTTGCTGTACAGCAGGCGGGCGAAATTGCTCAGTTTGCCCAGCAGATAGCCGTCTCTGCTCCAGGGCACATCGAGCACCGTGATGATCCGGCGCTTGATGCTGTCCGATGTCTCGCTGCTCTGATACATCCGCCTCAGCAGTTCCTCAAAGCGGATGCACGTGGGGCGGTTCTCAGGCTTCCACAGGCATTCCATGCAGAGACAGGCGTACCACTGTTCCTCCTGCTCACGGCTCTTTGGGGCAAAGTTCAATGCCTGATAGAAGGCTTCCATGGCCCGGGTGCTGCTGCCCATCATGACACCGGCATCGCGCTTGAGCGCACTGCGTCCCCCGCTGTCCAGTCTGCCGGTGCTCCATTTGGCATCACTCATTGTCTTCCTCCTTTTCGCGTATGGATTTTCTGAACCAACTGATGACGGCCCGCTGTGTCTCTACCTGCTTCTGCAAATCCTTCGCTGTGCTGCCAGACGCCTGCACGACCTCGCGCAGGGTGTTTTTCAGAGCTTCTTCCGTGAGCTCGCTGAAGCGCTTGATATGCTCGCTCCTGAAGTCGTCCGGGATCTCATCTCTGATCCGGCACACATCCGGGATGCTGAAGGAGAAGAGAATATCATGCATCTGCCCGAGGAAGTGGGATCTGGCCTGTTCAGCCAGGTCGACGCTCTTCTTTTTGTCGTGGCTGTAGTTTGCATTGACGCCCTGTACCAGTGTTCGCTGTGCGGATTCGCTGATCTCTGCGTCCTCCCGGATGAAGGATGCCAGCAGGTCATCCTCCAGGAGGCAGATCGGAATGGACAGCCGGTCTTCTGTCCAGGATACATAGGACGCCTGACTGGTGACGAGGCCGATCTGCTGAATGATCAGCGGAACCGAAACGCTGTCAAGCAGTTCTCCGGACTGGCTGACAGTCAGCGGCGGACGAAAGCGCGCATGGGCCGAATCGGACAGCAGCGTGCCGATGTCACGCCACAGCGCTCGTCCTGCCTGCGGCTTCACAGAACTCCATTCTCCCTTCGGCGTGCACCGATAGGCAATATGGGGATCCCGCCATAGTTCGTTGCCCCGGAAATTCTTCCCCTGCTGGAGCGCGATGCTGCGAACCCTCCCATCCTCATCCTGCATCAGGGTGATTCGCCTCGGCTGCCATGTCAACGCCTCCAGCAAGGTCATGGAAACGCATTCCTGCTTCGGTACAACGGTTTCATTGCTTCTCCAGGGAACGGACCCGGTCTCAATGGTCGGATGCTCTCTTGCCGCGACCATGTTCAGCACTATAGTTTCAAACAGCGATCGTCCGATGACGCGGGAGTACACAGGCGGCGTATTGTTGACGCCGGATGGGTAGCCTTGTGCGCCGGCTGTGCAGAACACATACAGGCTGATCATCGCCCGAAACGCTTCGGCAGGATCCATGGTCGGAATGGTCTCCGGGCGGTGATCCAGGAAGATGTGATTGTTGCCGGACGGCAGGCTGACTTCAAGCTTGGCTGCGGGTTTGACGGCCTTTTCATCCATCACCGGATCATATGCAGCCTGCATGAAGGGATGCTTTGGGTCGAACAGATCGAAGCGCGGGCCATCCTGCTCGCAGGCTGCGATGTAGTCATCCATCACGGCTGCATCAAAGTGCCCCTTCTTCAGCAGCGCCTTCCGATCTGCTGCCCTCTCCGGGCGGATCATGTCGATGGCAAACGCAACCAGCAGACGGAACAGGGCATAGCGTTCCAGCGGGGAGTCGCACTGCAGATCGGCGATCTCGTGCGCTCGGACAAACGTTTCCCGGATCCCGATCTCATCCGAGCTGCCATCAAGGAAGCTCACCGGGATGACAGGATCCCACATCACAGAATAGGATTTGGACATCATTTCACCTCCGCTTTTTGCCAGATAACGCCGAGGACAGGGTCATTCGTTATCACACCGGTGCCGAGATCAATGGCGGTCAAGCCCCTCAGCAGCCAGATTCCTGCCAGCTTTCCATTTGCCAGCTGCATTGCATTCTCCGAATCCGGGAACGGCAGCGGTTTGATGCGCACCGATACGCTGTTCATATACAGCGCGATCTGCTCCTGCGGTGTCATGGGCTGAGTCCGGAACCGATCAAAGTCGTCTTCCGCGCAGAACGCAACCCGCACACTGTCGTCGCCGAGACGGGTGGATGCTTCGGCTGATGCTTCCATTCCGTCATCCAGATCCGGGATATCAAAGTAGGCTGTGGTCTCTGCCGGGAAGAATGTATCAGGTTTCGGCATTGGCCAGACGCAGGCTTTCGCCTTGTTCTCCTCCAGCAATCCTTTCAAACGGCGCTTCAGCCACGCCTCCCGATTCTCCTCCGAGATGGTTGCATACGCCTCTTCCACAAGACCACGGATGTCCTCCGGGATCCGTACCAGTCGCTCTGCCGCCAGCTGCTGTTCGGTATTGTACAGCAGGAAGGGATCGTACACATACCCGGATGCACCATATCGATGATCCAGCTCGCGGTCAGCATCCGCAGAGGGAAGGATCACATGCAGCACGGGTTCTCTGAGTGCAGCAGGCCTTGGATTGCCGCGGTGTCTGTGCAGCCGTCCTGCGCGCTGCAGGAGAAGATCCACCGGTGCCAGTTCGGAGATCATTCCGTCAAAATCCAGATCGATGCTCTGTTCCACGACCTGAGTGGCTACCAGGATCGCTTTCTTCGGCCTGTGGGTCCGATCGCGCCCAAAGGCTTCCACGCATTGCTTCTCGATCTCCGCTCGCCTGCCCAACGGGAACCGGCTGTGGAACAGGAGGATCGTTGTGCTGTCGTCCGCGATAGTTCGAAGTGACTGAAAGACTTTCTGCGCTCTGGCAACCGTGTTGACCATCACAGCGACACAGCCGCCGTCTTTGATCGCTTCGACGGCCATACGAGGGATGGCTCCCTCATCGTCATTCATGCGTACAGGCCGGAAGGCAAAGGCATAATGGGCGGATGCGTTTACCGGTGTCTGCCGAATGCTTCCATTTGGCAACACCTGGGTCAGCAGAGGATAGCTGTCAGAGAGAGGCGATTCGGTGTCTGTGCCAAAGCAGGCCAGGTATCGCTGTCTTTGGGTCATCTGCAGCGTTGCGGACAGCAGGATCACCGGGATCCCGCATCCATAACACCACCGCAGCAGCGTCTCGATGATCTGTGACATGTACGTGTCATAGGCGTGGATCTCATCGATGATCAGCACCTTGTTGCTCAACCCGGCCAGGCGGATCGAACTGAACTTCATGGAGAGCACAGCGGCCATGGCCTGGTCTACGGTTCCTACGGCGTTTGCACCCAGAAAGCCCATGCGGGATGGGCGGATCCACTTCGCTGCGATGATTTCGTCTTCGGTGGCAAATGCATCCGGCAGCTTCTCTGTGAGAAAAGCAGTTCCGTGCAGGAGTCTTGCACCGCCGTAGTGCATGCTGTCCAGCATGGCATTCATCCGGGTGTGGATCTGATTGCTTGTGGCCTGGGACGGAAGCGCCATGTAGATTCCCCTGCCATAATGCGCGTTGCAGGCTCGCGCTGCCATAAACAATGCGGCTTCCGTTTTCCCTTCACCCATCGGGGCCTCGATGATAGTGATCGGCGCAAGTTCATTCAGTCCGTCGCAGGCTTCTTGGAGGGGGCGCGGCCGAAGGATCTCAGGGAACAGGTTATGAAAAGAACTCACATTCGGGAAGAGCTCATCAGAGATCAACCCGTAAAGCGAGAGGGATCTGGAGGCACAGGTCCTGATCTCCTCCTCGCTCATTTCCTCTGCTTCGTCAAACAGTGCTGATGACGTGACCCAGTCCATCAGGATAATGAGGGATGAGACCAGCATGCAAGCCGCATCAACCGACTTTGGCATCCTAAGCTCTGTGCCTTGGAGGAAGCGCTGTGAGAGCATCTCCTCCAGTTCATCCTGCATGGTCTCCCACAGCATGTTCCGCGGACCTTTGTAATGATTGCGATGCGGGGGCTTCTGATGATGCAAGGCGATGGTTTCTGACAGGGTCGTTACAAGCTCATCATCATAGCCGCAGTTGCTCCAGATTCGCTTCAATGCTCTCGCAGACTCGTACTCGTGACGGAAGCCTTCAATTGGGGCCTCTAGCGGGCATTTGCCATGCCATTCCGGAACAGCGTTCACAACGCACTGAAACCTGTCTCTGTCCTTTCCCTGGAATGCGGGATGCGCCTTGCCGATATCATGAACGGCGGCGAGATAGCTCACCAGCCGCTGCACCTCTGATGCTTCCAGCCCGAACTGGTCTTGCAGATAATCCCGGATCATCCTGGATGAAGGAGCTGACAGAAAAACCTCTGTGCAGATCCCTGCGCACAGCGAATGGGTTATCAGCGACATGAATGGTCTGCTCTTCGCCCACAAAAACGACGTCGATGACAGCATGGACACCCTCCGGATCAAAAACTGTACTCAGTATACCACAGAACCAACGCTGAGACAATGCTGATTTATGGGTGGTTTATGAAACACTCTTCACAACTCTTCGCAATCTGCAGCTGGTTTGGCCGATATTCCGTGCATAGCTCTAAGCAGTGGTTTGCTCCTATCGATACCCAAGTGCTTGACGAGATGGATGATGTATGAGGGGTGTGAAACGCCATAAGGCATTTTGGGAAAACACACCCCTTATGAGTGAGCGATAGAAAAGCCCTGCCGAGCGGCAGGGCGGGACTGACAGCTAATTCTCAAGCGGCAGGGCATTCAGATCGAGCCAAAGGGCGGGGCGAACCATCATTGTTGCATTCACTCTGGTGTCATCGGCTGCACCGTCCATCCGTACATACTCTTGGGTGTCCGGGCTGCTGGGAGAACGCAACCACCAGTTGCCGGATGCTGCACCGTCAGATGTACTTTTCATGCTGCTTGTTTGTGCTCCACAAGCTATTGCATATGCAGTCGGTGCAGCTCGCGAAACCATGTTCCAATTGCTGCGATCTTTACTGTGGTGTGTCACATTCAAGTACTTATTCGCCTCAGCATAGCTTAGCAGGAACAAGCGGTCCCGAGTCTTTTCGGAGCCTTGCATGACCCTTCTGTACGACTGTTCCTTGCCGTTATGCACATCGGTAATCACTATGCATTCTCTTTCACTTTTTGTGAAAGCAGAGTCAAGAAATTCTCCGTTCAGCCAGTCTCGGATGGGACTGCTTTTCCATGTGATGCCATACTTGGTATTGCTATATGCCATGGCATGCAATCCATATAAACTGACTAGCAATACTCTGTTATTCGTGGCATCATAATCCAGCACGATCCATTCAATTGGCTCTGGACCATTGCTTGGCCTGTTATCCTGCTCAAAGCGGCCAAAGGTACGGGCGCCGGCCTGGACGCAAGGACCCGGCCGGCCCATATCCGTCACATAACGCACACATTTCCTATACATAGGGATCACATGCGTCCGGTAAGCTTTTCGTGAGAATGTTATCGATCCGGAGGGGAGCTTATGGGAAAGAAAGCCGAAAAGGCGGCGTCCGGCGAGTCCGTGAATCCGGCGGAGGAGAATGCCGCGGAGGTCCGGTCAGACGCCGAGGAAACCTCGGAGACCGCGACGGCCGAGTTTACGGCGGCCGAACTGGCCGCGAAGCGCAAGCGGAAGCGGCGGCGCAAGATCGTGCGGAAGCTGCTGATCTGGGTGCTGGTGCTGGGCGCGCTGGGCTTTGCCGCCTGGCTCTGGGTACAGAAGACCCGGGCCGAGTACCGCACCGAGTACGACCCCTATACCGCGTCCGTGGGCAGCATCAGCAACTCGCTGAGCTATTCCGGCGCCCTCCAGCTGGTCAAAAGCCAGACCTGCACCGCCGAGGCATCCGGCCGGGTCAGCCACGTCTATGTGGCGCGGGGCGACGCCGTGTCCGAGGGCGACCGCCTTGTCCGGCTTCGCGACGGCACCACCTATTATGCCGAGTTCGACGGGACCGTGAGCAGCGTGTCGGTGGCGGAGGGCGACGAGGTTCGGTCCGGCGTCGCGCTGCTGAAGGTGGTCGACTTCGAACACATGAGGGTCAGCATCCGCATCAGCGCCTCCAACATCGGCGAGGTGCAGGAGGGCACGGAGTGCCGGGTCACGATCTCCACGGCGGGCGTCAGCGTGACCTCGCAGATCGGCGAGATCGACTTCTCCACCTACTCCGGCAACAACACGGTCTACTACTCCTCGACCGTGGACGTGGACCTGACAGGCGTGAGCGGGGTCTATCCCGGCATGACCGCCACCGTGACCGTCCCGCAGGAGGAGGCTGTCAACGTGGTACTCCTCAAGTCGGACGCTATCTCCAACGCTGCGGACAACACCGCCTTCGTGTACAAGCTGCAGGAGGACGGCACCATGGCGGCCTCCCCTGTGACCCTCGGAATGACCAACGGCAGCTACACCGAGATCCGCAAGGGCGTCGAGGAGGGCGAGACCGTGTATGTCGTGGTGGAGAGGAGCGAGAGCGAGACCGGATGGGGCTCCGTGCTTCAGTCCGTCTTCGGGAGCCAGCAGGTCAACCAGCCCACCGGTATGACCATACCGGGCGGCGGATGGTCCATGCCCGACAGCTCAGGCACGAACGGCAGCGACTTCGACCGCACCCGCAACTTCCCGGGCGGAAACGGCGGGAACGGCGGACGGCCGGGCGGCGGAAACTGAGGGCCGTGAGATGGAAAACAGCAAGTTTTTCGAGATGAGGGGCATCGACAAGGACTACACGATGGCCGACGAAGCCGTACACGTACTGCGGCACATCGATCTGACCATACGGGAAGGCGAGTTCCTGTCGGTACTGGGCCCCTCCGGCAGCGGCAAGTCCACACTGATGAACATCATCGGCTGCCTCGACACCCCGACCGCCGGCCGGTACACCCTGAAGGGCCGCGAGGTTGAAGAGCTCGACGAGCAGGAGCTGGCCGAGCTGCGGAGCCGGGAGATCGGCTTCATCTTCCAGAACAGCCAACTGCTCCCCCGGCTCACGGCGATCCAGAACGTGGAGCTCCCGCTGATCTACGCGGGGATCGGCGGGCGGGAGAGGCGCAGGCGCGCGACGGCTATGCTGAGGCGCGTGGGCCTGGAGGAACGCATGGACCATCTGCCCACTCAGCTCTCCGGCGGCCAGCAGCAGCGCGTGGCGATCGCGCGCGCCTTGGTGGGCGACCCCTCCATCCTCCTGGCCGACGAGCCGACGGGCGCGCTGGACCAGAAGACCGGACGGCAGATCATGGCGCTGTTCCGGCAGCTGAACGCCGAGCGCCGAACCATCATCATGATCACGCACGACATGAACATCGCGCGCAATGCCACCCGCGTTGTGCACATCATCGACGGCGTGCTCACGGAGGGAGGGGGAACGGCGGATGCTTAAGAAGATACGCGGCACGCTCATGATGACCTGCGAGTGTGTGCGCATGTCCATGGACAACATCCGCGGCAACAAGGTCCGTTCCTTCCTGACCCTGCTGGGCATCATGATCGGCGTGACGGCCGTCATCGCCCTGATCTCCACGGTGAACGCCGTGTCCGGATCCCTCGCATCCTCCTTCCAGAGCATGGGCGTGGGCACCCTGACGGTCAGCGTCGCCGGCAACAACCTGAAGTCCGGGCTGACCTCAGAGGACCTGGAGCAGATCACGGACCTGGACGAGATCGTCGGCCTGACGCCCAGCGTGAACGTGTCCGTCAGCAGCGTCTCCTACGGGAGCAAGATCGTGACGGACCTGACGGTTTCGGGGCGCAACGCCTACTACTTCATCCTCAACAGGGACATGGTGCTGCAAGGGCGAACGCTGAAATTCTTCGACGACGACAGCGCGACGAGCGTCTGCCTGATCAGCCAGGATGCGGTGGACGCGTTCTTCGCCGGCATCAACCCGCTGGGCGAGGTCATCTATGTGGGCGGTCTGCCCTTCACGGTGGTGGGGCGCTACGAGGAGGACACCGGCGGCGGCATCTCCTCGATCTTCTCGGGCTCGCCGGACATCCTGATCCCCTACACCACGGCGCTGCGCATGAACGGCACGGACATCATCACGTCCTTCATCGTGTACATCGCGGACGGATACAGCTCCGACGCTGCGGAAACCGCCCTCTCCGACCTGCTGGACAAGATCTTCGAGTATGAGGACGACACCTTCACCATCACTTCGATGGAGACGGTGGAGAACACCATGGAGA
Organism: uncultured Eubacteriales bacterium; assembly: GCA_902767565.1. GTDB lineage: Bacteria > Bacillota > Clostridia > Christensenellales > Aristaeellaceae > RUG11272. The sequence goes on along the minus strand of CACXHY010000002.1, from coordinate 4,463 downwards.
CCATGCTCGGCATGATGTCGAGCCTCCTGGCCGGCATTGCCTCGATCGCCCTGGTGGTGGGCGGCATCGGCATCATGAACATGATGCTGACAACCGTCACCGAGCGCACCGTGGAGATCGGCCTGAAGAAAGCCCTCGGTGCGATGCCTTGGCAGATCCGGCTCCAGTTCCTGATCGAGTCCTTCATGCTGTCCATGCTCGGAGGCCTTCTGGGCGTTGCGGCAGGCGTGGGGCTGTCCATGATCCTGTGCAACGTCCTCGGCGCCTCCTTCACCTTCTCCGGAAGCGCTGTCGCCCTCGGCGTCGGTTTCTCGGCCGCTGTCGGCATCATTTTCGGCTACGCGCCGGCCCGCAAAGCGTCGAAGCTCAATCCCATCGATGCGCTTCGGTCTGTATAGACCTGTTTCCTGATACTTCCCCGTCATGCGAAAGGAGTTCCGTCCATGAAAAAGCTGACCGTCCTGATTCTGTCGACCCTCATCGCCATGGCAATGCTGACCGGTGCCCTGGCGGACACCCTGACCCTCGATGGCACCATCACCGCCGCCGAAACCGTGAACGTGTACGCGCCGATCGGCGGTACCGTCGGCGACGTGGCTGCAGAAGCCGGACAGGCCGTCCGCGCCGGCGATGTCCTCTTCTCCTTCACGACCGACAAGGTCTATGCCGAGGCGGACGGCACCGTCACCGGTGTCTTCGGCGAGCCGGGCGATTCCGCCAGCGCCGTGGCGAGCCGCTACGGGTCCGTGCTCTATCTGGAGGAGGACAGCGTCTTCAGCGTATCCGCCTCGACCGACAACGCCTACAACAGCACCGAGACGAAGTTCGTCCACGTGGGCGAGACCGTCTGGCTGCAGTGCCGGAGCAACAACGCCCGCACGGGCGTGGGCGTCATCACCGCGATCAGCGGGACGAGCTACACGATCCGCGTGACCTCCGGCAGCTTCATCCCGGGCGACGCCGTGAACTGCTACCGCGACGCGGCATACACCAACAGCCCGAAGATCGGCCAGGGCACCGTTTCCCGCGTCAACCCGACGGCGGTCACAGCCAGCGGCGCCATCGTGCGCATCGCGGTGCAGGACGGCGACCGTGTGCGGCGCGGCGATCTCCTGCTCGAGACGCTGAATGGGGATTTCGCAGGCTACTCCATGACCGGCACGGATGTGACCGCGAGCGCGGACGGCGTGCTGGGCAGCCTGAACGTGAACCTCGGCGGCAATGTGTCCGGCGGCTCGGTGGTGGCCGTGATCTGGATGACCGACACCATGCGGGTGGAGGCGGTCGTCCCGGAAGACTTCCGCAGCGAGATCCACGAGGGTGACCGCGTGATCATCGAACTGGTCTCGGACGAGAGCGTCGCCTACGAGGGTGTCGTGACCCTGGTTTCCGCCGTCGCTGAGACCGGAAACGGCGAGACCGGCTACAAGGTTCTGGTCGATTTCGTCCCGGACGAGCGCGTGACCTTCGGCATGAGCGTGCTGGTCACGACCATCGAGACAGATGACGAAGTCGAGGCTGCGGAGCCTGCGGACGAAGAGCCTGAAACAGAAGAGGAGGCCACGGACGAGGATCCTGCCGAAAGCGGCCGGCCTTCCCGCAACGGCGTCCGCCCCGAAGGCGGATTCCCGGAGGGCGGCTTCCCCGATGGCATGCCTGAAGGCGGCTTCCCTGAAGGCGGTTTCCCCGAGGGCATGAGCGGACGTCCCAGCAGCGCGGAGGAGACCGATGATGATGCGGATCAGTAAGCGCGCCGCGCTGGCCTTTCTGCTGACGTTGCTCCTCCCATTTACCGTCCTCGCGGAAGGCGCGGGGATGGCTCCGGGAGATATCCGCCCGGAAGACGCGGACGCCGGCGAACAGGGACCGACCGACGATCCCACGGACGGTCCGACAGATGATCCAACTGATAACCCGACGGATGATCCGACAGACGATCCGACGGATGACCCGACCGACGATCCGACGGATGACCCGACCGACGATCCGACGGATGACCCGACAGACGATCCGACGGGTGACCCAGCGGATGACCCGACAGACGATCCGACCGACGACCCACCTGTGTTCTCAATGGAAATCACGATGGAGCACGCGGTCAAGGACAAGGATGACGTCTGGCATATGACACTGGATCCGGAGTCGCAGCTCTCCTTCACCTGGACCTACACGGGTCAGGCGGACGGCTGGCGGGTGACCGTCAACGGACCGGATGGCGAGGCAGACCGCACCACGGTCAGCGGCCAAAGCTACCGGCTCGACGAACGGACACTGACGGCGGGCTCCTACACGCTGACCCTGACCGCACTGTCAGATGGCGAGACACTGGGCACACAGACGCTGCGCTTCGTGCTGGAGGCGCCTTCCGGGGCGCCGGATCCCGATGATCCCGGGGACGACCCGGACGATCCCGACCCCGATGATCCCGGGGATAACCCGGACGACCCTGATCCCGACGATCCCGGAGACGACCCGGATCAGCCCAACGTCCCGAGCGGCGGGAATCCGCCCTCGGGACGGCCGGGCGGCAGGCCTTCCTACGGCGGTCACTCCGGCGGGCAGGCCGGCGGGATCACGCCCGGCAAGGCGCTGACCTCTACCCACGCCAGGGGGACAGGCGACCTGACCCCCTACGACGGCGTGCGCCTGGAGGCCGGCGAAGGCGCCATGGATACGCTGGAACTGGGTGGGACGACCCTGTCGGTTGACTGCGGCGGCGCGCTCTTCACCGCCGAGATCCGCGGTGACATCCTGCTCCTGCAGAGCGTGGAAAGCAACTGGCGCTTTACCCTGGCCGCGCTGAACACCCTGTCGGCGTCCGGCGTGCGGATCCTGTCCCTTTCCACGAAGGACGGCGAATTCCGGCTGTATACGGAGCTGGCGCTCACCGGGACGGCCTATGCCGCTGAGCGCGCCGAGGGCTTTGTCTCAAGCGATTTCGAGTTCAGCCTGAACGGAAGGGACCTGACAGTCTCCGTGGAGGACCGGAACTATTCTCTGGACGGCAATCAGCTTGTACGTGAGGAGTGAACACTGTGAAACGTTTCTGCGCAGCCCTGATCTGTCTGTGTCTGCTGACCGCCGGAGCGCTGGCCGACAGCTGGACGGGGTCCGTCGTGGCGGGCGAGATCACGCAGGTGGTCAACCCCGGAGACGGGATCCTGGCTTCCTTCATGCTGATCGAGGGCCAGACCGTCGAGGCCGGAGAGATTGTCGGGGCGCTCCGCACAGAGAAAGTGTTCGCCCCCGTCAGCGGCACGGTCGCAGGCCTGAGCGCGGGCGAGGGCGACGAGGTCGACAGCGACGTGCTGGAAATCTCGCCGGTCAGCCGGTATACAGTCCTCTGCACGATCAGCAACGTGTCCACCACGCCCGAGACCGCCATGATCCACATGGGCGAGGCCGTCCGGCTGCGTTGCACGGCCGACGGCTCCCATATGGCCCTGGGCCGCGTGGTGAGGGTGGATGGCGCGGAGTACGAGGTCGAGACGACGGCCGGCGAGCTATATGTCGGCGAGACAGTCTACGTCTACCGCGGCGCGGCGTACACGGCGGCGAAGCGCATCGGCAGGGGCACGGTTACCGCGCACACCACCGAGCAGGTCTCCGCGCAGGGCGTCATCCTGCGCATGCGCGTGGCCGCGGGCGACACCGTGGAAAAGGGCCAGTGGCTCTTCACCGTGGCGTCCTGCGCAGACCCGGAGATCGCGGCGCCCGCCGCCGGTGTGGTCACCTCGGTGCGGGCTTCAGCAGGGGCGGAAGTGCGGCAGGACGAAGTCCTGGTCGAAATCGCGGGCGCGTCCGTCCTCCGCATCACGGTCAGCGCGGACGAGTCCCTGCGTCTCTCACCCGGCACCCGGCTCTGCTACACCCGCGCGGATGATCCGCATGGCATCCTCCGCCCCTGTACCGTGAGCCGCGTCCTTCTGACGGACGGAGGCGCGGACGTGGAACTGATCCCTGAGGAATCCCTGCCCATCGGGCTGACGGTCACGGTCACGGAGGACGGGACGGCCGGAATAGCCTGAACCCGGGCGGTCCGGAAGCAGCGCGCGGTCTGTTTCGGAAAAGCGCGTCCCGTTCGATCGCGCGTTTGACACCGGGGGAAAGGCGCGTATAATCGGTATCACAGAATAACCCGTCCGCAGAGCACACATATCCTGACGCTGATCCTGCGAGTCGACTGAGGCAGGCTGCGAAGCGGCACATATCCATCAAAGCGAGGCTTATCCGGCAAATCCGGACAGGCCTCGCTTTGTTTACGAATGCCGCGGACGATTTTCCCGAAATCCTTGTCTCATCCATCATCCGGGCAGCATGAATCATTATTCAAATATAATCAAAAGCTCTGTACTTGGCCGACATCCAAGCTGGTCACGTGGGTTCGATTCCCATCACCCGCTTTTGTTGTGTTTGCAAGGGTTTTCAGGGATCAAAGGATATAGAAGAATAACATTATACAT
>CACXHY010000001.1 GCA_902767565.1 uncultured Eubacteriales bacterium | reverse complement strand
CTGATCACGCCCATCGCCATGGAGCAGGGCCTGCGCTTCGCTATCCGCGAGGGCGGCCGCACCGTTGGCTCCGGCGTCGTGGCCAAGGTCATCGAGTAACGCCTGTGTCCTCCCCTCTCCGCGAGGGGAGGGGAGGATAATGAACAAGGAGGTGCCCCAGCATGGCGAATGCTGTTCGTCAAAAGGTTTGCCTGGCTTGCACCGAGTGCAAGCAGCGCAACTACAACAACATGAAGAACAAGAAGAACACGCCGGATCGCGTCGAGCTGAAGAAGTACTGCCCCTTCTGCAAGAAGCACACTGTGCATCGTGAGACCCGGTAATAGCGTGAGGATGTGAAAACGATGGCTGACGAGAAGAAAAAGCCCGCGAAGGCGCAGGACGATGCCAAGCAGGTGGGTAAGTCCGAGAACAAGGTCATCGCCTGGTTCAAGGCACTCCCCAAGCGCATCGCCACACCCTTCAAGAACATGGCCAATGAGCTCAAGCGCGTGACGTGGCCGAGCAAGGAAAAGCTGATCCGCTATTCCATCATCGTGCTGCTGTTCGTGCTGGCCATGATGATCATCATCGGACTCTTTGATCTGGGCTCCAGCTCGCTGATCGACGTGATCCGCGGGAAGCGGGAGTATCCTGACGCGACGGCTACCGACATCGCGACGGTTACCGACGTCGCGACGGCTGCCGATCTCGCGACGGTTACCGACGTCGTGACGCCTACCGATGTCACGAGCGATACGGATCTCGCGGCTGGGACAGCTACGCCTTCCGATGCGGAAGACGCCGACACGGCCGATGAGACCGCCGCTACGCCTTCCGATGCGGAAGACGCCGACACGGCCGATGAAGCCGCCACCCCCAGTGATGTGCTGTCCGAAGCGGGATTCGTGGGCGAGTGGAAGTCCGAAGACGGGCAGGCTCTGACCCTGAACGAGGACGGGACCTTCGCGTTTGGCGAGAAGTCCGGTACGTGGACGCTCGCGGAGGACAAGGTGACCCTGACCGCCGGGGACGAAACCGAGACCGTGCTGCAGGTAGAAGAGGACGGGACCCTCTCGCTGACGAACGAAGAGACCGGTGAGAAGACTGTCTTCGCACTGCCGAACAACGGCTGAACCCTTTCAGGAGCAAAGACATGAGCGACAACACCAAGGAATTCCAGGATTCGATGGTACCGCAGGAGCAGGCGGGCAAGCTGTGCTGGTATGTGGTCCACACCTATTCCGGGTATGAGAACAAGGTGCTCGATACCCTGAAGAAGAGCGTGGAAAACAGCGCGGAAATGTCCAAGCTGATCCGCGACATCCGGATCCCGATGGAAGAAGTCGAAGAGATCCGCAAAGGCAAGCGCATCAAGGTCCAGCGCAAGATCTTCCCCGGCTACGTGATGGTGCAGATGATCTGGACCACCGAGAGCTGGTATCTCGTGCGCAACACCCGCGGCGTGACAGGCTTTGTGGGCCCCGAAAGCAAGCCCGTTCCCCTCTCCGACACGGAAGTGGAGAACATGCTGAATCCCATCGCACCCGAGATCAAGACAGACATTGCCATCGGGCAGGATGTCCGGGTCCTCTCCGGCACTCTCGAAGGGCTGACCGTGCCTGTGGAGGATATCGATCCGATGCTGGGCACGGTGAAGGTGAAGGTCACGATGTTCGGGAGCAGGGAGCAGCTGGTGGAGCTGCCCATGGACCAGGTTCAAAGGGTGGACTGAATCCGCCCTTCAAGAGAACAGCCCTTTCCTGCCGGAAGGGGCGTGGGAGGAAGCCTCGCGCTTCCGCATGACCACAACGCATAGGAGGTGCCATTACCATGGCAAAGAAAGTCGCTGCATTCATCAAGCTGCAGGTTCCCGCGGGCAAGGCCAATCCGGCTCCGCCCATCGGTCCCGCGCTCGGCCAGCACGGCGTGAACATCCCCGGCTTCTGCAAGGAGTTCAACGAGCGCACCAAGAACGATGTGGGCCTGATCATCCCCGTCGTGATCACCGTCTACTCTGACCGCTCCTTCACCTTCATCACCAAGACGCCGCCGGCGCCGGTGCTGATCAAGAAGGAACTGGGCATCGAAACCGCTTCCGCCCGCCCCAACCGCGACAAGGTTGGCCAGCTGACTAAGGAGCAGGTGACCAAGATCGCCAAGATCAAGATGCCCGACCTGAACGCCGCGAGCCTGGAAGCCGCCGAGAGCATGGTGGCCGGCACCGCCCGCAGCATGGGTGTCACCGTCGAGAAGTAATCACGCGACAGATGTGGGAGGACAGAGTGCCGCTAATACCACACGGGAGGAATTGAAATGAAGCACGGCAAGAAATACGCGGAGAGCGTGAAGCTGATCGACTCCGCGACCCAGTATGATCCTGATCAGGCCTGCGATCTGGCCATCAAGACCGGCAAAGCCAAGTTCGACGAGACCGTGGAAGTCTCCGTCCGCCTGGGCGTCGACCCCCGTCACGCTGACCAGCAGGTCCGCGGCGCCGTGGTCCTGCCCAACGGCACCGGCAAGGTGACCCGCGTTCTGGTCATCGCCAAGGGCGAGAAGGCCAAGGAAGCCGAGGCCGCCGGCGCTGACTTCGTGGGCGCCGAGGACATGATCGCCAAGATCCAGCAGGAGAACTGGTTCGACTTCGATGTCTGCGTCGCGACCCCTGACATGATGGGTCTCGTCGGCCGCATCGGCCGCGTCCTGGGCCCCAAGGGCCTGATGCCGAACCCCAAGTCCGGCACCGTCACCATGGACGTGACCAAGGCTGTGCACGACATCAAAGCCGGTAAAGTGGAGTATCGTCTGGACAAGACCGCCATCATCCACTGCCCCATCGGCAAGGTCTCCTTCGGCGTCGAGAAGCTGAACGAGAACCTGAGTACCCTGATGGACGCCATCATCAAGGCGAAGCCCGCCGCCGCGAAGGGCACCTATATCCGCTCGATCTATCTGAGCAGCACCATGGGTCCCGCGGTCCGCGTGAATCCCCTGAAGTTCTGATCATACCGGAACAACAAAATCCCGGAGCCGTGAGGCCCGGGATTTTGTTGTAGTGAAGCGGCTTCGCAGGAGACTTGCCGTTGTCACGCACGGGTCATGATGAACAGGGACAGCGCGTTGATGACCAGCCCGATGGCGGTGAAGATGCGGATCCGCTTTGCGTATCCCCAGGCTGCGTCCTCGCTGCCCTCGATGATGGCGGCTTTCATCCTGGAATAGGAGCCCAAAGCCAGGGCTCCCCACAGGATCCCGCAGAGAAATCCGAGAACGATCAGAAAGCAATACCAGGTTTTGCTCGGCATATCCTTCGACTGATACTCTTTCGGCTCAACCATGCGCGCTGCACCTCAAGTCGTTATGATACGATGGATCCGGGATCAAGTGCCGCTGTTCGTATTGCGGCGGATGGCTTCGGTGTTTTCGATCAGCTCGCCGAACCCGTAAGCGAAGAAGGAACCGACCCACGAGATCAGGCAGCCCAAAGCCATGTAGAGAAGAGACAGCAGGATCCCCAAACCGGGATTGCTGGATCTGGCGGTGCCTACAATCATGATGATGCCGCCGATCACCGACGCCACGATGCCGATCCAGCACAGGACTTTGGCCAGGGTCTTGATTTTTCCGCCGATGTTGTCGAACATGTGCATGACTCCTTTGCTTGGCTGTATCGAGAGTGATGAGAATCGTAACGGAAGGACTTATGCCGTGTCAGTTGCTCTTCGTGTTGCGGCGGATGGCCTCGGTATCCTCGATCAGCTGGCCAAAGCCATACGCGAAGAAGGAACTGATCCAGGAGCCCAGAGAACCGAGCACCATCGTCAGGATCCCGCCGAGGACGCTCGCACCGCTACTGCGGCTGCTGTAGCCATAGCTGCTCGAAGACTGGCTTGCGCCGCCGATGATCGCGACGATCCCCAGGATGATGGAAAGGATGATGCCGATCCAGCACAGGACCTTGGCCAGGGTCTTGATCTTGCCGCCGATGTTGTCAAACATGTTTCATGTCTCCTTATTCTTGATGTGTTGTTGTTCGGACCGACGCGGATGCCGAATGCGGCTCCGTGCGGTCATTTGTCGTGATTGGGATTGCTTGATGAAGCCTCAGCAAGGCCTTACCGAAATTGACTCAATCCGGCTTGTAACGTTCAGAATAACCACATTTCTCGCAACGGTATTCCAGTGGTTTGCCTTTATAGAACAGTTTGGCGATTGCAAGGCCAAGGAGACCAAAGCCGCCTTCAATGAGAGCTTGCTTGCCGCGGCTCATTCCGTTATCAGTTGGATCGTTCTGGCATCGCCAGCCTTTCTCCTCGCCACATTTCGGGCATGAAAACGGGGCGCTTTTCATTGGTATGCTCCTTTCCCTTGTTTCCCCAGATGCCTCTTCAGCAGCCCGGTGAACGTCCTGCCGCGCGTAGCTTCAGAGCCGCACAGCCTTTCCTTCCTTGATCAGGTCTTCAACCTTCCTGTCGTCCAGGTCTTCTCTTTCCCACGTGGAAGCGCCGCCGTCGTTGTGCCCTCCCCATGAACGCCATTCGCCTTTGTGGTGCTCATACCACTTTCCATCCTTCTTGAACAGATAGTCGTTCGACCAGAGCATATCAGGGCCTTTGGGTGACGGCAGCATGACTTTCCGCTCGATCCCCTCCGGCTCAGCTTGGCGGTACAGACCGGCTTGAGGGCTGAAGTAGCGATCCATAATTCAACGCCTTCTTACCGAAATACCTATTCAGCAGTCCGGCAAACGCCTCGCCGTGACTGACTGACAGATCGATTCGCGATTAACCGGCACATGCATCCTTGTTGACGTAATGACACTGTTATGAATCCCGGACAGATATCGATTCATTTCCTATACACTGCCAAGCGGAGCAGACCCAAGCAGATCCGAATCAAAAGCTGTTATAGCCCTGCCCATGCCACCATAGGTCAAAAGAATCCGACTGCTATCAGCCATCAGGGTTCGGAGCGCGTCCCAGTTGCCAGGAAAAGCGTTGTATTCGTCCTTGGTGAGCCTGATAAAAGCCTCATAGCGGTCATAGACCTGCGTCATGGCAAAACTAACGTCCGCAGCAAAGACTTCATTCCCGAAAACGCCCAATCCATGGATCATGCAACGTTGTAAATCAGGTTCCCTGGCAGGTTTCGTCAGACGAAAATCTTCTCTGTGGTAAATCAAATCTACCACTCCTCAGAGTATTTGTCAGAAAACGAAGAGGGTTGCGCAATGTATAACCCCAAGAGCAGCTTACTTCCCGAAATACCGCTTCAGCAGCCCAGCAAACGCCTTGCCGTGCCTTGCCTCATCCCTGGCCATCTCGTGGACGGTGTCATGGATGGCGTCCAGATTCAGCGCCTTGGCGCGCTTGGCCAGGTCGGTCTTGCCGGCGGTGGCGCCGTTCTCGGCTTCGACCCGCATCTCAAGGTTCTTCTTCGTGGAATCGGTCAGCACCTCGCCCAGCAGCTCCGCGAACTTGGCGGCGTGCTCGGCCTCCTCAAAGGCGGCGGTCTTCCAGTATTCGCCGATCTCCGGATAGCCCTCGCGATAGGCCACGCGGCTCATGGCCAGATACATGCCGACCTCGCTGCACTCGCCCTGGAAATTGGCGCGCAGATCGGCGATGATGTCCTCCGGCGCGCCCTGCGCCACGCCCACCACATGCTCGGCGGCCCAGGACATCTCGGCGTCCTGCTTGATGAACTTGCTGGCCGGCGCCTTGCACACGGGGCACTTCTCCGGCGGCTGCTCACCCTCATACACGTAACCGCAGACACTGCAAACCCACTTCATAATACAGGTATCCTCCTTTTTTGCCGCTGTGCGGCTTTCTGGCACGATTATAGCCGATTTGCCGGAAAAGGTAAACCCCCGGCAACAAATTTGTCCGCGCGGTTGCGCATTCATTCAAAATCTGCTATACTGTGGCCTGTACCCGGTGACGGGTCTATTGTTGCTATGCAATTGCAGGAGGTGCCCCATGGCCGCCAAGAAGGATAACGAACTGAAAACCGTGGAGAATCCCGCGGAGACCGGATCCACCGTCACCTATGCCAACGAGGTGATCGCCACCATCGCCGGCATGGCCGTGGGCGATGTGGAGGGCGTTGCCGGCATGCTGCCCACCCCCGGCGCCAAGGGCGGCGGAAAGAACAAGAACGTCACCCGCGGCGTCAAGGTCGAGGTGGGCCCGGAAGAGGTCAGCTGCGAGATCTATGTGACCATCGAGTACGGCCGTCCCATCCAGAAGGTCGCCACCGAGGTGCAGGAAAACGTGCGCCGCAGCCTGGAGACCATGACCGGCCTGCATGTGGTGCGCGTGGACGTGCATGTGCAGGGCGTCAGCTTCGAAAAGGAAAACACCGCCCTGACCGAGGGCGCGCAGAAGGCGCGGCTCACCGGGAAGAGCGAAGGCACCAAACGCCTGGAGCAGGCCGCCGACGCCGAGGCCTGAGGAGGACGCGCCCATGCGAAAAGGGGAATCGGTGATCCGCACCATCGGCGCGATCCTGCTGCTGGCGGTGGCCGCCGCCCTGTGCGGCGTATGGGTCTTCGGCTGGAGACTGCCCGAACACGCCATGTCGTTTCGCGACGAGGCCGCTGCAGGATGGATCGTTCTGGCGGCGTGCGGCGCGGTGCTGACGGCGCTCCTTGCGCTGGCGCTGCTCTTTGCGCCGCTGCTGGCAAAGCGCGAGAAGAAGAATTACGTTCTGCAGCAGATCGGGCCGGATTCGGTGAGCGTGTCCATCGACACGGTGGAGCAGCTGGCCTCCCGGTGCGTGCGCGAGCACAGCGAACTCCAGCGCCCCAGGGTCTCCGTGAAGGACGGGACCGGAGGGGTATCGGTGGAGGTGACCTGTGATCTGCGCAGCGGGACCGATCTGAGGGTATCGGCGGATTACCTGCAGCGGCAGATCCGCCGGCACATAGCCGATGCCACCGGGCTGAAAGTGGAATCGGTGAGCGTGCGGGTGGACCATCTGACAGGCAATGCCCCGAAGATCGCCGATGTACCGAGCCACGAAAAACCGATCCGGCCCGGAGAGAAGGACGGAACGGACGAACAGAGCAGCGGAGGAGATCGTTCATGACGAATACAGAGGAACTGATCCCTGTGGAAGAACAGGAAGAGACCCTGGAACCGAAGGAAGGCGTGAAGCCCTTCTGGCGGAAGTACCGCGGGGCGATGCTCGGCGCGGTGCTCGGCATCGGCGCGGCCTGCCTGTTCATGTGGCTGGGATTCTGGAAAACGGTGTTCATTCTGGGCATGGCTGCCATCGGCGCCTTCCTCTTCGGCGTGGACAATAAGATGGACAGGCTGAAGAACTGCATCAACAAGCTCTTCCCTTCCCGCAAGTGACGCGACCCTGAGGAGGCACACCTTATGTCCAGAGCAACGGCCCGCGTCGCGGCCATGCAGATGATCTACGGGACCTGCATGGGCGGCCTGGCGGACGAAAACACGCTGACCATGGCGTACGACGAGATGCGCGAGGAGCAGCGCCCCTTGCGGGACGACGACCCCAGCCTGAAGGACCGGGAGTGGATCGACAGCGTCGTCAGCGGCGTACAGCGGGACTGCGCGGCCATCGACGAACTGATCGGCGGCGCCAGCACGAATTGGGCCATCGACCGCATCGCGCGGGTGGATCTCTCCATCATGCGCCTGGCAGTATGGGAGATCCTGAACGAGGAAGATGTCCCGGGCCCCGTCGTCATCAGTGAAGCGGTGGAACTGGCCAACCAGTATTCGGGCGAGGGCAGCGGCCGCTTCATCAACGGCATTCTCGGTACGATCCTGCGCCGGAAGGAAGCCGGGGCATGACCCGCGCGGTCATCGGGCTGGATACCTCCTGCTACACCACCTCCTGCGCGGCGGTGACGGTGGAAGGGGAGGTCATCGCCTCCTGCCGCAAACTGCTGCCCGTGCGGCCGGGAGAACGAGGGCTCCGGCAGAGCGAGGCCGTCTTTGCCCATGTGCGGCAGCTCCCCGGGCTGATGGAGGAACTCAGCGCCGCGGTGCGCGGCATGGAGATCGTGGCCGTGTGCGCTTCCCGTACGCCGCGGGACGCCGCGGATTCCTATATGCCGGTCTTTCACGTGGGGGATGCCCAGGCCCGGTCGCTGGCCGCGCTGCTCGGCGTCCCCTGCTTTGCGTCTACCCACCAGCGCGGACATATCTATGCCGCCCGGTCGGGCAGCGGGATCCTGCCGGGGGACCTGCTGGCGGTGCACCTGTCGGGCGGCACCACCGAGATCCTGTCCCTGCGAGGAGAAGAACTGACGCTGCTGGGCGGAACGGGGGACCTGCATGCCGGGCAGCTGGTGGACCGCGCCGGTGTGGCCATGGGCCTGCCGTTCCCCGCGGGACCGTATCTGGAGGAACTGGCGGCGCGGGGACACAGCGAGGCGCGCCTGCCCGTGAGCGTGGAGAAAGGCGGACTGACGGTCCATCTCTCCGGCGCCGAAACGCAGGTGCAGCGCTGGATCGCGGCCGAGGCCATGATGCCGGCGGATATCGCCCGCGAGGTGTACGACTTCCTTGCCCGCACCATGTCCCGGATGATCCTGAGAGCGGCCGAAAGCACCGGCATCGGCCAGGTGCTGGTGGCAGGCGGCGTGGCTTCCTCCGCCCTGCTGCGGGAGATGCTGACGGCGCGCGTTCACAAGGCGGATCCGGGTTTTCACATCTGCTTCGGCAAGCCGGAGTATTCCGGAGACAACGCTGTCGGCACGGCTTTGATCGGTGCCGAAAAGTGGAAACAGCAACAGGAGGATGACCATGACCTGCAGGAAGATCGACGGTAAAGCCGTGGCGCTTGCCGTGCGCGAAGAGATCGCGGTCCGGGTGGCGCAGCTGAAAGAGAAGGGCGTGACCCCCGGCCTGGCTGTGATCCTGGTGGGGAACGACCCGGCCAGTGAGATCTATGTCCGCAACAAGGGCGTGGCCTGCGAGAAGGCGGGCATGCGCTCCGAGACCGTCCGGCTGCCGGAGGATACCTCTCAGGAGGCCCTGGAGGCCGAGATCGAGCGCCTGAACAGGGATGATGGCATCGACGGCATTCTGGTGCAGCTGCCCCTTCCGCGGCACCTGGACGAGCGCCGGGCGCTGAACGCCATCCGTCCGGAGAAGGATGCCGACGGTTTCCACCTGCTGAACGCGGGAAAGCTCCTGGAAGGGGAGGAGACCGTAGTCCCCTGCACCCCCAAGGGCTGCATGCGGCTCCTGGAGAGCGCGGGCGTGGAGATGACGGGCAAAGAGGCCGTGGTGATCGGCCGCTCCAACATCGTGGGAAAGCCCATGGCGCTGCTGCTCATGAACGCCGGCTGCACGGTGACCGTCTGCCACTCAAAGACAAGGGATCTGGCCGGCCACACGCGGCGGGCGGATATTCTCGTGGCGGCGGTGGGCAAGCCGGGTTTCGTGACGAAGGACATGGTAAAGCCCGGCGCGGTGGTCCTGGACGTGGGCATCAACCGGGTGGACGGCAAGGTCTGCGGCGATGTGGCCTATGATGAGGTCGCGGAGGTGGCGTCCGCCATGACGCCCGTACCCGGAGGCGTGGGCCCGATGACCATCGCCATGCTGCTGCAGAACACGCTGGAAGCCGCGGAGAAGCGCGCATGACCGGCCTGAGAGAGCCGCGGGTGCTGAGCGTCGCGGAGCTGAACCGCTATGCAAGCCGCAGCCTGAGCGCGGACCCGATCCTGCGCAGCCTGTCCATCCGCGGGGAGATCAGCGGTTTCAAGCCTTATCCCTCCGGCTGGTACTTTGATTTGAAGGACGAGGACGCGAAGATCTCCTGCGTCATGTGGCGGGACGCGGCCCGGCGCATGAGCTTTGTGCCCGCGAACGGTCAGCAGGTGATCCTTCACGGTTCCGCGGGGATCTATGAGCGCAGCGGCCAGTTCCAGTTCGTGGCCGACCTGATGCGTCCGGAGGGAACGGGCCGGCTGTGGGAGCGCTATGAGCAGCTGAAGGAAAAGCTGCGGGCCGAAGGCCTGTTCGACGAGGATCGCAAGCGCCCGCTTCCGCTGCGCCCCCGCCGCATCGCGGTGGTCACCTCGGCCGAAGGCGCGGTCTGGCACGACATTCATAAGATCAGCCGGGAACGGGATCCCGGGGTGGCGCTGGTGCTGGTGCCCGTGCATGTGCAGGGCGATGCGGCTGCACCGGAGATCGCGGCGGCCATCCCGAAGGCGGCGGCGCTCCCGGAAGTGGATCTGCTGATCGTCGGGCGCGGCGGCGGCTCCATGCAGGACCTGTGGTGCTTCAACGAGGAGTGTGTGGCCCGGGCCATTGCCGCCAGCCCGATCCCGGTCATCTCAGCCGTGGGGCACGAGACGGACTTCACCATTGCGGACTTTGTGGCGGACCGACGTGCTTCCACCCCCTCCAACGCGGCGGAGCTGGCGGTGCAGGATCGGTCGGACGCGGCGGAAGCCCTGGATATGATCCGGGACAGGCTGACGAAGGACATGCGGCAGCTTCTGTCCGGGTACCGGCTGACCCTTTCCGAGACCCGGCGGCGCATCACGGCGTGTTCCCCCGAAGCAACACTGCAGCGCACACAGGCGGAAAGCGGGCGCCTCCGCGTACGGCTGGACGCTGTGATGGACGGCATCCTGCGGGAGCGCCGGCTCATCTGCCGGGAGTCCGGGCTGGCCCTGGACCGCGCGGCGGAAGGGTATCTCGAACACGCGGAACGCCGCGCTGAACGGCTGCGGACCCGGCTGGAGGCCATCAGCCCCCTGCGGGTGCTGGGCCGCGGCTACGCCCTGGTGCTGGACGGAAATACGCCCGTGACCAGCGCGGTGGACGCCCCGCGGCGCATGACCCTGCGCTTTGCCGATGGCAGCGTGCAGGTACGGAGAGAAGAGGAGGCCGAAACCTGATGCCGAAGAAAAAGGAACCGGGATTCGAAGAACGTCTGGCCCAGGTGGAGAACCTGATCAGCGCGCTGGAGAGCGGCAAGCTGCCCCTGGCTGAAGCGCTGAGCCGCTACGAAGAGGGCATCCGCGCCCTGGATGCCATGGACAAGGAGCTTGAGGAAGCCACCCAGCGCCTGACCATCCTGCGGCGGCAGGCGGACGGTACGGAGGCGGAGGAGCCCCTGGAGACGGACGAATGAAGACCTATGAGGAGTACCTGCGCCGCGTGGAAGGCGCGCTGATCCCGTCTTTGGAAGGCCTCGGGGCGATCCCCGGCCGCCTGCGGGAAGCCATGGCCTACTCCCTCGAGGCGGGAGGAAAGCGTCTTCGGCCGGTGCTGCTGCTGGCTGCGTGCGATCTGATGGGCGGCAGCGAAGATGAGGCCCTGCCCTTTGCCTGCGCTCTGGAGATGATCCACACCTACAGCCTGATCCATGACGACCTCCCCGCCATGGACAACGATGATCTTCGCCGCGGGCGCCCGTCCAATCACAAGGCCTTCGGGGAGGACGTGGCCATCCTCGCGGGAGACGGACTGCTGAGCGCCGCCATGGAGCTGATGCTGCGCACCGCCTGCCGGATGGATTCGCTGCGCGGAGCGAAGGCCGCGGAAGCCATCGCCCGGCGTGCCGGAGTGACCGGCATGGTGGCGGGACAGACCGTGGATGTCACGGAGGAGGGCACGGCGCCCACCGAGGAAAAGGTGCGCTATATCCACACCCACAAGACGGCCGATCTCCTGACCGCGCCGATGGAGGCCGGATTTCTGCTTGCCTGTGCAAGACCCGCGGAGATCGAGGCGGCTGTCCGCTACGGGCAGAACCTCGGCCTGGCCTTTCAGATGGTGGATGATCTGCTGGACGTGGAGGGAACGGAAGCCGATCTGGGTAAGCGGACCGGCATGGATGCCGCACAGGGCAAGCTGACGTGGGTCGCGCTCCGCGGAACGGACGGCGCGCGGGCCGACGCGGCGGAAGCCGTTGACGCGGCCGTGCGCGCCATTGAGACCCTGGACCGCGACACTTCGTTCTTTGCGGCCCTTGCCCGGGAACTGACGGGGAGGACCAGATAGGAGGCAGTTATGGATTCCTTTATCGAAGAAGCCGTTGTCAAGCGCAACCGCGTGTTTGACGAGATCACCTACTACTTTTCCTGGGTGGTGATCGTCGTGAGCGGCCTGTTTGCCATGATGCAGTTTGCAAGCCTCACTGCGGCCGTGGCCGGCGGCACCCTGCTGCCGACGATCCTGATGGGCGCGGCGGCGGCCGCCATCGCGGTCGGGATCTACTTCTATCACGACCGATTCCGCATGGAGTACGAATACACCTTCACCAACGGCGCCCTGGACTTCGCGCAGGTTTTCAACAACAAGCGCCGCAAGACCCTCGGATCCCTGAACGTGCGCACGGTGGACGCCTTCGGGCCGGTCAACGGTCAGGCCTTCAAACGCTATGCGTCCATGCAGGGGATCCGCATCGATCGCTGGTTCCTGAACCGGGAGGCGAATCTGCACTACTTCTATTTCCAGAAGAACGGCAGCAAGCGCATGATCGTGATGGAACCCAGCGAGGAGCTGACGGAGGCCATCCGGATGTATCTCCAGCACGGGGCCTATCAGGAGTGATCGCTGCATGGAAGCATATCTGGACAACAGTGCCACCACCCGCCCCTCCGAGGCCGCGATCAGCGCCGCGGAGATCTGTCTTCGGGAGGGCTGGCACAATCCCTCCGCTCTCTACCGCCCCGCTCTGGACGCCCAGAAGCGCATGAACGCCGTGCGGACGCTGTGTCTGCAAAAGGCCGGGGCGGAGGGCCAGCGCCTGGTTTTCACCGGCAGCGGGACCGAAGCCGACAACCTGGCGATCCTGGGCTTCATGCGCACGGTCCGGCAGCCCGGCCGCGTGCTGATGCTGCAGACCGAACACCCGGCGGTCTCGGCATGCGAGGCGGAACTGCTGCGCATGGGCCACACCACCGAGACGATCCCCGTGGACCGCGAGGGCGTGGCGGATCTGCAGCGGCTGCAGGCGATGCTGCGGGACGATGTGCGAATGATCTGCGTCATGCAGGTCAACAATGAGGTGGGCGCCGTTCAGCCGATCGCCGGGATCGCCGCGCTCCGGGACCGTCTGTGCCCGAGAGCGGCGATCCATGTGGACGCCGTGCAGGGCTTCCTCCGGGTGCCGATCGCTTTCAACCGCCTCGGCATCCAGTCCCTGGCTTTCAGCGGGCACAAGCTCCATGCATGCAAGGGCATCGGCGGACTGATCGTGCGCAGGGACTGCCGACTGAACCCGCTTGTTTTCGGCGGGGGACAGGAGGAGAACCTGCGCTCCGGTACCGAGAACACCCTGGGCATTGCCATGCTCGGCGCGGCGGTGGAGAGTTTTCCGGCGGACGCGGCGCAGCGCATGATGCGTCTGAAGAGGCGCTTGTGGGAAGGACTGGCCGGTTCCGTCCCCGGGGCCGTCATCAACGGGCCGAGCCTCGACAGCCCCGCCTGCGCTCCGCATATCCTGAATGTGAGTCTGCAGCCGGTGCGCTCCCAGACCATGCTTTTCGCGCTGGAGGGAGACGGCGTGTATGTCAGCGCGGGATCGGCCTGCGCGAGCCACAAGCAGCGCCTTTCCCCGGTGCTGTCCGCCATGGGCGTCAATGCCGCCCGGGCGGATTGCGCGCTGCGCTTCAGCCTTTGTCCGTACACCACGGAGGAAGAGATCGATCACGCCGTATCCTGCGCGGCAGAGCACTATGCGGTGCTGAGCCGGTACGTGCGGCGGTGAGCGCCTTTCCGCGCGCAGAGGACGGGCGATCATCAACACAATGAGGGGATCACATTGACGCAGATACAGAACAGGGATTATGAGATCGTCCGCGTCGGCGCTTCCGAGGCGGACCGCCTGCACGGCCTGATGCGGCTGGTGTGGGAAAAACTGGATGACAAGTCACTGTTTGCGGTGGAAGATCTCGACACCGGATGGATGCGGGATCAACTGGACGGCGGCTTCGGCATCGAAGCCCGAACGGGGGACGGCGAGCCGGTCGGCATGCTGCTGGTGTGCCGGTACGGCCTGGCCGAAGAGAACCTGGGGCATGATCTGGGCTATCCCGAGACCATGCTGCCCTATGTATGCAATGTCGAATGCGCTGCCGTGCTGCCGGAGCATCGGGGGAACGGACTGCAGAAGCGCATGCTTGCAGCGGCGGAGGAGGAACTCCGGGGCAGCGGCATCCGGGTGATGGCCGCGACCGCATCGCCGGACAATGCCGCCAGCGTCAAAAGCCTGCAGGCCATGGGTTACCGGATCGTCCTGACCAGGAACAAGTACGGCGGGTATCAGCGGCACGTGCTGCGCAAATCCCTGCCCACCGAGGAGGCGTGAGAACCGATGGAGCGCGAACTGATCCTCGTCCGCTACGGCGAGGTCTTTCTGAAAGGCCTGAACCGCCCCTATTTCATGCGGGCGCTGGTCAAGAATGTGAAAAAGGCGGTTGCGGCGGACGGTGCGGAGGTCTGGCTTCATGACGGGCGGATCATGGTGGCCGGCTTCACGGACGCGGAGGCCTGTGCGGCACGGGTCTGCAAAGTTTTCGGCGTGCACAGCGTGTGCCCCGCGGTGGAGATGGAGAAGGACAGCTTCGAGGCCATCGCGGCAAGGGCGGCCGCGCTGTGCGCCGGTCTGTCCGGCAGCTTCAAGGTGACTGCCCGCCGCAGCGACAAGCGCTATCCCATGGAATCCCCCGAGATCAATGCCCGGATCGGCGGTGCCGTGCTGTCTGCCAACCCGGCGCTGAAGGTGGACCTGCACCACCCGGAGCATGTCCTGAATGTGGAGATCCGTGACAAGGCTTATCTCTACGTCCGGGTCCTGCCCGCGGTGGGCGGCATGCCGACCGGAACGGGCGGACGCGCGGCTCTGCTGCTGTCCGGAGGCATCGACTCCCCGGTGGCGGGCTGGATGATCGCCAAACGGGGCGTGCAGGTGATGGGCGTGCATTTCCATTCCTACCCCTATACCTCTGACAGGGCCAAGGAAAAGGTGCTGGATTTGGCGCGGATCGTGGGCGGTTACTGCGGGGGCATGAAGGTCTTTGTGGTACCCTTCACCCATATCCAGATGGAGATCCACGAAAAGTGCCCCGAGGACTACACCACCCTCATCATGCGGCGGTACATGATGCGCATCGCCGAGCGCATCGGCCGCAGGAACGGCGCGCAGGCGCTGATCACCGGCGAAAGCGTGGGGCAGGTGGCCAGCCAGACTATGGAAGCCCTGGGCGTTACCGACGCGGTGGTGGATCTGCCGGTGTTCCGGCCCGTGATCGGCTTTGACAAGGCGGAGATCATCGATCTGGCCCGGAAGATCGGCACGCTGGAGACCTCGGAACTGCCCTTTGAGGACTGCTGCACGGTCTTCACCCCCAAACATCCCGCCACCCATCCGAAGATGGAAAAGGCCGTCGAGGGAGAGAACGCCCTGGACAGCGAGGCGCTGATCCGGGAAGCCATCGACGGAACAGAGGTCGTCATTGTCTGAGCGCTGATGACTTTTCCAAACGTGGATCCTGCACCGGATCGACCCGGAACGACGGCGGCCGCCGTCGTTCCGGTCATCAAAGCAAATGACGTTGAAGGAGGTCTTTTCCCATGAAGAACCCTTGGAAGCGTGTCCTGGCCCTGACCATGGCTGTCCTGTGCGCGGGTCTGCCTCTGGCCGGCGCCGAGTTCAGTTACTACAGCCCTGATGCCGACGCGGACTGGTACCAGGCAATGCTGGAGGATTCCCATCTCAATCTGGGCAACAACTACCGCCTGCTGAAGCTCATTGAGCGCGCCCGGTCCGGCGAGAGGATCACCGTGGCCACCATCGGCGGCTCCATCACCGAAGGCGCCGGCGCCTCTCAGTACTCGGAATGCTGGGCCAGCCGTTTCGCCGACGGCTTCCGCAAGCTGTACGGGGCAGGCGACGGCAGCAATGTGGCCTTTATCAACGCAGGTGTGGGCGGCACGCCGTCTCCCTTCGGCTGGATGCGCTATGAGCGGGATGTTGTGGCCAGGGTGGACGATGATGACGGACTGCCGGATCTGGTGATCATTGAGTTTGCCGTGAATGACTATGGCGAGGTCACCGATCATCAGGCTTACGAGTCCATGGTGAAGAGCATCCTGGAGCAGCCCAATGAACCGGTGGTCATCCTGCTGTTCTCGGTCTTCCAGGGCGGCTTCGTGCTGCAGAGCGAGCTCTCTCCCGTCGGCACCCGCTACGACCTGATCATGGTCTCCATGAAAGACAGCGCCTACCCGCACGTGGGCAAGGAGTTCACGGCGGAGCAGTTTTTCTCCGATCAGTATCATCCCACCTCCTTCGGCCACGGGATCATGGCGGACTGCGTACTCTCCACCATTCAGGCTTCCGCGGCCCAGACGCCCAGCGAGACGGACATCGACCTTGATGTGGCGCCCGTCTACGGCCTCGGCTACATGAATGCCCGGAATATCTTCGGTGACTCCGACGTGTCTGACCTTGTCTTTGACAAGGGCGGCTTCGGCCACGACGACACCAATTCCTACCGCAATTATCCGGTCGGCAGGGTCTGCGGCAAGAATTTCCATCACAACGTGCTGGACGGCGAGACCCCCCTGACCTTCACCGCCACCTTCTCCAAAATGCTCATCGCCTGGCGCAATGTCAACGACGAAGCCTACGGCAGTGCGGAGGTCTGGGTGGACGGGCGGCGGATCACCACCTTCACGGCCACCGGCGACGCCTGGGGCCAGTCCGTGGTCAGCTTCGGCTACTCCTCCAAAGAAGCCGCGGAGCACACCGTGGAGATCCGCATGGCGGAGGGCCAGGAGCGCAAGCTCTTCACCATCACCTGCATCACGCTGGTCCCCTGAATGCCATCGCGCAAACGAAAACAGCGGCGGGTCCGTCACATGACGGGCTTGCCGCTGTTTTGCCGGTCGGGCCGTTTACCTGTACTGATAGGAATAGAAGGTGACGGTCTCGCTGTCCCGATCCGTTTCCGTCAGCCGGACGATATTGCCGCGGGCGTCGTACTCGCAGATCATGCCCGCGTTTTCCCCGCGGTATGACCAGACCCTCACGGTGCCGTCCTCCCGGAGATAACACTGCCAGACAGCGCCCGAAAACGGATAGGAAAGCTCCCCGGAAAGGGTGGCCGCGTCCGGATGACCCTGCAGGCAGGGAGTGCCGTACGCATCGATCGTCCGGGTGTACGCGATCCGCTGCGAACCGGCGACTGTGTCTGTCCCGTTGACGAGAAGAGCGGTCGCCGCTCCCGTGGGGCATCCAACGGCATCAAAGGTGATCTCTAGACGGGAGATCAGCCGGCCGTTCCGCTCCGTGAGCGTTTCCTGCCGTGTCAGCCGGCCATTCTCCCAGGCATACGCCGCGCTGTGAGTGAGGCCGTTTTCCTCCACGCGGGAGGAGACCGGACGTCCGTCCCGGTTCTGATACGTGCCGTTCGACGCGGTGAAGACGGCGTCCCGATAGCCGGAGAAGGATCCCAGGACGGTGTAGACCGTGGAGATATTCAGTCCCTGCACCGTGACGGATGTCACCCGCTCGCCTTCGTACCCGTTCAGGATCTGGAACGTGACCGCTTCCACGCCCTCCGTGTCCTCGGCCCGGGCGACGGACACGGCTTTGGGGTTGCCCAGGCGATCATAGGTGTAGAAGAAGTTTCGCGTCAGCGGATCTGTGCCCGATGTGCTTTCGACAATGGACGTGACTAGCCCGCGCTCATTGTAATACAGCGTTGTCGTGGAGAAGGAACTGCTGTATAGCGTCGTATAGGATGAGCTTGCCGTCGAAGAGGCGATGGGGAAAACCGCATCGCCCTGCTCTGCCCCCGCTGCGGCGCACAGGAGCAGGAGAGTCCACAGCAGCGCGAAGATCCGGCGGATCATAGAACACACCTCCCGAAAGATCAAGCTCATGATAGATGAAACGGCGATTCCCGTCAAGGGGCGGGACACGACACGGACTGCCCGGCGGGAAACCGTGCAAAAAACTCTTTCCACAGCGGGCCCTTTGTGGTATACTGTTCCTACAAAAACTCCTGAGGAGGTTTTTCGGCATGAAATACGGTCACTTCGACGACAAGGCGCGCGAGTATGTCATCGAGACGCCCCGCACGCCCTATCCCTGGATCAACTACCTCGGCAGCGAGAACTTCTTCGGCATCATCTCCAACACCGCCGGCGGCTACTGCTTCTACCGCGACGCCCGCCTGCGCCGCATCACCCGGTATCGCTACAACAATCTTCCCGTGGACAATGGCGGCCGCTACTTCTATGTGAAGGACGGCGACACCGTGTGGAATCCCGGCTGGAAGCCCACCAAGACCGAGCTGGACAGCTATTCCTGCCGCCACGGCATGGGCTACACAGTCATCACCGGCGAGAAGAATGGCGTGGAGGCGAAGCAGCTCTCCTTCGTGCCCCTGGGGCTGAACGCCGAGGTGCACCAGATCGCCCTGACCAACAAGACCGGGGCCCCGAAGGACCTGATCCTCACCAGCTTTGTCGAATTCTGCCTGTGGAACGCCCAGGACGACATGCTGAACTTCCAGCGCAACTTCTCCACTGGCGAGGTGGAGGTCGAGGGCAGCGTGGTCTACCACAAGACCGAATACCGCGAGCGCCGCAACCACTACAGCTTCTATGCCGTGAACAAGCCCCTGGACGGCTTCGATACCGATATGGAGACCTTCCTGGGCCTCTACAACGGGTTTGAAGCCCCGCAGAGCGTGACGACCGGCAAGATGGGCAACTCCGTCGCCTCCGGCTGGCAGCCCATGGCGGCCCACCAGCTGAAGGTCGCCCTCGCTCCCGGTGAGACGAAGAAATTCAACTTCGTCCTCGGCTATGTGGAACTGCCCGTGGAAGAGAAGTTCCAGGCCCCCGGCATCATCAACAAAAAGCCCGCGAAGGAGCTCCTCGATCTCCTCACCACAGACGAGCAGATCGACGCGGCCTTTGTCACCCTGAAAAAGCACTGGGACAACCTCCTCAGCGCCTACACCCTGACCACGGACAACGAAAAGCTGTCCCGCATGGTCAACATCTGGAACCCCTACCAGTGCATGGTGACCTTCAACATGAGCCGCTCCACCTCCATGTTCGAGTCCGGCATCGGCCGCGGTATGGGCTTCCGCGACTCCTCCCAGGACCTGCTGGGCTTTGTGCACCAGATCCCGGAGCGCGCCCGCGAGCGCATCCTCGACATCGCGGCGACCCAGTTCCGCGACGGCGGCTGCTACCATCAGTTCCAGCCCCTCACCAAGAAGGGCAACAACGATATCGGCGGCGGCTTCAACGACGACCCGCTGTGGCTGATCGCGGGCACCGCGGCCTACATCAAGGAGACCGGCGACTACGGCATCCTCGACGAGGCGACGCCCTACGACTGCGATCCCGACGACTGCGGCACCCTGATGGAGCATCTGGAGGTCAGCTTCTACCACGTCGTCAACAACCTCGGCCCGCACGGCCTGCCGCTGATTGGCCGCGCCGACTGGAACGACTGCCTGAACCTCAACTGCTTCTCCGATACCCCGGACGAGAGCTTCCAGACCTTCTCCAACCCCAATGCTCCCGACGACCGTGTGGCCGAGTCCGTGCTGATCGCCGGCATGTTCGTGGCCATCGGTCCCGAGCTGGTCGCCCTGGAGAAGCGCCGCGGCAATGATGAGGCCGCCGCGAAAGCCCAGGCCGAGATCGACAAGATGGTGAAGGCCATCGAGACCGACGGCTGGGACGGCGAGTGGTTCGTCCGCGCCTATGACGCCCTGGGCCACAAGGTCGGCAGCCATGAGTGCGAAGATGGCAAGATCTTCATCGAGAGCCAGGGCTACTGCGTCATGGGCGGCGTCGGCGTCGCCAACGGCAAGGCCGAGAAGGCCCTGGAGAGCGTCCGCAAGCATCTGGAGACCGAGCACGGCATCGTGCTGCTCCAGCCCGCGTACAAGGACTATCACCTGGAGTTGGGCGAAGTCTCCTCCTACCCCTGCGGCTACAAGGAGAACGCCGGCATCTTCTGCCATAATAACCCCTGGATCATCGCCGCCGAGACGGTGGTGGGCCACGGCGACCGGGCCTTCGACCTGTACAGCCGCATCGCTCCCGCCTGGCGCGAGGAGATCAGCGACCTGCACAAGATGGAGCCCTACGTCTACAGCCAGATGATCGCCGGCAAGGATGCCCCGAACTTCGGCCAGGCCAAGAACTCCTGGCTGACGGGCACCGCCGCCTGGAACTTCTACGTCATCTCCAACTACATCCTCGGCATCAAGCCCGACTGGGACGGCTTGAAGATCGATCCCTGCATCCCGCACGGCTGGGACGGCTACAGTGTCTCCCGCCGCTTCCGCGGCGCCGTGTATGAGATCCGCATCGACAACGCCGCCCACGTCTGCCGCGGCGTGAAGAGCGTCACCGTGGACGGCAAGGCGATCGAGGGCAATGTGCTGCCGGCCTTCGGGGACGGGAAGAAGCACGAGGTCGTGGTGACGCTGGGATAATTCGGAATGCGGAATGCGGAATTCTGAATTTGGTTTGCGGACGCCGCGTTCCGGCTCCGGGTGAGCTTTTGAATGAGGCTTTGCGGCGCCGCCGGCTTTCGGGCCGGCGTCGCTGCCTGATGGAAATCGGATGTTAAGGGAGAGGTCTGTATGAAAAAGGCTTTTTGCCTCATGGCGGTCGTGCTGCTGACGACCGGGCTCCTGGTGCCCGCTTTTGCGGATGTCACGCCGTTTCCCGGCGGGGCGGTCGTCGGCATCGCATGGCGGGCCGACACGGACTCGGAATTCTTCACGAACATCTGCCGGGCAGTCGAGGAGGCCGGCGGCACCTGGGTCCTGCTGGATCAGGTCTTCTCCGCCGATCTGAAGTACGATGAGGGCGGCCGCCTGACGGAGAATGTCACCGCGCTGGGCTCGCTCGATGAGGAAAGCGCGAAGCTCGTCCGCTGCAACACCTGGCACGGCTCCAACGCGGAAGCGGCCGTGGCGGACGTGAGCATCGTCCTGTTCACCGGCGGCGAGGACATCAGCCCGACCCTGTACTACACCCCGGAACCCTGGCACGGGATCCCGGAGGAGATCGACTACAACGCGGAGCGGGACGTCTCCGACTATCTGACCATGAGCTTCTGCCTGGATCACGACATCCCGGTGATGGGCTTCTGCCGCGGGATGCAGATGCTGTCCGTCGTCTCCGGCGCGGAGATCATCCAGGATATCCCCGCTTACTTTGCCGAGGAGGGCCTCGGATACGCGTACGAGCACCGGAATCAGAAGGCAGCGCCGGATTCCTACCGGGATTACGCGCCGCACGAAGTCCGGGTGGCGACGGACTCCCTGCTGTATGAGATCGTCGGCACGGAGACCCTGACGGGCTGCCCGTCCTGGCATCACCAGGCGGTGCGGAGCGTGGACTACACGCGGCTCGCCGTGACCGGCGTCACCGTGACCGGCGGCGTCCAAATGATCGAGGCTGTGGAGCGCACCGACAAGACCTTCGCCGTCGGCCTGCAGTTCCACCCCGAGGCGGCGCTCGTGAAGCACCTGGACGGAGCCGCGAACCGCGACGACTTCATGGACTACGAGACGGCGCTCTCCCTCTTCCGCTGGATCGTGCGGCAGGACTGGCTGGCGCTGGAGAACGCGGCCTGATCGGGACGGACGGTTCTCATACTGATCCCGGTCAAGAACACTGTATGAAATGCGGAACGCAGAATGAAAAGCCGGAAAAACGGCCGCGAAATCCCTTTGCTGCCGGATCGCGTCTGTCAGTGAGATCAGTATCAGAAGGCGCGTTTTCTCACTCTTGCGGAAGGGTGAAAACGCGCCTTTGTGACAGAACGCGGGGCCGGGCGGACGTTCAGGCGGGAACCCCGTCACTTCACCTTGTACCGCGCGTCTTTCCGGGAGCCGATCTTCACGATCTGCTCCCTTTTCAGCATCTGGGAGAGGACCCGCTCGATTGTCGTCACGCTGATGTCCGGGAAGCGCTCCGCGATGTGCTGCTTGGAGACGGGCACGAAGGTGTTCAGCAGAAGGTTCTCAATTTGTCTGGCCTTGGGCACCCGCGCGGTCTGATTCGCGACGAAGCGGTCGTCCAGTTCTTTGTAAGCCCGGTACAGGATCTGCATAAGGTAGATTATGAAGGGGTCGTAGCTGCTGCGGTTTTCGTGCCATCCTGCGGAGGACTGCTTCAGCGCCTCGTAGTAGCCGCAGAGATACTCCTGTGTGATCCGGTCCAGGGAGATAAAACGGCTGATCCGAAAACCGGCCCGCTCAAGGAGCAGGGATGTCAGCAGCCTTGAGACGCGCCCGTTTCCGTCGGCGAACGGATGAATGCACAGGAAGTCCACGACAAAACAGGCGGTCAGCAGAAGGGGATGGATGGACGGATCCTGCGCGGCCTCGCGCCATGCGAGAATGAGCTGATTCATCGCTTCTTCCGTTTCAGCCGCCGGAACGGGGACGAACCGGACATGGATCCGCCCCCGGGCGTCCCGCTCCTGGATCCAGTTGTCCTCGCGCTTGTACATTCCGGCTCGGTTCGAGGTCTGGGCAAAGAGCAGCCGGTGGAAGTGCCGGATCAGACCTTCGGACAGCGTCGGGAGATCCGGCCCGTAAATCTCGTCAAGAGCCTGCCTGTAGCCAAGGATCTCCTTTTCGTCGTGGCCGACGGGCGGCTCGTTCTGTTCCAGCAGCACCGGATAGCGGTCCTTTGCTGTGACGATGCCCTCGATCGCGTTGCTGCTTCGCACCGAATCGATCCGCGCGCTGTGACGCAGGAGGTCAAAGACCTTTGGATTCGCGGTCTCGCGCATCTCTTCTCTGGCGTTCAGGTCGGCCACGATCCCCAGGATCCCGAGCGTCTGCGCAGGCACGCTGTCCTTCAGAAAACGATAATCGAAGCGGTGCATCGCGATCCCTCCACACGGCAGTTTATTGCATCAAATTTGATGGGTTTGATGCAATAACCGGCCCCAGTATACCATATCCGCAGTCCCTTTGCAATTCTGTTCCCAAGCAAAAAACCTCCCGAAGGAGGCTTTTGCATCGGTGCGGCCTTACTCCTCGTCCTCATCCGGCAGATCCGCGTTGTGGAACACGTTCTGCACGTCGTCGCTCTCGTCGAGGAGGTCCAGCATCTTGCGGATCTTGGTGACGGTGTCGGGGTCGGTGACGGACACCAGGTTCTGCGGGATCATCTGCACCTCGGCGGAGATGAAGCTCAGGCCCTGCTGCTCCAGCGACTCGCGCACATTGTGGAAGTCGGAAGGAGCCGTGTAGATCTCGAAGGCGTCGTCGAGGGCCTTCATATCCTCGGCGCCGGCGTCAAGCGCCATCATCATCAGCTCGTCCTCGTCCATGTCGGGCGTGCGTTCGATGACGATCAGGCCCTTTTCGTCGAACATGAAGGACACGGAGCCGTTGGTGCCCATGTTGCCGTCGTACTTGGCAAAGCAGTGGCGCACGTCGCTGGCGGTGCGGTTGCGGTTGTCGGTGATGGTCTCGACGATGATCGCCACGCCGCCGGGGGCATAGCCTTCGTAGGTGATCTGCTCATAGACCACGTTGGAAAGCTCGCCGCTGGCCTTCTTGATGGAGCGCTGGATATTGTCGTTGGGCATATTGTTGGCCTTGGCCTTGGCGATGACGTCGCGCAGCTTGCCGTTGGAGTCGGGGTTTGCGCCGCCTTCACGCACGGCGATGGCGATCTCGCGGCCGATCTTGGTGAAGATGGCGCCGCGGGCCGCGTCGGCCTTGCCCTTCTTTGCCTGGATATTATGCCATTTCGAATGTCCGGACATTGCGAATTCCTCCTTGCGGAACACAGATTTCAACATCGCATTATAGCATGGGCCTGCAAGCGCCGTCAAGTGCTTTTTCCGCCTTGCGCGTCCGGGCCGAATCTGCTATAATGGCCGCGCATTCGAACCCACCACCCGAAAAGGAGGCCGAATCCATGCCCATCGACATCGAGATCGCCCAGTCCTGTACCCCCAGACCGATCGCCGTGATCGCCGAAAAGGCCGGCATCCCCGAAGAAGCCTTGTCCCCCTACGGACGCATTGTCGCCAAGGTCGACCCCGCTGCGGTCCCCTCCGGCAAACAGGGAAAGCTGATCCTCGTGACCGCGATTACCCCGACCCCCGCCGGTGAGGGCAAGACCACCGTTTCCGTCGGTCTGGCCGACGGCATGACGAAGATCGGGAAGAGATCCATGCTGGCACTGCGCGAGCCCTCCCTGGGGCCGGTCTTCGGCATGAAGGGCGGCGCCACCGGCGGCGGCTGGGCACAGGTGCTGCCCATGGAGGCCATCAACCTGCATTTCACCGGCGACCTCCACGCCATCACCGCGGCCAACAACCTGCTCGCTGCCATGGTGGACAACCACATCCAGCAGGGGAACCCCCTGGGCATCGACCCCCGCAAGGTCACCTGGCGCCGCTGCCTGGACGTGAACGACCGGCAGCTCCGTCAGATCGTGTCAGGACTGGGCGGCAAGGCCAACGGCATGCCCCGGGAGGATGGCTTTGACATCACCGCGGCCAGCGAGGTCATGGCGGTGTTCTGCCTGGCTTCCTCCCTGCAGGACCTGAAGGCGCGTCTGGCCCGGCTGCAGGTTGCCCGCACCTTTGACGGCAAGCCCGTGACGGCCGGGGATCTCCACGCGGAAGGCGCCATGACGGCCTTGCTGCGCGATGCCCTGCAGCCCAATCTGGTGCAGACCATCGACGGCACCCCCTGCCTCATGCACGGCGGCCCCTTTGCCAACATCGCCCACGGCTGCAACAGCGTGATCGCCACCCGCACCGCCCTGAAGCTGGCGGATTACGTCGTGACCGAGGCGGGCTTCGGCGCGGATCTCGGCGCGGAGAAATTCCTGGACATCAAGTGCCGTCAGGCCGGGCTCTGGCCCGACGCGGTGGTGCTGGTGGCCACCGTGCGCGCGCTGAAGCATCACGGCGGCTGCCCCAAGGCGGAACTGAACCAGGAGAACCTCGACGCGCTCCGCAAGGGCCTGCCGAACCTGACGCAGCACATCGAGAACCTGCGCGGTGTCTACCGGCTGCCCGTGATCGTGGCGGTGAACCACTTTGTCAGCGACACCGAGGCGGAGATCGCCCTGGTGAAGGATACCTGCGCGGCACTGAACGTGCCCTGCGAGTTCTGCGACGGCTGGGCCAAGGGCGGCGAGGGCGTGAAGGAGCTGGCGGACCTGGTCTGCCGCACCGTGGACGCCCGGGAGAAGACCGCGCCGAGCTTCTGCTACGCCGACGAGGCCCCGCTGAAGGACAAGATCACGGCTGTCGCAAAGCGCGTCTACCACGCGGCGGACATCACCTTCGGGGCGGGCGTCCTCAAACAGCTGGCCGATCTGGAGGCTGAGGGCTGGGACAAAGCCCCCGTGTGCATCGCCAAGACGCAGTATTCCTTCTCCGACGATCCGAAGAAACTCGGCGCGCCGGAGGGCTACACCCTGACCATCCGGTCCGCCAGGCTCAGCGCCGGCGCCGGCTTCATCGTGGCCTTCGCGGGCGACATCATCGCCATGCCCGGCCTGCCGAAGGCCCCCGCCGCCCTGAACATCGATGTGGCGGAGGACGGACGGATCGTGGGCCTGTTCTGAGAGGAGACGAAATCATGAAGATCGCGGAAGCCCTGCAGCAGCGCGCCGACCTGACCCGGCGCATCGAGCAGATAAAGCAGCGGCTGCGCAGCAACGCCAAAAAGCAGGAAGGCACGGAGCCTGCCGAGGATCCCGCCGAACTGCTGTCGGAACTGACCCGCTGCCTCGACGAAGAGGAATCGCTCATCACCCGCATCAACCTGACCAACAGCCACACTAAAGTGGAGGGGGAGACGCTCACGGCGCTTCTTGCCCGCCGTGAGAAGCTCCGCAAGCACGCCGAAACGCTGCTCGCCTTCTGCGAGGAGGCCAGCGCGACGGTGGACCGCTATTCCGCCAAGGAGATCCGCATCCTGTCCACCGTGGACGTGCGGACGCTCCGCAAGGAGTGCGACCGGATCAACGCCGAGCACCGGAGGCTGGACGCCGTCATCCAGGCGGCCAACTGGAAATACGACCTGAAGTGATCCTTGCTGGTAACCGCCGGGGCGAACGCAAACGCTGCCGTGCCGCAGCGTCAACATCGGCACATACAGGACGCGAAGGGGCGCGTGAAGATCTCTCATCCCCACTTTGATCACAGGCGCACTTTCATTCCGAATCCATCACGACCATGCGTTGACCGGCGGCGAGGGTGGGTACGGGGACTCGACCGCTCTTCGGAGCGGTTTTTCTGCGGGATCATCCTTGCGGAACACGTGTCTTTATGCTACAATGCCCCTCGCCTGCGACTGTATTCGCTGTGCAAATCGATCGAAAGGGGGCATCTCTGTGTTTAAGGGATCGCTCAAGACCAAGTCCATTGCCCAGGCGGGCATCATCGCGGCGCTGTACGTGGTGCTGACCTATGTGGCACACCTCTTCGACCTGGACAGCAAGGCTGTGCAGCTGCGCTTTTCCGAAGCGCTGACGATCCTGCCCGTGCTCACCGGCGCCGCCATTCCCGGCGTTACGCTCGGCTGCCTGCTGGCCAACATCCTGATGGGCTGCGTCCTCATGGATATCGTGCTTGGACCGGTGGCCACCCTGCTCGGCGCCATTGGCACCTGGATGCTGCGCGACAAGCCGTATCTGGCCTGGATCCCGCCGGTCATCAGCAACATGGTCATCGTTCCTTTTGTCCTCTGGAAGGGCTACGGCCTGCCGGGAGACACCTACCTGATGAACACGCTGACAGTCTGCCTGGGCGAGGTCCTGTCCTGCGGCGTGCTGGGCATCATGCTCTATCGCTCCGTGAAGGACGTACCGCACCTGTTTGACTGAACTGACCCACCCGCAGGAAGGAGACGCGGATGCTGACGAACAAGGTATTCCGCTCTCCTCCTTTTTCCTGACGGGAAAGCCTGCGCATCCTGTCTTTTCCGCGCCGCTGCGGTTGACTTTGCCCCCCGCCTGCGATAAGATACACCCTGTACCTTTCGGGAGGATGAACATGAACAGGGAAGTCAAACTGGCCGGACACTACCTCCGGCGATATTGGTTCCGGTATCTGATGGGCTTTGTTTCGCTGACCGCGGTGGATCTGCTGGTGGTGGAGCTGCCCAAGATCACCCGGCGCATTATCGAAGGGCTTGAGGCGGTGCCGGTCACCATCACCATGGAGGATATCGTTCCGCTCCTGTTCCGGATGCTGCTCTTCGCGCTGATGATCGCGACGGGGCGCTTTGGCTGGCGGTTCTGCTTTTTCGGCGGCGCGCGCTCTATTGAGCGGGACCTCCGGAACGACATGTTCCGTCATCTTGAGACCCTTTCTCCCCGCTATTACAATGAGCATAAAACCGGTGACCTGATGGCGCACTTCACCAGCGACCTGATGTCGGTGCGTCAGCTTTTGGGCATGACCGTCATCACCACTTTCGACGCGACGGTGGAACTGATCCTGGTCCTCTATAACATGATCCGGGAGGTGGATGCCCGGCTTACGGGCGTCGCCCTGATCCCCATGGTGCTGATCATCGTGGGCGATGTCTTCTTCGGAAAAGCCATGCACCGCCGCTTCCTTGAGAAGCAGGAAGCCTTTGCCTCCCTCACCGATCAGACCCAGGAGTCCATCAGCGGCATCCGGGTCATCAAGGCTTTTGTCCAGGAGCGCAGAGAGCTGTATGCCTTCGCGAAGGCCAGCCTGAAGTGCAAGGATAAGAACCTGGGCGTGTCCAGGCTGGTGTCCATGATGTTTCCCCTGCTGGACCTGGTCATCGGCGTGTCCGTCGCCATGACGCTGCTCTACGGCGGCTGGCTGGCGATCGACGGCACGATCAGCGTGGCGCAGTTCGTTCTTTTCAATACCTACCTGACCATGCTGGTCTGGCCGCTGATCGCCGTGGGTGAGGCGGTGTCCAGCATTTCCCAGGGCATGGCGTCGCTGAAGCGCATTCGCGTGATCTTCGACGCGAAGCCGGACGTGGTGGACGAGGGCGACCCGGCCGTCACAGCACTGGACGGCAGCATCGATCTGCAAGGGCTAAGTTTCGCTTATCCCGGCGCGGAGGAGAATCCTGCGCTGACGAATGTGAGCGTCCATGTGGAAGCGGGGGAGACCCTGGCCATCATCGGCCGCACCGGCGCGGGCAAGACCACGCTGGTGAGCCTGCTGGAGAGGATGTGGGACACGGAGGACGCGGACATGATCCGCATGAACGGCCGGCCCATCCGGGAGATCCCCCTGGCGGTGCTGCGGCGGGACATCGCCTACGTGCCCCAGGACAGCTTCCTCTTCTCCGACACGGTGGAGAACAACATCGCCTTCGGGGTGAACGATGCCTCCCACGGGCAGGTGGAGGCCGCAGCCAAAGCTGCCTGCGTGCATGACAACATCATGGAGTTCCCGCAGGGCTACGACACCTTGGTGGGCGAACGCGGCGTGACGATCTCCGGCGGGCAGAAGCAGCGCACGGCCATTGCCAGGGCCCTGCTGAAAGACGCGCCGATCCTCATCCTGGACGATTCCCTGTCCGCCGTGGACACCGATACCGAGGAGCAGATTCTGGACAATCTCAGAAGGATGCGGTTTGGCCGCACGACCCTGATCATTGCCCACCGCATCTCGACCATCCAGCACGCGGATCACATCCTTGTGCTGGAGGACGGCACACGTGTCGAATACGGCACGCATGAGGAGCTGCTGGCCCTGGGCGGCGTCTATCGCGGCATCTACGACAAGCAGCAGCTGGAGCGCCAGCTGCGCGAGGAAGGCGGTGAGCTGGATGGCTGACGATCGCAAGAAGCGCCGCTTCCTTTCCGCGGAGGATGACCAGGACGCCGCCCGTACCGATATCCAGTACAACGGCAGCGCCATCGGACGGATCCTGGATTACATGAAGCCCCACTGGAAGACCTATGTCCTGTGCCTCTTCCTGGTGCTGGCGGTGACGGGGCTGGATCTGCTGCGCCCGATCCTCATCGGCAATATCGCCATCGACACCTATATTCGCGGCTCCGCGGATCACCCCTTTGCGGCGGGCCAGTATGCGGAATGGCGATTCAGCGGCGTTCTCTGGACGATGGCATACTACATCGCCATTCTCGTCATTGTCTTCATATTCAACCGCACGCAGTTCTGGCTGATGCAGCGCACGGGGCAGACCATCATCAAGGGCATCCGCGACGACCTCTTCGCCCACGTCGAAAAGCTGACCATGCGCTATTTTGATACCACGCCCGTGGGCAAGATCGTCACGCGCCTCACCAACGATGTGGACGCGATCAATGATGTTTTTGCCAATATTCTGGTGCAGCTGGTCAAGAACATCATCAAGATCGTCGGACTGGCGGTCGTGATGGTGACCCTGAACCCCACACTGGCCTTGTGCGCCTTTGTGCTGATGCCTGTGGTGGCGGTGCTGACCTACATCTTCCGCAAGATGAGCCGCAAGGCGTTCCAGATCACCCGCACCCGTCTGACGAATCTCAACACCTATCTGTCCGAGCACCTCTCCGGCATGCGCATCATCCAGATCTTCAGCCGGGAGCAGCGCAAGTATGAGGAGTTCGAGGACAAGAACGATCATCTGTTCAGGGCGGGATTCCGGGAACTGATGATCAACGCGACCTTCCGCCCGATCCTGTATCTGATCGCCATCATCGCCAGTGCGCTGGTGACGGGCCTGGGCAGCCGGGACGTGCTGGGCGGCGGGATCACCATCGGCACCCTGTACATCTTCATCACCTATATGGACTCCTTCTTCCAGCCCATCCAGGAACTGGCGGAGCAGTTCACCACCCTGCAGAGCGCGATCGCGTCCTCGGAGAAGATCTTCACGCTGATGGACACCGAGCCTCTGTTCGGCGATCCCGAGGACCCCGTCCGCCTGACGGGCGAAGGCAGGGAACTGCAGGGCCGGATCGAATTCGACCATGTGTGGTTTGCCTACGTGGGCGAGGAGTGGGTGCTGCGCGACGTGTCCTTCACCATCGAGCCCGGGCAGAAGGTAGCCTTTGTCGGCGCCACAGGCGCGGGCAAGAGCTCGATCCTCAACCTGATCGGCCGCTACTACGACGTGCAGAAGGGCAGTATCAGGGTGGACGGCGTGGACATCCGGCAGCTCAGCCGCGAGGAACTGCGCCGCGCCATCGGTCAGGTGCAGCAGGATGTCTTCATCTTCACCGGCGACATCCGCTCCAACATCCGCCTGCGGGACGAGAGCATCACCGACGAGCAGATCGAGGAGGCCTCCCGGGAGGTCAACGCGGCCCGCTTCATCGACCGCCTGCCCATGCGCTATGAGACGCCGGCCACGGAGCGCGGCGCCACCTTCTCCGCGGGTCAGCGGCAGCTCATCTCCTTTGCCCGCACCCTCGCGTATGATCCGCGCATCCTGATCCTGGACGAGGCTACTGCCAATATCGACACCGAGACGGAGCAGTGGATCCAGGAGGCCGTGGAGCGCCTGATGCGGGGCCGCACCACCATCATGGTCGCCCATCGTCTGTCCACCATCCAGCACGCGGATACCATCATGGTCATGCACCATGGCAAGATCCGCGAGCGCGGCACGCACCAGCAGCTGCTCGAACAGGACGGCATCTACAAAAAGCTGTACCAGCTGCAGCTGGCGGACAAGTGAATCCGGGATCGGTCGGTCTCCGAAAGGATCTGCGGACTGTCTGAACACCGAAAAAGCAAGCCGGAGGGCCGTGACGACCCCGGCTTGCTTTTTGATCCGATTACGCCTGCTGATGGGCTTTCTGATAGGCATCCAGAGCCAGCAGGCAATTGCGCTTGCTCTCATCGATGTGGTGCTTCATCAACGCGGTCAGACCGGGCTCATCGCGGGCTTCTACCAGGTCCACCAGCTTGTGGTGCTCTTTGTGGGATTCCTGCAGCCGGTTTTCCTGGCGGATGGCCATGGCGGAGAAACGCTTGATGTATTCGTCCTGCCCTTCGATGACCCGAAGGATGCGGTTCAGACCCGAGACCGCTGTCAGTTCGGTGTGGAACGCGCGGGCCAGGGGAGAAAGTTCCTCGATGTTGCCGCTTTCCACCAGCCTGTCCATCACGCTGAGCTTGTCTCTCAGGCTGGCGATCGCCTCGGGAGTGGCGTTGCGGATGATGGCGGGGACCGTCAGCAGCTCCAGGGCGTTGCGGATGGTGTAGATCTCCTCCACGTCGCTCAGGGTGAAGGCGCGTACCACCACGCCCCGCCGCAGCATGTACTCCACCAGACCGTCGCGCTCCAGCTTCCGCAGGGCTTCGCGCAGGGGGGTGCGGCTGATATGCAGACGGTCGGCGTACTCGGTTTCAACGATCCGCTCGCCTGCGGGGATCTCCCCGGTGATGATGGCGTGTTTCAATACTTCATAAGCGATCTCACGAATGGGCCGGCTTTCCATCATCGGCTGGAAAGAGATCGTATTGCCCATATGCATGCCTCCTCGGGAGCACGGATGTTTTTTGTCTGCACTCCGGATGCAATTTTAATACAACTTGGAAAGAAATGCAAGAGGGAGGCGGAAAATGCGGAAAGACTCAGAACTGCCACGGCCCGGAATGCGGGATGCGCGTCGTGTGTCCGATGGTCCGCCGGGAGGAATGCCAAAAGTGCCGGCAAACAAAACTTCCCCCGCGGACGGGGGAAGCGGGATGAAGCACGGATCAGGCGTGGAAGAAGTGCACCAGCGTGTTGCCCACGGTGGACATCATCTTGATGAAGATGTCCAGAGCCACTCCGACCACGTCCTTGCGGGTGTCGCCCACGGTGTCGCCGGTGACGGCAGCCTTGTGAGCCGCGGTGCCCTTGCCGTGGCCTTCGATGGCGCCGGATTCGATGTACTTCTTGGCGTTGTCGAAGGCGCCGCCGGAATTGCCCATGAAGATGGCGCGCGGGATGGCCACGATGGTCGCGCCGATCAGCAGGCCGCCGACGAACTCGGCACCCAGTACGAAGCCGCCGATGATCGGGATGCAGATCGCCAGGATGGAGGGCACAAGCATCTTCCTGAGCGCGCCGTTGGTAGCCATCTGGATCATCTTGTTGTAGTCCGGCTTCACCGTGCCTTCCAGGGCGCCGGGAACAGAGAGCATCTTGTCGCCCTCGTCAGCCATGGCCTTGGCGGAGTCGATGGTGTTGTCGGTCAGCATGGCGGAGAAGTATTCCACCAGCGCGCCGCCGATGATGGCGCCGGCCACGACCGTGAAGGCCGCGATGTTCAGGATCGGGTTGGCGGCATCCGCACCCTTCATGTTGCCCACATAGGACACGATCAGGGACACGGTCGCGAAGGCGGCGGAACCGATGGCAAAGCCCTTGCCGATGGCGGCGGTGGTGTTGCCCACGGCGTCCAGCTTGTCGGTGATCTTGCGGACGTCGGGATCCAGGTGGCAGCTCTCGGCCAGGCCGCCGGCGTTGTCGGCGATGGGACCGAAGGCGTCGATGGAAACCGTCGCGCCGACGAAGGACAGCATGCCCAGGGCAGATACGGCGATGCCGTAGGTGCCGGCGAGCGTGCCGGCGAGGAAGAGGCTCAGGCCGATGCAGAGGATGGGCAGCAGGCAGGAGCGGGAACCGACCGCGTCACCCTTGGTGACGACGAAAGCTTCGCCCTCGGTGGCCATCTCGGCCAGCTTGCGGGTGGGCTTGTATTCGGTCGCGGTGTAGTACTCGGTGATCTTGCCGATGGCGACGCCGCTGAGCAGGCCCAGGACCACGCAGATCCAGGGGGACACGGCCCCGGCTTTCCAGCCCAGCTCCTTGAAGGCAGCTGCGTCGAAGGAGCCGAAAACGATGAAGGTGGCGGCGAGAGACAGCAGGACGGTGATGCCTGCGGAGATGTAGGTGGAAAGGTCAAGCTCCTTCGCCGGATCGTTGCCCATCTTGCGGAGGGCGGCGTATCCCAGGCCGACGAGGCAGCCGAGAAGACCGAGACCGGCCACGGCGATGGGGAAGACGGTGAGCTTGCCGAAGACCGTGTTCGCGGCATCGGCTCCCAGTCCTTCCTTCAGTTTGCCGAACAGGATGACCGCGATCATCAGGCAGGCGGAGACGGTGGCGACGAAGCTCTCCAGCAGGTCGGAGCAGTTGCCGGCGATGTCGTTCACGTTGTCGCCGATGAAGTCCGCGATGACGTTGGGCACGCGGGAATCGTCCTCGGGCAGGTCGTTGCGGATCTTCGCCAGGATGTCGGCGGAGATGTCGGCGGCCTTGGTGTAGTTGCCGCCGGCCACACGGTTGAACATGGCGACCAGCGAGCAGCCCAGGGAATAGCAGGAGATGCGGATGATGGACGCGTTGACGCCGGTATTCGCGATGACGAAGCCGCTGGAGGTATTGCCCTTAGTGTCGACGCCCCAGATCAGGATCACGAGGATCAGACCCAGCAGGCCCATGGCCTGCACGGCGATGCCGGAGATGGAGCCGCCGGCAAGGGCGACCTTGACGGTCTCGCCGATGGACATGCTCGTTCTCGCCTTGTTGGCGGTGCGGACATTGGCGTAGGTGGCGCTCTTCATGCCGAGCACGCACACAGCACTGGACATGCACGCGCCGATGAGCAGCGTGATGCCGGCCGTCTTCTCGATGAACAGGGCGAAGACGATCGCCAGCAGCGCGACGACGATGCCGATGGTCTTGTATTCGGTGATCATGAAGGTGTTTGCGCCTGAGCGGATGATGCCGGCCATCTCCACCATCTCATCCGTGCCTTCGGGCATGGCCTTGATGTCGAGATAGTTCTTCACCACATAGGCGATGGCCGCGGCGATCACGACCAGTGCAATGATGCTCCACACAGTCATTGAGGATCTCCCATCCCTTCTGAGACGATTATTGCCGCCGGACGGGCAGTGGGGAGATCCCTGCTGACCGGTCAGCGGCTTCCCGTATTTTACCCGACAATGACATACGCGTCAAGAGAACGCCGAAAATATAATATGAAGGGACAGATCTGCCCTTCATCCTGTAACACTCTTTGCCGGGCATTGACAATCCCCCCCGTTTGCGATACATTATCATCGGTGAGCACCGCTGTTTTGGCGTGTGCGCGCACATCCCGGGCCCGGCCCGATGCGGAGGAATCCGAATGAAGAACAGACTGATGGCGCTTTTGCTCTCCGCCGCGATGATCCTGAGCCTTCTGCCGGCGGCGGGTCTCGCGGAAGGCACCACTTCCTTCAGCCTTGCCCTGGTGGGTCTGACCCCTCTGGGCGACCTCAGCTGGGAACGTGAACCGCTGACGGTCGACTTCACCGCCGTGCAGAATGACAAAACGGTGGGTACGCTGACCACGGACGGCACGTCCCTGCTCTACTGCGAGGGCGGACGGCTTTTGCTCTATCCCGTGGAGGAAACGGTGCCGGAGGGATGGCACCTGGAAGCGGGCTACGCCGTGAACCTGAAGGAAGGCGCCGCAAACCGGGCAACCATCGAGGTGCGGGCCGACGCGGGACTGTTTGCGATCACCGCGGATCCCGGCGCCGCTTTTGTGCTGACGCCCGTCGACGAAACCGATGATGAGCGGTTCCCCATGGAACTGACCGCTGACGGGAACGGCCGGATCATGTGTGAGCGCGGCATCCCGGTGGGCGACTATGTGCTGCAGGACGCAGCCGGAGCGTACCAGCCCGTTCTTGTGAGCATGATCCCCTTCACCGGCATCGAAGAGGACATCGTGGTGGTGAGGGCGACGTCCGCGCAGCTCACCCCGAAGCAGGCAACGCTGACTGTACGCGCATCGGGAAATGCCGACGGCACTGCCGCGGTGACCCTTCGCTCCGATGCGGGCAGCACGGATCTGTTCGTGACTGCGGGCAGCTCCGTTTCGCTGGAGCTGGACCCCGGGGAATACGATGTGAGCGTCACCGCTCCGGACGGCTGCTATGCCGAGTGGGAGGGAGGGCTTCAGACAGATTATACCCTGACCCTGTCCGCTGACACGGAGATCACGCTGTCGCTGAACCGTCTCGGCGGGATCGCTGGAGATCCGGATGTCCCCGACGGCACGACCGTGCTCGTCCTGCGGAAAGGAGGCGCCGCGGCCCCCGCGGAGGCTGAGGTCGCAGACGGGGCGATCCGGGTGGATGGACTGATCCCCGGAACCTATACCGTAATGATGACGCTGCCCGCCGGCGAAGTGACCGGCGACGGCTGGGATCTCACGGGAACGGAGGAAGGCTGGGAGGCCGAAGTCACCGTGGAGGTGGCCGGCGGAGAAGCGGTCATCCTGCCCGCCCTCGCATGGGCGGAGCCTCTGCCGACGCTGACCGCCGATGCAAACGACCCTGCCGGGACCGCCGACACCGGCGCGGCCAATGCGGATGCCGAACCCGCTCAGACCGACATGACGGACCCGCAGGAGCTCCCGGATGAGACTGCCGGGCAGGAAACCACTGTTCCCGACGCCGCCGTCGAAGCGGCGCAGACGGAGGAGACCGGCGCGGACGGCACTGAACCGGGTCAGCTCGACGACACCGCAGGGACCGGAGCCGACCCTGCCGCCGGCCCGGAAAACGACGCTCCCGTCATGACCGATATCGCCATGACGGAATATGAGACGAAGGACGCCGCGATGGCCGTCGAGTACGCCGGCCTGCTCTCGCCGGACCGCGTGCCCGTGTGGGTGGACCTTCGTCCCCTGCCGCAGGATGACACCGTGGCCGGCGCCGGCACCGCGACCCTGCGGGTGCAGGTCTTCTACGACGGCAACCGCGATGCCCAGATGAACAGCACCGAGCGCGGGCTGGAAGGCGTCTCCGTCAACCTTGTGTTCGAAGCGGACAGCGGTGACTGCATCGTGGCCTCCGCCGTGAGCGAAGGCGAAGGGATCATCACCTTCCGCGATCTTCCCGCAGGCACCTATCAGCTGGAGACCGTGCTTCCCGCGGGCTACGTATACAGCGAAAAGAGCGCCAAGCGCATGACGCTCAAGCAGAATTACATGGAGCAAAGCGCGGCCCGCGTGCAGTACAGCGCCCCGATCCGCATCGGCGACGGCGAGACCGTGGAGACCGCTGTCGGCGCGACTTTGCCCGGCGGGCTGACCGGCCGTGTGTGGCAGGACCTGGACGCCGACGGCGAGCGGGAGGACAGTGAGCCCGGCATGCCCGGCGTGCTGATGGAACTGCGGAGCCAGAAGGACGAAAGCGTCTTCTATCAGACCGTGACCGACGAAAACGGCGATTACAGCTTCGAGATGGTGAAACCGGGCGGATATTATCTGCGCTGCTATCTGCCGGACGGCATGATGTTCACCGTGATCAACAACCACGTCCTGCCGCGCCTCCGCACCGTGATCACCGGCGAGGGGAGCACGTCCGGCCGCAAGAACGCGACGATCGAGCGCGACAGCGTCCTCGCGGATCAGAACATCGGCCTGATCCCCGGCGCCACCGTCCGCGTGGTGTGCTACGTGGACGCGAATGACAACGGCAATTATGATGAGGGTGAGCAGCTGCTCCCGGGCGTGATGCTGAAGCTCATGCGCCAGTCCAATTCCAACGAACTGTCCACCGTCTACAGCAGCGCCGACGCCCCTGCGTCCTTCGGTGCCCTGCGCATCGGCAACTACAAGGTCATGGCCCGCATCCCCGAGGGCTGGCACTACGCACAGCTCGGCACCGGGGACGGTGCCAACCGCTTCTACCAGGAAAACCGGCGTGACTGCACGGTACAGAATGTCTCCGTGACGGACGCCGGCCAGGACATCATCCTGTACCTCGGCGCCATGGAGTACGCCAGTGTCAGCGGTACGGTGTACATGGACAGCAACAACTCGGGGACCCTTGACGCGGGGGAGGAACGCCAGTCCGGCATGACCGTGGCCCTGATCGGGGAGGACGGTCTGGTGGCGGGCACCTCAACGACGGACCGCAACGGGTACTACATCTTCACCAGCCTGCGTCCCGGCATCTACAGCCTGCGCCTGACGGCCAGGGCCGGCTATGCATTCACGGCTGCGGGCGATGGCAGCGTGTTCATGAATCAGGGCAGCGGCGCCGGCGCGACCGAGCCGTTTGAACTGAGGTCCGGCGAGGAGCGCACCGGCATGTATGCCGG
The DNA here is from genome assembly GCA_902767565.1 of uncultured Eubacteriales bacterium. GTDB lineage: Bacteria > Bacillota > Clostridia > Christensenellales > Aristaeellaceae > RUG11272. The sequence continues at coordinate 277,661 of CACXHY010000001.1, read as the reverse complement.
CATGATCGTGCCCGCGAAACTTTCCGGCGCCTTCTACGGCGACGCCAACGACAACGGGACGCAGGACCCCGGCGAGGGTCCGCTGCCCGGTGCCTCCGTGATCCTCACCGCGGAGGACGGCAGCGTCACGGAAGCGGTGATGAACGAGGACGGCACCTATCAGTTCGACTCAATCATGCCCGGAACGTATGATCTCAGCTGGATCCTGCCGGAAAACAGCGTATTCTGCCAGTTGGACAGCAGTCTGACGGCAGAGGGGAATACCGTCACCTTCGGCCCCTTCTCCCTGCGGAGCGGCGACAGCGGCAAACTGGCTCCCGTGGGCGCGCTGACCTATGCTTCGATCGAAGGCACGATCTTTGCGGACGGGGATGCCGACGGCCTGTACGGAGACGGTGACCTGCCCCTGGAGGGCGCCATGGTGACGCTGACCCGCGAGGACGGCACGGCAGAGACTGCCCGGACCGACGCGGAGGGTCACTTTGCCCTCCCGAACCTCCGTCCGGGTGCTGGGGAGCTGACCCTGACCCTTCCCGGGGAAATGGTGATCACCCGCCCCGAGGGGTTCAGCCTTCCCCTGGAGCGCAGCGTCGGGACCCAGACCGTACCCTTTGAGGTGGTGATGGGCGAGCAGTGGAGCGGCCAGGTCATCGGTGCCGTGACGCCCGCCACGATCGAGGGCAGCGCCTGGCTGGACGAGAACGACAACGGCAGGCTGGATGCGGACGAAGCCCCGCTGGTCGGCGCAATGATCGCCCTGGTGGATCTGGATGACGTTGACGGCTACCGCGAAGCGACCACCGCCGGGGACGGCACGTTCATCTTTGAGGGCGTGGTGCCCGGACGCTATCAGCTGCAGTACACTCTCGACGCCGACTCTGAACCGGCCCGGAGCGGCAGCAGCAGTTTCCACGAGGATTCGGGCATTCTGGTGACCGACGAGCTCCGGATGCAGGCCGGGCAGAAGCTGACCGATGTATTCCTGGGCATCAAGACCACAGGCATTCTGGCGGGCTTCGCCTGGTTTGACCAGGGCGGTGAGTACGTGGCGGTCCCGGGCGTGAAGATCACCCTGCTGGATGAAGACGGCGGCACGGTCGCCGAACTTGAGACGGATGAAGCGGGAAGCTGGTACATCGAAGGCATGCAGCCCGGCGACTACCAGATCCGCGCCGAGTTCCCGGACGGGTATGTGCCCGTGGAACCTGACGACGAGCGCATCACCGGCGGCGGACAGATCAGCGTGATCACCATGACCGAGAGCCACAGCGGCGTCAGCGATACCTTCACCCTGCGCATGGGCGAGGACCTGATGGAGCTGAACGTGGGCAGCGTGGCACCCGGCGTGCTGGGCGACCGGGTATGGCTGGACGAGAACGGCAACGGCCTGCAGGACAGTGAGGACGGGGGCATCCCTAACGTCACGGTGCATCTGTGGCGCGACGGACGCGAGATCGCCGCCACGGTCACCGACCAGTACGGCTTCTACTGTTTCACCGAACTGTATCCGTCCGCCTATACCCTGACCTGCGACGTGACCGGGGTGATGCCCACGGTGCTGCGCAGCGACATCCCCGGGATCATATCCGTGATGGGGGAGGACGGCTCGCTGCCGGTGCAGGTGTACAGCAATTCTCATAACTATGACGCCGATCTGGGCTACATCCTGACCACGCCCGGCGCGTATCCCGAGGGATACGGCGAGGGCGAGACCCAGAACTGGCAGTTCGGCAACTGACACAGCCGTCAAAGCGGGAACCTTCCGGTTCCTGCTTTTTTTCGGTACTTCCGGCCGTACAAAAGGGGCGGGACGGAGGAACCTGTGCTATACTGGTTCGGGCGGCGCGCCCGCCTGATAACGAAACGAAACGAGGCTTCTTCCATGAGCGAACTGAACATCGTCTGCCTGGATCTGGAGGGTGTGCTGGTCCCCGAGATCTGGATCGCCTTTTCCGAGGCCAGCGGCATTCCCGAACTGCGCCGCACCACCCGGGACGAGCCGGATTACGACAAGCTGATGCGCTTCCGCCTGGGCATCCTGAAGGAACACCGACTGGGCCTGCGCGATATCCAGGCCACCATCGCCGCCATCGACCCCATGCCGGGCGCAAGGGAATTCCTGGACGCGCTGCGGGAGCGGACGCAGGTGATGATCCTCAGCGATACCTTTACCCAGTTTGCCAAACCCCTGATGCAGAAGCTCGGATGGCCCACCCTCATGTGCAACGCGCTGGAGGCCGCGCCGGACGGTGAGATCACCGGCTACCGCATCCGGACCGAAAAATCCAAGCTCTCCACAGTGCGCGCCCTTCAGTCCGTGGGCTTTGACACCATCGCTGCGGGCGACAGCTACAATGATCTGGCAATGATCCGGGCCAGCAAAGCGGGATTCCTCTTCCGGTCCACCGACAGGATCAAGGCCGACAATCCCGATCTGCAGGCTTTCGAGCGCTATGATGATCTCCGGGACGCGATCATCGCCGCTCTGTGAACATCAGAAAAGATCCCGCCATCAAGCGTGCGGGATCTTTTCGGTTCTCAGAAGCGCGGAGCCCGGCTCAGGGTCACCGTGCGCGGATCGGCGTACACCTCCCGGAGGCGCTGCGGGCCGATGTTCATCAGGGTGGATCCGTGCCAGGGCATCAGCCACAGCCAGGGGCAGCTCTCGTCGAAGAAGCGATCCGGCATGGGGAGCTGGCCGCATTCATGGAAAGCGAGCGGCTTGTCGGGGTACAGCGCGTGCAGCCGCTCCCATGAAGCCTTGTGCACCGTCTCGCCCCGGTAGGTGTCCGATCCGGCGATATCCAGGAACCCCGCGCCGGGATCCCAGCCCTCGCGCACATCGTCCGCGTATCCCAGGACCCAGATGAGATTGTTCAGGCCGCAGTCACCCGAAAAAGTCCGGACCATCTCCCGCCAGAGGGAGACAAAGCGCTCCGGGCCGCCTTTGCCCCACCAGAACCATTGCCCGTCGAACTCGTGGAATGGGCGCCAGAGCACGGGGATATCCGAGCTCTGCAGCTTGAGCAGGGCCCGGGCCGCGTCATCCCACCGGCGGCGCAGCAGATCGTTCTCGGCAGTGCCCCGGGTCAGCAGCCTGCTCCAGTCGGGATCTTCGTTTTTGCTGGAGGGATAGTCGATCCCCTCCACGCCGGTGTGCCAGCAGATCGTGACGATGCCGCCGCGGTCGTTCCAGCACCGTGCGCGTTCCACCACGCCGTCATAGTCGTCATGAATGAAATCCAGGCCAAGCATGGCGGGGAGATCGCCTGTCACCGCTTCGATCCATTCCGTTTCGCGGCTGTGGAACAGGCGATGCGGGGATTCCTGCTGCGCGAGGATCATCTTTTTGCCCCACAGGGACCGTAGCGCCGCGTTCAGCGCCCGGGTGCGCGGCGTGGCCGTTTCTCGCAGAAGCGGTGTCATTGAGTCATCCTCCCTTCGGCTGTGTCCGGGGATCCCGAACCCTCACACATACGATTCTTTTTCCGATGCGGACTTCCTGCCTGATTGGCAAAAGAAAGCCCGGGCTTGCTTGCTCGGGCTTTTTGCGGGGCCTGTCGGATCAGGGAAGCGGATCGAGCTGGATCCCGCCGGAAACGGTTTCGATCGTCACCTGTCCGCTGCCGTCGCCGCAGACATAGGCATTCCCGCTGCGGGTGAGCGGCGCGTTGAAGACCACTCTGCCGCTGACGGTATCCAGGACCGCCTTGTAGCCGGGTTCGACCGGAAGGAAAGCGGATGCCGCGCCGGAGACGGTGGTGATCTTCAGTGAGCCGAAGGCATCAAGCTGCGCGCGCACCGCGCCGCTCGTGCTGCCGATCTCCCCGTTGTCCACAGACGATGCCTCCACGCTGATGCCGCCGGATGCACTGCTCAGCTTCAGGCTCCCGATACTGCCGGCGTTGACGCCGATGCGGCCGGAAGCCGTGCTGACCTGCAGGGTGTTCGCCTGCTCCACCGTCACATCGGTGCCGCCGGAAGCCGTGCTGACCGTAACGGCCGCGGCGTTCCCGACACTGACGGAGACGCTGCCGGAAGCGGCATCGGCCATCAGCGTGCCGACCCAGTCCGCTTGCACTTCGATCCTGCCGGAGGCCGAATCCAGCTTCATTGTGTCGGCGTTCAGACCGGTGATGTGCTGCGACGCGGACCCGGTATCGATGTCCAGTTCAGCGATCTCAATGCCCCGGGGGAGGGCGACGGTCAGTTCCTTTTGGGGGTAATGCCCGAAGAGACTGCTCAGCCTCACGCCGGACTTGCCGAAGCGGACCCGCAGGGTGTCTCCGTCCAGCCACCACCGAAGCCGCAGATCCTCGCCGATCTCACGGTCCGAGGTCTCGCTCAGCAGGATGCCGTCCCCGTCATGCCAGGCAAAGGTCACCCCGCCGGCGGACCAGTCGATGTCGAGGCAGCGGACCGTTCCGCTGACGGCGGCCTCACCCGCGGTGTACATCTCGGCGTGATCATAGACGTCGAGCGTGCTGCCGAAGAGGCCTGTCAGGGCCAGGACCACGCCGGCCAGCAGGATGATGCCGCAGGCGGCCAGGATGACGGTCAGGATCTTATTCTTGCTCATGACGATTTCCTCTCTTTCGAATGATCTCGAGCGCTGCCATGCCGATGCCGGCGATGACGGCCAGGGAATACAGAACGGTGCTCAGGGTGATGTGGCCGTCTGAGAAGATCATATTCATCATATTGACGAACAGGGCGGCGTCCAGCCCCAGCACCACCAGAAACTTGCTGGCACCGCCGATCAGCGCTTTCACGGGTTTGGCGTGGACCACGAAGGGCAGGAAGACCATGCTCAGCCCGAACAGGGTGGCGCTTGAGGCGATCCAGAACCAATCGCCGTGCGTCCAGATGCAGGTCACGCCCAGCAGCAGCTGCAGGCTTGCGGTGAAGGCGGCCAGCGTCCACAGGGCCTTGTGCTTCGGCACGATGATGGGCACGGCGATCAGCGAGCCCGCGACCGCCATGGCCGAGATGATCACCGTCAGCAGGCCGAGGCTGGCGTTCGTCGCGATGCCGATGATCAGGGCGGCCACGATCACGATCACCGCGAGCCCGGTCATCAGTCCGCCGTTGAGCGCGGACTGCTGCCGCAGCCTCCGCTCGCCGTAGGCGATCACATCGGCCTTCTCCGATTCCAGTTTCTTCTCAATCCGGTCGTCCAGATACCTTCCCATCAGGGTCCGGCATTCCGGACAGGTCTGAATATGGGTCTCCACGATCTCCCGGCTCTTTGCGCTGCAGACCTCGTCGGCGTACAGCGGCAGCAGATCGCGGATCACTTCGCATTCTTCATTCATGCGTAGATCCCCATCCTTTCCTGAAGTTTCAGTCTGGCGCGGTGGTAGGTGACCCGGGCCCAGTTCTCCGTTTTGCCGAAGATGGTGCCCACCTCCCGGAAACTGAGTTCCCCGAATACCCGGAGCTCAAAGACTTCGCGGTACGGCTCCTCCATGGCGTGCAGGGCTATGTGGATGCGGAAGGAGGCGTCCCGGTCGGCCACCGTCTGATCCACGCTCTTTGCGGGATCCGGTGTGTCCTCCGGGATCTCACCGGCTTTCACCTGATGCCGCCTGCTGTCCATGAAGAGGTTCCGGGCGATGGCACACAGCCATGTGAACTCGTCGGATTCGGCCCGGAAGGTCTCGTGCCTGGAGAAAGCCCGGAAGAAGGTTTCCTGCGTGATCTCTTCGGCCAGCGACCGGTCGCAGGCCAGTGTCATCACATAGGAGAACACCCGCATGTAGCATGTGTCGTACAGTTTCCCGAAGGCTTCCTGTGTCACGCCCTCACCTCCCTTCGTGCCAGACTCACCGGTTAGACGGACCCGGCCGGGATTCGTTACAGCGAATTTCAGAAAAGTCGCAAAATTCTTCTGACGGGTGTGATTCTATCACGGTGTGCTTCCTAACGCAAGCGATCCGCACGTCGGGATCGACCGGGATCCCGCACAGGATTGAAGGTTTCCGGCCGCTGCGGCTTTGTTCCGCGGGGCGATCATTCGCTTGACAAACCAAGGCCCATTGTTCTATAATTGTATTGTTGATCCGGGCGGGCGCAAGCCCGTCAAAGAATGGCAACGAAAGGAACGATTCCCAATGGCCTATCTGGAAATCATCGAAGTCATCGGCCGTGAGATCATGGACTCCCGCGGCAATCCGACCGTCGAGGCTGAGGTCGTCCTGGCGGACGGCACCATCGGCCGCGGCATGGCCCCCAGCGGCGCTTCCACCGGCGAGTTCGAGGCGCTGGAACTGCGCGACGGCGACAAGGGCCGTTACCTGGGCAAGGGCGTTCAGAAGGCTGTTGAGAACATCAACACCGTGATCGCCGACGTTCTCGAAGGCATGGACGCCTCCGACATCTACGCCATCGACGCCGCCATGATCAAGGCGGACGGCACCCCCGACAAGTCCAACCTCGGCGCCAACGCGATCCTGGCGGTCTCCATCGCCTGCGCTCGCGCTGCCGCGATCTCCCTGGACATCCCGCTGTACCGCTTCCTGGGCGGCGTGAACGCCAACCGGCTGCCCGTTCCGATGATGAACATCCTCAACGGCGGCGCCCACGCGGACTCCTCCGTCGACACCCAGGAATTCATGGTCATGCCCGTGGGCGCTCCCACCTTCAAGGAAGCCCTGCGCTGGTGCGCCGAAGTCTTCCACAACCTCCGCAAGCTCATCAAGGAGATGGGCGACGTGACGGCCGTGGGCGACGAGGGCGGCTTTGCCCCCAACAAGCTGGGCGGCGACGCTGACGCCATCGAGCTGATCCTCCGCGCCATCAAGGCCGCCGGCTACGAGCCCGGCAAGGACTTCATGATCGCCATGGACGCGGCCGCATCCGAGTGGAAGAGCCCCAAGGGCAAGGGCTTCTACAAGCTGCCCAAGGCCGGCACCGAGTACACCTCCGACGAGCTGATCGCCCACTGGGAGAACCTCGTGGAGAAGTACCCGATCATCTCCATCGAGGATGGCCTGGATGAAGAGGACTGGGAAGGCTGGCAGCGCATGACCGCCAAGCTGGGCAAGAAGGTCCAGCTGGTCGGCGACGACCTCTTCGTGACCAACACCCAGCGCCTGAGCAAGGGCATCGAGCTGGGCGCGGGCAATGCGATCCTGATCAAGCTCAACCAGATCGGCTCCGTGTCCGAGACCCTGGAAGCCATCAAGATGGCCCACAAGGCCGGCTACACCGCCGTCACCTCTCACCGCTCCGGCGAGACCGAGGACACCACCATCGCCGACCTGGCCGTGGCTCTGAACACCTGCCAGATCAAGACCGGCGCCCCCTCCCGCACCGAGCGTGTGGCGAAGTACAACCAGCTCCTCCGCATCGAGGAAGAACTGGGCGACGCCGCGCAGTATCCGGGCATGAAGGCCTTCAACGTGCAGCGCTGACGATCACAACGCCCCGGCATCGCGCAAGCGCTGCCGGGGCACCCTTTCGGAAACGAGGTTGACAAGGCATCCCATGTTTATCACCAGGAAACTCCGCCGTGAACCCCGCCGCTGGAACAGCAGCCGGCAGACCCCTGCGATCCGCTGCAGCATCTGCACAGGCGAGCAGGAAGCGGGCTTCATCGATCGCGAAACCGGCCGTTTCACCGGCGTGATGCTGCTGCAGGACGAGACCGACCTGGACAGCTTCCGCGAGGAATACGGGCTGGGGGACGAAAGCATCCGCAAGATCTACTGACGGTCCCGGAGTTCCGGACGGATCGCACGGGCATCCGGAGACGACCCGAACCGGCAGCATCCGCAGGCGCAGACCTTCTCCGCCTGCGTTTCCCTTTTTCGGCGGGATAACGGGAGCCGGCCGATCGCTGTATGGATGGGAAGCGCCAAGTACAGAGCGTGTCCTGTTTGGCCGCCCACGGGGCGACGTTTTCTCTTGTGAGGCAAATAGCCTTGCCACAGCAAATCTGCGCGGTATGATACTGCTGCGCATCCGCCGGCGTACAGGCATCCCGCGCATGACCGCGGTGCCGACAGATCCTGACACGTGGAGGAACGGGAATGGACATCAACTATCTGCTTTCGCTGCAGAGCTTCAGGCAAGGGATCAACGAAGCCCTGACGCCCTTCATGGAGTTTGTCTCCATGTTCGCGACGACCTATCTGATCCTGCTTCCGGTCTTCTGGTACTGGAACCGGGACAAGCGGAACGGTCTGTACGCTCTGGTGTCTTACTATTTCTGCATGCTGCTGACGCCCATCATCAAGCTGAGTGCCTGCGTGTACCGCCCCTGGATCCGGGACGGCCGCGTTCTTCCGGCCGGTGATTCCATCAGGACGGCCACCGGGTATTCCTATCCCAGCGGCCACACAACCACAGCCGGCCCCTTGGCGGGCGGCATGGCCGTCAACCTGTGGGACAAGAAAAAGACACGCTGGCTTTCGGTGATCCTGGTGTTCTTTGTTCTGCTGACGGGCTTTTCCAGAAACTATCTGGGCGTGCATACGCCTCAGGATGTCTTTGTGGCGATCACGCTGTCGGTGCTCTGCCTGGTGGTGACGGCTGTGCTGTTCGAATACCTGGAGCAGCATCCCGAAAAGGAAGACTGGTTCCTGCTGGCGGGATTCATCATCTGTTGGGCCGGGATCCTGTTCATCTCCGTCAAGAACTATCCCATGGACTACGATGCCGAGGACAAGCTGATCGTGGATCCTCAGAAGATGATGAACGATGGCTATGGCGACATCGGCAAGGTGATCGGCTTCATCATCGCGCGCTATGTTGAAAAGAAGTGGATCCGATTCAGGCCGCTGAAGAACGGCTGGGTCAGCATCGTGATCTGCCTTCTCGGCCTTGTCCCCATGGTGCTGGCGAAGGATTTCCTGCGCCCCGCGATGACTGCGTGGCTGGGCTCCCACTGGGGCAAGCTGAGCTTCTCCGTGATTCATGCCTTCTACTATATCGCGCTGTTCCCGCTGTTCCTGAAGCTGATCGGCCGTCGGATCGGACGCAGCAAGACACGAGTTTCCTGAACCCGCATCGTTGTTCCCCTGTGAATCACATGCGGGTTCATGCGAGTTGAAGAAGCTGATCCGCATTCGCAGCACCGATCAACGACTAATAGGTTGATTTGCCCTGTCATTGTGCGATGATCGGCACGAGGTGATAGACGATGCAGAGCAGCAGTGCGATCGTCTCCGTGACGGAGGCGAACCGGGATTTTTCGAAAGTCGCCCGGATGGCCGAGGACAAAGGACGCGTAGTGGTTTTCAAGAACGACCGGCCAAAGTATCTGGTCATTGATCTGGACACCGAGCCGCAGATCGAGATGACCGAGGACGAGATGATCGACTTTGTGGCAGCCCGCGTTCTCCGGGAGCACAGGGCCGCCTTTGAGGAACTGGCAAAATGATCAAGTTCTCAAAAGAAAAAGTGCTCCTGCTTCATCACATCCTCGCCGAGGCCACGGGCGGGAGCGTGGGCGTCCGGGACGAAGGGCTTCTGGAATCGGCTCTTGAAGGCGCTTATGCCGGTTTCGGCGGTCAGGAATTCTATCCGACTAAGGAGGAGAAAGCCGCCAGGCTCGGCTATGCGCTGATCTCCAACCACGCCTTTGTGGACGGAAACAAGCGCATCGGCGTTTTTGTCATGCTGTGCTTCCTGGAGCTGAACGGCATCCGCATCCGCTGTACAGACGATGAGCTGGTGCGGGTCGGCCTCTCCGTCGCGGACGGAAGCATGGCCTATGAAGCCCTGCTGCAGTGGGTGCTTGAGCATCGCACATAATCAAAGGATGGCCCGGATCGGACACTCTGTGACAGACCTGCAAAGCCAAGTCTGTCGCTTTTTCGTCCGTAGATGAACAAAGCAAATGCCCCCGGCAGCGACAGGGGTCGGGGGAGCGAAACGCCTTGCAGTACGCGGCTTCTCATCGTGTCGAGAACTGTGCGCGCCCTTTAATCCGTGCTGTGACCGAATTGTGCTCACACGATGCCACGCAGAAAAACCATGGCGGTGTTGTCAGGCATGTCATTGTCGAAGGTATCGCAGGTTCGATACACCGCGGTCAATGCCAATCGCAAAGGCCCTTATTCTTCCTGCATCAGTTCAGCCCAGGAACTGTGCAGACTGTATACACAATAATCCGGGTCCACATCATATTCCCATGTCGCCAGGTCCAGCATCTCGCCGGTGACCGCGTCGATCTCGACAGTCGTGTAGCCCTGAACATAGGTCCCGTTTACCGTTTCCAGGCAAAACTTCCATACAGGATGCGGATCCGCGTCGATCAGCACAAGGCAATAGATATCTGCTCGGGTCAGCCCGGCTGCCCGGAAGGCGATCTCGTCCGCCCGGAGCAGCGGCAGCAAGTCGTCCGTGGGCAGGATGTATTTCGTACCGGCAAGGGTCCTCCCTTCCGGTGTCTCCGCGGGAAGCCCAGCGATCTCCTCTGTGAGCTGTACCCAGATCTCAAGCGTCCAGCTGCCCCAGAAGCCGTGTTCGTTTTGCCAGCGCCGCAGGGCGTTGTCCGGCGTGATGGGACCCACATCGGCCGTCTTGATGCGAACCACACGAGAACCATCCTCGACCGTGGCCCTGCAATACCCCCAGTCCTTTGAGCGGCTGGAAAACATGACTTCCCAGTACAGCAGGCCGTCTGAGGCGGCAGTCAGCGGCTGTGCGTTTGCGCTGTACACTTCCGGATCCTCCAGCGGCGCGTCGATACCGGTTTCGCTCCGGATCGCTTCGGCGGCCAGACGGATCGCTTCTTCCCGTGTCAGGGAGTACGCCTCCGGTGGCGTGGCTGCCCGCGCGTAAGGCCTTTCGATGTATTCAAACGCGTAAGCATTCTGACCTGCGCGGTCCATGCGCGCGATATAGCGATGACCATTACCCCAGCACTCCATTTCCCATGCCCAGCTATCCTCGTCGTATTCCTCCCAAGGTTCGAAAACGAAATACGCGCTGAAGCGCGCCGGATCCTCGAAAGGAATGTCGTCGCCGAATTCGGCGTGCAGCGCGGCGAACAGGATCGACCTGGCTTCGTCCTCGGGCAGGTCATCCGGGCCGGGGACCTCCTCCCGTTCCCAATCGTCGTAGCCGATGCCGGCCATGACATCGCGCAGCCACTGCCTGTCCGCGATGCGCCACTGCCAGAAATTGTCGCCCCAAAAAACCTCGCAAACCTCGCTGATCGCGGACTCCTCACTGCAGGATTCTCCGTTGCGATAACGGCGAAGCACATACCCATCCTCAGGCAGCAAAATGCCGTTGGCCTCACAGGCATCGATCAGGGCTCCGAGTTCATCGTTCGAGAACTCCTGCACGATCCGCCAGTCGTAATCGTTCGCAAGCGCCATGGGCGCCAGGACCTGTTCCACAAACACGCGGAGAGGGAGGGGCCCGTCAGCTTGGGCACCCAGGAAGGATGACAGTGCAAGGGTCAGGATCATCACGCAAACCAGCATCAGGCGTTTCATAACCGTTCACCTCTTCGTCTATTATATGTCGTGAAAAGCCAAAAAGAAACTGTCCGATAGAAAATACCTTCACACCATATGACGATTCAGGGCGACTGTTTGTTCGGATTATCTTGAAATTGTAAATCTTTCCCGTGTAACATGTCCCAGGATGTCACCGCTATGTCATCTTGCCGTCTCTGGGTGAGTCTGGTATCGTGTATGCTGTCAAAAGTGGATGAAAGCATCGGCGATATAAACGCGCCGGTGCTTCTGTTGTGCGCCCGGCGGCGCACGACGAGAAAACCCCCGGCCGTTGCAGCGGTCGGGGGTCGAAAAGCCTTGCAGTATGCGGGTTCTCAGCGCTTGGAGAACTGCGGCGCGCGGCGGGCAGCCTTCAGGCCGTACTCTGCCCGAAAAAACGACTTGCTGAATAGGCATGAATAACCATACAAACCGAGAAAGGAGGAGGGATTCAGGCGGTACGTGCGGAGGACTTTTTTCGATCTCAAGGCCAGTCAGGCATCGCCAGAACCGTCAAGAGTTGCAATTTACAGGTTGAATTGTTTCGATAGCACTTCTGCAAGGATTACAAATTCGGACATATAGATTTGCACACAGATGGAAATTTCCTGTGCTCGTATCCGTATTCAATGTTATCGATGCCGATACACGTTGTGATTTCTCTTCTTGACGCGATTATGCTGCGTACATATTGACGGCATGTTTCTTGTATGATATAATTCAAGACGTGAGCAAAAAGTGCTCATGAAGTACAGAGGACTAGAGGAAGGACGATTGGCGTGTACAAATTTGACTTCACGTATATCAAATCTGGAACACCACTGGTCACGCTCAGTTCACTCGGCATTGCATTCAACCGTGCTTCGAGAAACCTTCTTGGGAATCCAGAACGAGTCCTCGTAGGGTATGATGCTGCCGCCCATGTAATTGGCGTGAAAGCGGTTGTTCAGGGCGACGAAGGGGATGTGTATGAATTCGCCACAAGGGCGAAGAACGATTGGGTACGAATCGGGTGCAAGGATTTTATCAAGCACCTGGCTCTCGAAACAGGTCTTCACTTCGACAAGAAGGCAATTCAGTTCCTTGTGTCATACGACCCCGAAATCATGATGCTGATCATCCAGGTAGATGAGCAGCACATGAAATCGAGATAAATGCGTGGCAGAGAACAGAAAGGAGGCGATGCCTTTGAGAGACAAGAAAAGTGCTTGCCAAGAATGTTGCGGCAACAGCATCCGGTAAGCACTCTGCTGGCAGAAACATGCGATGACGTTCTGCTGGGCACAGATAGTTTAGCATGTTTCTGCCCTTCCGTCAATTGATCTGGCAATTTTCGCTCGCCAGTTCAATGTTTCTGCACTGAGCATGCAGAAAGGAGGGCTGTTTTCATGAAACAGACAACAAGATTGACAAGAAACTCAGAAGGCGAGTTGCTAAGACAGAAAACCGAGCTCAAAGACTTGCTGAATTATCATATCCTTGATTTGCTGAACAAAGCACCTCGAACTGGTCCATTCGACATGCCTGTTATTGATTGCCATTCTAAAGCTTTCCCGGATTATCTGGCCTTGTACCAGCAACCGGGCTTATATCAGGCAGGTGATCGCACAGCTGTTTGTTTCTACACTTACGATAAGGTTTTTGATGGAAAACATGGACTGTTTTGGGCTATATACTACCATGATAAAGACAGACTAGCATTCTTTAGGGAACGCTTCAAGGAAGTAAGGTACTTCATTACTCCTGATTACTCCATGTTTGGTGATGTCCATGTGATGGAGAATCTGATTAGGCTCTGGAAAGCCCATGTTGTTGCACTCTGGTTTATCCTTGAACTCCACGCTGTGGTCATTCCATCAATTGCGTATTTCGATCTCCAGCACCTGGATTGGACTTTCAGCGGATATGAGAACTGTTCAGTCATTGCTGCAAGCGCAAAGGGGCACACTCGCTATGCAAGTGAACGCCGCCTATTCATGGAAGTGATCAAATATGCCGTTGATCACCTCCCGTTAGAGACGATCATCGTCTATTCTGCTTGTGGACAGGATGAAACTTGTCTGAAACTCTTCTCCTACGCAATCCAACGCGGGATTCGCATCATCATCCCACAGAACACTCTCCGTGAGAGAAACATGGCGAGGAGGGTTGAAAATGGACGGTGATAAAAGCAGCCTTACTTCTGGAAGTCAGGTTTCGATGGAGCAATCAACCACACAAAATACTGCAACTCTGAACGAGCAGCAAGCAGCAGGTTCAAACCAATTTGCCAGTTTTCCCAAGCAGATCCATACGGACAAGCAAGGCAAGCACATACCAGGACACAAAAACTATCAGCCTGGAAAAAGCAGACTGACAATATCAATGTCAGAAGCACAGCGTTTAGTTTCTGCGTATTCTGGCAAAGGAACTCCTATCGGTCCAAACAAAGAAAGGGTTGATTTCGGACGAGTAATCGGGGAATTCGTTGACCCCAAAACAGGCGATAGCCGGGATACTACAGTGGGCATTATCCACTACTCCCAAAGTGGAACTCATATTGTTCCTGCGATGCCAAGAGAGAAAGGAAGGTAAAACCATGCTGAATCCAAATGAAGAAGGCCGCTTTAAACAACTGCTGTTCTATGTGGAAGAAAACCCTCGGAGTGTGTATACTCTTCATATCGGAAATACCAAGGTGCTTGTATACTTTGACACCTGCTTTGAGTCAGACAATGGCTTAGAAATGGACGAGTCTGGGTATGAGGAGTTCTGGTGTATTGTATTTCAGAACATCAATACCGGCGAGCTGTTTGAGGTCAATTATCACAATCTTCCTGATCAGGTATGGGCTGGTAAGATTCAGGTAATCTGATTCTAAGCGCTACACCTTATACTTGCCCGTGATAAACACGTCATGGCTAAGCAGTCACGTTTTCCGTATAACACAAACCCCTGCACCATTCCGGCGTAGGGGTCTTGAATGTCAGGATAGTCTCAGCGCTTGGAGAACTGCGGCGCGCGGCGGGCAGCCTTCAGGCCGTACTTCTTGCGCTCCTTCATACGAGGATCGCGGGTGAGGAAGCCGTTCTTCTTCAGGGTCTCGCGCAGCTCGGGGTTCGCCTTGCACAGGGCGCGGGAGATGCCGTGACGGATCGCGCCGGCCTGACCGGAGATGCCGCCGCCGTTGACGTTCACCATCACGTCGAAATTGTTCGTGGCGGTGAGCACCAGGGGCTGACGGATGGTCATCTTCAGGGTCTCAAGTCCGAAATAGTTGTCGATGTCGCGCTTGTTGACGACGATCTTGCCGTCGCCGGGGACCAGGCGGACGCGGGCAATCGCGTGCTTGCGGCGGCCGACAGCGCTGTATTCTACCTTAGCCATAGTTCGTTATACTCCTTTCCGCGTCCTGATCACTTCAGCTCGTACTTTTCGGGCTTCTGGGCCGCGTGCTCGTGCTCAGGGCCGGCGTACACCTTCAGCTTCTTCGCCATCTGGCGGCCGAGGGGTCCCTTGGGCAGCATGCCGACCACGGCGCGGCGGATGGCGAACTCGGGCTTCTCAGCCATCAGCTTGCGGTACTTGGTCTCCTTGAGGCCGCCGGCATAGCCGCTGTGATGATAGTACTTCTTCTGGTCCAGCTTGTTGCCGGTGAGCACCAGCTTGGAAGCATTGATGATGATGACATAGTCGCCCGTGTCCACATGGGGCGTATAGATGGGCTTGTTCTTGCCGCGCAGGATGTTGGCGACCTGGCTGGCAACGCGGCCAAAGACTTGGCCCTCAGCGTCGACGACATACCACTTGCGCTCGATGTCGGCGGCTTTCGGCATGAAAGTATTCAAAGGATCTTCCTCCTCAGATGATGTTGATCGGATCGTCCGGACAAAGCCGGGTCGGCGCGCATGATGGTCGCATGCTTGCCATGTTTCAATAGCTTGCCGGGGCTGGCGGAGTTATTGATACCAACCGCTATTCTACAGGAATCATGACCCCTTGTCAATACCAAAATTGCGAGGATTTGGGGATTTGCGAGGGTTTGCGAGGGTCATTGAGCCGCGCGACGACGCTGCACCGCCGGGACGAACGCCGTCGATCGGCAGGGTCCGCGAATTGACAAACCGCGGCCGTCCGCATATACTGGTGTCGCAAACGAACCGAACCGGACCGCTCTCCGACGGCCCTGATCCTGCCGCGGCGGACGGAATGAAGAAAGAACCATCTGGAGGTTTCCCGTGAGTGTCATCGACCCTCTGCGCGACCGTGCCCGGCGCGGACAGATCCTGTTGGCTTATGGCCAGATCGTTCTGGGAAGCGCGCTCGGCGCGGCCGCCTATCCGCTGTTTCTGAATGCCAACAACATCGCTCCCGGCGGCCTGACCGGCGTGGCGATGATCCTGCACCATTTCTTCGGCTTCCTGCCCATCGGCATCACCTCCCTGCTGCTGAACGTGCCGCTGTTCCTGATCGGCTGGCGCTCGTCGGGGCCGGTTTTCGTGATCCGGTGCCTGGTCGCGACGGTGCTCTTTTCCGTCCTGATCGACCTGCTTCCGCTGCCCACGCTCACGCCGGACGATCCCCTTCTGGCGTCCCTCTTTGGCGGCATCCTCCTCGGCGTCGGCCTGGGGCTCATCCAGCGCGGCGGCGCCACCACAGGCGGAACGGATATGGCGGCCCGCATGGTCCACAAACGCTTTTCCTTCATATCGGTAGGCATGTTCCTGTTCGCCTTCGACTTCATCGTGGTGATCGCCGCCGGCTTCGCCTTCGGGGAAGCCAAGGCCACGCTCTACGCCCTGATCAACATCTATGTCTGCTCCAAGGTGATCGATGTGGTGATCATCGGTTTGACCGCCAACAAGGCCTGCTTCATCATCAGCAGCGCCTGGGAACACATCACCGAGCGCATCCTGAAGGACATGGACCGCGGCGTTACCCAGCTGAAGGCCAGGGGCGGCTACAGCAAGCGGGAGCACCCGGTGGTGATGGCGGTGATCGCCCGGAGCGAGCTGCCGCGGATCAAGCAGATCGTCCGCGAGGAGGATGAAAACGCCTTCATGTTCGTCACCGAGGCCTACGAAGCGCTGGGGGAGGGCTTTTCCTCCCTGAGCCACGAGGAGTAGCGGGAAGGTTGCAAAACTATTACGGGATTGTTTTCTTTTCATTCCCCCTTTTCAAAAACCGGAACCTTTGCTATAATGTGCCCAGAGCATCTCTGATGCCAAGAAAATTTCAGGAGGAATGCACCATGAAAAAGTTTGTTGCCCTGTTGCTTGCTGCCATGATGCTGATGTCCGTCGCGGCCTTCGCGTCCGCTGACGGCGAAGCGATGCGCGTCGCACTGATCACCGACGTGGGCACCATCACCGACCAGTCCTTCAACCAGACCACCTATGAGGCGATGGTCGCCTGGTGCGAGACCAACGGCGTGGAATGCACCTACTATCAGCCCGCTTCCGACACCGACGCCGACCGCATTGCCATGATCGACAAGGCTGTTGACGAAGGCTACAACGTGCTGCTCATGCCCGGCTTCAAGTTCGGCCCCGCCATCGGTGAGGTCCAGGACGAGTATCCGGACGTGAAGTTCATCGCCATCGACGTGGGCGAGGGCGACCTGGGCGGCGCCGAGCTGTCCGGCAACGTGTACTGCGCGGTCTATCAGGAAGAGCTCTGCGGCTACATGGCCGGCTATGCGGCTGTGAAGCTGGGCTACAAGCACCTGGGCTTCCTGGGCGGCATGGCGGTTCCCGCCGTTGTCCGCTATGGCTTCGGCTTCGTGCAGGGCGCGAATCAGGCCGCTGTTGAACTCGGCATCGCCGATCAGGTCACGGTCGAGTATGTCTACGGCAACCAGTTCTTCGGTGACGCCGACATCACCGCCGCCATGGATACCTGGTATCAGAACTTGGGCGTGGAAGTCGTCTTCGCCTGCGGCGGTGGCATCTACACCTCTGCGGCTGAGGCTGCCCAGAAGGTGGGCGGCAAGGTCATCGGCGTTGACGTCGACCAGGCTGCGGCCATCGACGGCACCTACGGCGAGGGCATGACCGTGACTTCCGCCATGAAGGGTCTCGGCGCCACCGTGCAGGCTCTCCTGACCGAGATCAAGGCCGGCAACTTTGCCCCCTATGGCGGCAAGGTCGACACGCTGGGCCTGGTGAGCGAGGTCCCCGCCGAGAACTATGTCCAGATCGCTCCCTCCACCCAGTTTGTTGAAGGCGTCTTCGGCGAGACTGAGTACAACGCTCTGGTCGGGGCCATGCTGGCCGGCGATATCACCGTCTCCAACGCCATCGATGCGATGCCCGAGACCGCGATCACCGTCAACGATCAGGGTTCTGTGAAGTAATCACTCTTTTCCGGCGGACGCGCCAGCGTCCGCTGGATTTTTGACAAAAGCCCTTGTCATCCAACGCGGCAAGGGCTTTTGCCAGAAATCCTGCATTGTACGGCAGGTTCTGACCACAATCCTGGAGGAGGGATGGAAATTGGCCAGCGAATACGCGATCGAGATGCTGAACATCACCAAGCGTTTTCCGGGGATCATTGCCAATGACAACATCACACTGCAGCTGAAGCGGGGGGAGATCCATGCGCTGCTCGGAGAGAACGGCGCCGGCAAGTCCACCCTGATGAGCGTGCTTTTCGGTCTCTATCAGCCGGAAGAGGGCATCATCAAGAAGGATGGCGAGGTCGTCAGGATCAAGGATCCCAACGACGCCAATGATCTGGGCATCGGCATGGTACATCAGCACTTCAAGCTGGTGGAATGCTTTACGGTCCTGGACAACATCATCCTGGGTGTGGAACCGACTTCCTCGTTCGGGCTCCTCAAGAAGGCCGAGGCCCGCGAACGCGTGATCGAGCTGAGCAACCGCTACGGCCTGCAGGTGGATCCGGACGCGAAGATCTCGGATATCACGGTGGGCATGCAGCAGCGCACCGAGATCCTGAAGATGCTCTACCGCGACAACGAGATCCTGATTTTTGACGAGCCCACCGCCGTGCTGACGCCCCAGGAGATCGACGAGCTGATGCAGATCATGCGCAACCTGGCGGCCGAAGGCAAGTCCATCCTCTTCATCAGCCACAAACTGGCGGAGATCATGGCCGTCGCGGACCGGTGTTCCGTTTTGCGCAAGGGCAAGTACATCGGCACCGTCAACACCCGTGACGTGACCATGGAGCAGCTCTCCGCCATGATGGTCGGACGCAACGTCAATTTCCACGTGGAGAAGCAGCCCAGCCATCCCGGTGATGTCATCCTTGACGTTCGGAACATGAGCGTCGCCTCGAAGGCGCATCACAATATGGCCGTGAAAGATGTGTCGCTGAAGGTCCGGGCGGGCGAGATCGTCTGCATTGCCGGCATCGACGGCAACGGACAGAGCGAGTTCGTCTACGGCCTCACGGGACTGGAGCCCCTCGCGGGCGGCGAGATCACCCTTTGCGGTGAGGATATCACCCACGCTTCCATCCGCAAGCGCTCCCTCATGGGCATGAGCCATATTCCGGAGGACCGCCACAAGCACGGCTTGGTGCTGGACTACTCCCTCGAATACAACATGGTGCTTCAGCGCTATTTCGAGAAGGAGTTCACCCTGGGCGGCATCCAGCTGCGCCGCGGCAACATCCGCCGCTATTCCGACCGGCTGATCGGCGAGTACGACGTGCGGTCCGGCCAGGGCTCCATCACCACGGCCCGTTCCATGTCCGGCGGCAACCAGCAGAAAGCCATCATCGCCCGCGAGATCGACAAGGAACCGGAACTGCTGGTTGCGGTCCAGCCCACCCGCGGCCTGGACGTCGGCGCCATCGAGTTCATCCACAAACAGATCGTCGCCCAGCGCGATGCCGGCAAGGCGGTGCTGCTGGTCTCGCTGGAGATGGATGAGGTGCTGGACGTCAGCGACCGCATCCTCGTCATGTATGAGGGCGAGATCGTGGGCGAACTGGATCCGAAACAGACCACCCCCGAAGAGATGGGCCTGTATATGGCGGGCGCCAAGAGAGATGAGGTGATCGCATGAAAACCGGAATCCTGATCGTGGGAATCCTGTGCCTCGTCCTGGCGGGCACGCTGTGGATCCTCGGACAGCCGCCGATCCTGGCGGTGGTGCTGGCGGCGGTCGGCGCCGTCCTGCTGATGAACAGCAAAGACAAGAAAGGCATCGAGGCAACGCCCTTCCTCAAAAAGCAGGCGGTGCAGACCATCCTGGCATCCCTGCTGTGCATCCTGCTGGGCCTGCTGATCGGCTATATCGTGCTGCTGATCATCAACCCCGAAGGCGCGTGGAAGGCGCTGTCCACCATCATGCAGAACTTCTGGTCGTTCTCAAGCGAACGCGGCCAGATCAAGAACTTCGGCAATACGCTTGTCAAGACCATTCCGCTGCTGATGTGCTCGCTGTCCATCCTTTTCTCCTACAAGGTCGGCCTGTTCAATATCGGCGCGGCGGGCCAGTACGTGGCCGGTGCCGGCGCGGCGCTGTACTGCGCCATCGCGCTGCAGATGCCATGGTGGGTCTGCATGATCGCCGCGGCGCTGGCCGGCGGTCTGCTGGCGGCCATCTCGGGCGTCCTGAAAGCCACCCGGAACGTGAACGAGGTCATTTCCGGCATCATGCTGAACTGGATCTGCCTCTATTTGGTCAACATGCTGCTGACGCCCTGCCAGGACATCAACATGGCTGAGACTTTCTCTCTGAAAAAGAGCAATCCCGGTGCCATGATCCCGACCCTGGGCATCAACTCCCTGCTGAACAACCATCAGTATGTGACCATCGCGATCCCCATGGCGATCCTGATCGCCGTGCTGATCTGGTACGTCATGACCAAGACCAAGCTGGGCTATGAACTGCGTGCTACCGGCCTGAACAAGGACGCGGCCAAGTACGCGGGCATGAAGGGCCATTTCAACATCATCCTGACCATGACCATCTCCGGTGCGCTGGCGGGCCTGGGCGCTTCCATGCTCTACCTGACCGACACCGCCAAATGGCCATCCGCCGTGGCGTCTGTCCCGGCGATGGGATTCAACGGCATTGCCGCGGCCTTCCTGGGCGGTCTGCACCCCATTGGCGCGATCTTCTCCTCCTTCTTCATCCAGCACATCACCGACGGCGGCTCCTTCATGGAAAAGACCTATCCGGCCGAGATCGCGAGCCTGGTGTCTTCCGTGATCATCTACATGTGCGCGTTCGTGCTTTACTTCCGCCAGACCATGACCAAGGCTGTGGACGGCAGGGAAGAACGCAGGCGTGCGAAACTGGTGTCTCAGGTCCGCAGCGCGATGCATGGCGAACTGGAGGGCGAGCTGAGCGGTATCGTCCAGGCCGAGATCGAAAAGTCCGTGGGGCAGGATCCTGCCGAAGCTCCTGAACGCACGGCGGATGCCCCTGTCGAGATGATCCCGGCTCCCGACGTGCTGCCCAAGGTGCAGCTGAAGAAAGAAGATGCCGCTCCCCTGGATGATCTCCTGGAGCGCGCCGCGGTCACATGGGATGACGACGACGATGACGGCCTTGTCCCGATCGGCGTGGAGGGATCCGTGACGTCCGTGCAGGAGAAGAAGGACAAGAAAGAAAAGAAAGACAAGAAGGAAAAGAAGGACAAGAAAGACAAAAAGGATAAGAAGGACAAGAAGGGGGGCAGCGACAAATGATTTTGTTGCTCCAGTATACCATCGTGTTCACGTCGGTGCTGATGCTGGTTGCGCTGGGCGGCTGCTTCTCTGAGCACTCCGGCGTCATCAACATCGGTCTGGAAGGCATCATGGTCTTCGGCGCCCTGGGCGGCGCCCTCGTGATGCGGTATCTGCCGGACGACTCCGCGGGCGTCGTGGTGGTCCTGCTGTGTGTGCTTGCAGCCATGGCGGCAGGCGCGCTGTATTCCTTGCTGCTGGCGGTCGCATCCATCAACTTCAAGGCGGACCAGACGCTGGTAGGCACGGCCATGAATCTGCTGGGCACAGCGGCTGCCACCGTTCTGGTGAAGGCCCTGAACACCGCCGCGAACCCCAACAACCCCTCCGCGACCATCGAGTATGACAGGGGCCCGTTCCAGATCGTTCCCAACATGGAGTTCAACTGGCTCGCAGTGATCGCGATCGCCATCCTGGTGCTGTCCTATGTCATCCTGTACAAGACCAAGTTTGGTCTGCGGCTTATGTCCTGCGGCGAGCATCCCCAGGCTTCGGCTTCCGTGGGCATCAACGTGTACAAGATGCGCTACGCGGGCGTACTGATCTCCGGCCTGCTGGGCGGCCTCGGCGGCCTGACCTACATCACCGCCGGTGTTGGCAAATGGCAGTTTGAGCAGGGCGTGGCGGGCTTCGGCTTCCTGGCCCTGGCGGTCATGATCTTCGGCGCCTGGAAACCGTTCCGGATCGCTCTGGCGGCGCTGCTCTTCGGCTTCTTCCGGAGCCTGAGCAACGTGTACAAGGGCTTCGATTTCCTGAAGGATCTGATGCCCGGCGCGGTCTACAACATGCTCCCCTATATCATTTCCCTTGTGGTGCTGATCATCTTCTCCAAGAACAGTGCGGCGCCAAAGGCAGAGGGCATACCGTACGAACAGGGTATGCGATGAATCACGGCCTCCCTCCGCAGCGGAGGGAGGTTTTCCTGAAGCGCGGGAGGAAGATGCAAAATGAACATCAAGGTTTCGGATTTCAGCCGGCCCAACGCCCAACCTTTCTTCCTGGATGGGGGAGACCACGCGATCCTCATGATCCACGGCTTTACCGGTTCGGTCTCCCACATGCGTCCCCTGGGGGAGAAACTGCATGAGGCCGGCTTCACCGTGAAGGGCATCAACCTTCCCGGCCACGCCTCCACGCCGGAGGACATGAAGCGGTGCACCTGGGAGGACTGGCTGAACGCGGGCCGGGAAGGCGTGAAGGAGCTGCGGGGCAAGTACAGGACCGTCACGGCCTGCGGTCTCAGCATGGGGGGCTGCATCAGCCTGATCCTGGCCGAGGAAGGGCTGGTGGACAGCGTGGTGCCGGTGTCCGCACCGATGGCCGCCCAGAACAAGCTCCTGCCCCTGGCGGGCGTGCTGTGTCATCTGGTGCCGCAGATCTCCTGGGGGGAAGGCGGTGGCCCGAAGGACGGCATGCTGGACGCGGACTATAACCTGGGCTACGGCGGCTTTCCCACCAAGTGCGGCGCGGACCTGTACAAGCTGATCAAAATGGCAAAGACCGGGCTGCCGAAGCTGACCTGCCCGCTGATGGTGGTACAGTCCCATGGAGACGAGACCATCGACGCCGGCAGCGCGGACCTCATTCTCGGCAGCAGCGGCTCTCAGGTGAAAAAGATGCTGTGGCTGGAAGAAGTCCCCCACGTCTGCACCATCACCCGGGAGATGCCCCATATCGCCGCCGAGATCACGGCCTTTCTGCAGGGCCTGTAACACGAACGCTTTTTCCGGTTTTGCTGGAAATATTCGGATGGAAAATACTTGAAATTCCCCGCGGCATCGGATATAATCCATTTACCAAGAACCGTGAGGAGGGAGGCCTATGCCCCCGAACTGGACCAAGGACGACGCGCTGGTCGCCGATCTGGCCGGGCGTTTGTTCGGCGCGATGTCCATGTTTCCCAAGAGGCTGGTGCATATCGATGCCCTGACCAAGCGATTCGGCATGCCCCTGTCCCAGATCCAGATCCTCGCGCTGGTGGAACACGAAGACCTCTCGATCAGTCGGCTTTCGGTGCGTACGGGCATCGCGAAACCCAACATCACTCCGCTTGTGGATACCCTCTGTGACAAAGGCTATGTCACACGCTGCCACGCGGAAGGCGATCGGCGGAGGGTGCATGTTCACATCGAGGCGGAGGGAGAAAAATGTCTGCGGGCCCTGCGGGAAGCAGTGGCGGAGCAGATACGGGAGTGGCCCGAGGATCTGCCCCGGACCTCCATCAAAAAACTCACCGGCGCCCTGGAGACCCTGACTGCCGTGATGGAAGCCATGGACAGTGAAAAGTGACTTATCCGCAACGCCGCCCGGTCCTGCAGGGCCGGCGTTTTGCTTTGCAGGGGATGGACAAACCGCCCGGATCATGGTACCGTATACGGGATGCGAGCCGAAGCGCCGTCCACGCCTTGCGTTCGGACCGGATCCGACGGATAAGGAGGGATCATCGTGAGACGCAAAGACCGTGAAGTGCAGGACCTCAAAGAGATATTCGACATCCTGGATCGCTGCGATACCGTTCGCATTGCCGTGCGTGGGACCACGCACCCTTACATCGTGCCTGTATCCTTCGGCGCGGAGATGACGGAGGGCGTGGTGACCGTCTGGTTCCACTGCGCGCGGCAGGGACTGAAAACGGACCTGCTGCAGGCGGATCCCCGGGTGTGCGTGGAGGCGGACCGCTTCATCCGGACCGACATGACCGATCACGGCATCACGACCCGCTACGAGAGCGTGATCGGCCGCGGCACCTTCACGATCGCGGAGGATCGGGCGGAGATCCTGCACGGCCTGCGGCTCCTCTGCGAACACTACGGGTATCCGGATTATGATCTGGCCGACTGCAGGGCACTGCAATACATCCATGTCGGAAAGATCATCCTCGACGAGATCACGGGCAAGCGGAATCTGCCCCCGGATTGACAGAGACTCCCAAAGCCGAAACAAAAGCCTCCCTGCGTGAACGGGGGAGGCTTTTCGGCTGCCCGGCGATCAGAAGGCCTGCAGGATCACCGGCATGGAACGCTTGTGCATATTGGCGGCTTCTTTTCCGCGAATGCGGTCGTCCACGGCCGCGTCGCCGCAGGTGCCCTTGCGGATGTAGGCGTGGATGTCCGCGTAGCGCAGACCGAGATTGTCTTCGTCGCTCTTGCCGGACAGGCCGTCGGCAGGGGTCTTCTCCACCAGATCCCGGGGAAGCTCCGGCATCGTCAGGCCCACCTTCACCACCTCAACGCTGGTGAGGGAGCCCAGCAGGGAGAAATCGCAGGAAGTGTCGCCGTCCTTGGTGCAATAGCCCACAGTAGCCTCGGAAAGGTTGCCGGTGCCCACCAGCCGCGCGCCCAGCGCCTGCGCAATGTAGCGCAGCGTGGTCATGCGCAGGCGGGGACCGACGTTGATGTCGCTCTGGCGGCTGTAGGGAATGGCGAATTCGCCGCCGGCCGCGGTCTCCCGCAGCTGGTCGGTGGCTTCCTTCAGCGCCGTGTGCATCGGCCCGATGTTGATGGTGCGGCTGTTGATGCCCAGCGCCTGGCAGACGCGGATGCTGTCGCTGATGTCTTTCTGCTCGCCGTCGGGCAGCATGACGCCGTACACATTGGCAGCACCGAGCGCTCTCACACAGAGTGCGGCGGCCACGGTGGAGTCCTTGCCGCCCGAGATGCCCAGCACCACGCGGCGGAATCCCTGCGCATCGGCCAGATCGCGGAGAGCCTGCACCAGGTGATCGCGTGCGGCTTCGGCGTTAAAACGATATTCCTTCATATCGGATCCTCTCTTTCGGGTTCAAGTGCCGGCTGTCCCGGCCGTGCAAAGCATAGCACGATTGAAGGCGCTTGGCAAGGGGGGGACGGGCATTTCGGGGCACACGCGAAGCGCCGGACCGACCCGATCGGCGCCGGAAAGGGAAGGGCAGGCATGTCGCGGGGATCCCTTGTGTTTGCCTTGACTAACTCTGTATAAACGTAATAAGATAGAACCGCAAAAGCAGGCCGTTTTTACGTGCCAACGGATGGGCTGGCATCCCCTGTGGAAACGGGTTGCTGCGAAGACAGGAGGAGGATACCAATGGCTGTCAAAATGACCGTAGACGGCAACACCGCCGTCAGCCACGTCGCGTACGCGTTCAGTGATGTGGCCGCTATCTACCCCATCACCCCCTCGTCCCCCATGGCCGAGGTCGCGGACGTCTGGGCCGCCGAGAATCGCAAGAATCTCTTTGGCCAGACCGTGAAGATCCAGGAGATGCAGTCCGAAGCCGGTGCCGCGGGTGCCGTTCACGGCGCGCTGTCCGCAGGCGCCCTGACCACCACCTTCACGGCCTCCCAGGGCCTGCTGCTGATGATCCCGAACATGTACAAGATCGCCGGTGAGCTGACCCCGAGCGTCTTCCACGTGAGCGCCCGCGCCTTGGCTTACCACGCCCTGAACATCTTCGGCGACCACTCCGATGTCATGGCCTGCCGTCAGACGGGCTTTGCCATGCTCGCCTCCAACTCCGTTCAGGAAGCCCACGATATGGCGCTGGTCGCCCATATCGCCACGCTGAAGAGCTCCGTGCCCTTCCTGCACTTCTTCGACGGCTTCCGCACCAGCCACGAGATCCAGAAGATCGACGCCGTCAGCCCCAAGAACGACTACGAAGAGCTGAAGGCCCTCGTGCCGTGGGACAAGATCGCCGAGTTCCGCGCCCGCGCCCTGAATCCGGAGCATCCGCATCAGGCCGGCACCGCCCAGAACTCCGACATCTACTTCCAGGGCCGTGAAGCCTGCAACGCCTTCTACAACGCGGTCCCCGCCATCGTGGAAGAGGTCATGGACGATGTGGCGAAGGTCACCGGCCGCGCCTACAAGCCCTTCCAGTACGAGGGCGCGCCCGATGCCGACAGGGTCATCATCGCGATGGGCTCCGGCTGCGACGCCATCCACGAGACCGTCAACAAGCTCAACACCATGGGCTACAAGGTGGGCGTGGTGAAGTGCCACCTCTACCGTCCCTTCTCCGTGGAGTACCTGATGAAGGCGATCCCGGCCAGCGTGAAGAAGATCGCTGTCCTCGACCGCACCAAGGAATCCGGCTCCCTGGGCGAGCCTCTGTACCTGGACGTCTGCGCCGCGCTGATCGAAGCGGGCCGCACCGACATCAAGGTCATCGGCGGACGCTATGGCCTGGGCAGCAAGGAATTCACCCCCACCATGGTCAAGGCCATCTATGACAACCTCGACGGCGAGATGAAGAATCACTTCACCGTGGGCATCGAGGACGACGTGACCGGCACCTCCCTGAAGCTGGGCGAGACCTTCGCCGCCGCTCCGGAAGGCACCTCCGCCTGCATGTTCTACGGCCTGGGCTCCGACGGCACCGTCGGCGCCAACAAGAACTCCATCAAGATCATCGGCGACCACACCGACAAGTATGCGCAGGCCTACTTCTTCTATGATTCCAAGAAGTCCGGCGGCCTGACCGTCTCCCACCTGCGCTTCGGCGACACCCCGATCCAGAGCCCCTATCTGATCGACGTGGCCGACTTCATCGCCTGCTCCAACCCCGCCTATGTCACCATCTATGACATGGCGAAGGATCTCCGCGACGGCGGCACTTTCCTGCTGAACTGCCAGTGGAGCCCCGAGGAGCTGGGCGAGCGCCTGCCGGCGAAGATGAAGAACACCCTGGCGAAGAAGCACGCCAACTTCTACATCATCAACGCCATCGACCTGGCCATCAAGGTCGGCATGCGCGGCCGCACCAACACGACCATGCAGGCTGCCTTCTTCAAGCTGGCCAACATCATCCCCTACGAGGATGCCGACAAGTACATGAAGGAAAAGGTTGTCGCATCCTATGGCAAGAAGGGCCAGGATGTCGTCAACATGAACTTCGCGGCCATCGACGCGGCGCTTGAGGGCCTGGTGAAGGTCGAGATCCCCGCCGACTGGGCCACCACCACCGAGGGTGCCCTGCCTGTGAAGGTCGCCGGCACCACCGAGTACTTTGACACCTTCGTGGATCCCGTCCTGAAGCAGGAAGGCAACAGCCTGCCCGTCTCCATGCTCGATCCCCGCGGCATCGTGCCCACCGGCACCACCAAGTTCGAGAAGCGCGGCATCGCCGTGACCGTGCCCGAGTGGCAGGTCGGCAACTGCATCCAGTGCGGCAACTGCGCCATCGTCTGCCCCCACGCCGCCATCCGTCCCATCTATGTGGAAGGCGATGTGGAGACGCCCGCTGCCTTTGAGACCAAGCCCGCCACCGGCGCCGAGTTCAAGGGCATGAAGTACCGCATGCAGGTCAGCCCCCTGGACTGCACCGGCTGCGGCAACTGCGTGGATGTCTGCCCGCTGAAGGGTAAGGAAGGCAAGGAAGCCCTGGTCATGAAGCCCCTGGATAGCCAGCGCGGCCAGGAAGCCAACTGGGAGTATGCCATGACCGTGCCCGAAGTGGCGAACAAGATCACCAACAAGGCCACCGTGAAGAACAGCCAGGCCCTGAAGCCCCTGTTCGAATTCTCCGGCGCCTGCGCGGGCTGCGGCGAGACTCCCTATGTGAAGCTCGTCACCCAGCTCTTCGGTGACCGCATGATCGTCGCCAACGCCACGGGCTGCTCCTCCATCTACGGCGGCTCCGCCCCCACCTGCCCCTACACCACCAACGAGAAGGGCTTCGGTCCCGCTTGGTCCAACTCCCTGTTCGAGGACAACGCCGAGTTCGGCTTCGGCATGAACCTGGCCGTGGCCCAGCGCCGCGCCAAGCTGGCCGAAGTGATCGCCGACGTGGCTGCCAACGGTCATGACGACGGCATCAAGGCCGCCGCTCAGGAATGGCTGGACGGCAAGGACAACGCGGAAGCGTCCCGCGCGGCCGGCGACAAGCTGGTGGCCCTCATCGAGGCCAAGAATCCCCAGGGCGCCTGCAACGGCCGTTACATCCTCGACAACAAGGACCTGCTGACCAAGAAGTCCATCTGGATCTTCGGCGGCGACGGCTGGGCCTATGACATCGGTTACGGCGGCGTGGATCACGTGCTGGCCCAGAACCAGGACGTCAACATCCTCGTCCTCGACACCGAGGTGTATTCCAACACCGGCGGCCAGGCCTCCAAGGCGACGCCTACCGGCTCCGTGGCGAAGTTCGCCGCCGCCGGCAAGCGCACCAAGAAGAAGGACCTCGGCATGATGGCCATCTCCTACGGCTATGTGTACGTGGCGCAGGTCGCCATGTCCAACCCGGCCCAGGTCATCAAGGCCATGCTGGAAGCCGAAGCCTATGACGGCCCCTCCCTGATCATCGCCTACGCGCCCTGCATCAACCACGGCCTCCGCGCCAAGGGCGGCATGGGCAAGGCTCAGGCCGAGATCAAGAAGGCTGTCGAGTGCGGCTACTGGCAGTGCTATCGCTACAATCCCGCGCTGGCGGCCGAGGGCAAGAACCCGATGACCGTCGACTCCAAGGATCCCACCGGCGACTATCAGGAGTTCCTGAAGGGCGAGGTTCGCTACACCTCTCTGGCCCAGCAGTTCCCCGAAGCCGCCGCGACCCTCTTCGCCCAGCAGGAAGTGGACGCCAAGGTTCGCCTTGAGTCCTACAAGAAGCTGGCCGAGAAGTAATCGCACCGATCTTCTCCGGCCCCTGCCCCTCTCCCCGGAGGGGGGCGGGGGCTTTGCGTCCGTCATGACAGAGCTGCCGGAAGACGAACCGGCGTGATCAGGAGGTCCCGTGTCCATGAAGAAAACTGCTGCTGTCCTTGCGCTTCTGCTTGCGCTTTTGCTGTCGGTCGCCGCTGCCCGGGCTGATGGTGGCTATCCCACAAATCCATATCGCAGAGAAGCCCTTGAACTGGCGGAGAAAGGCCGGAGGCTGCCCCGCCCCCGGAGCACGGAAAACGGCTACTCACTGGAAGTTGTGACAGCGCCGGCCTTCGAGACGGAGGGTGTTTTCAACATTGTACGGGGAAGCGGGGTCACGGGGACCTACACTTTCAGAGTGCAGATCTATGACGCAAACCAGACCGGCGAGTCCCGCCTGATGTACGATTTCAAGAATATCGAAGGCGATACGCTTACGCTCCCGGAGCTCATAATGCCAGCTTCATACGAAGTGACACTCTTCGTTTTCCCGGCCGGTTCCACAAACGTTGCGTATTGGGACAGCTACAGCTTTACCCTGGAACCGGACGCCACGCATCCGAGTCTGGATGACAGACTCACGGAGATCGTCGATGCATGCCGTGTTCCGGGGGACGACTGGCAGACGGCTTTGAACATCCACGACTGGCTGACGCAGCACGCCTACTACGACCCGACCTACACCATGTACGGCGCGGACGGTGTGCTGTACAAGGGGACCGGCGTGTGCGACAGCTATTCCAAGGCCTACAATCTTCTGCTGCAAAAAGCCGGGATCCCTGTGGTGAGAGTCAGGAGCGATAGCATCAACCACGCCTGGAATCTCGTGTGCATCGACGGCATCTGGGCTCATGTGGACGTCACCTGGGACGACCCGCAGAACGTGAATAATCCGATCACGGTCCCGATCAGCGGGAATGAGTCCCATCACTTCTTCTGCCTCAGCGATGAATTCATCCAGGACAGCCGGTATCACACCAGTCACTACGGATACACTTCCGACTATGCCTGCACCAGCATGGCCAACAGCGCCATTGTCCGCCTGGATGAAGAATGGCCGGAGGCCAACACCTGGTATGACGAAGGCACCAGGGGTACCTATACCGATCTGTTTCAGGAGCACATCGATGCGGGAGAGACCAGTTTCGATGTGGCGATCTATAACGGGCTCAGTGCCGGCGGAGGTTCATTCTATAACCTCTCGAGTGGAAATAATTATGCCTACTTTGCTCCAAAGTTCCACCTTCTTGCGCTGGTCCAGAGTGCAAAGCCATGGCAGGATGCAAACGGCAATGCCCTGATGCTGACCGTGACCTTCAACGAGAGCGACCGCTGCTTCCATGTGGAGGTCAGCGCGGCGCCGACGGACCTGTCCACGTTCACCCTGTCCCTTCCGGTGGACTGCTTCATCTGCACCGGCGTGCCGAAATGTCCGGTGCCAGTGCTGGTGGGTGGCGAGGACCTGGCGATCGGTACGGATTATGAGGTGACCTGGAGCAACAATGTTGAGCCCGGCATCGCTACGGTGACGGTCAGCGCATTGGGCGACCGCACGGTCGGCAGCCTCTCCGCAGACTTTGCGATCCTTCCCGCCGGCGAGTCTGTCTGCGTAGTGCCGGAGAATACGGTCGAGTTGGAAGCCGAAGCCTTCCGGGATACCGATTTCACGGAGATCGTCCTTCCGGATGATCCGGTGACGGTGGGCGCCAACTGCTTCAGCAGCCCTTCCGGCGGCGCGATCCAGATCACGATCCCCTGCGCTCAGTCTGTCATCGATCCCACTGCCCTCAGCGGCCTGAGCAATGTGACCGTCATCGCTCCGATCGAACTCACCATTGACGGCGTGCCGGTCGACACCTATTGTGATCAGCAGGGCTGGTACTACGAAGAAATCTGAGCGCGCCGCATCCGTTAAAAGGTCCCGTCTCTTTCCGGAGGCGGGATCTTTGCGTTGAAGACGGCCAAAGGAATGCGATCCGCAAGGGAACGGTGCAGCGAAAAAACCGCCGCGCCGGCGGGGCGCAGCGGGCGGGATGGGGTGGGGATCAGGTGTCCTTCTCGGCCTTTTCGATCTCGGCTTCCGCGGTGGAGAAGCCCATGAGCAGGGCGGCGATGCCGTCGCCGTACCGCTCCATCATGTGCAGCGGGACGAAGATCGAGCGGGACACGATGGCTTCGGGCAGGTCGTACAGACCGTGGCAGTCCACATACACCTTGTAGCGGATCTCGCCGTCGCGGAAATCCATCTCGAAATTGCCGCTGCGCAGGCCATAGTTGGCCATCGTCAGGTAGCGCGCCATCTCGGTCCGGACACCGTCGGAGGCGTTCATGGGGCAGAAGACGCACACCACATAGTCTTCCTCGTTGAAGTGAATGCGATACCGCACGCTGCTCAGCTTGCCGTCGATCTTGGTGCCGAACCGGATGGTATCGTTGGCGGCGTCGTATTCATAGTGAATTCCGGCGTCATCAAGGAAACTGTTCATCGCCTGGATCATGTCCTGAGTGGTCATCTGTCGATCCTCCTGTCTCTTTCGGTTTGGGGCGGCTGTTCCGCAAGGGCTCGCAGTTCATGCGTCTGTGCGACGGAAGGGCCGGACCGGGAGCTGATCGGCTTGGTGCGTTTACAACTCTCCGGGGACGGCAGATGCTCGGCCGCGCAGACGGCCCGTATCGATGGCGCCATTATACCCGATGCAGGAGGATCGTGTCAACCCGTCTTTTTGAACCTGTGGTTCAGTGTGCCGCGGATGCCGACACAGTGCCGATCCGGCCGTACCGATCCGCGCCGTCCGCTATGGCCTGCATGACCGTCATGGCGATCAGATGCTGCCCTCGGCTGCTGGGATGGATCCCGTCTTCGCAGAACAATGAGGAGTAATCCATGGAGCGCATGAAGGGCGTGTACAGGTCCAGCGTGACCGTGTCCGTGTCCCGGGCGGCCTGCCGAATGGCCTCCACATAGCAGGCATGCCACCGCCCGATGTGCCCTACATCGCCGAGATACGCAAGCACCGCCTCGTGGTCCAGCCCCCTGCACACCCAGTCAAAATAGCGCTCCGGGTGCAGCGGAGGGGGAAGCACGAATACCGGTTCCAGACCCCGCGCTCGGGCGTCACGGGCGAACAGACGCAAAACCTCGCCGAATTCAGCCAGGGGCGTCTTGCCGTCGTGGAATACCTGCGGTTCCCGCGACACGGCCTGCCAGTCCAGATCGCAGTCATTGCCGCCGAACTCGATGACCGCCAGGCCTTCGCCGCTGACGCCGCCCGCCGCAAAATCTGCGTAGCCATCGATGACGGTGGCGCCCATCCGCGAGTGATTGACCAGCGCGATCCCGTGCGACGTCAGCTGTTTCTCGCAGCGATCTTTGGCAAGGCAATAACGCTGCCGTATGGGATCATAGATGACGCCCTTGCCGATGGAATCGCCCCAAAGGTGGATCGCATTTTGCATAAAGCTAAATCACCTCTGCTCGTAATCTAAAATACAAATTTAGATTACAACGCATAAGATCATTTGTCAAGCGGTTTTTCTGTTGCATAACATGAAAATGTGTGCTATGATCGAAAGGGAGATCGGCTCGTGCATCGGAGACGGAACCATGGTCCCTCCCGGAAGACGGATCTGCCGGATCGGCGCTGCGCGGCATGGCCGGAAGAAAGCGGGGAACAGTATGAGCGAGGAGACAAGGCACCCGGGGTCGTTTCCGGCGTGGGAGACGCTGCCGGACTTCGGCCTGTACATGGATCAGCTCCTGACCTTCACGGAGCGGTGCTTTCCCGGCGAAGTGACGCCGGGAATGATCAACAGCTATGTGAAGGCGGGGATCGTGGAGCGTCCCGCGGGGAAGAAATACAGCCGGACCGCGCTGGCCCAGCTGTTGATGGTGTGTGCGCTGAAATCCGCCCTTCCGCTGGACAGCCTGCGCCGATTGCTGCATCCATCTGAAGAGGCAGACACCGCTGCTCTGTATGAACAGTTCCTGCGTGAGTGGGATGAACTGAATGGCGGGTCCGCTGGCTATGGCGATGCGGACGCGCTGCGGTGCGCGATCAGCGCGGCATGCTTTCAGACGCGCTGCCGTGAGCTGCTGGATCGAGACGCACAAAGCACGGAAGCGTGAGACGCAGAAACCGGATCACAAAAGGCCTCCCAGTATGAAGGCCTATATTCGATGCAAGTTATTGGGTCAGATCCGAGCGTGTGAGAATGAACACGATCTCTTCACTGCCCCAGGCTTCCGGCTTGAAGTGGATCTCCAGCTCGTTCCAGCCGCGCTCAAGCTGCCAGCCCATTTCTCCGCGCCCCTTTTTGCCGGCCGCGATGGTCAGGTCGATCGTGTTGTCCGCTTCCATCAGCGCACCGAAATCGAAATCAAGGGCAAAGTCGTCCTCATACCCGTCGAACATGAGGATCGAGGAGATGGTCTGCGTCTCTCCGGTGTTGTTCTCGATCACAAACTGCACGAGGACAAAGACCTTGCCGCTGTCCGGCTTGTTCCAGCTGCTGCCTTTGCTCTCCCGGATCCTCGTGGCGGTGATCTTCATGCCGTTCCTGCAGACGGCGGTCTCGTTGAGCCCGTAGGTCTTGCTTCCGGCTGCCTGCCCCCAGACGGGAAGCAGAAGGATCAGCGCAAACAGGAAAGAAAGAAAACGCTTCATACCGATACCCTCCGTTCATTTGCCGCATTATTCCGCGGCGATCTGTCACGATCTTACCAGAAAAGGCAGTCCCTGTCAAATTGGGACTGTCTTCAAATGAGTAAATAAGTTCGCAAGCTGACAATTTGTGTCTGGATACATTGCTGTTTGGACGCGGCTCACTCGGGCGTTTCTTCCAGCATCGCCAGCAGGTCGTCCTCGGCCTCATCCTTTAGCTCCTCCTCGGTGGGCGCTTCCACGGGCGCGATCTCCGCGGAGGCGTCTCCGGTCCTGAAGAGCTCCCTGCGGATCACGGCATCGATCTCATCGGTGATCTCCGGGTGATCCTGCAGGTACTTGCGGGTGTTCTCGCGGCCCTGGCCGATGCGCTGATCCTTATAGGAGAACCACGCACCGCTCTTCTGGATGATGTTGCGCTCCACCGCCAGGTCCAGAAGCGTGCCCTCGCGGTTGACGCCTTCACCGTAGATGATGTCGAACTCGGCCACCCGGAAGGGCGGGGCCAGCTTGTTTTTCACCACTTTGACCTTGGTGTGGTTGCCGACGACCTCGCTGCCGTTCTTCAGCTGCTCGCCGCGGCGCACGTCCAGGCGGATGGAAGCATAGAACTTGAGGGCCTTGCCGCCGGGCGTGGTCTCGGAGGGGCCGTAGAAGACGCCCACCTTCTCACGGAGCTGGTTGATGAACACGCAGACGCAGCCGCTCTTGTTCACCACGCCGGTCAGCTTGCGCATCGCCTGAGACATAAGGCGGGCCTGCAGACCCACGAAGGAGTCGCCCATCTCGCCGTCGATCTCCGCCTTGGGCACCAGCGCCGCCACGGAGTCGATGACGATCACGTCCAGCGCGCCGGAGCGCACGAGGGACTCGCAGATCTCCAGTGCCTGCTCACCTGTGTCGGGCTGGCTGACATACAGCTCGTCGATGTTGACGCCGATGCGCTTGGCATAGGCCGGATCAAGCGCGTGCTCCGCGTCCACAAAGGCCGCGATGCCGCCGGCCTTCTGTGCTTCCGCCACGATGTGGAGCGCCACGGTGGTCTTGCCGGAGGATTCCGGTCCGAAGATCTCGATCACGCGTCCCCGCGGTACGCCGCCGATGCCGAGCGCGGCGTCCAGGGTCAGGCAGCCGGTGGAGATCACGGGGATGCCTCCCCGGTCCGCGGCGTCGCCCAGCTTCATGACGGCGCCTTTGCCGTATTGCTTGTCCAGTTCGGAGAGGGTGTGTTCCAGGGCTTTGAGCTTTTCATCCTTCACGCTGGCGGAGGATCTCTCCTGCTTTGCGGAGTCTTTGGGATCCTTTTTCGCGGCCATATCAAGGCACTTCCTTTCGGAGGTTTTGTTCATCTGTATTGTACCACAGCGAACATATGTTTGCAAGGGGAACACAGCAAAAACTGGCGGGGCGATTTGATGAAATGATATCGCCGGAAGCCCGGGAACGGCCCTTGCAAACAGGTCCTGTTTCGACTATAATCCACACAAACGGATCAACATATATGGCAGAGGAGGAGACCCAAATGAAGAAATGCCTGTCCTTGATGCTGGCGCTGGCGCTTTGCGCTGCCCTGGCCTCTGCAGACATGCCGGCCGCGGTGCGGTATGAGTTTGAAGACGGCGCTTTGCTGGGAAACGCGCGTGCCCTGCATACCGCCGATCGGGGCTGGGTGGAGAACATCTACGGAGAGAATGACGGCGTGACCCTGACCGTTTCCGCCCCGGCAGACGGATTCTACGATCTCACGGTCTGCCAGGCCGGGATCGGAGGCTACAAGGAGAACTATGTGCTGGTGGACGGCGAGCCTGTCGGAAACACGGTGGCCGAGGGCCTGACCTACGGTGAGCATACCCTGTCCCACATCTGGCTGACCGCGGGCGAGCATCAGATCACCATCGCCTTCTACTGGGGCAATGTACGGCTGGACTATCTGGACGTGACGCCCTCCGCCGGGCTTCCGGAGGACTTGTACGATGTGGAACCGGTGCTGTGCAACCCGAACCCATCCGAGGAGGCACAGGCGCTGTTCGCCTGGATGTGTGAGGTTTACGGCGACAAGATGATCTCCGGTCAGTACCTGGATGAAGGTGCGTATGGCGCTGAACTCCGGGCGGTCGCCTCCGTCACGGGCGGACTGTACCCGGCCATGGTGGGCCTTGACTTCCTGAACTACTCTCCTTCCTCCGTGAGCCTCGGGACGCACCCGTCTTCGGTGGATCAGGCCATCCGGTACTGGGAGCAGGGCTATATCGTGACCATGTGCTGGCACTGGGTCCCACCGGTGAAGTACCTTGATACCACCGGGAACAACTGGTGGGGCGGCTTCAACAGCAGCAAGACCACCCTGGACCTGGACAAAGTCATGAACGGCGAGGACCCCGAGGGATATGAACTGCTGATCAGCGATATGGATGCCATCGCGGTCCAGATGATCCGCCTGCGCGATGCCGGCGTGCCGATCCTGTGGCGTCCCCTGCATGAGGCCAGCGGCGGCTGGTTCTGGTGGGGCGATTGCAGCCCGGAATCCTATATCAAGCTGTACCGGCTGATGTATGACCGTTTCACCAATGTCCATGGCCTGAACAACCTGATTTGGGTGTGGAACGGGCAGAGCGCCGAATGGTATCCTGGCGATGACGTGGTGGACATCATCGGCGAGGACATCTATGCCGGACATCACGCCCATGAATCCCAGAGCGCTGCCTTCATGCGCTGCATCAACTACACAAGCGCACGGAAAATGATCATCATGTCCGAGTGCGGGTGCGTGCCGTCGCCCATCAAGTGCGGGCGGGACGGTGTCATGTGGGGCTCCTGGGCCGTGTGGTGCTATGAGTTCGTCCTGCAGAACGGCCAGTACAGCGGGGACTACAACGCACCG
Source organism: uncultured Eubacteriales bacterium (assembly GCA_902767565.1). GTDB lineage: Bacteria > Bacillota > Clostridia > Christensenellales > Aristaeellaceae > RUG11272. The sequence goes on along the minus strand of CACXHY010000001.1, from coordinate 241,358 downwards.
GATACCCTGAAGATGTTCTATGAACAGGACAATGTCATCACTCTGAAGGATGTGCCCGCTTTCGGACGGACCTTCGGCGGTGATGGGACACAGAGCGATCCCGAAGAACTGTCCTGGGACTTCATGGAAGGGTCCATGACCGGAAATGCCCGGGTCAGCGGGGACATGGCCGAGCTCTGGGGCAACGACGAGAGTGACACCGTGACCCTGGTCATCGATGTGCCGGCGGACGGGGAGTATACGCTCGTGATCCGCCAGCAGGGCATCGGAGGGGGAAAGGAGAACTATCTCTACCTCGATGGTGAACTGCTGGGCAATACCGTGGTGCAGGGGGAGGAACCCGAGGACTGCGTCTTCGGTACGGTGACCCTGACGGCCGGCGAGCATGAGATCAAGGTCGGCGCCTTCTGGGGCTGGACGAGGCTCGACACCCTGACCCTGATCCCAGCCGATGCGGAGACGGGGCAGCGCTATGAATTCGAGGAGAACGAAGTGCTGGGCAACGCATCCATTGTGATGATCGGCATGGACGGATTCGTCCGCCTGGCCTCCAACGACGAGACGGACGGCGCCAGGGTGACCATCGCCGTGGAAGCGGACGGTTATTACGACCTGACCATCGTCCAGGCCGGGATCGGCGGCTATAAGGAAAACTATCTGACGGTGGATGACGAGCGCATCGGCAACACCGTGGTGCAGGGGGAAGAACTGGAGGCCTGCGTGACGGAGCATGTGTGGCTGACAGCGGGCGAGCACACGGTCACCGTCACCTGCTTCTGGGGATGGGCCAACCTGGACGCGCTGATCGTGACCCCCTCGGCAGAGCAGTAAGACCGAAGTCCATCGAGCGGAGACCGGGAGGCCGGTCTCCGTTTTGGAGGGGCATTTCCATCACGACGAATACTTGGAGGTCAACATGGCCAAAGCAATTCTGGTCCCGGGCAAAGAAAAGCGGGTGCTGGGCGGGCACCCCTGGGTCTTCCGCAGCGATATCGCCAGGATGGAGGGTGAGTCCACGCCCGGCGATATCGTGTCCGTGATGTCGTCAAAGGGGCGATTCCTTGCGAAAGCGTACTGGAATCCGGCCTCTGAGATCACGCTTCGGGTGATGTCGCTGAAGGACGAGCCCGTCGATCGGGCCTTCATTTTTGACCGGGTGCGGGAGGCGGTCGATTACAGGCGGGCATTTGCCGATCTGCGCTCCTGCCGCCTGGTATTTGCGGAGAGCGACCGTCTGCCGGGGCTGATCGTGGACAGCTTCGGCGGCGTGCTGGTGCTGCAGTGCCTGGCGCTGGGCATGGAACGGTTCAAGAAGGATGTGGTGGACGCTCTGGTGGAGATGCTGCATCCGGAGGGGATCTGGGAACGCAACGACGTGCCCGTGCGCCGCCACGAAGGGCTGGAGATGACCACCGGCCTGCTGTACGGTCAGGTGCCGGACACCGTGGAGATGTCGGAGAACGGCGTCCGCTTCCTGGTGGACGTGAAGGAGGGCCAGAAAACCGGTTTCTTCCTGGATCAGAAGGAGAATCGTGCCGCCATTGCGCCGTTCGTGAAGGACCAGCGGGTGCTGGATTGCTTCTCCCATACCGGCAGCTTCGCGCTCCACGCAGGCCACTACGGCGCGGCGGACGTGGTGGGTGTGGACATTTCGGAGTACGCGTGCGGATTCGCTGCCCGCAACGCGCAGCTCAACGGCCTGCAGGATCGGGTGCGCTTCCGGGCCGCCAACTGCTTCGACCTGCTGGCGGAGGAATGCCGCGCGGGGAAGCAATACGATGTCATCATCCTGGACCCGCCGGCCTTCACCAAGACCCGGGCCGCGGTGGAGAGCGCCCGCAGGGGCTACAAGGAGATCAATCTGCGGGCCATGAAAATGATCCGACCCGGCGGATGCCTGGTGACCTGCTCCTGTTCCCAGCACATCGTGCCCACCCTTTTCCGGGACATCGTGCTGGAGGCCGCGAGGGATGCACGGGTGCAGCTGCGCCAGATCGAGTTCCGCACCCAGGGGAGGGACCACCCCATCCTCCCGGCCGCGCCGGAGACCCAGTATCTGAAGTGCGGGATCTACCAGGTGTTCGGCGACTGACGGATAGGGATGCTCCGCCCCAAGAGATGAATGGCGGGGCGGTCAGTTCGCAAAAAAAGAAACGCCATCCCGTGAGGGATGGCGCAAAGGCTTTGGAAAAGCACTGTTCATTTTCTCATTCGTGACGGTTCGGTCCGTCAGCATACCCGTGCGCATCGATGGACAGGAAACACGCGAATCGGTTGTCTTCCATGCGAACCACACACTGCGGGTGCGGGCCGCAAGCCCGCACTCTCTTCTCCCCCTTCCCTCGGGGAGGGGGGCAGCGGGATGGGGCGAAACGGCTTGGAGATCGTTTGCCGATACAGTACACGGGGCAGACTGAACAGTTACCAGTTGCCTTCATTCACACAAGTCCGCCGCTCCAGTCGGCGGCTTCACACAGGGCGGCAGCGAAGGCTTCCAGACCTTGCCGGTCCGCTTCATCGAAACGGTCGGGGATCGGACTGTCGATGTCCATGACCCCCATCAGCCGTCCATCCGCTGTCAGGAGGGGGATGACGAGCTCGCTGCGGGACGCGCTGTCGCAGGCGATGTGACCGGGGAAGGCATGAACGTCCGGAACGCGCATCGTCCGGCGCTCTTTCGCCGCGGTGCCGCATACGCCCCGGCCAACGGGGATGGCGGTACAGGCGGCTTTTCCCTGAAAGGGGCCGAGATACAGGCTGTCGCCGCTCAGCAGATAGAAGCCCGCCCAGTTGATGTCCGGCAGGGTCATCCAAAGCAGAGCGGCGGCGTTGCTCAGCACCGGCAGCGGCTTGCGGCACCCTTCGCACACCGATTCGATCTGGGCCCGGAGGAGGCGGTAGTCCGTCACAGCAGGACCTCCCCTCAGCGGATGACGCGGTACAGAGACACCACCTTGCCCAGGATGGTCACGCTGTCCACGATGATGGGTTCCATCTCCCGGTTCTCCGGCTGGAGGCGGTAATGGCCGTTCTCCTTGTAGAAACGCTTGACGGTGGCGGAGTCATCGATCATGGCCACTACGATCTCGCCGTTGGTGGCCTCCTGCTGGCGGCGGACGATGATGTGGTCGCCGTCCAGGATGCCGGCTTCGATCATGCTGTCGCCGTGTACCTTCAGCACAAAATGCTCGCCGTCGCCCAGCAGCATTTCCGGCAGACTGATGTATTCGTCCAGATTCTCCTCCGCGAGGATGGGCTGACCTGCGGTGACGTGCCCCACCACGGGTACCGCGGTGGTCACGCCGGTGCGAACCATCGACGGATCTCCCGTGACCTCCATGGCCCTGGGCTTCATGGCGTCGCGATGGAGAAGCCCGCGCTTTTCGAGGCGCTGCAGGTGACCGTGTACGGTGGAGGTGGATTTCAGTCCCACCGCGCTGGCGATCTCCCGCACCGAGGGCGGGTAGCCCTTGGTCTGGATCTCGCTCTTGATAAAGTCGAGGATGCGCTGCTGGTTATCTCCGCGGGGACGCTGCATCGTGTCCGCCTCCTTGCAAACAGTTGTTCGCCATATTGTAGCACATAACTGCCGGAAAATCAAACATATGTTCGCCGCTGCCGGCATCCGCCTCTATTCTCCCAAAACCCTGAAAAGCCCGTGACCGCAAGGCTTTGCGGAGAATCGTCATAAAGTCGTGACGCGTTGTTACCAAAAGTTCAGAATTCTGAACGGTAATTCGCGGAAGAACAAACACGGTCCGTTCGTCTGATGGATGAAGCGAAAAGCCGACGGATCCGGAAATATTTCGGAAATGAGGCAGGAAGTTTCAAAATCATGTCAAATGTTAAGAAAATGTGAAGGTCTATCATTCCGGCGCTTCACGGCGGAAGAACAGGGAGGAATCAGGATGAAACGGTTGATGTCCATGACCGCGGCGGTGGTGCTCGCGCTGACGATGATGATCTGCGCGGCGCCGGATGCCCGGGCAGACTCGGTGGCGTACGTGATCGGCGGGTGGCTGCGGATGCGCAGCGCACCGTCCTTTGAGGCGGTGACCATTGCCAGCTTCAACACCGGCACCGCGGTGACTGTGCTGGGCGCTTCCGGGTCCTGGTATTATTGCCGGGCCGCCAACGGCAAGACCGGCTACATGTACAGCGCCTACCTGACATTCATCGCGCCGGCCACGCCGGTGACGCCCACCACTTCCACCAAAGCCTGGGTCTGGGCGAGCAACGGCCGGGACGTGCGCCTGCGGGAGGGGCCGGGCCTTTCCTACGGTGTGCTCGGCACCTACAGCGTGGGCACCTCGGTCACGATCCTGTCCCACGGCACCTACTGGCACTACATCAAGGTGGGGAAGCAGACGGGCTACATGATGGCCCAGTACCTGACCACAACATCCCCCTCGACGCCTTCCACGCCGTCGACGCCCACGCCCTCCGGCGGCTATACTGCCTATGTCACCTCCGGCAACGGCAAAGGCGTCAACCTGAGGACCGGTGCCGGAAAGAACTATCCCTCGATCGGGCTCTACGCCGTGGGGACCCAGGTCACCGTCCATCAGTACGGCGCCACCTGGTCTTACATCTCTATCGGCGGCAAGTTCGGTTACATGATGAGCAAGTTCCTGACCACGGGAACGCCGACGCCCCCGGTGACGCCCACCGTCGTCAACTCCGTGTCCGTCAGCGATCCCAATCCAGTGGTGGGGGAGACCCTCAGCGCGGTGGTGCTGCCCTCCGGCGCGACGGTGAGCTGCCGCTGGTATAACAACAACGGCGTCCTGCTGGGAAACGCTTCGACCTACACGGTCAAAAACAGCGACGTGGGCTATTGCCTGATGGTAACGGTGACGGGCACGGGCACGACCTCCGGCGCGGCCACCTCCGGTTATACCTCCCAGGTGATCTACGGCACGCCGGTGACCACGTCCCTGACCGGGGTCACGCTCTCTGACAGCAGTCCCGTGGCGGGCCAGACCCTGACTGCCTCCGTCCAGCCGGCCGGTGCCACCTGCAAATACAGCTGGGTCCGGTCCGACGGCGTGACCCTCGGCAGCTCCGCGAGCTATGTCGTGCAGAACAGCGATATCGGCTACCGCATCTTCTGCTACGCGGTGGGCATGGGCAGCTACACCGGCACCGTGACCACCCCCTACACCAATCCTGTGACCGGCACCACCCCGACCCAGCAGCTGAGCGGCACAGTGACGCTGCCCAACGCCGCGGTCCCGGGCGTGACCCTGTCGCCGATGCTGGTGCTGAATTCCAGCAATGTCACCTACAACTGGCAGCAGAACGGCGTCACGGTGGGCTCCGGGTCCACCCTCTATGTCACGGACGCCATGGCCGGCAGCGATATCCGCCTCACGGTCACCGCCGTCAGCGGCAGCGGCTATGAGGGCCAGGTCTCCTCGAACTACTGCATCATCCAAAGCGGGGCCGGCACGTCGCCCGGCATCGTGGAGATCCAGTAACGGACCTTTTGACACCACCCCCGGGACGCATGCCAAACGTCCAGGGGGTTTTTTGACGGACTCCGTCTCCCGATGGATCTTTGCGGGATGGATGCCCTGAACTGCATTTGTTGCGTGCGGAACTTGCATTTTGAACCGAGTGAGACTATAATGGCACTGCCGCGCGCGATAAGGCCGCGCCGGGAGCGGAAGCCCCGGACGCAGCGAGGCCCCGGCGGACGGCGCATCATATCGACGGGCATCCCGCGAAGGGAGCCTGAACGGAGGGATTCATTTTGAGTCAGCATCAGAAAAGAAAGCAGAACCTGGTAACTTTCACCACCCTGTCCGTGCTGGCGGCGCTGATCATCCTGCTGGGTCTCACGCCTCTGGGGCTGATCCCGCTGGGCTTCATCTACGTGACGATCCTCTGCGTGCCGGTCATCGTCGGCACCCTGTACCTGGGCGGCGAAAACGGCGTGATCCTGGGGCTCTGCTTCGGGCTCGTCAGTCTCTATACTGCCATCACCAAGCCCAGCGGCCTGGTTGCGCCGCTGGTGCAGGCTTCACCGCTTCTGGTGGCATTGATGTGCATCGTGCCCAGGCTTTGCGTTCCGCTGGTTGCCTGGTATGTCTACCGGTGGCTCGAGCGCAAGAGCGAAGATCAGTCCGCCGACAGCGCCGCCCTGGTTTTCGGAACACTGCTGGCCGCGCTGACCGGACTGATCATCGTCGTCATGCTCTTCCTCTCGGGTGCGCTGAAGCTTCCGGAGGATGGCGAGACCTTCGGCTTTGTCTGGGAGAAGAACCAGATCATGCTGCTTGTCGGCTGCATGGTGCTGCTGGCCGCCCTGATCGGCGCGCTGGTAGCCTCCTTCCTGAGCAGCAACGCTTTCAAAAACACGATCGCGGCGCATGCCCCGGCCGCCGTGGCCGCCGTCTGCGGCAGCCTCACCAACACCGTTCTGTATCTGGGATCCATGCTGCTGTTCTATGTGATGTGCGGCATTGACGCCGCGGGCGTGCTGGCGCTGATCGGCGGGACCGGCCTCATCGCCGGGCTGAGCGAAGCCGTGGTGGCCGCCATCTTGGTGCCGCCCATCGTCACCGCCGTGAAAAAGATCCGCATCCGCTGAATCCTGACCGCAAGGAGGACCGCCCCATGCTCTTCACCATGGACATCGGCAATACCAACATCAAGACTGCGCTTTTCGACGGCAAGCAGATGCTGAAGTACTGGCGGGTCTCCACCAACAAGATCTGTACGTCCGACGAGTTCGGCATCCTGTTTGAGCGCCTGTTCACCCACGGGGGCGTCTCCATGTCTGACGTGGACGGGATCATCATCTCCTCCGTGGTGCCGACGATCAACTTCACCATCGAGCACATGTGCTCCAACTACTTCCACCGGACCCCCATGTTCGTGGTGCCGGGCATCCGCACAGGCATCAACATCAAGTACGAGAACCCGCGGGAGCTGGGCTCGGACCGCATCGCCAACGCCGTTTCCGCCTTTGACGAATACGGCGGGCCGGTGATCTATATCGATTTCGGCACTGCCACCACTTTCGGCGTGGTGGACGAGAACGGCAGCTTCCTCGGCGGCGCCATCTGCCCCGGCATCAAACTGGCCAGCGAGGCGCTGGGCAACGGCACCGCCAAGCTGCCCCGCTTCGAGCTGGCGAAGCCCGAACGCGTCATCGGACGCACCACCCTGGCCAACCTGCAGAGCGGCATGTTCTACGGCTATGTCGGGCTGGTCACGCATCTGGTGAAGAAGATCCGCCAGGAGCTGGGCGTCAACGCTCAGGTCGTGGCCACCGGCGGCATGGCGCAGATGATGGCCGAGGAAAGCAAGGTCATCGACCACGTGGACGGCCTGCTGACCCTGAAGGGCCTGCGGCTGATCTGGGAGCGCAATCACTGAGACACGGCAGCGAAAACACCGGGATGGGCCCCGATTAAGCCCGTCCCGGTGTTTTGGCGCTGCCGGCACGATAAAAGGGACCCCATGCGGGATCCCCGTGTCGAAGTGGTGGGACTCGAACCCACGGCCTCCTAGTCCCGAACCAGGCGCGCTACCAAACTGCGCTACACCTCGCTGAGCCGATGATGGGACTTGAACCCATGACCTACTGATTACGAATCAATCGCTCTGCCAACTGAGCTACATCGGCAAGGCACGGTTGGCATTATAACAGATTGGGTGGGGTTTGTCCATACCCTTTTTGAGAGAATTTCATCCACGCGGGAGGCACGGCACATCCGGCGGAGAAGCGGCAGTGGGTTCAGCTGAGCAGGAAGACAGCCGCATCGTGGGGCTGGAGCGTGACCTCCAGACGGCCCTGCAGGGCGACGGTGCGGCCGCTCCAAAGTTCGGCGGCAGTGGCGGCCCGGGTCTGCAGGGAGACGAGATCCGCCCCCACGGTGCGCGGCGCATCGCTCAGATTGAACAAAGCGCAGTACAGTCCCTTGCCATCGGTGCGCCGGGTGACCCACACGCTCTCCTCGCCGGTGGTGGTGAGAGGATGGGCACCGGCGGTGGCGGTCAGGATCTCCAGCACGGACGCGTTGGTCAGCAAGTCCAGGGAGACCGCGTCCATCCGCGTCAGCTCACCGCCGATCATCAGCGGAGAGCGCATCATGCACCAGAGCGTCATCATGGTACGCAGCTCCGGCACGGTGAAGCGGGTCCATCCCGAGGGGTCCTCGCACTGCCGCAGGGCGCCGATGGGCAGCATGTCGGCATCGGGCCAGTGACCGGGCGCGGCGTGGACGCACCACTTCTCCGCCCGCTCGAACATCCCCTTCAGCAGCCGCCATTCGTCCCAGAAATCATCGGTGATGCGCCAGAGATTGGCGTACTTCTTCAGGTGCTCCGCCTGCTCCAGCGGCGCGGGACCGGGGGAGAGGGACAGCACGATGTCCCGGCCGCAGTTGCGGCAGGCCCCGGAGATGATCTCGATCTCACGGCGGCAATGGGGGTATTCCCGCGCGATGTCGTCGCACTTGACATAGTCGACGCCCCACTCGGCGTACTGACGGAAGATGCTGTCATACCAGGCCCGGGCGGCGGGACGGTCCGCAAAAGTCCCGTACATGTCCGGGTTCCAGGCGCAGACGGAATTGGGATCGGCGGCTTCATCGCAGCAAAAACCGGAGTCCGCGATGGGAAGGTGTCTGTGGGCAGCCATCCGCGGGAGACCGCGCATGATATGGATGCCGAACTTCAGTCCGAGGCTGTGGACATAGTCCGCCAGCGGCTTGAAACCCTGCCCGTCCGCCGCAGAGGGGAAACGCCCCGGTGCGGGCTGCAGGCGGCCGTGTTCATCCATGGTGAGTTCGGCAAAAGGGATATAGGCATGGTTGACCGCCGTGGGTTGATACCATTGGATGTCCACCACGATGTATTCCCAGCCGAAAGCCTTCAGCCGCCTTGCCATGTACTGCGCGTTCTGCCGCACGGTCTCCTCGGTGACGGCTGCACCGTAGCAGTCCCAGCTGTTCCAGCCCATGGGGGGTGTCTGCGCGATCATGGAGAGTCCTCCTGTCAGCGGGCGTGCAGCCAGACGCGCATCTCGGTCTCGCCGCGGTTGTCCCAGGCAAAATAAGGGATCAGGATCAGGGTCCCGTCTTCGGTTTCTTCCGGCGCCCAGTCACGGTAAAGCGGCTGTTCCCGGCTTGCGGCAGCGATTCGTGCGGGAACGAGCAGGCGCTTCATGGGCATACCGCCGATCTCGGCATCCTCCACCCGAATGCTGTCCGGGTCGGCGGTCAGTGCGGCGGGATCCACGCGCCACAGGCACAGGGGAGCCTCGTTGTCCACGCTTTCGGCGCAGTAGGTAACGGGACCGCGGCGGAAACAGACCTGTCCGGCCGTCTCGGGGGACAGGGGATTGGCTGCGGTCACGCGGACCGGCATGTCGAAATACAGTTCCACGCGGTCGCCCGGCTCCCATGCGCCGGTGAAATACACATAGCCCGATTTCTCCCGGCTTCCCTTTTCATCCCCGGCCAGTTCTTCTGCGCCGGGGGTGAGGATGTTCCGCAGGGTGACGGCCGAAGCCTTCGCATCGCGGCACCAGCCGGGGATGCGCACGGCGATGGTGCCCTCGGCGCTGCCCTCCAGCACGGAGACGGAGGCCTCGCCCTCCCAGGGCAGACCGGCCTCGACCTTCAGCTTCAGGGGGCGGCCGTTCAGCGTCACCTCCGTCTCTCCGGCCACATACAGGTGGACGAAGAGGGTGTCCTCGTTCTGCGTCATCGCGTAGGACGGCAGGGAGGAGACGATCCGGGCGATGTTGGGCGGGCAGCAGGCGCAGCCGAACCACTTCTGCCGCACGTGCTTCACATGGCCCAGGCGCGCATCGGTTTTGCAGGCCTCCGGGTCACAGGCCAGGGGATTGACATAGAAGAAGGATCTGCCGTCCAGCGCCATGCCAGAGAGCACCGTGTTGTACAGGGCTTCCTCCATCACGTCCGCGTACCGGCTGTCGGGGTCCATCTGCAGCATCCGCCGGGCAAAGAAGGCCAGACCGATGGAGGCGCAGGTCTCCGAATAGGCTGTGTCGGAAGGCAGGTCATAGGGGCGGGAGAAGGCCTCGCCCACGTGGGTGGCGCCGACGCCGCCGGTGACATAGCGCTTCTCTTCCGCGGCGGAGTGCCACAGGCGCTTGCAGGCCGCCCGCAGAGCCGTGTCTCCGGTGATCCGCGCCGCGTCCGCCATGCCGCTGTAAAGATACATGGCGCGAACGGCGTGTCCCTGGGCCTCGCTCTGCTCCCGCACCGGGGCGTTGGCCTGGTGATAGCCGGAGCCCTGGGTCGGTCCGCCCCAGGCCTCGCCGAGGCGTTCCCGCTCCTCCTCGTCGAAATAGAAGGGCCGCCGGCCGCGTTCATCGATGAAGTACTTCGCCTGTTCCAGGAACCGCTGCTCTCCGGTCTCCTCCCACAGGCGGATCAGCGCCATCTCGGCGATCTCGTGCCCGGGGTAGCCGCGCTTTTTGCCCGGTTCCCGGCCCAGCTTCTCCGCGCAGCAGTCGGCAAAGCGCATGGCGGCGTTCAGCAGATCCGTCTGACCCGTCGCCTGATGCCAGGCCACCGCCGCTTCACACAGATGGCCGAGGCAGTAGAGCTCGTGATGGTCACGCAGATTCGTGAAGGCGCGCTCCCGGAGGCCGAGGCTGTAATAGGTGTCCAGATAGCCGTCCTCCTCCTGGGCGGCGCAGATGGCATCCACCGCCTCCTGGGCCGTGGCCCGCAGGGCGGCGTCCGGGCCGCGCATGAGCTGGTAGCTGACCGCCTCGATCCACTTGTAGCCGTCGCTGTCCTGGAAGACAAAGCCGTAGAAAGCGTCCGGATCGGGAGCCTGCCCCTTTTCGGGAAGCGTCTCGAAGCGCATCTCACGGCCGGACCCCGCGGGCTGCCAAGGCTTTCCGGCCCGCTTCATGGCGTTGCGTCGGGCAGCTGCCCGCATATTGTGCATCCACCAGCTTGGAGCGGCGTCCGGGATGCGGTCGTTCAGGGCCTCCCACTGGTAGGGGATGACCTCGCGCCGCACCAGATCCATCTCCCGGAGCCAGAAGGCGTCCGTCACACGATAGCTCCCCGGTGCCACAGGACGAGAGCAAAGGTTGGCGGCCATGGCGTCCCTCCTCAATGGCGGTCGCGGATCCGGAGGTTCAGCTCCTGATCCTGCATGGTGACCGTGGTGTCGGCCGGGATGTCCCGGGTGATGAATACGTTGGACCCGATGGTGCAGCCGTCGCCGATGGTCGTGTCGCCCAGCACGGAAGCGCCGGCGTAGATCGTCACGCTGCTGCCGATGGTGGGGTGGCGGCGCTTTCCCCGCAGGGACTGCCCGCCGCGGGTGGAGAGCGCGCCGAGGGTCACGCCCTGATAGAGCTTGACGCCTTCTCCGATCACCGTGGTCTCGCCCACCACGATGCCGGTGCCGTGGTCGATGAAAAAGGACGGGCCGATCGTTGCGCCGGGATGGATGTCGATGCCGGTCTGGCTGTGGGCCCGCTCGCTCATGATGCGGGGCAGCATGGGCACCTGCAGCATCTGCAGCTCATGGGCCAGGCGATAGATGGTGATGGCGTAGAAGCCCGGATAGGCCAGCAGGATCTCATCCCGGTTTTCCGCCGCGGGATCACCGTTGAAGATCGCCTGCAGATCGGTGTCCAGCAGGGCGCGTACACGGGGGATCGATCGGAAAAACGCTTCGGTGATCTCGCCGGCCTCTTCCGCGATCTCCGCGGTGGACATGGCCGCGTAGCGTGCATCGCAGGGCAGGGCGCTCATCACCAGGTGCCGCATGTGCAGCATGGCTTCCTCCACCACCATCCGCAGCGCGTCGGTGGGGTCGTCCGCCAGCCGGGCTTTGGAGGGATAATACCCGTAGAAAAGCACGGAAAACAGCTCCTCCAGCAGGGAGTACACGGATTCCTTGTCTGGCCGGTGCGGCATTTCCATCCGGTCGATCAGCCGCCCGCCGGCATAGTCGTTGAGGATGGCATCCACGGCCTGCCTGTCTGATCGCTGCATGTGAACCTCTCTTCCGGCGGATGCTCTCCGCCGACATTTGATCAGCTTGTATCCTACCACATCTCAACCAAAAAGGGAAGGAGAGACGGAAATCAGAAGATCGTTCCCACGCGGCTGCGTCTTCCCGTGTTCGTCACAAAATGCGCACAAAAACCCGCCCGTTTCCGGACGGGTCGGATCTCGGCGCGCTGTCAGCCCTTGTGTCCCTCCATGTAGAAGGCCACCAGTTCCTCCAGGATCTCGTCCCGCTCCAGGCGGCAGATCAGGCTGCGGGCCTGGTTATAACTGGTGATGTAGGTAGGATCTCCGGAGATGATATAGCCCACCAGCTGGGTGATGGGATCGTAGCCCTTTGCCTGCAGGGCGCTGTACACATACATCAGGATGTCCTGCGCCTCATTTCCCGAGGAGGGGATGGGCTCCATCTTGGTGGTTCTGTACTGCTGGGTCTTGAATACCTCGGACATATGCGATCCCTCCTGCTTTCGCAATCGTGCACATTATACACGATGCAGGCGAAAAATGGAAGTACTTTTTACAAAAAAGTTAAGAAAAGGTAAAATCACGCAATTATTGTAAACGATGCCGGGCGAAACCGGGGCTGCGTTTCGCCGAAGGGGAGGGGACGAAGGCATCCTCTGTTCATACCGGGAGCCGCCGGACGAGAGCTTCAATCATCCGCTTTCGGATACTTGACGCTGTCCCCGGCCTCCTCCCACATGGTCTGCATATGGGCAAATGCCTCCGCATCGATGGGCCGGCGGTGAGCGTAGAACGCGCAGTCCTCTTCCGTGATGGCGCGTATGACCCGGGCAGGGTTCCCGGCGGCGAAGGACCAGTCCGGGATGTCCCGGGTCACCACGCTGCCCGCTCCGATCACCACGTTGCTGCCGACGGTCACCCCGGGACAGATCACGCTGTTGCCGCCGATCCAGACATTATCGCCGATGACCACATCCAGCCCCAGCTCATAGGCCGTGTTGCGCACCGCCGGGTGGAGGGGATGGCTGGCGCTGTAGATCGCCACATTGGGACCGCAGAGGAAATTGTCCCCGACGACGACCTTCGACACGTCCAGGATGGTGCAGTTGTAGTTCATGAAGAAGGAGCCCTTGCAGTAGATGTGGGTCCCGTAATCGCAGTAGAAGGGTGGATTGATGAACGGTTCGGCCACATTGGGCAGCAGTTCCCTGCAGATGGCCGTGATGGCCGCGAAGTCGGACCGGTCCGCCGTGTTCAGCTTCTGCGTCAGCCTGCGGGCGGGCAGCTGTTCCTGATAGACCGCGTCATCCGATATGTAGAGCATTTGTCTGTCACGCCGTTCGGGGTTATTCATAGCTGACCTCCCGCGCTGTCGTCAGGGAACATGCTTCTCTGCCTGCATTATACTATGAATGGACACGCGGTGCAAGCTATTTATCCGTTCTTGACGATGCCGGTGTTTTTGCATAGAATGGACACAGCGGCGGACCGTGCGGTCGTGATCTGTCAATTCATGTCCGCAGCGCTATCCAAAAACCGTTGATGACCGTCCCGAAAGGAGCGTTCCCATGGCTTTGATCCAGGTCAGCTTTGTCTCGCAGTGCCTGTTTCGTTCGGTGCCGATCCAGGTGATCCTGCCGGTGGACAAGATCAGCTTTGACGGCTCGCCCGTGCCGCCGCCGAAGCCCTTCAAGACGCTCTATCTTCTGCACGGGCTGCTGGGCTCCTGCGGCGACTGGGTCAGCGGGACACGCATCCAGCGCTGGGCGGAGGAGCGGGATCTGGCGGTGGTGATGCCTTCGGGGGACAACCATTTCTACCTCGACCAGCCTGCCGGGGGAGACCGTTATGGGCAGTACATCGGTGAGGAGCTGGTGGAGATCACCCGGCGGATGTTCCCGCTCTCCCGTCGGCGCGAGGACACCTTTATCGGCGGCCTGTCCATGGGCGGATACGGCGCTGTCAGGAACGGCCTGAAATACCATGAGACCTTCAGCCATATTATCGGCCTGTCTTCAGCGCTCCATATCCTTGAGGACGCGGAGAATGCCGGGTCGGCCCGCATCTCTTTTGAGGAGAGCAACTTCGGCCCGCTGAACGAGGCAGTGTCCTCGGACCGCAATCCCCGGGTCCTGATCGAGCGCCTTGTCCGGGAGAACGCGGAGCTCCCGAGGATCTATCTTGCGTGCGGCACCGGGGACAGCCTGATCGACGTCAACCGGGCCTACAGGAAGGCCTTTGAAGACGCGGGCTTCGATATCACGTGGGCAGAAACCGATGGCGGCCACACCTGGGATCTCTGGGATGACCAGATCCACCGGGCGCTGGACTGGCTGCCTCTGAAGATGACCGGCCAGGGCCGCAACAGCGGCAACGTAGGGGTCTGACCTCAGGCATAAGGATCCGATCCTGCCGATGTGCAGTACAGGGCAAGCCTGATATGCCGGCAGCACACCCGGGAACGGTCCCGACGGATATGGTTTCCGCGGGACCGTTCCTGTTTTTTTGTGGTGGCATGCTCCCGCCAGGGTCCGCGGCCGGGTATACGATCGCTCCGTTTGCAAATACAGACACGCGTCTGCAATTGATCCGGATCACAGAGACGGGAGAACATCGACTGGCCTCCACAAAATGTTCAAAACGGAAAAAAACATATTGACATAACACAAATATAGTGATACGATCGTCACGAACAAAGAGACACGTGTTGCATTATATGACGCACGGACGGGTCAAATCATGGCGGATGGGCTTCAGGACCCCGCCGATCACCGGCATCCCGCACGGCTCCGGCTCTGCTCATGATGATACGCTGCGCATATCATATGACGGCCGGGAACGTGCTGAACGCACAGCAACCCGTTTCCCAGTTGACCGACCGCAAATGAAAGGAAGGGGAACCATGAAAAAACTGTTTGCTCTGGCCCTTGTGGCCGCGATGATGCTGAGCTGCGTCTCCGCGCTGGCTGCTGATCCCGTGTACGACGCGTTCTCCGGCTACCTGATGGGCTCCGGCCGTGAGGCCAAGCTTTACAAGCCGACGGAATTCATTGAGACCAAGGCCGCCAACATGCTGTATGAGAAACTGTACTATTTCACCGTCTATGGCCTGGCGGGCCAGGAAGATCCCGCAGTCATCGCTCACTGGGCTTCCCTGGGTCTGACCAAGAAGGTCTATGACGCGGATGATGCGGACCATATGTGGTCCGTGTTCGTGCCCACCGGCCATGAGTTCGGCGAGGACTACAAGTTCCCGGTGGTCTTCTGCCTGCACGGCAACCAGAACGATATCATGCTGGCGGAGACCTACGGCTTTGCCGAGCTGGGCGGCCGTGAGGGCTTCATCACCATCTGTCCCTGGGCCAGCAACGGCGATATCCTGATCGAGGAGATCCCGCGCATTCTGGACACCGTGCGCGGCGAGTATTCCATCGACGAGAGCCGTATCTACGTCACCGGCTTCTCCAAGGGCGGCGTCTCGACCCTGAACGCGATCATCAATTATCCCGAGCTCTTCGCAGCGGCGGCCCCCGGCGGCATCGGACCGCTCGGCAAGAACGGCGACGGCATCGGTGACGAGCGCGACAACACTCCCTGCGAGCCCGACTCTCAGCTCTACTGGGCGTTCGATCAGGAAAAATTCGACGCCCTGGGCGCGGCGGTCATGCCCATCTGCTTCTTCGGAGGCACTGCCGACAGCATGCCCATCGCCACGCCCGAGGTCAACTACTGGATCACCGTCAGCGGCGCCGTGGCTCCGGAGATGACCCCCGAACTGCTGGAAAACGTGGCCCGCAATTCCGCCTACGGCGTGGAACGCATGACCGGCCTGCAGTACCAGACCCTGGGCCAGATGGAAGTCCGCCACTATGACGAGCAGAATTACTACATCGGCAGCTACTACAACGAGGACGGTGTCTGCACCTTCCGTCTGGTGGCGGTCGAGGGCGCTCCCCACTGGCTCATGCCCTCCGAGGCCGAGGTGGTCTGGGAATTCCTGTCCCAGTTTGCCCGTGATCCCGAGACCCACGAACTCATTTACCTGAACAAGTGATCCGGCCGCGAGGCCGAACTGCCCCTGTCCGCAGTTCTGCGGGCGGGGGCTCTTGATTTGCCGGGATCCCCGCGCCGCAGAAAAGACCGCCGCGGGTATGTTCCATGTCCGCAAACGGCACTCACTGCAGCGGCACTGCCGGATCGGCATGCACTGCGCCTTGTCCGTGCAATGAAGAAGAAGGCGCAGCATATCTTATGGTTTCAAAGCAAATTCCTCGTATTTGTCGAAAATGGGCTTGCTTTTTCCGCTCAAGCCATATACAATGGAATCAGCAAATATATAGGAGGTGTTCCTTTGAATTACGCAGAGGAATCCCTGCGCCTGCACGGCGAGTGGCAGGGCAAGATCGAGGTCGTTTCCCGTGTGCCCGTCCGGAACAAGGAGGACCTGTCCCTGGCCTACACCCCCGGTGTGGCCCAACCTTGCCTGGAGATCCAGAAGGACTATGACAAGTCCTTCACCCTGACCCGCCGCCACAACATGGTGGCCGTCATCACCGATGGCACCGCTGTGCTGGGCCTGGGCGACATCGGCCCCGAGGCGGGCATGCCCGTCATGGAGGGCAAGTGCGCGCTGTTCAAGGCTTTCGGCGACGTGGACGCCTTCCCCATCTGTATTCGCTCCAAGGATGTGGACGAGATCGTCCGGACCGTGTACCTGATCTCCGGCTCCTTCGGCGGCATCAACCTGGAGGATATCGCCGCACCGCGCTGCTTCGAGATCGAGCGCAAGCTGAAGGAGATCTGCGACATCCCCGTGTTCCATGATGACCAGCACGGCACCGCCGTCGTGGTCGGCGCGGCGCTGATCAACGCCCTCCGCGTGGTGGGCAAGGACATCGGCGAGGCAAAGTGCGTCATCAACGGCGCGGGCTCCGCCGGCATCGCCATCGGCAAGCATCTGATGAACCTCGGCGTGAAGCACCTGAAGATGGTGGACCGCTTCGGCATCCTCTGCGAGGGCGAGCAGATGAACCCTGCCCAGGAGGAGATGGCGAGGATCACCAACCCGGAGAAGTTCTCCGGCAAGCTGGCCGACGCCATGAAGGATTCCGACGTGTTCATCGGCGTCAGCGCGCCGCACATCGTCAGCCAGGACATGGTCCGTTCCATGGCCCCCGGCGCCATCGTGTTCCCCATGGCCAACCCCACGCCCGAGATCGAGCCGGATGAAGCTCTGGCCGCCGGCGCGGCGGTGGTGGGCACCGGCCGCAGCGACCATCCCAACCAGATCAACAACGTGATGTGCTTCCCGGGCCTGTTCCGCGGTGCCCTGGACGTGCGCGCCCGCGATATCAACGAGGCCATGAAGCAGGCCGCTTCCCACGCCCTGGCTGATCTTGTCTCCCCGGAGGAACTCAGTGCAACCTACATCCTGCCCATGGCCTTCGACAAGCGCATCGGCCCGGCCGTGGCCGCCGCCGTCGCCCAGGCTGCCCGTGACAGCGGTGTGGCGAGACTGTGATCCGGTCAGGTGATCCCCCAACCCCCATGCCAGAACGAGAGGAAAGGGAATTGTGCCATGAGCAACGCAAAACCGACGGAAAAAAAGAAGAATCCTTTGAAGTTCTTCGGCCTACCCTGGCCAATCTTCGCGATCGTCACCGTGCTGGTACTGCTGGCCACTTATCTGGGTGTGCTTCCGGCCGGCATGGCTGGCTGCTTCGTCTTTATGATCGTCGTGGGCGAGATCCTCGCCTGGATCGGTGACCATACGCCCATCATCAAGTCCTACCTGGGCGGCGGCGCCATCGTGGTCATCTTCGGCTCCGCGCTGCTGGTCTATTTCGGACTGATCCCGGCTTTCAACAGCGTGACGGCCAAGTACGCTCTGCCGACCGAGACCCGGGCAGCCGTAGAACTGGTGGACAAGGCCGTCGACCACATCCTCATCAACGAGGTGGACAAGGACAATCCGGACACGGCCAGGGAGTACGTATACACCTATCCGGAAGTCAAGGAAGGCGACGCGGCCGATACAAAGCGTGTGACCGTCAGGGTCACCGTTGATGCGAATGTCGTCAAAGGCAGGAACGAAGGCGGAAAGGTAAAGACGCTGGTCGTTGAGCCCAATGAGTACATTGTGGACATCACAGCCGACGAAGCGGCAGGCACGCAGGCGGACGCAGCCCGCGCCTACATTACCGGCGAGGCATTCAGCGGCTACTACACGGGTGTCACGGCCTCATCCGGCAAGAAGGATCCAATCGGAGTGACCGTGACGGCCGTCAACGGCGCGATCAACGGCATCCTGAAGGATTCCAGCGTCAAGCGTGAAGAAGGCAAAACCTACACCTCCGTCGTCAAGGGCTATCAGAACAAGCCCGTCACCGTAAAGGTTGAGTTTGACGGCGGCAAAGCCGTCAAGAGCGTTTCTGTGGAAGCGGCCGACTGCGTGCCTGAGATTCAGGAGTATCTGGATACCGGCGAGCTCGCCAAGCAGTACGAGGGCAAAAAGGGCTGGAATATGTTCCTTCCCTTCGGCAATCTGGACCTGGTGAGCAACATCGGCACCTTCTTCAAAACCACCGGCGGATTCCTTGACTGGTACATTGCGGCCCTGATCACGGGCTCCATTCTGGGCATGAACCGCAAGCTCCTGATGAAGGCTGCGGCCCGTTACTTCCCGGCCATCTTCGGCGGCCTGATCCTGGCCTTCGCGCTGTGCATGGGCGTGGCGCTCATCATGGGGTATCCGCCCATGAACGCGCTGCTGCTGATTGCCCTGCCCATCATGGGCGGCGGCATGGGCGCCGGCGCGTCCCCGCTATCCAAGATCTTTGAGGGCAGCGGCTCCATGTCTGCGGCGCAGGCTCTGTCCGTCATGACGCCGGCCGTGGCCATCGGCAACGCGATCTCCATCGTGCTGGCCGGCATCCTGGTCAAGGTCCTCAAGGGCAAACTGAACGGAAACGGCGCCCTGATGCAGGCGGGCACCATGGATCCCAAGGAAATGGAAATCAGCCCCGAAATGCAGCAGAAGCGCGACAAGATCGATTTGAAGAACCTCGGCATTGGCCTTCTGGTCTCCGGTACCTTCTTTGCCGTCGGCTACATTCTGCAGGGCTGCTGGAACGCACTCGGAACCGGCATTACCGTGCATGCCTACGCGTGGATGATCATTACCGTGGCTGTGTGCAAGATCACCAACATCGTCCCGGAACATATCGAAGTAGCCTGCTATCAGTGGTTCCAGTTCATCATGAAGAACCTGACCAACGTGCTGCTTCTGGGCATTGGCGTATGCTATCTTGAAATCGCCACCGTCATCTCCAGCTTCAGCATCACTTACCTGCTGCTGTGCGCGGCCACCTGCATCGGCGCGTTCACCGGCGCTGCGCTCATCGGCAAGTTTGTCGGCTTCTATCCCTTTGAGTCCGGCGTCACCGCGGGTCTGTGCATGTCCAACATGGGCGGCACAGGCGATGTGGCCGTGCTCTCTGCCGCCGACCGCATGGAACTCATGCCCTTCGCGCAGATCTCTTCCCGTCTGGGCGGCGCCATCATCCTGCTGATCGCTTCGCTCATGCTGTCCATTCTGGCGCCTTTCCTGACGGCAATTTGATTGCCGCGCATCACAGCGGCTCCGCGGGCGTGGCATCACAGCGGCTGTCATGCCCGCGGAGCGCCGGGGTGCGCGATGAGGATCCGGCGGCGCTTATCATGTTCGACCAAAGGAGGAACCTGAACCCATGAAATCAAGAACCATTGTCATCCGCAGCACCGGGGATGGCTTCAGTGACGCTCACAAGGAAACGGAACTGGCAGCGGAGGGCATTCTTACCCCGAAGGAGACCCGGCAGCTCTGCCTGATCACCGAGGAGATGCTTTCCCTGGTGCGCAGTATCGCGGGGAAGCTGGACGCGGAGTTCTGGATCGAGAACGAGGGGAAGGTCTTTACCCTGCATCTGCAGTCCAGGCAGACGCTGGGCAACACGCAGCGCGGCGAACTGGTCCGCTCCTCCTCCTCCGGGACCAATGAAGCGGCCAAGGGTTTCCTCGGAAAACTCCGTGAGATCTACGAGGCCGCCATGGCGGTGGGTTCGGATGTGGACCGCTACTACAGCGAATCCGGCAACCGTTCCCAGGCCGCGGATCTCACCGACACGGTGATCAATGAGCCCAAATGGGATAAGCTGGAGCGCTCGGTCCTGCTCTCCCTCACGGACGACGTGAAGATCGGGATCCGGCGGCATCTTGTCGAACTCACCGTCACGAAGGAATTTGCCGAGTGAGTCGATGCAAAGGAGAAATGGATATGACGATTCATCCAACCAGAGAAAATGACAAGCTGGCTGTCGCCCTGGAGGGGCGCCTGGACACGATGTCTGCACCGGAACTGGAGGAGCTTCTGAACAAGCATCTCCCTGCGATTTCCTCCCTGACCCTTGACCTTGAAAAGCTGGACTATATTTCCTCGGCGGGTTTGCGCGTACTGCTGACCGCCCATAAGAGCCTGATGAACAAGGACGGGCTGGTCATCAGGAACGCCAACGAACTCGTAAAGGAAGTCTTCGAGGTCACCGGGTTTTCGGATGTTCTGAACATCGAGTAACGCAAATGACGGGAGAGGCCTTCGCTTCTCCCGCCATTTCCTTAAAGCGTGGGCGGTCCGTCCTCTGAGCGGCGGGCCGCCTTTTCCTCTGCGGGATTCATTCCCGCCGGTCCTCGAACTCGGCCGCGTGTTTCCTGAAGAACTCGTAATAGACCCGGGGATTCTTCAGTTCGGTCCAGCTGTCCGCCACCTCGGACTGCCGGTCCAGGTCGATGATGCGGGCGCCCGGGAGCGCCAGCAGGAAGGGGGAATGGGTGCTGATGATCAGCTGGTTCCCGCAGTAGCGGACGGCTTCGGCCAGGAAGTCCGCCAGGATCAGCTGGTTCTCCGGGCTCAGGCTGTTTTCGGGCTCGTCCAGCAGGCAGAGGGTATCCGTGTCCATCCTGCTCTGAAAGTACATGAGCGCGCTCTCGCCGTTGGAGCGTTCCCGGACGCTTTTCCCGGACTCCTGCGCCATGAATCTGCTCAGCGTTTTGCTCCGCGCGAGGGTCACCTGCCGCAGGTGCTCGTAGTCGTCCAGCGACTGCACCCGGAATCTCTCCCGCTTCAGCCGGAAGTAGTCTTCCGCCAGCTCCTCCCGCCGGAGGTCGATGCCGTCGTTGAGCGCGCGGATGTCCAGCATCATGTTGAACACGTCGTCGCTGGTGATGATGCGGCTCCCCTTCGGGATCCCGTCCTCCACCGAAGCCCGGCAGTCATCCACGAACCGCCCGAAGAAGCGGGACCGGTTATACGAGCAGGTCCGGTCCAGCCGCAGCTTTTCCGCGATCACATTGAGGGCGGTGCTTTTGCCGCAGCCGTTTCCGCCGTACAGGATCGTTACAGGCTTGAAGAAGATCTCGTCAAGGCCCGCCTTCGGAAGGACGCCATACGGATAAACGCTCTGATCGTACGTGGTCTTGAGGCCGAACATGAAGTCGGCTTCCCGCTCCGCGCCCGGGAAATAGAAGGCTGACAGGTACAACGGTCTCACCTCTCTCGGTCATCCCATGCCGTCACGGAAGGGCAAGCGGCCTGTGAATGCGCATCCCGCCGTGAGGACAGATCCGTCCGGTCGCCGGGTCATGATGGTCCGGCGCATCACTCTATGCCCGTCAGAATGCGCCGAACGATGAGCACGGCCAGCACCGCGCTGAGCAGATCCGCCGCCGGCTGGGACGCGAGAATGCCCTCGTACCCGAACAGGCGGGATGCGATCAGCAGCACGACCGCGAAGACGACGCCCTGACGGCTGAGGGACAGGATCAGCGCGGGCCCGGCCTTGCCCGACGCCTGGCAGAGACAGGTCAGCAGCATCACCACGCCCGCGAAAACGCAGCCGCTCACCAGCCGGCGCAGCATGGGCACGCCGAGCGTGACCAGCTGCTCATCCGGGGTGACGAGGCTGAGGAGCGGCGCCGCCGCCAGCACGATGACAAGGGTCATGAGCAGCGACAGGCTGACGAGGAACAGCAGACAGAACCGCAGCAGTTTGCGGATCCGATCCTGTCTTCCGGCGCCGGAGAGATAACCGAACAGCGGCACGCCTCCGAAGGAGAAGCCTACCAGGATCATTTGCACGATCATGGTCACCTTCAGCACAATGCCCATGGCGGCGATGCGGTCATCCCCGTACGGCAGCAGCTGCCGGTTCAGCAGGATCATGCATATGCTGCCGGCGATATTGGTGATCGCGGCCGTTACGCCGATGGACAGCACATCCTTCAGGAACGGCTCTTCAATGCGCAGCAGCGGACGGACGGAAAGGACGGCACTGAAGCGTGCGGCGATGAAGAACAGAAACAGATCGCTGCAGCCGTACCCGATGACGGTGGCGATGGCCGCGCCGCAGGCGCCCATGCCGGGGATCAGCAGCGAATCCAGAATGATGTTGACCGCGGCGCCGATCAGCGTGCCCGTCATGGAGAGGGCGGCCTTTCCGTCGCAGCGCAGCAGGTTCATGTGGATGAAATTCACCGTGATGAGCGGTGCGCCAAGCATCAGCACGGTCCCGTATTCCCGGGCGTGAGGCAGGCTGTCCGCGCTGGCGCCCAAAATGGAAAGAAAGGGATCCCGCAGCACAAGCGCCAGCCCTCCGACAGCTGCTCCCGTGGCCAGCGCGATCCAGAAGCAGAATGCGCTGACCCTCCGCGCGTCTTTCGGGCGCTTTTGTCCGAGAAGGCGGGAGAGCAGAGAGCTGCCTCCCTGACCGAAGATGTTTCCGAAGGCCATCAGGATCGTGAAGATCGGCGCGCAAACCGACACCCCTGCGATGAGCGAGGTGTTTTCTGTCTGCGAGATGAAATAGGTATCCGCCAGATTGTAGACGATGGTGACGATGGATCCCAGCACTACCGGCAGCGCCAGGCGGAAGTAGTTCGTGATCAGCCCGCCGTGTTCAAAGCGGCTCTCCTGCTCTTTTTCCATGACCGTGACCGTTCCGTTTCTCTGAGATATCACCGCCATTATACCCGATGGCGCAGACTTGTGCAAGATTGGACGATCCATATGGGTGCGCGGCCATCACAAAACCGTGCCGGAGGCAGCCGATCCGGCACGGCAGACAGGTTCACCTGCGAATGAAGCGGTTCTCCGACTCCGGGACCTCCGCGCTGACATACCGCTCCACCGCCATGTGGAGGTCGTACTTCTCGCGCAGCGCGGCGAGGGTCGCCATCATGGGGGAGGCGTGGTGAACGTCGATCGCGGTCTGGTCCGTCCAGCTGTCGATCAGCAGCACGGTTTCGGGGTCGTCCAGAGATATGAAGTATTCGTAGCGCAGATTGCCGGCCTCGGCGCGGATCGCGTCGACGGTGCCGCTCGCGGTCATTTCCTCGGCAAACTTGCGGGCATTTCCGCCCGTGCCGGTGTAGCGCAGGTTGACGGTGATGGCCATATCCGGATCCCTCCTTGTCCTCGCGGGTTGTCATACCGATCATATCAGAAATACCGTATCCCGGCAAGGGGATCTCGCACTCTGCTGAGCGCTGCCGGGGCCTTCCGCCTGCCCCGGACCTTCGGCTGAATCCCTTTGCGTGACTTGCGATTCCGATGTGAGACCGGCATCAGATGATCTTGCGGTCCTTCCACTTGCCGCTGTCAAAACGTGACGCGTCGAGGACCGCTTTGATGCACCAGTCCAGCACCATGGCGATGGCGATGCCGATCACGCCCATCCCCAGCCACTTTGCAAAGACGAAGGACAGGAAGGTGCGGCAGACCACCGTGGCGAAGATCGATGCCCACATGGTGAATTTCACGTCGCCCGCGGCCCGCAGACCCGAGGACAGCGGCCCGGAGAAGGGCTGCACGAAGGCGGAGAACAGGTTGTGGATGCCCACGATGATGAGGATCAGCGTCTTTGTCTCCACGGGCAGATCGTACAGCGGCATCAGCAGCGGGCAGAGGATCATGACCATGGCGTTCCAGACCGTGGCCAGCACCAGCGACAGCCGGGTCAGTTTCCGGATGTACCACTCCGCGGCTTCATTGTCGCCCGCGCCGGTGCACTGTCCGACCACGGTGATGAAGACGGTGCCCATGGCCGTTCCCATGCAGGCGGCGAGGGACCAGAAGGTCTGGCCGGTGGAGTTCGCGTCGATGTGCATGTCGGGCAGGCTGGCCAGCAGCATGAAGCTGATGACCACCTTGGAAGCCTGGAACAGCGTGTTCTCGATGGAGTTGGGGATGGCGACGCCCAGGATGCGCTTCGCCATCGCGGGGTGCAGGACGAACGCGTCGCGGGGCCGGAGCCTGACTTTTACCTTGCGCGATGCCTTCAGATGTTCCAGCAGAGCCTCGCCCCGGGAGGTGCCCAGGCAGAGCCAGGTCATCAGCGCCGCATTCAGGTACCAGGATATGGTGGTGGGCCACGCGACGCCCGCCGCCCCGGCGTGCAGGACAAAGACGCCGATGGCGTTTCCGATCACGTTCACGATATTGCCCGTCAGAGTGACCCACATGGTGATGCGCGTCTGTCCCATGGCCCGGAAGACCGCGGCCCCTGCGTTGTAGATCGCCGTGGCCGGGAAGGAAAGCGCCACGATCCACATGTAAGTTTTGCAGGCGGATCTAACGGCGTCGCTCTTTTCGGCAAAGACCCAGTCGATCAGCGCCTCGCCGAAGATCAGCATGAGCGCCGTGCAGACCAGCGACAGCAGCCCGGCGATATGAAAGACCTGGGATGCGGAGAGGTCGGCATGCTCCTGATCCCTGCTGCCGATATACTGAGACACGACCACCGCGCCGCCCGCGGATAGGGCGGTGAACAGATAGATAAAGACCGTGATGATCAGATTGTCGAGTCCGACGCCGGTCAGTACGCCCTCGCCGGCATGGCTGGCCATCATAGTGTCGGCCAGGCCGACCACCATCTGCAGGACGCTCTCGATGACCAGCGGGACGATCATGGCCTTCAGCGTGGCGTTGGTGAAGGTCTTGCGCTCCTCCGGAAGCTGCGCTTTGGGTTCGATCAGTCTCTGGATGAATGTCAAGGCGATTCCCTCTTTCTCCTCCGCGTCTGGTTCAGGCCTGCGGCTTCAGCGGGCCGTAGAAGTAGCTGGCGGTCGCACCGCCGTCGATCAGGACGGTGGAGCCGGTGATGAAGGCGCCCGCGTCGCTCATGAGCAGGGCAGCAACGTTCGCAACCTCGTCCGCCGTTCCAGGACGTCCGGCCGGGCACTTTGCGAACATATTCTTGTAGAAGTCTCCGCGGGGGCCGTTGAACTCGTCAATGGCCAGCGGCGTCACGATGATGCCCGGAGCGATGTCGTTGAGCCGCGCGCCGCGCATGCCCCATTTGACGCACTCCGCCATGACGCGCTTTTCGTTGCAGCGCTTCGCCAGCTGATAGGCGTGGAGATTGTCGCGCACGTTCTCTTTCTGCAGGATCGGCAGGCTCAGCAGCTCTTCTGTGGGGGCCGTGGCCAGCTGCGCGTCCTCCTCCGCGGTCAGCGCGGGCATCCGCCAGCCGGACTGGCTGGAGATCGTCACGCCGCTGCCGCCCGGGGCGATCACTTTGCCGACTTCTTCGAGCAATACCGCCGTGCCGTAGAGATCAACCTTCAGGACAACCTCGATCGGCGCCTGGCTCGGCGACACGCCCGCACCGTTGACCAGATACTTGATTTCGCCGTACTTCTGCGCTTCCGCGATGATCGCAAGAATGCTTTCGCGGCTGGAGAGATCCATCTCAAAGGGCACAACATCGAAACCGGCTTCGTTCATGGTCTTTGCAATGGCATTGGCATTTTCGATCCGTTTATCACCGAGGATGATTTTCTTTCCGAAGCCCACGCGGCGGGCGATCGCCATGCTGATCTGCCCGGCGCCGGTCACAAGCATAACTTCCTTGTTCAACATTTCCATGTCCCCCTCAGGTCTCAAAGGTCTCTGCGACGTTCTTCAGCAATTCCCGTATCGGCAGATGCTGGGGGCAGACCCGCTCGCACTTGCCGCAGCGGATGCACTCGGAGGCCTTGCCGTGGCCATCGCCGGTGATGACGTTGTTGTAGTAATAGGCGGTGTTCCAGTTGTGGAAAGCCTCGTGGGCATTCAGGGAGGAGAACATGTCCGGGATGCGGATTCCCTTCGGGCAGGTGCTCTCTTCGATACAGTAGCGGCAGCCCGTGCAGGGGATCAGGTTCAGCCCGCGGAAGATGGCACAGACCTTGTCCACTGCCTCCCGCTCCTCGGCGTTCAGGGGTTCGAAATCGCGCATGGCGCTCAGGTTGTCCTCCATCTGGGCCATGTCGCTCATGCCTGAGAGGACCACGCACATGTTCGGGAAGCTCGCCGCGAAGCGCAGGGCGTAGCTGGCGTTGCTGCCGCCGCCCAGATCGCGGAAGATCCTGTCAGCTTCTTCCGGAAGGTTCACCAGGCTGCCGCCCTTCACCGGCTCCATGACGAGGACGGGCTTGCCGTGCTTCTCGGCCACCTCGTAGACCTTGCGGCTTTCCACGGAGGCATCCTCGTAATCCACATAGTTGAACTGCATCTGCACGACCTCGATCTCCGGGTGCTCGGTGAGGATCATATCCAGCACCTCGGCCTTGTCGTGGAAGGAGATGCCGAAATGGCGGATCCTGCCTTCGGCCTTCAGCTCGAGGGCTGTCTCATATGCGCGGCAGGCCTTGTATTTCTGATAGTTGTTCCTGTCCTGAGCATGCATCAGGTAGAAATCAAAGTAATCTACGCCGCAGGCTTCCAGCTGGCTCTCGAAGAAAGGACGAATGTCTTCCTGTTTCCTGAAGAAAGAGGTGGTCAGCTTGTCCGTGAGGATGAACTCGCTCCGGTTATGCCGCTTCGCGACGGCTTCGCGGATCGCCGTCTCGCTCTTGCCGCCCAGGTAGCCGTGGGCCGTATCGAAGTAGTTCAGCCCCGCGTCGAGAAAGGCGTCCGCCATCCGGCAGAACAGCTCGTGGTTCACCTCGCCGTCCTTCATGGGCAGGCGCATGCAGCCGAAGCCGAAGTTGCCGTGGATTTCCGGGAAATAGCGGTTTTCTGTCATGGTGATTTTCCTCCTCAAACGTTATTCTTCGCCCAGGCCGCGATTTTTGCTTCACTGTTTGTCACTTCGGACCCGTGAACCGAAAGGCCGGACACGACAGTCGCGCCTTTGCAGATCTTCTTCAGGTCCCGTTCGCTGCTGCCCATGCCGCTGCCCTCGTTGGTGCAGAAGGGCACGATCTTCTTGCCGGTCAGGTCGAAGTGCTCCAGGAACGTCCACACCGCCATGGGCATCGTGCCGCACCAGTTGGGGTAGCCCAGGAAGATCGTGTCATAATCGTCCAGGCTGTCCGGAATCGCCTTCAGCTCTGGGCGGGCACCCTCCTGCAGCTCAGCTTTAGCCTCAACAGTGCAGGCGTGATAATCCTTGCTGTACGTCCGCACGGTCTCGATTTCGAACAGATCGCCGCCGACCGCCTTCTGCACGAATTCCGCAGCACGCTCAGTGTTGCCTTTGGCCAGGTCAATGATATTGCCATTCCAGTAGTTCTGTCCCTTCCTGGAATAATACGCGATGAGTGTAGCCATACCGCATCCGCCTTTCTGCCCGTCTGTCTCTGATGATACAGCCATCTCCCTGCTGCATCTTCATCATAAACAAAAACCAGCCCCGAATCAATTCCGATTCCGAGGCCGTCCAATAAGAAACACTTATTTGATGACCGTGTGCAGCGCTTGGGTAAACTCCCACTGCAGGGAAGAATCGCGGCTCTCCGGCCAGAAGGCGAACATCTTGCGGGTCATAGGCGCGCCGCCCCGGGTCAGGGGCAGCAGGACTGTTCCGTCGGGGCACGGCATGTCCCCGTCGCACAGGTAGAATCCGGCTCCCGATGCGGCGTCCATGCAGGCGGTCTCCACATTATCCACAAACAGAAAGTCGCTCTGCAGGCCGAAGTAATCCCGCCAGTGCACGACCTCGTTCTCCCGCTGTTCCTCCGGCGTGACAAGGATGCACATCCAATCCTTCAGCGCTTCCAGGGCAGCCACCGGCGCGACCGCCAGCGGGTGGTCCTGCCGGAGCATGGCGAAGAGCGGCTGGTCCGTCAGTTCCTCGTTGATGGCCTGCTCCGACAGCTTCCGCCACTGGTCGTTGACGGCCATGTCCAGCCTGCCGTCGTGCTGCGCGTGAAAGAGCTCCTCGTGGGTCCCGGTGGTCAGGGAAAGGCGCACGTGGGGATGATTCTGCGTGAATTCCCGGATCGCCTGCCGCATGATGCGCGGGCTGAAGCCGTTCAGGACGCCCACTCGCAGGCTCTGGTACTCGTCGCTGTCGATGCGCCGCACCTCGCGGATCAGCACATCCAGCGACGCCACCTGCCGTTTGGCCTGGGCATAGAAGTATTGTCCCGCCGGGGTCACCGTGAACTTCCGCCCGTGCCGCTCCAGCAGCGTGACCTGCAGTTCGTTTTCCAGCGCCTTGATCTGCTGGGAGACGGCGGACTGCGAGATGTGGCAGACCTCTCCGGCCTCGAAAAAGCTGCCGGTCTCCACCACGGCGATGAAGTAGCGCATCTGTCGGTGCATGGGCTCAGCTCCCGTCGTTTCGGATTCGTTTTTCTTATCCTGACAGGATCATCATACCGCAAAAGTCCTCCCGACGCAACCGCGAATACGCGTGCTTAACGAAAAAGACCGGGAGACGTGAAAAAGCCATGCCATGTCCGGCACGGCCTGTGTGATTTGATCTGCAGTTCCGGCGCGGCCGCGCAAGCACGGTCATCGGGCGACGGCCAGCCTGTCGAGGGAGCAGCCATCCGCGTAACGGCGGAGATAGATCTCCGTACAGTGCCTGCAGCGGGCAAACTGACGGGTCGCGCTCTCCACGTCGTCGTAGACCTTCCAGATCCCGCAGAGCTTGCACTCGTCCTTCCGGTGCATGAATCCGTCCACGTCCGCCGGGGGATAGCCCAGGAACAACCCCACCTCGTGGGGGAAACCGGCGCTGTCCCGCAGGCGCGAGATTAGCCGGGCGATGCACACCGCTGCGTCGCCGCAGGTATAGCCGCACTCCGAGAGAAGCCTGCGGGACAGAGGGTCGCGCAGGTCCCGTTCCAGCAGCTTCGGCCGGTACAGGTACAGCAGCGCCCTCCCGCCGCGCCAGCGCAGGGGGAGGATGCGCAGGCCTTTGCCGCCAAGCCGCCGGTTCAGCCTGCGCAGCTCGTCCGTCATGGCTTCCCTGCTGTCGAAGGCGCAGGTGAACATGCTGCCGGTTTTCAGGCAGGCCATGGTCGGCGCGCAGCATCGGATCAGCATTTCGTGGGACATAACGGCCTCCGTGATTTGATGCATCAAGTGTTAGCATAAACTAACCTTTATGTCTTAGAGAAGCCGCGCGGATCATGAGAAGGGAGAAACACATGCCGCGCGGCAGGTATTAGTCAAAACTAACAGTCAGATCATATCACATGCTTTGCCACTTGTCAACACCGGAGAAAGCGCTGCTGGATCGAACTATGTTCGTAACTGTTCAGTCCGCCCTGTGAACTGCGTCAGCAGATGATCTCCAAACCGCTTTGCCCCATCCCCCTACCCCATTCCCGAGGGAAGGGGGAGAAGAGAGTGCGGGCCTGCGGCCCGCACCCGCCATACACGGCTCGCTTGGAAGAAAACCGATTTGTGCGTTTCCTGTCCATCCATGTGGGTCTGCCGACCGACTGAACAGTTACCCGTGTTCCTTGTTTGTACCGAGAATGGCGGAGGCCGGGTCAGCGCCCGAACAGCCGGGCGAAAAGCCCATTTTCGGCGGTGGTCTCCGTCTGCGCGGACACGAAGGTATACCCCGTGGCGTCGATGATCTGCCGGAGCTTCTGCGCGTCGGGCGGCACTTCCGAGAGGATGACAGCATCACGCCTTCCGTGGGAGCCTGAGACCTTCTTCACAGGGAAGGCCGCCCGGATGGCGTCGTTGATGTGGGCTTCACACCTGCCGCACATTATGCCCGAGATCTTCACGGTCGTCCGGATCATGGCTGTGCTCTCCTCTCTGCCGGTCCAGCGGTTTCGCCGGCTGTCCGCCGGTTCAGTTCGGCTTCCACCCGGTTCAGGGTATTGAAGAAGCGGTGCGTGGCCACCGCGGGGCCCATCAGCGGCAGGCCCAGGGTGTTCCATCCGACCATGTGGCGCCAGCTGGTGTACGGGCCGTCAACGCCGAGCGCGATAGCCCTGTCCTTCAGTTCCTGGCAGATCCGCGCCATCCAGATCAGCGGGTACGCAAAGAGCGTCGGGATGCCCAGCAGATAGGCCTTCCGATAGGGGAGCACCCGGTGGCCGAGGACTTCCTCGATCTCATCCTGCAGCCCGCTCAGCGGCATGTAGAAGAGCAGGAAGATCCCCGCCGTAAAGAAATCGATAAAGCCGATCAGGAAGCCGTGCCGGTTCGTGTGCCTGAATCTCATCGGATCCCTCTCCATCCCGCAGATCATCCCGCATGCCGCGGAGCCGGGTGCATGGAAGCCCTTGCGCTTTTTCTCCCGGTGGGATATTATATCATATCATCAGGGAATCAAGGAATCGGAACCGGATCCCAAAGTACACGCGGGCGGTACGGACAGCGCCGTCCGTTTCGGGATGCAGCCGACAAAGGGAGGCGTTGGCATGGAGTACAGGACCAACAGGCGCACGGGCGACAGCATCAGCGTGATCGGTCTCGGCTCGGCTTATCTGTACGAGGCCGGCATGGAGGAGGGCGTGGAGGCGCTGCGCACCGCTTATGAGGGCGGCATCCGCTATTTCGACCTCGCCGCCGGGGACGGCAGGGCCTTTCCCCTCTGGGGCGAGGCGCTGAGGGATGTGCGCGCGGACGTGCGCTACCAGATCCACTTCGGCGCGGATTACAGCAAGGGCACCTACGGCTGGTCCCTGAAGATCGACGATGTGAAGCGCTCGGTGGCCTGGCAGATGGAACAGCTTCGGACCGACTATATCGACTACGGCTTCATCCATTGCCAGGACGAACCGGGCGACTGGGAGACCTACCGGCGCAACGGCGTCCTGGATCATCTGCTGAGGCTGAAGGAGGACGGCACGGTCCGGCATATCGGCCTGTCCTCCCACACGCCCGCCGTCATTCAGCGCATCCTGGACGAGGCGCCCGTGGACATGCTGATGTTCTCCGTCAACCCCGCTTATGATTACGGTCACGGCGAGTTCGCCAACGGCGGGGTGGAGGAGCGGGAGGCGGTATACCGCCGCTGCGAGAAGGATGGCATCGGCATCTCGGTCATGAAGCCTTTCTCCGGCGGCCAGCTGCTCTTCGCCGATCAGTCGCCCTTCGGCGCGGCCCTCACGCCCTACCAGTGCATCCGGTATGTCCTGGACAAGCCGGGGGTGCTGACCGCCCTATGCGGCGTGCGGGATACGGAGGATGTGCGCCGTCTGCTGGCCTATTTCGAGCAGCCCGAGGAGGCGCTGGACTACAGCGTCATCGGCACCTTCGCCCCGGCGGAGGCCGGCGGCCGGTGCGTGTACTGCAACCATTGCAAGCCCTGCCCGGCGGGGCTGGATATCGGCCTCATCAACAAATACTACGACCTGGCCCGGGCCGGGGACGCCATGGCGGCGGACCATTACCGCAAGCTGGAGAAAACCGCCTCGGACTGCGTGGGCTGCAGCCACTGCGACCGCCGCTGTCCCTTCGGCGCCAGGCAGAGCGAACGGATGCGGGAGATCTCGGCATACTTCGGCGCGTAATAAAACACCGCTCCCGATCGCCGTAATGCGTTTCGGTCTCAGCGGTGATTTGAGCCTGCGCGAATGCATCGCGCTGCTTGACGGTGTCGGTTTTCCGGGCATAATCGAATTGAGGGGTCTGCAGTTGACGTCTTGGACGTGTACGGAGGGGGCAGCATTGCTGCATCCGACGGACGGCGGACACCTTCGTTTGTGTTCACGGATAATACCTGCGTGTTGCTTCCGGTCGCTCGAATGCGACTGCTTGACACTTTCGAGCTTCTGTGATATGTTTTGAGGGAGCTTGAGCTGATTCTCCGCTTTCAGCGGTGTTGACGGGACTTATACCCATGAGGCTCGAGCTTTTGTCTTATTCATTCTCTTCACCTCATCCGAAACCCGGATACAATGCCGCTTCCGATCAGATGTAATGTGTTTCAGCCTCGTCGTGTCCTTCAACTCCTGTTCGTATGCTTCGCGCTGCTTGACAATCTGATCTGTATGTAGTACTCTTCTGTACGCAGCTTGCACAAGCGCGTCTGTCGCCTCGCGGAAAGAGGCGCTCCCAGGCGTTGTGCGGCTGTTTTCTGTTGCTGTTCTCACACCTCAGACCCTTTGCAAAAGAACAATCCGTTGATCTACTGCCAAAACCGTGCAAAGACAGCCGTGTCCGCAGCGAGAAGGACCTGATTCGCTGTCACCCGCGGAACCGCCTGAACAGCACCGCATATACGGCGAGCATGGCGGCGGCAAAGCAGGCTCCCGCCGGGCAGGCGACGGAGGAAGAGAGCCCAAAGCCCTCCTCCGCCATCAGAATGCAGGTGAGGCTGACGGCTGACATGAAGGCGGCGGGGAGCGCCGTCGGCAGAGACCCATAGCGGTACTTGCCCTCTTTCACCAGATACCCGGTTGCCACCCACAGGGAGATCATGGCCAGCGTCTGGCTGCTCCGGGAGAAGCAGCGCCACAGCATATTGAAGTCCAGCATCGTCAGGATCGCGCCGACGCCCGGCAGAGGAAGGGTGATGATCAGGCGGTTCAGGATCTTCTTCTGGTCCGGGTGGGTGATCTCCGCCAGGATAATGGATCGCTTGCTCCGGTCAGCGCTTGTCCTTGTCGATGAACTCCAGCGTGATGGTGGCCAGCAGTGCGAAGCCCAGGATGAACGCGCCGATGTGCAGCCAGTAGGCGGTGACGTTCTTCGTGGTCAGCTCGTATTCCGGCTTGTAGCTTGTCGCTGCGGCTTTCTCCTCCACGAACGTGCGCACATTCTCCTCGCCCACGAAATCCAGCAGCTGGCCCACGGTCACGCTGAAGCTGAACTTGTCCTCCCGGTGCGCCTGCACATCCGGGTTGGCTGCGAGCCAGTCGACCACCGCGCCGACCGTTGTGGAGCCGGGGATGGGCGTGTCCGCGTTCTGCTCCCAGAAGGGCTCCAGCAGATCCAGCGCGTCCCCCACGGTGAATCCTTCCGTGAGCGCGTCATCGCGGTGAGCCTGAACGGTCTGCGAGCTGTACAGCGCGTCCCGCAGTTCGCCGACGGTCCGGATGCTGCCGAGCTCGATCTCGCGGATGTTCGCCACGGTGGGGTTTTCCTCATCCGAGAGAAGGTCCAGAACCTGTCCGAGCGTGATCTCCCCGCTGATCTCGTTGTCCCGCATCCTGCCGATCATGTCGGAAATCGTCACGAAGGGGAGGTTGTTGATGTCCGACTGCGCGGCCAGCACCTTCAGGCCGGGGTTGGAGATGGTAAAGTAGGTCAGGGGCTGTGTCCAGGCCGGCAGGTTGAGCATGCCGCCGGAGAACACCAGCTGGAAGATCAGCACAAAGGGCATGATGGTCATGGCGGTGGTCGTGGTCTTCGCCAGGGTGGACACCCACAGGGACAGCATGTCCGAAGCGTAGGTGATCAGCAGCATCGAGATTCCCAGATCCATGATCATCCACGGCGTGATCAGGCCCTTGGAGGGGAAACTGATGCCGATCAGGCGGAGGGCATACAGGGTGATGGCGGTCTGCGCGATGCACAGCATCATCTGATAGACCATGTGCGAAAAGATGTAGGAGGAGATATGCATGCCGGAGCGGTGTTCGCGCTTGATCACGTCGCGCTCGCGGCAAATGACCTGGATCGAGTTGAAGCAGCCGTTCCAGATGCACACGCATACCAGGGCGAAGGCGCCCATGAGCGTGCCCTCCATGTTGATGAACATGCGCTTCCGGATGACCATGCCCACCAGTCCGGCGATCAGGGCCGCCATGGGCAGCACCTTCCAGTCGCTCTGATAGACGAACATGCGCAGCAGCTTGCCCAGATAGATGAACACCTGCGCATCGCGGCCCCGGTGCCTTGCCCTGAAGCTGCGGACCTTTTTCTCATTCACATCAGCCATGCTGCACCTCCGCGTATTTCATCACGAAATCATCCGCCAGACCGTCGCCGCCCTCTTCCTTGCGGTTGACGGACTTGACGATCTGTTCCATGCGCTCGCGCCCGAAAAACGCGCGCGCTTCGTCGATGCTCCCGTAGAAGGCCAGCCGCCCGGTGCGGGCGCTGTCCTTGGCCAGCACGATCACGTCGTCGAACAGGTCGATCACGCGGTCCGGCGTGTGGGTGATGACGATGACGATCTTGCCGGTGTCGGTGATCTTCCGCAGCTGCTCGAAGAGTTCCCGCGCCATGACGCCGTCCAGACCCGAGTCCGGCTCGTCCAGGATGAACAGCGACGGATTGGAGATGAATTCCATTGAGATGGACAGGCGCTTCTTCTGGCCGCCCGACAGCTTCTCCACCAGGTTGTTCTTCACAGGCTGGAGGCCGAAGATGTCCATGACTTCGTTCACGCGCTCCCGGCGCTGCGCCGCGGTCACGTCCTGGGGCAGGCGGAGCTTTGCCGCGTCCAGCAGGGTGTGCAGCACGGTGTCCTTGCCCCGCATCATTTCGGCCTGGGGCACGAATCCGACCTCATACTGCATTTTCTTGTACTGGGTATACATGTCGCTGCCGTTCAGCAGGACCTTGGCATCGGCCTTCTCATAGCCGTTGATGGCATTCAGATAGGTGGTTTTGCCCGCGCCGGAACCGCCCAGCAGCAGGACCATGTGCCCCTGGGGGATGGACATGTGGATGTCCCGCAGCAGCACTTTCTTCTGGAAGAATTCCGTGGCGCTGCGCTCCTCCAGATTCACCGTCAGGCCCTCGTCCATCACGTCGGCGCTGCCGCGGCTCGCCAGCCGGGCCATCTCCGCCCGGATATCCTCCACCTGCCAGGCAGGCTGAAACTTCTTGCCGAAACCCCAGATCAGCGGCACGATGGCGCTGGTCGGGTCCAGGATCCACGCCCAGAGCCAGCGCTTGCGGACACCGTATACCTCGCAGAGCCCGGAATAAACGCGGATCTGATAGATCACTGAAGCAAGGCCCAGCGTCAGGGTGAGCACATCGGCCATGATGACCGCGTTCGCAGCCTGGGCCTCCGCGTCCCGGTGCAGCGCCACCAGCGTCGCAAAGCCGAAGGTGTCGACCATGCTGATGACGAAATTCAGCACGCTCAGGACCCTGCCCTCGGGCTCTCGGCCGGCGCACCGGGCCAGCTGGTAATCCCGCGCCCACGGGATCAGCGCCCACCAGCCCTTGATGCCGGACTTCTCAAGAATCTTCCAGATTCCCAGCATCATCAGCAGACGGCAGACGATGGTATACCATGACAGCGTGCCGAAGTACAGCGTGCCGATGAACTCCAGCGGATCGAACACGCCTTTGACAAGCCAGGACTCCATAGAATGATCTCCTTTCTGTGAGCCATATCGTGGGATGGATGCGGTCAGGCGCTCGCGGTGTCCAGCCGCTGGCGCTCGACCAGTTCCGCGAAATATCCGTCGGCCGCGATCAGTTCCTCATAGGTGCCTTCCTCAATGATCGTGCCCTTGTTCATGACGAGGATCCGGTCGCAGTTGCGGATGGTGGACAGGCGGTGAGCGATGACGATGCGGGTGCAGCTGAGTTTGTCCAGCGCATCCGATACATAATCAACCTATCATATCATGTCGGGAACAGTCCGTCAAATGGCGGAAAGCAAAAAGCGCCGAAAAAACCGGCGAGTTATCGTTCACCTCCGGCCGCTCTCCGCCGGGAGGGTGAGGAGAGAGTGAGCCGTCCGGGGGAAGCTTTCCGCGGAAAAACGTCCCCGGCCCCCGATGGAAAGGCATTTTCGGGCGTGTTTCCCGCCGTCCGGCCATGCGAAGGCTGAACAAGCAACGCGGCGCCGCGGCGCCGCGATGAAGGAGTCCCACAGGTGCCGGCACAGCCCGAGCGGCTGCTTTCAATCGACGGCGTGGTCCAATGTGCCGGCACCGCCGCCCCAGATGACCCTGGAAGTCCAGTCGGCATCGGGGTCGGCCCAGAAGGCATCGGCGGGGGAGAGCCCCAACGGCAGGAAAACCGCGCTGCACAGGTAGAGGGAGCCGGTATTGATGTAATACTCCGCCAGCTCCGGCTGCGAGCCGATGATGCCGGGCCGCAGGAATCCAGCGCCGTCAAACATCCCGTCCCCGGACGACACCCGGCGGATCACGGCGGTGAGGCCGCAGCGGACGGCGGCAGGGGAGAGGCCGGGTAACGGCATATGCTGCAGCGCGGCCTGGGCCAGCATCTGGAAGGAACCGAAGCGATAGCAGACGGAACGGCCGATAACAGGGTAACTCCCGTCCGGACCGATCATCCTCTCCAGCTGAGAGGCGTGGCGGGCAGCCCGGCGCAGGACGTTTTCCCTCATGGCCTCTATGTCGGGATGAAGGCAGGCGGTCTGCCGCACCAGATCCGTCAGCATGGGCTGGATCACAAAGCTGTTGTACGAATCCCAGCGGAAACGGGGACCGTCCCCGTAAATGCCGTCGCCCAGATACCAGCCCTGAAAGGCCCGGAGCGGCGCCAGGATGCGCATGAGATCGCATTCCTCGCCCAGCGCGAAAAGCCCGGCTTCCACCATGGCGGTGAACAGCATCCAATTGGACTCACCGGACGGGATCCTGCGGCTGGACCGGAAGGCGTCCGCCAGCTGCCGGCGGACCCGGCTGTTCAGGGCACCCGCCAGCGCCCGGGGAGCCCGCACAACGGCGTGCGCCAGAAAGGCGATGTCTACCAGCGGCTGTCCGTCCCGGTCAAACAGCATGGCATCAGGCGAAGCGGGATCTGTGGCCCGATCCAGGCAGACCAGGGCTTTTTCCCGCCAGACGCGCTGAAGCTTCCTTTCCTCCGGGCTCAGCTCCGCAGGGTCCGCCTCCAGCCAGGGGGCCAGGCCCAGCATGCTCCGGGCAAAGGCCTCCAGCGGCGCGAAACGTGCACGGTCGGGTTGAAAGTCCTGCGGCAGCGTCTCTTTCAGCCGGCCTTCCGCCAGCGCGTTCAGCACAGGCGAAACGATGCGCAGCAGGCTGTCCAGCCATTCCTGCCGTACGGTCACGGGCGCTCACCGTCCTTCCCCGCGGAGCGGAGGTCCGGTGCCCAGAACAGCATTTCCTGCCCGCGCAGCGCCTCGATCGCCTCGATAAAGAAATAGTCCGCGTAGACCATGGCGATGTGATGACCGCCGGGATCGTGATAGGCAGTCGTGCAGCGGGTCAGCAGGGCCGGATCGTCCAAAGCCCAGTTGACGCACGTCCGTTCCATTGCCCGGAGCATGCGAAGCGACGCCTCCAGGAACATAGCGGCCTCCCGCTCCTCCGTTTCCCGTGACAGCACGATCAGCCCGGCGGCCGCGATGGCTCCGGCGGCGCAGTCCTTCAGGTCGGGCTCCGCCGGCTGACGGAGATCGCAGCGCGGGATGCCGTCCTCCGTCAGCTGTGAGACGAAACAGGCGGCGATGCGTCGCGCCGTGTCAAGGTATTCCCGCCTCCCGGTCTGCAGCCAGCTCAGGGTGAAACCGTACAGTCCCCATGCCTGTCCCCGGCTCCAGCTGGAACCCGGCGCGAATCCCTGCCCGCAGGGGGTGTCGGTCACATCCCCCGTCACGGGGTCAAAGGCCACGATGTGGTGGCAGCTGCCGTCCGGCCGCACGAATGTCCGCATGGCGGTGTCCGCGTGACGCTCGGCCATCAGCCGGAAGCGGGGATCCCCGGTCTGCCGGCTGGCCCAGTAAAGCAGGGGCAGGTTCATCATGCAGTCGATGATGGCCCACCCTGCGTTGTGAGCGCCGTTCCAGGCCCGGATAAAGCCGTTGGGATTGAAGCGGCAGGCGAGGTGCTGGGCGGCCCGCATGGCGCGGCCATAGCTTTCCGCGCTGTCTTCCAGGGCGTGGCGGACGCCCGAGGAGATCAGCCACATGAAGCCGGCGTCGTGATTGAGGATGTCGAAATGGGCGAGGGCGTCGTCCAGCATGATCTCGGTCCGCACGGCCTCCTCCCGGTAGCGGGCATCCCCGGTAGCCAGCGCCATCTGCCACATGGCGGCGGGCCAGAAGCCGTTGGTCCACCAGTCGATGGCGTTGGGTGCCCAGCCGCCGTCCCGGGTGCTGTAGGGGATCCAGGGGACCTGCCGCGCCTTTTCGACGGCATAGGGCATTTTGCGGCACAGCTTTTTGTGGACGTCGTCCAGCCAGCTCCGAGTTTCGGGTGCGAGGGTGGGAAGCATGGGATCGTGTCCTCCTGTCCTGTCAGACGCGCAGGCGGGCAAAGCGGCTTGCGGGTGCGCGGGATGCGGAGCGATCACACCCTGTAGACATAATCAGCCTTCCGGGGAGCCGGATCCGCGGCGGGCTTTGCGGCGTAGCCGAGGATCAGGTGGCCGATGCCCTCGTAGTTGCCCTCGATGCCAAGCTCCTTCAGGAAGGCCTTGCCTTCCTCGCTCTCGAACTCTTCCTTCGCCCGGTGGATCCAGCAGCTGGCTACGCCCAGATCCGCGGCGGCGTTCATCATGTTCCCGAGGACCAGACTGCCGTCGTACAGATAGGTGGGCATATCCCGGTCAGCCAGCACGATCAGCAGTTCCGGCGCGCCGTAGAAGGGATCGGAGCCGGCGCCCATGACAGCGGCGTTCATCCGGGAGAGCCGGTCCCGCACGGTCCTGTCCGTGACGGCGATGATGATGGGCGACTGCCGGCCCATGCCGGTGGCGGCGTAGGTGCCGGCTTCAATGATGGCGTTCAGCTTGTCCTCTTCGATCAGTTCCGGCTTGTAGGCCCGGCAGCTGCGCCGTGTTTTCAGGGTGATCAGGGTTTCGGCCATGGTGCTCCTCCTTTGCGCGCAGGCGCTCTATCAGTCATTGGATGGGGGAAACATGTGCTTCCCTGAATATAGCACATGCGGACCGTTCCCGCAAGACAAGCGCGGATCAAGCTTTCATGCTACAGGTGAACAACAGCTTCACACATGGCGATAGCGCCTGTCTGAAGCATGAGATGCTTCGCCGGGACGGCACCCGAACCCGGGTTGTCTGCTGCGGTAAGCGCTGTTTCGATTCCGCCTGGAAAGCGTTCCGGAGCAAGGTCCTGATCTTCCGGCCAACCGACGGCGATCTGACCGGTGACGAAACCGCCTGAAATACGGCGGACCGCAGATCCGCCCCGATCCAGGCCCCCGGAGAACGGCACGCCTGAAACGGCGGAGGATGATGAGCGGTATGATCAACCGCACCGGATAAGGAACAGCCCGTGACGGCCGGCACCATGCGGCACCGGCGATCACGGCCTTTTCTGCTTCCGGGATGCGCGTCTGCTTTCCCGGTGTGAACTGCAAGGTCAATGACAAAGGGCTCATTATCTGATATCGTACAGGTGCAAACGGAACATCGCAAGCGGCAATGCGGACGCACGCGGGAGGAACGCGACGGAAATGACGATTGCGCAGCTCTTTGCCAAACCACCCGGTTCCCGGATCCTGCTCAACTGCCCGAAAGATGATCTGGAGGAAATCATCTGCGGCATCAATGCTTCCATACCCGACGGTTTTCCAGAACGCACCGTTCTGAACAGCTGCCCCATGGTCTCCATGGAGATCACCGGGGATGAGGACCCCAACAGTTTTCGTGATCTGGCCGCCCTGTGCGGAAGACTGATCGCCGCGGCGGGGAGAAAGAGCCATTTCTGCGGATTGGTTCTGCTGAACATCTCCGGCCTGCTGAAACACCCGGAGGACCGTCACCGCCTGAAGGCTCTGGGCGAGGTCATGGCCATCCGCGATGGCCTCGCCTCGAAATGCGTCACGGTATTCTACGGCGTATCGACGGAAAACGAATGTCTGACGGCAGCCGACTGCCTGGATTTTGACGGCAGGCTGGACGTGGAGCAAGTGAGGAGCCGCCATTGGCATGCCTCTCTCCGCGTGATGCTCGGGAAGGCGGGCATGACCTGCGCGACCGATGAAGCGGCGCGGCTCCTGAAAGCCGCGCTGAGAGAGGTGGAGGGCGACAAGGGGTTTGATGCCGTGCGCTTTCTGCACTCCTGCGGCGCCGGGAATGACATCATCACGGAAGACAGCCTTCGTTCGGCGCTGGAGGACCCCTACTCCTACATGAATCGCTTCAACAGGACGAGGACGGGAAAGCCCGACAGATGCCCCGGCTCCAGGAGGATCGGGTTCGGCTCCGTCGAATGAAGGAGGATGCCATGTACTACGAGAAGTATCTGAATCGACTGCATACTTCTTCCGGATGGGCTTCCGATGCGGACTTGACCGGCATGCCGGGCTGCGTGCAGGGCGCGTGGGACGACGCCCGCGAGGAGGGTGGCGTCATCCTACTCAACCACGGGGGCCGGGTCCTGGCCGACGGCGGAGATGAGTGCCGCCATGTGCTGGTGATCGGCGCCACCGGCACCGGCAAGTCCCGGCTGATCATCATTCCGTCGCTTCTCTATTCCCTCTCCGCCCGCAGCAAACGCTCCTATGTGGTCTTTGACGTGAAGGGCGAGTTGGAAGCGGCCACGTCGGACCTGGCCCGCAAATGCGGATACACCATCCGGCGGGTCGATTTCCGGGATCCCGAGAAGGGCAGCCCCTGGAATCCCTTCCTGAAGATCAACACGCTTTACAAGCAGGGCGGAAAGCAGCGGAACAAGGCGGTCAAACTGCTGGAGGACCTGATCGCCGCCGTTTTTAATGACGGTCCAAGCAGCCGCTCCGATCCGTTCTGGCGCAACACCTCCGCAAGCCTGTTCCGGGGCATCTGTTACACGATCTGGGAGTCAAACCGGGATCTGACACTGTCCGTAGTGCTGAAAATGGCTGCTTCCATTACGGCAGACAGCGATTACGACAGTCTTTCGCCGCTGTTCAGTTCTGCGGACGAACTCCCGAAGGATTCACCGGCCCGGCGGAATCTGGAAGGCTTCCGGAATGGCTCCAACGTAACGCGGGGCAACGTGCTGACCTGCTTCAACAGCTATATCACGCACTTTACGGCCCGGGACGATATCCTGGAGATGATGACCCGTCCCAAAGCCCTGGACTTTCAGGAGATCGGTCTCAGCCCGACGGTGCTCTACATCAGCCTTCCGGATGACTCGACAGCGCTGGGCGGCCTGCAGGGGATGCTCCTGACGCAGATGATCCAGGACCTGAACGATTGCGCCATGAAGCATGGCGGCCGCCTGCCGGTCCGCACGGAGATATACCTGGATGAGCTGTGCAATATCCGGCCTGCCATCCCAGGGCTGGAAACGGCGCTGACCATCTCCCGGTCACGCGGCATCCGGTATGTCCTCGCGATCCAGAGCTACAGCCAGCTGGAAGGCGTATACGGCGCGGCGGCGGGAACGATATCCGCCAATTGCTCCACCTGGATCGCGCTGAACATCGCCAAGGATGAAAGCTTCAGGTTGAAACTCAGCCAGCTGTGCGGTCACAACCCCCTCGGCGATCCTCTGATCACGCCTGCCCAGCTGTCGCTGATGCGGTATGAGGAAGGCGTGATCATCCGGGAAAGAACGCCGCCTTTCTATACGCAGTTGGAAGACCTCAGCGCGGTCGAGCGGCGCCTCTCCCGGGACGCGGCACGGCAAAGCGCATAGGGACCGTTCCACCGGCTTCGACCGATGCCCGCGACGATCCGCAGACGGGCAGCAGAATACCTTGCATCCTGCCCCGGGACGGCAAACCCGCCGTTCCCGGGGTTTTGCTCTGTGCGGACACGCCGCTTCATGCCCGGAGCGCGGCGTTCTCCCGCCCTGCGGACGCTTCCTCTCGATGGTGTGGTGGAAAGGATGCTCCGCCGGCGCTTCGGGTCATTTTGGATGCGCTGCGGCGTCAGGTCTGACCGGTCCTTCTCCGTCACGAGACTTGAATCCGCGCCGCAATTGTGGTATACTCCAAAATAGTGAAATGATCTGCCGCAGACAGAGGCTTGCGCTGCGGTGACGGGACAGCCGTTCCGGCAACCGGACACGCGTACCGGCGGCTTCTCCGGGCTGACGCGTGACAGACCGTCGTCAGCCGCCATGCGCCGGATCGCGCAGGTATAAGCGATACACTGATCGGGAGGAAAGAACAATGGCACAGTTTGCGATCGCGTGTCCCGCGTGCGGGAAGTATGCCCAGGGAAAGACCGGGATCTTCGCGAAAAAGAAGATCCCCTGCAGCTGCGGATACACCATCGACCTGAAGCTGGATAAAATGGCTTCGGTCAAGTGCCCGCGCTGTTCCAACCAGATCGTCTATGATCAGACCAAGGGCTCCAAGGCGGTCTGCCCGGTCTGCAATGCCTCCATCGACGCCCTGTCGGACGGACAGCGGGAGCAGGCCTTCTCCTGCCGCCAGTGCGGCATCCGGCTGAGCACGGCAAAAGGCGCCGTCAGCTTTACCTGCCCGGTCTGCGATTATGTGAACGACGTGCAGGAGCGCCTGATCGCGGAGCAGACCCGCCGGGACGGTCTGGCCAGCATCATCAAATACGAGGGCGACAACAGCGTCTTCGTCTGGAAGCATCCCATCGAGGATTTCAATTACGGCTCCCAGCTGATCGTCCACGAGAGCCAGGAGGCTATCTTCTTCCGCGACGGTCAGGCTCTGGATCTCTTCGGACCCGGCCGTTACACCCTTGAGACGCAGAAGCTGCCCATGCTGGAGCGGGTCAGCCCCCTGCCCACCGATACGGAAGGCACCTTTCACTCGGAGGTCTATTTCATCAACAAGACCGTGCAGATGGCGATCAAGTGGGGCACTCCGGAGAAAGCCCGCTTTATCGATCCGCTGACCGGCACACCGCTGCAGCTGGGCGCTTCCGGTGAGATGAACGTGCAGGTCTCCAACTCCCGCAAGCTGCTGGTCAAACTGGTCGGCACCATGAAGGGCATCTCCTGGGAAGAAGGCCCGGGACTGACGAAGTCGATCCAGGCCTCCTTCCGCCCGCTCATCACCAGTGCCGTCAAGACGAACCTGGCTTCCATCATCACGAAGGAAGCCATCGATATCCTGGAGATCGATACGAAACTGGACCTGCTCTCCGCCAGCCTGCGGGACGCGATCGCTCCGGGATTCGAGGATTACGGCCTGACCATCCCGCAGTTCTACGTGACCAATGTGGTGCTGCCGGAGGACGACCCGAACTTCAAGCGCATCCGCGAGCTCCATACCATCACGCTCCAGACCCGCATGTATCAGGCCGAGGCCACGGTGAAGACCGCCAAGGCACAGAGCGAGACCATGTACCGGACCGCGGAGGAGCAGAGCAAGGCAGCCATTGAGGCGGCCCGCAGGGAGGCCGAGATCCAGCGCCAGACCACCGAGACCGAGATCGCCCGCAGGGCCGCGGAACGTCGGGTCATCGAGGCGCAGGCAGAGGCTCAGGCGCAGCGCATGGCCGGTCTGACGGAGGCCGAGATCATGAAGGCCAAGGGATATAGCCAGAAGGATGTGCTGCAGGCCGAGGTGCAGAAGGCCTATGCGGAAAGCATCGGTAATATGGGGCCGGTGATCTCGTCCGGCGGCGGCAGCGGCATCATCGGCGACATGCTGGGCCTCGGGGTCGGCATGGCGGCTGCCGGTGCCATCGCCCCGCAGCTCGGCGGCATCATGCAGGCGATGAACATCCAGGCACAGCCCGCGTCTCCCGCCTCCGCCGCCCCGTCCGCGGACACCTGGGACTGCAGCTGCGGGCAGAAGGGCATCACGGGCAATTTCTGCGGCAACTGCGGCGCCCGGCGGCCTGCACCTGTGCAGACCTGGGACTGCGGCTGCGGACAGAAGGGCATCACCGGCAACTTCTGCACCAACTGCGGCGCCCGCCGTCCGGAGCCTCCGGCCGCGTGGGACTGCGTGTGCGGTCAGAAGGGCATCACCGGCAATTTCTGCGGCAACTGCGGACGGAAGAGAGGAGAATGACCCGTGAAAAAGCTTACCCTGCGCGCCATCGTGCTGATGCTCGTCGTCGCCGGCGTGTTCGTGATGATCTCCCTCTTTCTTCCGGCAAAGCGGAACGCGGCCTTCTGGCTTTCCTTCGGCTTCGGCCTGCTGGCGATCGTTTTCCAGCTTTATGTTTTCAATGCGGCGGAAATGGGGAAGAATGATGCCCGGAGCCGCTTCTATGGGTTTTCCGTGGCCAGGGTGGGGCTGATCTACCTGGCGGTCCAGCTGATCCTCAGTCTCATCGTGATGGTGCTGTGCATCTTCGTGACGGTACCGGCCTGGTGCGCGGTGATCCCCTCTGCCCTGCTGTTCGCCGCCGCGGTGGTGGGATGCATCACCACGGAGACCGTTCGGGACGAGGTGGTCCGGCAGGACGCACAGCTGAAAAAGGACGTCACCTTCATGCGGGGGCTGCAGTCGTTGGCTGCGTCCCTGGCCTCCGTGTGCCCCGAAGGGGAGCTGAAGGCGAAGGTGAAGAAGCTGGCCGAGGAGCTGCGCTTCAGCGATCCGGTCTCCTCCGCTGAGACCGTGCCGCTGGAGGAGGACATCCTGCAGCAGATGAAGGAGCTTCAGCAGGCCATCACGGACGGCGACAGGGACGGGGCCGGAAAGCTCTGCACGAAAGTGCTCGACACCCTCACAGAGCGCAACCGGGTAGCCGCCATCAGCAAGTGAAGCGAAGGATTCGGGAGGAATGGTCATGATCCTGAAATGCAAAATGTGCGGCGGGGATCTGAACATCACGGCGGGGAGCACGATCTGTGAATGCGACTTTTGCGGCACGCAGCAGACCGTCCCCGCGGCGG
Organism: uncultured Eubacteriales bacterium; assembly: GCA_902767565.1. Taxonomy (GTDB): domain Bacteria; phylum Bacillota; class Clostridia; order Christensenellales; family Aristaeellaceae; genus RUG11272. The sequence goes on along the minus strand of CACXHY010000001.1, from coordinate 196,471 downwards.
ACGACGAAAAAAGGGCCAACCTGTTCAATCGGGCGAACCGGCTGCGGATGAATGCGGAATTCGACCGGGCGGCGGCTGTGTACGTCTCCATCACGGCGGAATTCCCTGAGGAAGCGGAAGCGTACTGGGGCCAGTGCCTGTGCAAGTACGGCATCGAATATGTGGACGATCCGGCCACGGGGAACAAAGTGCCCACCTGCCACCGGACCCTGACCGCGTCCATTCTGGATGACAGCGATTTTGAACAGGCCTGCGAATATGCGGACGCCATATCGCGGCGGCTGTACCGGGACGAGGCGAAAGCCATTGACCGCATCCAGAAGGGGATCCTGACGATCGTGGCCAATGAAGCGCCCTACGACGTGTTCATCTGCTACAAGGAAACGGCGGAGGAGGGCGGCCGCACCGAGGACAGCGTGCTGGCCCAGGACATATACGACAGCCTGACCGGCAGGGGACTCAAGGTGTTTTTCGCCCGGATCACGCTGGAGGACAAGCTGGGGCAGCAGTATGAGCCTTACATCTACGCGGCCCTGTCCTCGGCAAAAGTTATGCTCGCGGTCGGTACGAAATTCGAATACTACGACGCGGTGTGGGTGAAGAACGAATGGATGCGCTTCCTGTCAATGATGAAGACGGACAGGAGCAAGACGCTGATCCCCTGCTTCAAGGACGTGGACGCCTACGATATCCCCAAGGAGTTCCGCCAGCTGCAGGCCCAGGATATGGGAAAGCTGGGCTGGCTGCAGGACCTGACCCGGGGCGTGGTGAAGCTGTGCGGGAAGGAGATGGCGCCCGCGCCCGCGGCGGTCGGTTACGGAAACGGAAACGCGAGCGAGACCGCGCCGCTGCTCAGGCGCGCTGAACTGTTCCTGCAGGATCAGGAATGGGCGAAGGCGGACGAGTATATCGACCGCGTGCTGGACAAGGATCCGGAAAACGCCCAGGCCTATTGGCTGCGTCTGCTGACCAGGTACCGGTGCGACAGCGACAGCCGGCTGATCGCGCTCAGACCCGACTTGCAGGAGGACAAGGACTACCGGAAGGCGCTTCGCTTTTCCGACGGGCAGCTCAGGATGCGCCTGGAGCGGATCCCCGGTGAGATAGGATTGAGAGACGCCCGGGAGTGGCTGGCATGGGTGCTGCAGGCGCGGATCGCCCACCTGGAAAAACGGGAGGAGCAGGACCGGAGGACCGTCGGGCGCGCGGCGGCGCTGGTGAACGATCCGCTCGCTTCGGTGGACGGCCTGATGAAGGCCAGACAGGAGCTGAGGAGCGTCCGTACCGATGCCACGGAGGAACTGATACGGCAATGTGAGTCCCGCGCGATGGAGATCCTTCGGCAGCAGCTGCGGCAGGCGAACACCGTTTACCAGGTCCGGATGGTGGAAAACAAAAGACGGGAGTTCATCGCCGTCGAAAGCTTTGCACCGCTGAAACAGGAGTGCGAAGAGCGCGATCGCGAAGTCAGAAGAGAGGACATGCTGCGCCTTCGGGAAAAGGCGGAGTCTCTGGTCAGGCGTCAGGCCGAATGGCGGCAGGGGATTCGGCAGGCGGAAGGGCTGGCCGATGAGATCCGGCGCCGCTGTGAGGAGCAGCGCTCGGCGTATCAGAATGCGGATCAGGCCGCGCAGAAGGCGATCCAGGCGTCGCAGAGAGCGGTTGCCGCCAGGAACCAGGCCTCCGCCGAAGTGCGGCGCCTGAATGAGGAACTGAGCCAGCTGCGCGGGCTGTTCAGCGGCAAACGGCGCGCCGAGGTGGAGGCCAGGCTGCGTCAGGCCACGCAGCGCCTGGCGGACGAGGAGGCCAACTGCGCCAGGCTGGACGCGGAGACGAAGCAGGCCCGGGAACGCGTACTCGAAGCGCCTGACGCCCGGGAGGAAAAATACGGATCAGGCATGGCGTACTACAGCGCGGGCATGTACGGTCGGGCGAAAGCCTTGTTTGAGCAGATCAAAGGGTACCGGGACGTGGACGCGATGCTGGAACAGGACAAGATGCGCCATGCTCCGGACGCTGATCCCTTCGGGACACCCGGGAGGATCGTGGCCTTCGGTTCCTATCCGCTTGCGGATGAGCCGGGATCCGCCGCTCCGATCCTGTGGAAGGTGCTGGAACACGACGCAACTGATCATCGCTCGCTGCTGATCAGCGTTTACGGCGTGGATGCGTATCAGTATAACGAATTTGCCGATGGGGATGAGCCGGAATACAGTGAAGAAGCGGAGGAGGATGAAAACAGCGACTGGAACCGCTGGTGGGCCAAAACGAATGAACCCTGGGAAAACAGCGATATACGCAGATGGCTGAACGAGACCTTCCTGCATGCGGCATTCAGCGATAAGGAGCAGCAGGCGATCCTGCTGTCGAATGTGGATAACAGCCGAAGCCAGAGCCGGCCGGAGAGCAGTGCCGATGACGGCCGTGACACCCGGGACAGGGTGTTCCTGCTGAGTTATGCGGAAGCGAAACGCTGCTTTGTCTCTGATGACGAGTGGATGTGCCTGCCCACCGGGCGTGCGTATTCCAAAGTCAGATGGCATACGAGCGGCGATTACTTCATGGACGGCAGCATGACCGTCAGCTGGTGGCTTCGCTCGTTGGAAAGCAAGGGCTTTCCATGCGAGGTAACCGAAAACGGCCGCGTAAAAGGCAGTCCGGCAGGCAGTACGAACGCCGTCCGCCCTGCCGTCTGGATCGATACGTCAGCCATCTGTTGACGCACGGACGCAAGGCCATGGGAAGATGAAGATGCTGCGGGACCGATACCCCGCGGACAAAGAGGCTGACGAGGTCCGTTTCCGATCTTCCTATTGAACGATTCCGCCCGATGGGGTATAGTGAAATCACCGGGACCACACAACGACAGTAAAAGAGAAGGAGCGTCAGACATGTCGAACGGCAAGCTTGCGGATCGGGCCATGAAGGTCGCTTTCATCGGCTCAGAGTGCTATCCCTTCATCAAGACCGGCGGCCTGGGGGATGTGATGTATGCCCTGCCCCGGGCCCTTCTGCGGGAGGGCTGCGAGGTGCGGGTGATCATGCCCTGCTACCGCTGCATCCCCGACAGGTTCAAGGAGCGCATGGTCTGGAGGGGCTCCTTCATGATGGATCTGACCCAGGATGGCCGCACCTATCACGTGGGCGTCATGGAGTCGGTACTGGACGGGGTCACCTATGATTTCATCGACAACCGGGAGTTCTTTGACTGGGGCAACCCCTATACCGGCCTGTGGGAGGACATCCCCAAGTACTGCTATTTCTCGAAGGCTGCCCTGGCCGCTCTCAACTTCATGGACTGGATCCCGGACGTGATCCACTGCCACGACTGGCAGGCGGCGCTGGTGCCCGTCTATCTGCGCACGCTGTTCAGCGTGACCCCCGTCGGCGCCGCCCGCAGCGTCCTCACCATCCACAACCTGCGGTTCCAGGGGATCTGCAGCATCGAGCATCTGAAATACTGGACCGGCCTGCCGGACTACCTCTTTGACTATGCCGTGTTCAAGGTCAACGACAGGGAGGCCAACATGTTCAAGGGCGGCCTGGCCTACGCGGACCGGATCACCACCGTCAGCGACACCTACGCGGGGGAGATCCAGACCGACTTCTACGGCGAGGGCCTCAACAGCCACCTCTCCTATCACCGGGAGAAACTGAAGGGCATCGTGAACGGCATCGACATCGATATCTGGAACAGCAGGACCGACAAGCTGCTGCACGCCGCATACGGGGAAGAGAACGCGCTGCAGGCCAAGAAGCTGAACAAAAAGGCCCTGCAGGAGCGGCTGGGCCTGGCGGTGGACGAAGACAAGTTCGTGGTGGGCTTGATCTCCCGCCTGACGGACCAGAAGGGTCTGGACCTGATCAACACCATCTTCACCGAGATGATGGACGAGCGGATCCAGGTGGTGATCCTGGGCACGGGCGATCCGCGCTACGAGGACGCCTTCCGCTATTACGAAAGCGCATACAAGGGGCAGGTCTGCGCTTACATCAAGTACGACGAAAGCCTGGCCCATCAGATATACGCCGGCGCGGACGCTCTGCTGGTGCCCAGCCTCTTCGAGCCCTGCGGCCTGACCCAGCTGATCGCCATGCGGTACGGCACCATCCCGATCGTCCGGGAGACCGGCGGCCTGAAGGACACCGTGGAGCCCTACAACGAGTATACCGGCGAGGGCAATGGCTTCACCTTCGACCGGTACCGGGCGGACCTGCTGCTGGACGCCGTGCGCCGCGCGGAGTGGCTGTACTTCGAGGACCGCGGCCGCTGGGATGCCATCGTGCTCCGTGACATGGAAAAGGATGTCTCCTGGGAGCATTCCGCCGACCTGTACCTGAAGCTCTACGGGGAGCTGAAGGGCTGATCCGCGTTCGGGCCCGATGACATCATAAGGCACACATAAGGGAGCCGGTTCGCCGGTTCTCTTTTCTTCGGGGTGCTTTCCGTTTTGATCCATGAGCGCCTTGCCGAAGAAACTGCCCACACGGAAGATCCTCCGTGGGTCCATGCAGCCAAATCACGCACGGACACACGGTTGACTTCAGGACACTGCTGGTGTAAAATGCGGATGCGCGAAACATGCCGGAGCGATCAAAAACGGCGGAGGAATGGACGCCGCGGTTCCGGTAGAGAGAGCAGCGCGGGAAAGGAAGGACCTGAAATGAGAAAAACGATCGCTCTGGTACTCGCCGCGATGACGCTGATGCTTCTCGTTTCCGCCGCCCTGTCGGAAAGCCAGGGGACGGAGATGTACGTCTACACGAAGAACGGGAAGCCCCTGCTGGTGCGCTCCAGCATGAATGCCGCGGATGACGGCAATGTCATCGGCTCGCTGGCATACGGCCAAAGGATCATCATCTACGGCCACAAGGACGGTTGGGCGATGCTGGATTACGGCAACCGCACCGGCTACGTCATGTACCGCTATCTGGTGAAGCAGAAGCCCGCTCCCTACAACGCCGACGCCGCGCAGCAGAAGCCGGCGAATGAGTTCACCACCAAGAACGCGACCACGGTCTCCCAGATGAATACCCTGACCGCGTCCGCGAAGACCGTGACGCCCTATACGGTGACCGTGCGTCCCACCCGGGCCAGCGGCTGGGTGTATCTGCGGTGGTTCCCCAGCAAGAACGCGCAAGCCATGGCCACCTTCGGCGGCAACTACGAGCTGACGGTCATTGCCGAGCTGAAGGACTGGTACCAGGTGACCGACCCCGCGACCGGCATGGTCGGCTTTATCTACAAGAGCTATGTGCAGTGAAGCGAAAGCATTCGAAGGGAGATAAACGAACATGAAGAGAATCATCGCGCTGACGCTGGGCCTGGTCATGGTCCTGTGCGCGGCTTGCGCTATGGGTGAGGACACCGTGAAGACCGAGATCGGCACGCTGAACGTGGGCGGGTCCTTCGGCATCCGGACCCGGGTGCCCGAAGGCTACACCTATATGCCCGTGGCCGATACCGCGCTGAACCTGGTGGGCATCCTCACGGCCGGAGAGGGCAGGACGGTCGTGACCGTGTCCATTGCCTATAATGAAGAATACGCCGACGTGGAGCGCTTCAACGATGTGGATGAGGCGACCGTGGAGGAGATCCGCGACAGCTTCCGGGAGATGGACGAAGAGGTCGTCTTTGAGGATCTGGAGACGGCCTACGGCACCCGCCTGCTGAAGGTGACGGGCGAAGGCTTTGTGGACATCTACACGATCTACCGGGGCTACGAGCTGGAGTTCGTGATGACCGGTGACCAGCTGACCGATGCGGAAGTGCAGGCGCTGGTGGATTTTATCAGCGATATAGATTTTGTCCCTGCGGAGTGATCCGCGCAGGACAGACGGGCTGCCCGGTGCCGCATCCGCGGTGCAAACGGGACGCCTTCCATCTCACGCAAACAGCCTCCTCCGGGACAGAAGCCCGGAGGAGGCTGTTTTGACGGTGCTTATGCTGTCGTTGGCCGGCTGCGTCTGCTTTTCAAAGCTCCTGCGCGCCGAAGGGCCATCTGAGACCGCTCTTTCACTTCTTGCCCCAGTCGCTCATCTTCGACCCTTCGACCTGTACAAACCCGCGATGGCCGTAAACCGGGATCGCATCGAGCGCCTCGTCCAGCGCTTTGAACTCGTCATCGGTCAGGCTGACGTTCCATGCGCCGAGGTTTTCAAGGATGCGGCCCTGGTTTTTCGATCCGGGGATCGGCACCACGTTCGGGTATTTGTGCAGCATCCAGGCCAGGGAGATCTGCGTTGGTGGCTTGTTTCTTCTCAGTGTATCGGCCGATCAGGTCCAGGATGGGCCTGTTGTGGCCCCGGAACTCCGGGAGCAGGTTGGGGCCGCATGCTTCCGCCGTGTCGCAGAACGTGCAGCCGAAATCATAGGCTTTGCGGATGGCCTCGATGCTGCAGGCTTGGTCCGGGGTATCCCCGTAGCCATGAGAGAAGCCCATCCGATGTCCACTGGCACTGGATGCGCGCCTTTCCGTCTGCTGCATGGCCCGGGGATCGTTCAGCGGATGCCGTCCATTTTTTCCAGGAGACGGGCCATCACGGCAAAGCAGTTCCCGATCCCTTCCGGGTCGATCCGGTCGCAGGTATCCCTGCGCGTGTGGTAATAGTCCTCCAGATGGTGATCCATGCCCGCGACGCTGACGGACCGGAAGCCCGCTTGCCGGAAGGCTGCGCTGTCGGTCGATCCGCCCATCATGGGGATGCTCCCTCTGCCGCAGGGGATATCCAGCTCATCCGCCGCGCTGACAAACAGATCGGCCAGTTCCCGGTCGTTCCGGACAAGCCCGTTCATATCCCGCTGATTCACCATCAGGAACTGCGGATGATGGATCGTATCGATCGTGAACAAAAAGGTCGGTACGTCCTGATACGCCTCGCGGTGAGCCTTTGCCCATGCCTTTGCACCGCGCAGGCCGGCTTCCTCCGCTCCGGTCAGAACGACGCCCACCTCCGTATGGTCCAGCCGGACATCGCATTCCTCCAAAGCCTTCATCAATGCGATGGACAGGAAACAGCCGGTCAGGTTGTCGTTCGCGCCGTCCACCGTCCTGCGGCCGTTGCAATAGAACAAAACGCCGGGCCAGATCAGCAGGAACACCAGACTGATCTTTGCCGCCGTATCGACCCAGGCTCCGGCACCGGCCAGGGCCAGCACGGACCAGAGGCAGTACAGCAGGACGCCTGATGTCGCAAGCAGCGCATGCACGATGTAGAACGTGCCGCTGATGTGATAGCTGAGCGTGGCTTCCCATGCCGCGTCCATGTGGCCCGTGAACAGGATCCGCTGCCGGACGGCATCCCCGGCGGGTCGGACCGCGGTCACGTTTGTCCCCTGTCTTTTTGCGAACAGCGGATCGATCGGCTCCCGATAAAGAATGTATTCGGAGATCATCAGCGCCATGGAAACCGTCCCGAAGAAGAGACTGAGCCACGGCGTCATAAAGAATGTCATCACGCACAGGAGATCCAGAACCACACAGAACCGGAGATAGCCCCAAAAACCGCCGGGATGGAAATCAAAGCGTTCTGTCTTCACCCGGCAGCCGCATTCATTCCGGAGGATCTCCGCCATGTATTCAGCCGCCGCATGCTCGCCTTCGCTCCCGGGAGTCCGCGGCGGAAACTGGGTACAAACGTGCCGGATCTGTTCCGTGATGAAACGGACTGCCTTCTTCCTTGTTTCAATACCGGTCAATGCTGCGTCTTTCATCGCTTCACCCAATGCCCGCACCGGGCGTTCGCCCGAGAGCCCTTCCCTGCGTTGAACACACAAAAACCGCCCGGGAACCGGGTGCCGGGCGGTTATTGTTGGCGGAGCGGGTGGGATTCGAACCCACGGACGGTTGCCCGTCACCTGATTTCGAGTCAGGGCCGTTATGACCACTTCGATACCGCTCCAGGCAAGGCGCATTATAGCACGTTTGCCCGGGCAATGCAAGGGCGGGCCGTGTCTTTTCATTTTCCGCTGTCCACCCCTTGACATCCGGCTTTCCCGGGGGTATAATGCGCAGGTGTCAATGGAAAGCCATTGACAGTGAGGTGCGGCATGGCGCTGGAAGATCTCGGACGCAAAGTGGAACTGGCGTGGCTGGCGGCCTTTTACGGGGCGCTGCTGACGGAAAACCAGCGGCGGGTGCTGAGCCTGCACTGCGAGGAGGACATGTCCCTCTCGGAAATCGCCGAGACCACCGGGATCAGCCGCCAGGGCGTGCACGAGACCCTGAACCGCGCCGCGGAGAAGCTGCGCGACATGGAAAACAGGCTTCACCTCGCCGCCCGCTTTCAACGGGTGGAGGAAGGGCTGATCCGGTGCCGCGCTTCGCTGGCCGCCGGGCGCCTGAACGAAGCCGAAACCGTGCTGGACGAACTCATCCGGCTGGAACAGGAGGAAAGCAATGGCCTTTGAGGGCTTGAGCCAGAAACTGCAGAACGCCCTGAAGAAGATGACGGGCAGGGGCAAGCTGAACGAGCAGACCGTCAAGGAGGGCATGCGCGAGGTCCGTATGGCCCTGCTGGAAGCTGACGTCAACTATACCGTCGCCAAGGACTTCATCAAGCGCGTCACCGAAAAGTGCGTGGGGCAGGAGGTGCTGTCCTCCCTGACCCCGGGCCAGCAGGTCATCAAGATCGTCAACGAAGAGATGACCGAGCTGATGGGCTCCACCCAGGCCAAGCTGACCTGGTCCCCCTCCACACCCACGATCTACATGCTCTGCGGCCTGCAGGGCGCGGGCAAGACCACCATGGCGGCCAAGCTGGCGGGCTGGCTCATCAGGCAGGGCAAGAAGCCCATGCTGGCGGCCTGCGATATCTACCGCCCCGCGGCCATCAAACAGCTGCAGGTGGTGGGCGAAAAGGTCGGCGCGAGGGTATACGAGCACGGCACCCAGGACCCGGTCAGGACGGCTCAGGAAGCCGTGCAGCAGGCGAAATACTACGGCTGCGACGTCCTCATCATCGACACCGCCGGCCGCCTGCACATCGACGTGGCCCTGATGGACGAGCTGGCCCGGGTGAAGGAGGCCGTCAAACCCCAGGAGATCCTGCTGGTGGTGGATGCCATGACCGGTCAGGACGCCGTGAACGTGGCCACCACCTTCAACGAGAAGCTGACTATCGACGGCGTGATCCTCACCAAGCTCGACGGCGATACCCGCGGCGGCGCTGCCCTGTCCGTGCGGCAGGTGACCGGCAAGCCCATCAAGTTCTCCGGCATCGGCGAGAAGCTCACCGATATCGAGCCCTTCTACCCTGACCGCATGGCCAGCCGCATCCTCGGCATGGGCGACGTGCTGTCCCTCATCGACAAGGCCCAGGAGGCCTTTACCGAGGACGACATGGACGCCCTGGCCAACAAGACCAAGCTGACCGACCTCACCCTGGAAGACTTCCTGCAGCAGATGCAGCGCATGAAGAAGATGGGCGGCATCCGTTCCATGATCGGCATGCTTCCCGGCATGTCGGGCAAGGACATCGACGTGGACGACGACGCCATGAAGAAGCCCGAGGCCATCATCCGCTCCATGACACCGAAGGAGCGCCGCAATCCCGGCATCCTCAACGCCTCCCGCCGCAAGCGCATCGCCGCCGGCAGCGGCACCACGGTGCAGGATGTCAACACCCTCATCCGCCAGTTCGATCAGGCGCGCCAGATGATGAAGCAGTTCCAGGGCGCCAAGGGCGGCAAGAAGATGCGCGCCATGATGAAGAACATGAAGGGCATGGGAATGTAAGCAACGGTTCAGGATTCAGAATGATGAGCGGCGGACGGATTCGCGGTCCGCATCTCATGGATCCGGTTGATCCCGCAAAGCGGTTTCATCAATAGAATTTGTGCAACGACACGAGGAGGAACAACCCAATGGTCAAGATTCGTCTGAAGAGAATGGGCATGAAGAAGCACCCCTTCTACCGCATCGTCATCGCTGACGAGCGCAGCCCCCGCGACGGCCGCTTCATCGAGGAGATCGGCTACTACAATCCCATGGAAAAGCCCGCCGAGGTGAAGGTCGACGGCGAGCGCGCCAAGTACTGGCTCGGCGCCGGTGCCCAGCCCACCGATACCGTTCGCCTTCTGCTGAAGAAGACCGGCGTCATCGAGAAGTAAGCTCAGAAAGGAGACTCCATGCAGGAACTGCTCACATTTGTGGCAAAGTCCTTGGTGGATCATCCCGAGCAGGTGCGCGTGCAGAAGACGGAGGGCCCGGAAGGGACCATTCTGGAGCTGAACGTGGCCGAGGAAGACATGGGCAAAGTGATCGGAAAGCAGGGCCGCATCGCCAAGGCGATCCGCTCTGTGGTGAAGGCCGCCACCCCCAAGGATGGCGCCCATGTGTTTGTGGAGATCCAGCGCCCGTTGGAAGAACTGGCGGAGGACGTGATTTCTCCGGATGACAGCGCGGAGGAAGACGCGGAATGATCGCGGATCCCATCCGACGATTATGGAATAAAAAACCAGAGGTCGACAGAAACGGCCTCTGGTTTTTGCGTGCGGAGGGTCTTATTCCCCGTCCCCCCGAAGATACTCCATGAAACGCCGTTTGTTCTCCAGGGCGGTGGTGGTCGGGCGGCCCAGGTCCTCCCGCGCGCCGATGGCGCATTTCACCTCGATCAGGCTCAGTTCCCCGCGATCCCGGGCGGCCGCGAGTTCGCGGTCGAGATCCGCAAAGGTGTCCACGCACACCGCGCTGGGATAGCCGCAGGCTGCGGCGACACCGGTCAGATCGATCCGGGAGGCCGCGGTGGGCATGCCGCCGACGGTCTCGTGGGCGCCGTTGTTGATGATCACATGGATCAGGTTCCGGGGCCGGTTCGCGCCGATGACGGCCATGGCGCCCATATGCATCAGGGCCGCGCCGTCGCCGTCCACGCACCACACCCGGGTGACCGGCTTCTGCAGGGCCACTCCCAGCGCGATGGACGAGGCGTGCCCCATGGAACCGACGGTCAGGAAATCCTTCCCGTGGCCTTCGCCTCGGGCTTCCCGGATCTCGAAGAGTTCCCGGGAGGCCTTGCCTGTGGTGGACACGACGGGATCATCCCCGCTGACCGCGGCGACATGCCGGATGATATCCTCCCGGAGCATGGTGTTTGCGTTTTCGTAGCGCACGGCCGGGGCGTCTGTCAGGGCGCCCTTGCGGATGACGAATGCCACGTCCCGCCCTTTGGCCAGTTCCTCCCGGAAGCCCGCCATGGCCGCCTCCGCCTCGGCGTCCGCGGTGTCCTTCCCGATGACGAAGGAGGGGATGTCCATGTCCTCCAGCAGCTTGACGGTCACCTCGCCCTGCCAGATGTGCTGGGGCTCGTCGTGGACGCCGGGCTCGCCGCGCCACCCGATCACGAAAATCACGGGGATGGCGTACACCTTCCCGTTCAGCAGGGAAGCCGCGGGATTGATGATGTTGCCCTCGCCGCTGTTCTGCATGTACACCACGGGGACCCTGCCCGTCGCGAGGTGGTAGCCCGCGGCCAGGGCGGCGCAGTTGCCCTCGTTGGCCGCGATCACATGGTGCCGCGGGTCGATGCCGTAGGCAGCCATCAGCGCGTTGCACAGGGCTTTCAGCTGGCTGTCCGGCACACCGGTGTAGAAGTCGGCGCCGAGGATCCGCAGGAAGGTCTGTACGTTCATGATATCGCCTCTTCTCGGTGAATGGGTTCCGCGGAACCGACCTCAGGCCCGGAGGATGCGGTGATACAGCGCCGTGATGTCGTCCTCCCCGAGCCTCATCGGGAAATTCTTCAGCCGCACCGGGTTGACCGAGCGGACCAGCGTGTCAAAGTCTTCCGGAGCGGGGGAGGGGACGCTCAGGCCGAGATCCCGCACCAGCCGATCCAGCTTGTCCGCCGCCTGTTCCGGGGCTTCGCAGCTCATGGCGGACGCGATGTCCCGAAGCGCGGCCTGCAGGTGCTCCGGCCCCCGCGGATCCGTGCAGCGCTCCGGGTGCGCCAGCATCCAGGGAAACAGCGCCCGGTTGCACAGGGCAGCGGCATGGCCGTGGGCAAGGCCATACAGGCTGGTGAGCTTGTAGCACATGGCGTGGCCGGCTGTGGTCTGGGTGATGTTGATGGCTTTGCCCGCGGTGTTGGCTGCCCGCAGCATGCCCGCGTTGCCCTCCTCCGCGTTGGCGAGATAGCCCGGCATATGGGCCGTCACAAGAGAAATGGCCTCCCTCGCGTATGTGCGGCTCTCGTCGGTGCTGTGGACCGACCAGCAGGATTCGACCGCGTGGCAGAGAGCGTCCAGCATGGTGGCTTTTCTCTGGTAGGGTGGCAGCATGCGCAGCGCGCTCGGATCCATCAGCACCACCGAGGGGACGATACTGTCGTGGGTCACGGACTGCTTTTCGCCGTCCCGGTAGATGACGGCATAACGGGTGGCCTCGGAGCCGGTGCCCGCGGTGGTGGGCATGGCGATCAGCGGCACATCGTTGGGAACGATGGGCTGATCCAGGTAATTGCGCCCCGCATCCATCCGGCAGAAAAGCTTGATGCATTTGGCCACGTCCATGGCCGAGCCTCCGCCCGCCGCGAAGATCGCCTGCGCGTCCGCCTCCCGGAAGCACCGCACGCCGGCGGCGACGGACTCGTACCGGGGGTTGGGCTGAAAGTCCCGGAAGAAGGTCACGGTCACATCCCGGAGTTCTTCTGCCCAATGCCGGATGTCGAGGTGCTCCCAGGCCCCGTCGCATACCAGCAGCAGCCGGGTGACGCCCAGGTCACGAAGCGCTTCATCCAGTTCGCGGTAATGTCCGTTGGGTGTCAGGATCCGCTGTGTCATGGGTCACTCCTCCGGGATCAGGGTGATGATGTCCTTGATGGACATGCACTTGTCATCGCATTCCTTCGCGCGGTGACTGCGCAGGATGGTCTGCGCCGCGTCCTGCATGGCAGGGAAGCCCGTGCGGGTGAGATGGTTGGCGTAAATGATGATGTTGGCGCCGCGCTCCTTGAACTCCTCCTCATACACGGTGTTGAAGGAGGTGGGCACCAGCACGATGGGGGTCGTGCCGTCCTTCGCCCGGAACTTCTCGATGAATTCGAAGATCTCGGCGGGATCCTTTTTGCGGCTGTGGATCATGACGGCGTCGGCCCCGGCTTCCGCAAAGGCGAAGGCCCGGGTGAGGGCGTCCTCCATGCCGCGCTCCAGGATCAGGCTTTCGATGCGGGCGCAGATCATGAACTCCCGGGTCTTCTGGGCAGCCTTGCCGGCACGGATCTTGGCGCAGAAGTTTTCGATGCTCTCCTGGGTCTGGGGCACCTCCGTCCCGAAGAGGCTGTTCTTCTTCAGGCCGGTCTTATCCTCGATGATGACCATGGAGACGCCCATCCGTTCCAGAGAGCGCACGGTGTAGACGAAGTGCTCCGTCAGCCCGCCGGTGTCGCCGTCGAAGATGATGGGCTTGGTGGTGACCTCCATGATGTCGTCGATGGTGCGGAAACGGGAGGTCATGTCCACCAGCTCGATGTCCGGCTTGCCCTTGGCGGTGGAATCGCACAGGGAGGAGATCCACATGGCGTCGAACTGGCGCACGCCGCCGTTCTCGGCCACCACGGTCTTTTCGACGATCAGCCCGGTGAGGCCGGAGTGGGCCTCCATGGCGGTGACCAGGCCCTTCATGGCCAGCACCCGGCGCAGCCGCCCCCGGCGGACGTCCGGGGTGCCCAGCTCCGCGTTCAGGCGCTTGTCCAGGGCGGCGTGCTGCTCATCCCGGGCGTAGGGGAATTCCACCAGGCGCCCGCCGTAAGAGGCCAGTACGGATACCACCTCGTCCCGGATGGGCTTCTGGATGCCGCTGCGCCAGTCGTCCCCGTGGACCACGATGTCCGGGCGGTACTTTTCCAGATTCTCCCTGTAACTGAGGGTCTTTTGCACCACCACGCGCTCCACGCCCACCACGTTGCGGAACATCGCGACCCGGTCGGCTTCGTTCACCAGGGGGAAACGCTTGTAGGTGGCCACGGCCTCGTCGCTCATCACGCCCACGGTCACATGGCCGAGACGCCGGGCCTTTTCCAGAATGGCAAAATGCCCGGCGTGCAGCACATCGGTGGCGAAGCAGACATAGACCGTGCGGCGTTCCACCTCCCGGAGCCGGGCCTTCACCACCGCCAGATCTTCCGCGTTGTCGATCTCGGCGCACAGCAGGTTCTGCAGGTCAGCCGCGCCGATGTTGGCCGCGCCGTCCAGCGCGTTCAGGGCATCCTCGGCGTAGACCGTGTCCCGGCCTGCCTCGCAGAAGGCGGCAATGCTGTCCAGCCAGATCCGCCAGTCCTCCCGGCGCAGCTTGTACAGGGCCTGGGCCTCCATGGCATCGGTGAAGAAGTTCACGCCGACCCTGAGGACTTTTCCGTCCGCGACGACCGCCTTGAAATCCTTCTCCGGCAGGGGGAGGGTGGAGGACACCGCCATGCAGCTGCCCTCGTGGGCGAGGATGCGGTCCAGGGCTTCGTTCTCGAAGACCAGGTCGCCGTGCATCAGCAGGAGGTCGTCGTCCAGCAGCTCGCGGGCGCAGTAGATGCTGTAGATGTAGTTGGTCTCGCGAAAACGGGGATTCCGCACAAAGGTGACGCGCAGGGGCAGCCCCAGGCTTTCGCAGTACGCGGTCAGCACATCATGATAATAGCCCGTCGCCATGATCACATCCGTGATGCCCGCATCGCAAAGCTGGCGGAGCTGACGGGAGAGGATGGTCTCCGCGGGGGCGATCTCGGTCATGCACTTGGGGTGCTCAGCGGTCAGGCTGCCCATGCGGGAGCCCAGGCCGGCGTTCAGAATCAGCGCTTTCATACGGGATCCTTTCATTGGCGGGAGCGTGCCCGCGGAGGCGCGCTCCGTGCGGAAATCGGGTGATGGAAACGGCTACTGCCGCCGGATCTGACGGGCAATGCCCTCGGCAAAAACCGCCCAGTCCTCCAGGGAAACGAGGGTCAGGCTGCCGTAAGGCGCGTCCAGCAGCACCTCCAGGCAACGGCGGCAGGTGGTCAGCCGCTCCAGCAGGGCCGAAGGGTCGGTGGGCCGCCCCTCCCTGATATTCTTCAGCAGCAGGAGCGCCGTATCATACCAGCAGGCGTTCAGCAGGGTCATGACCGGCGCGGTGATATTCGGATCTGCGGGCATCAGCGTACCGTCGGCGGCCGTCTCCTCGATGCAGCCCTGCACCATGGGTCCGAAGGCCGCTGCCAGCGCGTCCTGATAACCCACCCGGACGGGGGTGCTCTCGGGGCGGTCCAGGATGGGGATCAGCATGCCCATGAAGACCAGGTCGTCCTTCGAGAAGGGCATCACGGCGCCGAGCAGCCGGTCCAGCTGCCGAAGGGGATCGGGCTCGCTGACCTCGTTGAGCACCCGGGAAGCCGCGGCTTCCGCGCGCTGCATGCAGATGGCCCGCAGGAGGTCTTCCTTGCTGGCAAAGTGGTGGTAGAAGCCGCCCTTGCTGCCGTGGACCTCCTCAAGGATGCGCTGCACGCTGGTCTCATCAAAGCCGTTGGCGCAGAACAGGCGCTCGGCGGCGCGAATGATCTGCTGTTTGGATTCGTCTCCCTTGCGCATGGGCGTTCCTCCCGTATGTCAGGGTGGGTTCGGGCTTCAGATCTCGCGGGTGGCTTCCTTCAGCCATTCCGCTTCCTCCGCGGGCAGGAAGGGCGTGAGGACTTCGCGCACACGGCGATGATAGGCGTTCAGCAGTTCCCGTTCCTCGGCGGTCATCAGGGAAGGCTCCACGGCGTCCAGTTCATAGGGCACCATGGTCAGATGCTCCGTGTGCAGGAAGCGGCCGTACTCCGTCTCGCCGCTCTCGCACACCACCGTCAGGTTTTCGATGCGGACGCCGAACTTGCCCTCCAGATAGATGCCGGGCTCGTCGCTGGTGATCATGCCGGGTTCCAGCACGGCCGCGGGTTCCGTGCCGGCGCTGCGCCAGCGGAAGCTCTGGGGACCCTCGTGCACGCCCAGCACATAGCCCACGCCGTGGCCGGTGCCGTGGTTGTAGTCCAGGCCTTCCTTCCAGAAGGGCGCCCTGGCCGCATAGTCCAGGTTCAGGCCGGTGCATCCGTATTTGAACCGGACGGCGCCGAGCTGCAGGTGGCTGCGGAGGACCAGCGTATACATGCGCTTCTCCTCTTCGGTCAGCGGCCCCAGGGCGATGGTGCGGGTGATGTCGGTGGTGCCCTCCAGATAGTGTCCGCCGGTATCGGCCAGCAGGAAGCCGCGGGGCTCCAGCGGCACATCGCTCTCCTCCGTCGCGCCGTAGTGGATGATGGCTCCGTGAGGTCCGTAGCCGATGATGGGAGAGAAGCTGGGCTCGATGTAGTGCTCCTGGGCTTCCCGGAAGGTTTCCAGTTTCGCGGCCGCGCTGAGCTCGGTGACGGGTTCTTTGCCGACGGTGTGTTTCAGCCAGTGGATGAAGCGGGTGACGGCCACGCCGTCCCTGACGTGAGCCTGACGGAAATTGGCCACCTCGGTGGGGTTCTTGCAGGCCTTGGGGACCACCGTGGGGTTCTGCTTGTCGATAACGGTAACGCCCTCGGGCAGCGCGTCCTCAATGGCGGAGTTCACCGTGCGCAGGTCCGCCCACACCCTCGCCCCGGCGGGCAGCTTCGCCACGGCGGGAAGAATGTCCTCATACCGCTCGATCGACACGCCGTCCTTTTCCAGACGGCCGAGGATCTCGTCCGACAGCACGGCGCGATTGATGAACAGCCGGGCTTCCGCCTGGGTGAGGATCATATAGCTGAGCACCACCGGGGTACTGGTGACGTCGTTGCCCCGGATGTTCAGCAGCCAGCAGATGTCCATCAGGGAGGACAGCACCAGGGCATCCGCTCCCTCATCGCGCAGCGCCCCGCGGATCTCCGCCAGCTTGTCGGTGCGGCTCTTTCCGGTCCAGGCCACGTCCAGCTCGAACACCGGCTCGGCGGAGAGGGCCGGGCGATCCGTCCAGATGCTCCCGACCAGGTCCAGATCCGTGCGCAGCGTCGCGCCGGCCTTCCCGCAGATCTCGCGGTAGGCAGCGGCCTGCTTCGCGGTGACGGTGCGGCCGTCGAAGGAGAGCACGTCCCCGGCTTTCAGGTGCTTTTCCAGATACCGGGGGATCGTGGGCACGTCCTTTTCGCCCATCTTCATCAGCTCAAAGCCGGAACCCTCCAGCTGCATGCCTGCCTGCAGGAAATAGCGGCCGTCCGTCCACAGACCGGCCCAGTCCTTTCCCGCCAGCGCCACGCCGGCGCTGCCTGTGAAACCCGTCAGGAAGGTGCGGCTCTTGAAATAGGATCCCACGTATTCGGAGGCATGGAAGTCGTCGGTGGGCACCAGCACCCAGTCCACATGGTTCTCCCGCATGACCGCGCGCAGATCCGTCAGCTGCTTTCGCATGAAAAACACCCCTTTCGTTCGCGGAGAATGATATCACAAGCGACGCTCAAACGCAAGCAAAAACAGACCGGAGTATGCAATGCGGGACCAGGCGCCGTTCGGCCCGAGCGCCTGTGTCGCGGCGCAAAAAGGCAGGCGATGCGCCTGCCGGTCCATGAAACGGTTACCGTGCCTTCCGGGTGATGTAACTGCCGTTCACCAGGCTGTCCAGGGAATACACATACAGGATGGCGGCGGTGTCATCGCTCACGGCCAGAGCATCGGAGAAAACGCCGGTGTAGTAGCGGGCGTCCACGGCGATGACCCGGCGGTAATGCTGGCTGAGCATGGGCAGCAGGCAGCTGGCGAAGGAATCCCGGAACACCACCAGGGTGCCCTCCGGCGCGTCGGGGCGCTCGATGATCAGCAGCCCGTGGTTCCCGTGCAGGTAGACCGCGTAGCCGTCATAGGTGGCGGCGTCCTCGGGGAAGATCAGGTGATCCCATGTGACCGTGCTGTCCCCGTCGGTCACGGTCAGGGTGACAGGGCTGTCGGGCTCCGCGCAGACCAGCGTGTCGGACCACAGGGACGGCAGACCGGAGCGGGACAGGGTGGTGCCGCGGAAACCGGCGTACTCCGTGATCCGGAAGCCGTTCAGCGGCAGAGGCGCATAGCCCAGGGCATCCCCCAGCGCCACGTAGGCCTGGTAAGCGCCTGCCAGCGTCCAGTGGTGATCCGTGCGGTAATACATGGTGTCGGGGTCGGCCGCGAAGGACTCCGGCATGTCCACCCGGTGACCCGTGGCATCCACCAGCGCGTGGATGTCCGCCTCCTGCGCGTACTGCGCCGCCATGAGCGGCGACATGCGGGCTGTCGTCAGGCTGCCGTGGGTGGGCGGCGTGAGGATGTACCAGGGGACGCCGGCCTTTTCCGCGAAACTGCCCAGACGGCCCAGCCGGCGCTCCGTGTCGCGGAGGGACAGCTCGTCCGTCTGCACGGGCCGCTCCACCAGCGCGCCGCCCGCCAGCCAGGTGTTCAGCTGAGAATTGCGCCCCGTGAGGTACAGCCCCGCGCTGTCCGCCGCCACCAGGACCTGGCGGAAAGGGATGTGGTCGGTGAGATAACTCTCCACCTGCTTGTCGGTATTCCAGTTGACCGGGTCGGGCGTATCGGGCACAGGTGCCAGGTTGCGGTTCTCCCGCTCGGAAAAGGTCCCGCCCCAGCCGAGCGCCGCCATCACGCCGAAGACCAGCAGGATCAGCAGCCCCGCCGTGACCGCTGCCCCGTCGGGGAGGCGCAGACGTCTTTCATGTTTCATACCGTCAGCCTCCTCAGAACGCAAAGTAGACGAAGGGAGCGTACCCCTGGGCCGCCAGCGCCGCCAAGCACAGCACGGCCAGCACGGGGGCCGCGAAGCGCCAGGCTTTCACGTCCGGCAGCTTCGGCGCAAAAGAGATCACACAGCAGAACAGCAGCAGGGGCACGTGGGCGAGGCAGGCCAGCTGCGCCGCGGCGGAGCCCCAGCCGGCAGAGCCGAACATCGCCCCGAACAGGGCAGTGCCGAAGCCGGAGAACAGTCCCCAGCCCATCATCACCAGAAGAAAAGTCAGCACGTGCCGCAACGGCTTCGGGATGCGCTCCATCCGGCCCGTGTCGATCAGGAAACGTTTCTCCAGGATCAGCAGGACGCCGAAGTACACGCCCCACAGCACGAAATGCCATCCTGCCCCGTGCCACAGGCCCGTCAGCGCCCACACGATCATCACGTTCAGGTCTCTGCGCCATGGGCCCCGGCGGTTGCCGCCCAGAGGGATGTACACATACTCACGGAACCAGGTGGTGAGAGAGACATGCCAGCGCCGCCAGAAAGCGGTCAGACTCATGGCGCGGTAGGGATGCAGGAAGTTTTCGGGCATGATGAAGCCCAGCGCTTCGCCCAGGCCCAGCGCCATGTCGGAATAACCGGAGAAGTCGAAATAGATCTGAAAGGAGAAGGCCAGCAGGCCTGCCCATGCGCCGAGCGCTCCCGCCGACGCCAGGTCGCCGTTCATCTGCCCCCAGAAGCGGCCCAGGGCGTCGGCCAGCAGGACCTTTTTGCCCAGACCGACAAAGAAGCGGCGCAGGCCGGATCGCATCTGCTCCCAGGTGGGACGCGGATGGCTCAGCAGCTGGGCTTCCAGATCGGAATAGCGCACGATGGGGCCGGCCACCAGCTGGGGGAAAAGCGAGAGATAGACGCCGAACACAACGGGACTGCGCTGCGCTCCCGCGTCTCCCCGCCAGACATCGATGATGTAGGAAATGGCCTGAAAGGTAAAGAAGGAAATGCCCGCCGGGAGGATGGGCGTGACCACCTCCGTGCCCAGCAGGCCGCTCAGGGCCTCAAAGGCATTCCAGCCGGTGAGGGACTGGACGGTGTCCCGGAAAAAGCCGGCGTATTTGAACCAGAACAGGGGCAGCAGGTCCAGCACGATCATCAGCACCAGACACCAGCGCCGCCGGCGTCCTCCCCGCATCATCAGCAGGGTGCCGGCCCAGGAGACCAGCATGCACCAGAACAGCAGGAGCAGCCACAGGGGAGAGCCCCAGCCATAAAAAAGCAGGGATGCCGCAAACAGGAAGGGCATCCGAGCCTTGCCCGGCAGCAGACGGCAGCCGAGCAGCGTCAGGGGCATGAACAGCAGCAGAAAGGTGAACGAACTGAACACCATGCGGCGTCACTCCTCCGCAAGCAGCAGGGCGGCTTCATCCGCCTCCGGGGCGGCGACAGAGAGGATCAGCAGGCAGCCCTGCCGCACGACGCTCGCTTCCGAAAGGGCCTGATAAGCGTCGGGGAGGTAGTTGCGGGTCTCCCGCATGCGGGCTTCCAGATAGTGATCCAACAAGGTCTCCGCCTCGTCGGCGCTTTCGGCGTCGGGCATGAGGACGACGATCAGTTCCCGCCCCTCCAGGGCATCCGCGGCGGCCAGATAGACCCAGTCCACGCAGCTTTCGGGATCGATGCCGATCAGGTCGTAGAGGTCGTCGCCGCTCATGCGCACCAGCCCGGCGGCGTCGGGGACCAGACGCAGCACCCGGTCCAGCAGGGTCTCGCCTTCGGAGCCCGGCTCACACTGAGCACAAGCGCAGAGCAGGCAGAGCGTCAGGATCGCGGAGAGCAGCTTCTTCATGGACAGGCTCCTTTCTCAACCGGAAACGGCAGGGCGTCAGTAGTTGGGATCCAGTGTCAGCACAGAGGGCAGATCGGAAGGCGTCGCCCCGTCGAGATCCGTGGCGGTGGAGGGCGTCAGTTCCGGCCCCGCATTGTTCTGCCCGGGCACCCACAGGCCCAGATCGTACTGCTCCTGGGCATAATCGCACAGGGCCTGCACCCAGACCGCAGCGCCCTCGTCGCTGAGGTGGCAGATCTTGTCGCTGCTGTAGTCATAGGCGAGATAACCGTTCTCATCCTTCAGCGGCGTCGCGATGTCGACATAATGCGCGCCCATATCCGTGCAGACCATGATCAGCCGGGCGTTGTACTCGTCCACCTGCTCCTGGTAGCGGGGGCGGTTCTTCTGCGAGCAGTAGCCGGGCGTGACCGGGGTCATGGAGAAGAAATACACCTCCACGCCGGGGCAAAGTTCATCCATCCCCCGCATGATGTCCCGGATCCAGCCCATGGCCTTTTCGATCTGGATGCCCACGGGGTCGTTCAGGCCCAGCAGGATGAACACCTTCTGCGGCCTGATCTGCTGGGTGATCTGATACAAGGTACGATCCTGGCCCCGATACCGGAAACGGTTGGTTTGCAGGCCCCGGCGGCTTCCCTCGTAGAGGCTGATGCTGGCCGTGCACACGATCTCCACGCCGCTCATGAATCCCGGATCCGTCTGCTGGCGGTTGGATACATAACGGCGGAAGCCCTGGGTGATGGAATCCCCGAAGAAGATGCTGTCGTCATAATAGGTCAACAGCACCTCATCCGGCAGGCGTTCGGCCACGGCGCACGGGGCGAGGCTGATCAGGACCAGCAGAAGGGCAAGCAGTCGTTTCACGTCGGTCTCCTCCATCGCGGCGCCTTCCGGGACGCCAGTTTCGGAACGATTCTACCACAGAAGCGGGTCAAAGTCCATAGCGGTCCCGCACTTGTAACAACTCGGTGCATCACTCCGTGCGCAGGGCTTCCACGGGATCTTTCCGGCTCGCCTTGCGTGCGGGGATGAGTCCGCCGACGACGGTGATGGCCATGGAGATGGCGATGAGGATCAGCGCGTGCAGCGGCCGCAGGGAGACGGTGAGCCCCGTCGACCCGATGAGGGCCTGCAGGATCAGATTGATGGGAACGGTCAGCGCCATGGCGGCCAGCACGCCGATCAGGCCGGCGCAGAAACCGACGATGACCGTCTCCGCGTTGAAGACGGAGGTGATGTTGCTCCGGGAAGCGCCGAGAGCCCGCAGGATGCCGATCTCCTTGGTGCGCTCCAGCACGGAGATATGGGTGATGATGCCGATCATGATGCAGGAAACCACCAGCGATACCGCCACGAAGGCGATCAGCACATAGGAGATGACGTCCACGATGGTGGTGATGGAGGAGGTGATGAGGGCGATGTAGTCCGTGTAGGTGATCTTCTCGCTGTCGGTCACCGTCTCGTTGTACCGCCGGATGGACGCGGTGATGGCGTCCTTGGCTTCAAAGCTGTCCGCGTAGATGGAGATCGACGCGGGGGATGCGCGGTCCACATAGCCGAACCTGGTCAGGTTGGACTCATAGCTGTCGCCGGCCACATACTGATCGTAGACCATCAGCAGGGTATCGTCGTCCGCCGCCTCCAGGATCATGCCCGTGAGCATGGCGTCCGTGGCTTCCTCGTCCATGCCGCCCGGCATGAAGCCGGCCGCTCCGCCGGGCATCATGCCGGAAGACCCAATGCTTCCGAAGGAGGACGCGCCGGGGTTGGCGTACAGGATCATGCCGTAGAGCGTCGCCTTGTCCGAGACGGAGAGCGTCGCGATATAGCGCTTTGCCGCATCGACCTTCCGGGCGTCGTCCGCCGGGTCGAAGGCGATGCCCGTCAGGACACTGGTGTCCGGACTGGCCAGCTGGGCTTGCACGACGGCGCTCTCATTGCAGCGGTCGATGATCAGGTCCGTCAGCAGGGAGGTGTAGCCGACGGGGGCCATGATGACCGCGCTGCCGTTGCCCGTGAGGCGCACGACGCCGCTTACGTGCAGGGGGATCCCATTCGCCGCCATCAGGGCGACCTCCTCCGGCGTGGTGCCCAGCTCCCGGAAGGTGCCGTCACCGTTGGCGACGAAGCGCTCGCTGGCAGGGACCAGCACGAAACGCCGGCCCACCAGCTCCGCGTGGGTCCATGAGGGCAGGGAGGGCTCGGTGCCGTCCGCGACGGCATCCGCCGCGGCCTGATACTCCTCCAGCGAGATCAGTCCCAGCTGGTAGAGGGTCTTGACGGAAATCCGCCCGCTCTGTCCGACCACCAGCACCACCTCGTCCGCCGCGGCGGGCCAGCTGCCGGCGAGCAGCTCGTAGCTGTCCAGAATGACCTGGCTGACAGGCTGCCCGTCCGCGCCCGGGGTCAGCTCGGTGAAATTGGACGCGCCGCTGCTTGCGGAGCCGCCGAAGAAGACGGACATGGCCCGCATGCCCCGCATATCAAAGCCGAGTCCGCCGCTCCCTGCGAGCTCGTCGGGATCGCTGTTCGTGTCCTGCAGGGCTCCGGTCCCGTCATACGCGTAGACCGAGAATTCCACGCTGTAGCCGTAAACGATGCCGCTGCCGCCCACGTACCGGTGGATCTCGCTCTCCGGGTCGTCCAGCCAGCGCTTGAAGGCGGTCAGGTTGTTCTCGATCAGGCTGCCGGTCATGTTCTGCCGGGCTTCCATGAGCGTATAGTCGGCGCTGATCACATCCGGATTCTCCCGAGCGTCGGCCATGGCGCTGCGCCGCTCATTGACGAGCTCGTCCCGCGGATCCGTCAGCCCGCTGAGATCCACGGTCTGGGCGGTGATGGTCACGGGGTAGGAGGACATGGTCTCCCGCTGGATATCCACGATGTATTGGTTGACGCTGGAGGACATGGCGAGGATCAGGGCGATGCCGATGATGCCGATGGATCCCGCCAGCGCCGTCAGGAAGGTGCGGCCCTTCTTGGTGCGCAGGTTCTGGGCGCTGAGGCTGAGGGAGGTCAGGAAGGACATGCCTGCCTTCTTCACCTTGCCAGCGCTGTCCGGCGCGGCGGGGCTGTCTTCACAGGGATCGCTGTCCTCGGTGATGCGCCCGTCGCGCAGGCGAACGATGCGGGTGGCGTACTGTTCCGCCAGTTCCGCGTTGTGGGTGACCATGACCACGAGGCGCTTTTCCGCCACCTTCTTCAGAAGCGCCATGACCTGCTCGGAGGTCTCGCTGTCCAGGGCACCGGTGGGCTCGTCCGCCAGCAGGATCTCCGGGTCGTTCACCAGGGCGCGGGCGATGGCGACGCGCTGCATCTGGCCGCCGGACATCTGGTTGGGCCGCTTGTGCTCCTGACCGGCCAGACCGACCTCCGCCAGCGCTTCCCGGGCACGGCTGCGGCGCTCGGACGCGGACACGCCGGCGATGGTCAGCGCCAGTTCGATGTTGGCCAGTACGGACAGATGGGGGATCAGGTTGTAGCTCTGGAACACGAAGCCGATGGTGTGGTTCCGATAGGTGTCCCAGTCCCGCTCCCGGTAGGACTTTGTGGAGACGCCGCCGATGAGCAGGTCTCCCTTGTCGTAGCGGTCCAGGCCGCCGATCACGTTCAGCAGGGTGGTCTTTCCGCTGCCGCTGGGGCCGAGGACACAGACGAATTCGCTGTCCCGCAGGGTCAGGCTGACATCGTCCAGGGCTTTCTGCACCAGCTCGCCGGTGCGATAGGATCTCTTGATACCGCGCAGTTCAAGCACGCGATCACCTCCGGATGGCTAATGAAAACATTCCCCATTATCCGCTTTTTCGGAGAAATGTCAATGCGGCGGCATCTTGCAATCGCGGGGAACGCCGACTATAATGAAGCGGAGCGAAGGATCGCGAAGGACGGACGGGGGAGGGACGCGGAATGGGGCTGTATGCCATCGGGGATCTGCACCTGCATTTTCAGACGCCCCTTCACGCCCGAGGCCAGCTGACCGGCCTGTGGAAGGATCACGAGAAGCGGTTCCGGAGGAACTGTGACGCCCTGATCGGACCGGGGGACACTCTTGTCCTGCTGGGGGATCACTCCTGGGGGCGCGATCTCGCGGAGTGCGAGGAGGACTTCCGATACATCATGGCTCTTCCGGGGCGGAAGATCCTGTTCCGGGGCAATCATGACATGTTTTGGGACGTGAAGAAGACCCCTCAGCTGAACGAACGATTCGGAGGAGCGCTGACCTTCGTGCAGAACAGCTTTGCCGCCTGCGGGGACGCCGCGCTGGTTGGCACCAAGGGTTTCGTGTTCGAGGGCCCCTTTTACCTGGACCGGCGGCGCAGGATCGTGGGCTGGGACGAGGAGAAGGAACGGCAGGCGGAGAAACTGGTCCGGCGGGAAGCCGAGCGCCTCAGGGCTTCCTTCGAGGCCGCCCGGGCTGCGGGCTACCGGCGGTTCCTGATGTTCCTGCATTATCCGCCCACGAGCATCCTGGAGGAGCGCAGCGTGTTTACCGACATGGCGGAGGAATACGGAGCCGAGCAGGTGATCTACGCGCACTGTCACGGGGAGGACCGCTTTCACGACAGCATCCTCGGCGAAAGAAACGGGATCCTGTACCGGCTGGTGTCCGGAGATCATCTGCGGTGGATGCCGGAGAGGATCCTCTGACAGCGGGCCCGGACGGATCTGTCCGAATCCCCATGGTATTCTAATCTGATTCTCATCTCTTTCCCCACGGATTCTCAAGCAAAGGCGGCGGAGGGATGATATGATGATGCTGTCACCGGGGGACGGTGGCAGAAGGAGGTAAACACCATGGCAAGCTTCACCATTGAGGATATCGAATTTATCCGCCGCAAAAGCGGGATCACCTACGAGGAGGCCATCGCCCTGCTGGATTATCACAACGGCGATGTGATGCGGGCGCTGGTGGATCTGGAGCGCAACGGAAGGATCCGGCAGGAAGCCGGGGACGAGCGGAGCGAACCGGACAGGGAAGACACCGGGAGCCGGCCCCGGAAAGCAGGCTTCCTGCAAACCCGCTTCATGGTAATCGGCAACGGCAAGCCCGTGATCAATCTTCCCATCCTGTTCGTCATCATCGCCCTGTTCGTCAGCCCCTGGCTGGTGCTGGGAGCGGCCATCGTCTGCATCCTGGTTGGATATCGCATCAGCATTTCCGCCCTGTCGGATGAAAGCAACGAGCGCATCGAGCGGATGGTGAAGAGCGCGGCCGACAATGTGAAGCGCACGGCCACGAACTTTGCCCGGGGCGTCGGCGAGGCCGTGGAGCATCATCAGGAGGCTGCGCGGAAGGCGAAAGCCGCCGAGGAGCAGCGGAAGCAGGAGCCGCCGAAGGACGAGGTGTGGGAGCCCTGGCCCGAGGAAGCGGCCGACCCGGATCCCCTTGAGGACATCGTCAGCGACATGGAACGGCGCGCGGCCGGCGTCCCGACGATCCAGGTGCCGGTCAAGGTGGAGAGCACCGACGGCAGCATGGTGGTCGGGACCGACGAGGAAGGCTACGCCACCGCGACCATCGAATGATCATTGCATCGGGAATGGGGACGACCCTCATTCCCTTTGCCGCGTGGAGGAGAGACCATGAGCAGGATCCTGATTGTGGAGGACGAGCGCAAGATCGCGCGATTCCTGGAGCTTGAGCTGAAGCACGAGGGCTATGAGGTGGAGACCGCCGGCGACGGACGCACCGGCCTGGATCTGGCGCTGAATCACGCGCCGGATCTGCTGGTGCTGGATCTGATGCTGCCTGAACTCAGCGGCATCGAGGTGTGCCGGCGTCTTCGCCATGAGAGCGATGTGCCCATCATCATGCTGACCGCCAAGGACGACGTGTCGGACAAGGTGATGGGCCTCGACATGGGCGCCGACGACTACATGACCAAGCCCTTTGCCATCGAGGAGCTGCTGGCCCGCATCCGCGTCGCCCTGCGCAAGCCCCGGGAGCAGGCCGCCGCGCCGGCGGAGGAGGACGCGAAGCTGTCTGCCGGAAAGCTGGTCCTCGATCCGGCCAGCTACGCGGTGCGGTACGGGGAGGAGCCGGTCACGCTGACCAAGAAGGAATTCGACCTTCTCCGCTATCTGATGGAGAACCGGGGAAAGGCGGTCACCCGCGACGAACTGCTGAACAACGTCTGGGGATATGAGTACGCCGGCGACACCAACGTCGTGGACGTATACATCCGCTATCTGCGGCACAAGATCGACGAGCGCTTCGGCATCCACACCATCCAGACCATCCGGGGCGTCGGGTATCTGTTCAGCCTGTGACGGAGGAAATATGGCGGAGAAAAAACAGGAACCGAGACCGGTGGAGCGTTTCAACCGCCTTTCGGAGACGACGCACTCCGGGATCGTCAGGGCGCAGTCGCGGGTGAAGCTGTCGCTGATCTACCGCATCGCGCTGCATTATTGCGGGGAACTGGCGCGGACCTTCCTGATCTGGGCGCTGCTGCTGCTGGCGGCCTTCGGGATCGGGGAGGCCGTGCGCACGGCCCCCCTCAGGGAACGCGTGGCCGCTTCTCTGCCAGATCTGGACGGACAGGCCTACAGCCAGCTGATCCTGCAGGACGGCCGCGCGGAGGCGGTCTATCAGCCCGACGGCGGCCCCGCGGATCTCGGCGAGAACCTGGGGCTCCTGTTCGGCAGCGGTTTTCCGGGTCAGGTGTCATTTGCCGTTCCGGTGCAGACCGGGGGCCGGGCCGTGGTGACCCTGCATCTGCGGGGCGAATGGCAGGCGCTGCTGATCCTGGCCATCGGCGGCGCGGCCGCGGATCTGCTGCGCATGATCTACTTCTGGCGCAAGGCCAAACGCCTCAACAGATCCGTGCTGGAGCCCATCCGTTCCATCACCGAGATGGCCGACACCCTGTCGGCCGCGAACCTCTCCAACCGCATCAACGTGGCGAATACGAAGACGGAACTGCAGGAACTGGCGGTAGTCATCAACTCCATGCTGGACCGACTGGAGCAAAGCTACAACAGCCAGAAGCAGTTCGTGTCCGATGTGTCCCATGAGCTGCGCACGCCCATCGCGGTGATCCAGGGCTATGCCGAGATGCTGCAGCGCTGGGGAAAGGAAGACCCGGAGGTGCTCAGCGAGAGCCTGAACGCCATCAGTTCCGAGACGGCGGCCATGAAGGACCTGG
This sequence comes from uncultured Eubacteriales bacterium, assembly GCA_902767565.1. Lineage (GTDB taxonomy): Bacteria > Bacillota > Clostridia > Christensenellales > Aristaeellaceae > RUG11272. The sequence goes on along the minus strand of CACXHY010000001.1, from coordinate 168,797 downwards.
TGGAGAACCTGCTCTTCCTGGCGAGGCATGACAAGAAGACGCTTCTGCTGGAAAAGACCGTCTTCGACGCCCGGGAGGTGGCGGCCGAGGTGCAGCAGGAGGAAGCCATGGTGCACGCGGATCACAGCTTCCTCCTGACACCGGACGAACCCTGCCTCATCGAGGCGGACCGCAACATGATCAAGCAGGTGCTGCGCGCCCTGACGGACAATGCCGTCAAGTATTCCGGTCCGGGTACCACCGTGACCCTGGGCGTGCGCCGCAAGGCGGACCGCTGCCTGCTGACGGTGGCGGATCAGGGCAGCGGCATCCCCACGGAAGAACTGCCCAAAATCTTTGACCGCTTCTACCGCGCCGACGCGGCCCGCCATTCGGAGACCGGCGGCCATGGCCTGGGACTCTCCATCGCCAGGATCATCGTGGTCTCGCACGCGGGCAAGATCCGCGTGCGCTCCAAGGTGGGCATGGGCACGACCTTTGAGGTGGATCTGGCCCGGGCCCCGACGGAGGACTGACTGAAAAGCAGCCGCCCGATCCCGCGCATCCCTTCCGGGGACGCGGGATCGGGCGGCCGTTGTCGTTTGCGGGGATCGGGCTGCGGATGAACGGGATCTACTCCGCGGGTCCGACCTCGTAATCGTCAGCCTCCGCCTGAAAGTAATAGAAGGCGTTTTCGCACTCGTCCTCATTCTCCACGGTCTGCAGGACTTCCTCACCGCCTTCGCGCCCGGCGCGGAAGACCAGCACCGAGCCCTCGTCTTCCGGGTCCTCCAGAAAGACATAGACCGTGCCGTCCAGATCGATGCGGCCGATCTCATAAAACTCGATCTCGTTGCCGTCGTCATCTGTCAGGGTGACGATGCTCCAGTCATCACTCATCTTCGGGATCCTCCGGGTCATCATCGAAGAACTCGGGGCATTCGGCCTGGAATTCATCGAAGATGTCGTCGGCGGTCTCTTCGTCCACCGGTTCGTAGCTGCAGTCGTCCTGCTCATACACGCAGCGGACGATGAGCACCGAGCCCTCCTCGTCATCGGAGAGCAGGACCGCGTACTCGTCGTCCCCCCGCATGGCCCGGTACACCAGCGCGAAGGACTCTTCATTCCCTTCCTCATCCCGGAGGACCACGGTTTCAAAGTCGATGACTGCCTCGTCGTCCCCGTCGTCGGCATCCTCCATCTCTTCCCGGATCCGCTCGGCGACGGCATCCAGGAACTCCTCGGAGGTGACGGCCGCGGCGTCCCCCTCCCACAGGGCGGCCAGGTCCTTGGTCATCACGCCGCCGGCGATGGTGTCAAGGGTGGCCTCCTCCAGCAGGTCGGCAAACATCACCAGATCATCCAGACCGTCCAGCTCTCCGCGCTTGCGCAGGGCACCGGACCAGGCAAAGATGGTGGCCGTCGGGTTGGTGGAGGTGGCTTCTCCCTTGAGATAGCGGTAGTAATGCCGGGTCACGGTGCCGTGAGCGGCCTCGTACTCATACTTGCCGTCGGGGGAGACCAGCACGGAGGTCATCATGGCGAGGGAGCCGAAGGCCGTCGCCAGCATATCGCTCATCACGTCGCCGTCATAGTTTTTGCAGGCCCAGATGAAGCCGCCCTCGGAGCGGATGACCCGGGCCACGGCGTCGTCGATCAGCGTGTAGAAATACGTGATGCCGGCCTTTTCGAATGCTTCCCGGTATTCTTCGTCGTAGATCCGCTGGAAGATGTCGCGGAAGTCCGCGTCATAGGTCTTGGAGATGGTGTCCTTGGCGGAGAACCACAGGTCCTGCTTCAGGCTCAGCGCGTATTCAAAGCAGCTGCGGGCAAACGAAGCGATGGACCCGTCCAGGTTGTGCACGCCCTGGACCACGCCCGGTCCCTTGAATTCCTGGATGGTCTTGCGGGTCTCGGTGCCGTCCTCGGCCGTGAATACCAGCTCCGCCCTGCCGGCGCCGGGCACGCGCATCTCGGTGTTCTTGTAGATATCGCCGTAGGCGTGGCGCGCGATGGTGATGGGTGCCTTCCAGGTGCGCACCACCGGGCTGATGCCCTCCGCCCGGATCGGGGCGCGGAACACGGTCCCGTCGAGCAGCGCGCGGATGGTGCCGTTGGGGCTCTTCCACATCTCGTGGAGATCGTATTCCGTCATGCGCTGGGCGTTGGGTGTGATGGTGGCGCACTTCACCGCCACGCCGAGCCGCTTGGTCGCCTCGGCCGAGTCGATGGTCACCTGGTCGCCGGTTTCATCCCGGTGGGGGAGACCCAGGTCATAGTATTCCGTTTTGAGGTCGACGAAGGGCAGCAGCAGTTTTTCCTTGATCATGGCCCACAGCACGCGGGTCATCTCGTCGCCGTCCATCTCTACCAGCGGGGTGGTCATACGGATCCTGTTCATCGGCGGAAACCTCCTTTGGGGATTCGATCCGATTTTATCAGTCCCTGTATGGGAATGCAAGCGAAATACAGAGGAGAAACAAGCCCCCTTTTTGCGATCCTGCGCCACAAATTGCCGCAGGATCATTGTTATTTTGTCCGTTTTCGGGTATAATGCGGATGTTGGCAAAGCCAATGGATTTTTCAGTGCAATGGAGGCAGCGCCCGTGCCCGCTATTTCCCTGTTTGAACGCGCCCCCCTGGTGACGCGGACCTCTCTTCCCACCTATGCCGTGCAGAGCCGCATCGTGCCGGCGATCCCCGGGGATCTCGCGCCTGAAACGCTGGAGGCCGCCGTGCTCGCGTCTTCCATGCAGCCGAAGTCCCCTGAGGCGGGGCGTGTGTTGGACGCGCTGGCGGGCTTTGAGACGGTGCCTGCTTCTCCCGTCGGCTCCCGCGGCGCGCTGGGCGTGGCCCGGGCAAGAGCCGCGGCCTGGCGCCTGCGGAACGATCGGGCAGATCTGGAAGCCGTGTCCCGCTTTTTCGTCTGGGTCGCGGAGCACTATGACGAACTGCTGCGCAGGAGCGATCTCCGCGACGGCGCTGCCGACCTGATCGAACTGGCAGTTGTTTTTTACCGCTATACGGGCGCGTCCGGCTGTCTGAAGCTGCTGGAGCGTCTCCGCCGTGACTGCACGGACTGGAGCGTACGCCTGCGCACCTTCGACCAGACCCGTCCGACCTCCGCCGAAGGCGGGTATTCCGCGGTCGGTGTGGCGGACGCGCTGCGGGGCCTTCTGTTCCTGAGCGAATACAGCGGCAACCGCACGGAGGCCGAAACGGCGGAGATGGCCTGGCCCAGGATCAAAAGGTGGCACGGCGCGGTCTGCGGCGGCACCTCCGGCGCGCCAGGGCTTGGCGGGCTTTCCCCTTCCGCACCTGTCAGCGCCGGAACAGTCGGTGCGTGGGCCGAAACCATGGCGGCCTTTGCCGCCGACGGCGCGGCCTGGGCGGTTGATGAGGCGGAGCGGCTGCTGCTGAACGCGGTGCCGATGGCCTTGCGGGAGGGCACCTTCGCCGTCAACCAACCTCACGGAAAGGCGCATCCGGGCCGCGATGCCGCGGACGACGCCCGTCTCCTGCGGGGGCTGACCGCGCTCCTGAGCGCGGCGGTGCTGCGCCTGCCGGACGGACTGCGCGTGAACTATGCCGCTCCCGTCGTCTGCGGCATGGCAGTGAACGGCAAACGCGTGACCGTTCAGACGGAAGCCCGGGAGCACGGGCTGTCGGTGCGCGTCGAGCCGGAGGCCCCGGTGAGTATGAAAGCGGAGATCCGGGTGCCGCGCTGGCTGGAAGACGCCGTGCTGACGGTCAACGAGGAAAAGCAGCCCTGTGCGGCGGGCGGGATCGCCGTTATGCGGCGCGAGTGGAAACGCGGAGACCTCATTACCCTTACCGGCAGCCCGGGCCTCCGCGTGGAACCGGCTTATCATCAGGGCCGCTGCGTGTACAGCGGCGCCGTGCTGATGGCGGTCGATACGGCCGGCGGCGCGGACTGGGCGTTCGCGCTTGAGGATGCGTCACGCGGCGGGAGCGGAGAAGTCAGCGCCGTGCTGAGGCCCGTCGGCGGCTGGAAGGTCTCCGGGGACGGACCTCGCGATCTCCCGGTGCTTCCGCCGAGGGAGGGCGGGACGGTCCTTCTGCCCATGAGACCGGCCGCCGATGCCGAAGCCCGGATGGCGATGCTGGCCGGGTGCGGCCGATGACCCCTGACATCCGCCTGGCGCCGCTGGCGGGCATCACGGACTGGCCCTTCCGCCTGCTGTGCTTTGAACAGGGCTGCGACTGCGCCACCACCGAGATGGTGAGCGCTCTCGGTTATTCCTATTCCCCCTCTGCCCGCTCGGTGACTTGCCTTCTGGAACGCCATCCCGGCGAGCCGAAGCTGATCCTGCAGCTCTTCGGCAAGGAACCGGAATACATGGCGAAGGCGGCGGCCGGGCTGTCGGAGACCGGACGCTTTGACGGCATCGACATCAATATGGGCTGCCCCGCCCATAAGGTGGCCGCCGGCGGTGAGGGCTGCGGACTGATGCGGGATCTGGAACGTGCGGAAGCGATCATCCGGGCGACGGTCCGGGCCAGCGCGGTCCCCGTTTCGGTCAAGATGCGGCTGGGATGGGACGACGCCCACCGCAACGCCGTGGAGCTGGCGAAGATCTGCGAGACGAACGGAGTGGCGGAGATCGCCGTTCACGGCCGCACGCGGATGCAGATGTATTCGGGCAAAGCCGATTGGGACGCCATCGCCGAGGTCAAGCGTGCCGTTTCGATCCCCGTGCTGGGGAACGGCGACATCGCGGACGCCGGGGATTGTCTGGAGAAGATCGCACGCAGCGGTGTGGACGGTGTGCTGATCGGCCGCGGTGCCCTCGGGAACCCATGGCTGTTCCGGCAGATCCGGCAGCGCATGGCAGGGGAGGAGCCGTCCCCGGTCCCGCGGAAACAGCGGATCGGCACGATCCTGCGCCACTACGGGATGATGCTGGACTGGAAGCCCGAGCACATCGCGGTGGCGGAGATGCGCAAGCACATCGGCTGGTATATCAGCGGGACCCGCGGCGCCGCGGCACTGCGGGACCGGGTGAACCACATGGATGATCCCGTGCAGGTGATGGAACTCCTGCGCGGGCTGGAGGATGAATCGGAATGAAACGGATCGCGAGCCTGCTGCTCACCCTGCTGGTGCTGCTGGCCGGTTTCCCGGCGTCTGCGGACACCCTGCGCCTGAGCCCGCTGGACATCACGCTCGACCAGGTGACGGTCGAATCCATGGATCCCCTGGACGAAGTCCGCCTGGGCGATCTGAACCGGATGCTGGGCCATGTCGGGATCACCCTCCGCGTGGAACGCGACGGAGATACGGACTGGACGGGCCTGTGGGTCGATGTGGACGGAACGACGGCGGGCGAGTTCTGGATCGGGGAGCAGCCGGAAGGCGCGACGCTGATCCTGCCCGGGTCCGGGATGGCCTACAGAGCGGCGTCGGCGGAGAGTCTCGGAAACATGTTCGGCGCGTCCGTTGCCGGTGTTAGTCCGCTGATGTTTCCGGATCTGTACCTGAGGGACGCGGAGACCGTGGCTGATGCGGTCTTCACGGAACGCGAGGGCATCGGCGTCACCACGGACAAGAACACCATCCGCGATACGAACAATGTCAACTACGGCGCGGTGGTGAAGCGGATGCGGATGATCCCCGGCAGCGCGGATCTGCTGCTGTCCGTGGCGGTGGAGGCCTGCCCCGACGGGTTCCTGAAGGATTATCTGTCGGGCGTGACGATCTCGCAGACGGAAGACTGCTACGCCCTGTGCAAAAAGGACGGCAAGCCCGCAAAGATCGTTTTCAAGGGGTATCTGTCCGACAGCCGCGGTCTGGAGACCCATGTGGAATTCGAATGGAAGCTCCGCCGCGGGGAGAAAGGCAAGGAAGACCGGGACCACCTGACCGTGAAGTTCACCGGTGACGGCGGAAGCGGATCCTTCGAGTTTCGTCTGACCCGCAAGAGCGGCGGGCTGACGATATTCGATATCTACCGCTGGGAGATGAACGGCTTCAGCCTTGCGAAGGGCGAGAAGGATACCGTCAGGATCACATCGGCCGCGGACGGCAGCGTCGCGGGGGAGATCCGGCTGCGGACGAGCGGCCGGCCTGCGGGGATCCTGACACTGACGCCGGCCCTGCAGATCGCGGGGGGCTCCCTCTCCGGGACGGTCACCTGGAAACTGCAGGCGGATCAGACGATCGGCGGGACCCTGAGCATTCAGCCGGGAACCGAAGACCTGCGGCACCCCGCCGTCGGCACGGCGGAACCCCTGCCGGACGGCGAAGCCCTCACGGCCCTGACCGACAGAGCCGGCGAAGCCTTCGGTACACGGCTCATGGCCCTTCTGGTGCTGATGGATGATCAGGAGGACAACCTGTATCTCCGCCGGGGGCTGCCGGATGAGACCTGGGAAGAGATCACTACCGCGGCACAGGCCGTGGTGACGGAAACGGAGGCTGAAGCGGAATGAAGCGATGCGTGGCCGCGCTGCTGGCCCTGATGCTGCTGGTCTCGGCGCTGGCGCTGTCCGCGGCGGACGGCATGATCGCCGTGGATTATCACGGTCTGAAGGATAAGCTGTATCGCCAGATCCAGCTGGGGAGCGGGTTTCGCGGCGTGGTCCGCCTGACCTTCGAGGGCGGCGCCGAATGGGCCGAGCCCTTTATGCCCCTCTCCGGCGCGCTGATCCGGTTCCAGACGGTGACCGACAGGCAGGGCCATACCGAATTTGAGTCGATGATCAGCAAGAACGGGACGAATACCGCTTTCACGCGCCTGTGGAGCGACGGCACCTGGCTGTATCTGCGTTCCGACCTGCTGATCGACACGCTGCTCCGGTATCCGTGGAAGGGCGATATCCTGTCGTCGCTGACGGCGGGCGCCGAGTCCAATCCCAATTACCTGACGGCGGTGTTCAACGCGCTGATCCATGCCGACAACTGGAACACCGTCACGGCACCGCTGAACAACGAACTGGAAAACTGGGTCATGCGGTATGCCGAGGCGCCTGTGCAGGTGACCGAGAACGGCCGCACGCTGCTGCGGATCCATTACCAGATCCCGGCCTCCGATATGAAAGCCGAGATGAAGAACCTGCTGCGCATCGCCCTGAACGACGAGGATATCTACCGGCAGGTAAAGCTGTATCTCACGGAGGATCAGCTGCTGCTCGGCTTCTCCGGCGAGAACCTTGCCTATGAGGATCGGGTGATCGACACTCTCCCCATCACCGGAGGCGTTGAGATCGAGCGCATGCTCACCACCCGGGGCGAAACGGTCTCGCTGACCGTGACCATGCCGCTGACAGGCGGTCTGTACGGATGGACCGAGCTGGAGCTCCGGGAGGAGAACGGAGAGACCTCCCTTCGCCTGCGGGGCGGGGAACACCCGGTCTTCTTCACCGTCAGCAAACGTTCGGACGACCGGGACAGCATGTCCTGGGGCGGAAAACTGGAGCTGTCGAACAGCGACGGCGAACTGGTGAAGGCATCCTGGGAAGCGGACCGCTCCTTCTCCCAGATCGTGGACGCGAATTACAGCGAGAGCGAGGTTGTGATCTGGAACCTGCGCATCACCCCGGACGCCGACAGCGAGGCCGCCTTTGACCCGATCACGGCCCATCTGCGGTTTTACCTGTACTCGGCATACGGGAACACCAGTACCACCACCGTGGAGATCGACGGCAGCCTGGAGATTGCCGGCGAGCAGATCACGCTGACCGCAAAGCTTAACGACACCGCCCCGTGGACCGCCACCGACATGGACACGACCGGATGGATCGACGCGACAGCCCTCTCGGATGAGCGCAGGCAGGGGATCCGGAACGATCTGCTGACCAACGCGCTGCTGACGCTGGCCATGCTGGACGGCGCACAGCCGACCCCGGGACCGACGGAGGGACCTGCTGAGGAGATCCCCGTGCTGGAAGAGGTGACGGCGACACCCACCCCGGAGCCTGCCCTGACGCCGACCCCGAAACTCACGGAGACCCCTGCGCCGACCGCGACGCCGAAGCCCACGGAAACACCCGTGCCGACCGCGACGCCGACACCGCAGCCGCAGGACGAAACGATCGAATTTGTGGATCTGGATGAGGAGGATGGATGATGAAACCGAGCAAGCGCCTTCTGGCTCTGTGTGCTGCACTGATGCTGTGCGTCGGCTGCGCAGCCTGTGCGTATGGTGATGCGGACACGCGGCAGGTGAGCCGCTGGCATGTGGACGCGGAACAGATGGTTCAGGTGCTGACAGCCTTCGGACTGACTGATGCGGGGCTGCTGGAACTGGTGCCGGATATCGTATCCGTGGTGAACCGGGCGGAAGCGGAAGTGAATCTGATCCCCTCACGGAATGAGATCAGCGTCGTGCTGCGCGTCGGGGACACGGCGCTGGTCGACGGCGCGATCCGAGAGACGGCCGATGGGAAGATCCAGGTGGCGTCCAGCCTGCTTCCCGGCGTCATCATCGACGTGACGGATGAAGTGAATCAGCTGCTGCAGACGCTGAACGATGCCCTGCCCGTGATCGAGGGCGTCGCGAACTATGTGGCGGAGCACGCTTCGGACCTGCTGGGCGAGTGCACCGCCTGGGCGCAGAACCTGGAGACCGTCGAGGAAGTCGGCGTCTTCTCCGGCGACGCCTACAGCGGAGCTCTTTCCCGCACGGTCGTCCGCTTTGACGACCGGGATCTGGCCGTGCTGGGTATGCGCCTGCTGAACAAGCTGGACGGCGTGAGCGGGACCTGGAGCGGATGGGGCGAATTCAAGTCCGGTCTGCAGCAGACCCTGATGGATTACGCCTCCGGGAACGCGTGCCGTTACGTCTACGTTTCCGCGAAGGATGCGGAGGGCAAGGAAGTGGGCGCGTCCCTCACCGTTTTCCGGGGGGATGACCAGATCCTCACACTTTCCGCCGGCGCGGACGGCCGCATCGTGATCGGCTGGGGCGGATCGGACGGCCGGGTGTACTATGCCGACGTGAAGCTGGACGTCAACCTGTCGGGGGACGGAAACGATGTGATCGTGACGGGCACCGTGGCCCTGTGGCTGGATCCCGCCCACACCGGCTTCCGGGCGGCCTCTGCGCAGAGCGGCAACCGCCTGTTCACCCTGACCCTGGACAGCCTGCGGATCAGCGCGGAAGGCTCCTCCCTTGCCTTTGAGATGGACGCGACGCTGGATGCCCGCGGGCTGACGCTGCGGGAGCATTCCGCCTATTCCCCCGAGGCCGGTACGAGCCGTTCCGATGTTTATCTGGGCGACGCGGAAGAACCTTTTGAGACCGCGGAGGTCGTGCGCACGGATGACCCCGTCGCCTACACCTGGCCCGACGCGGAGCCCATCACCCTGAATGATCAGGAGACCATCACGGCCGCCTTCAAACAGGGCGTCGGAGAGCTGAGCACGAAACTGATCAATGTGATCCCCATGCCGATCCTGCTGCGGCTGGTGAACGGAAACTGAGACCTGCCCGGTCAGGGGGATCCCGACACGGCGGATCCAACGCCGCCGAGATGGATGCATATGAAAACCCCGGAGCGCCCGACGGATGCTCTCCGGGGTTTTTCTGCGGGCAAGATCGCCGGGATCAGCCCATGCGGTCGGTCATCTTCCCGCCGCCGAGGACGTGGAAATGCAGATGCTGTACGCTCTGGCAGGCGTCGTCTCCGCAGTTGGAGACCACGCGGAAACCGCCGGTCAGCCCCTCCTGGGCCGCGACCTTTGCGCAGGTCCGCAGGCAGCCCGCCAGCACTTCGTCGGTGGCCTCGTCCGCAGCCGCGACGGAGGCCAGATGCTGCTTCGGGACCACCAGTACATGGACGGGCATCATGGGATTGATGTCCCGGAAGGCATAGGTCAGGGCATCCTCATAGACCTTCGCGGAGGGGATCTCGCCGCTGATGATCCTGCAGAAGAGACAGTCAGACATGTTCGGTACTCCTTTCAGATTCGGATCTCATGATGACGGTGCCCGTCATGCCGTCTCCCAGGAGTGCCCCGAGCCTTACGGCTGCGAGATCTCCGGACGAGAGGCCGGGAGCGGGCGCCACGGTGACGGGAATGTATTCGGGGGTGTAGCCGTGCCAGCCCCCGGCGTCCGAGGTTTCCAGCAGCACCACGGTTTCACGGCCGAGCCAGGACCCCCGGTACAGGCGGCCGGTCTCCTCGCCGATGGCCATCAGTTCACGAACGCGGGCTTCCTTTTCAGCCCGGCTCAGCTGACCCGGCATGTCGGCGGCCTTTGTGCCCTCGCGGCGGGAGTAGGGGAATACGTGGATGCGGGCGAACCGGATGTCGCGCAGGGCCTCGCAGGTCACCCGGTGCTCCTCTTCGGTTTCGCCGGGGAAGCCCGTCAGCACGTCCGTGGTCAGGGCACAGTCCGGGAAAACGGCCCGGAGGTTGGCAACGGCTTCGCCATACATGCGCATGTTGTAGCGGCGGGCCATGCGGTTCAGCACGGTGTCGCAGCCTGACTGAAGCGCCAGATGGAACTGGGGACACACTTTGGGCAGACGGCGAAGGGCCTCCGCAAAGTCGCGGGTGGCTACCGTTGGCTCCAGGCTCCCGAGCCGGATCCGCCGCACGCCATCCACCTCGTGCACCGTGCGGATGGCGTCCAGCAGCGTGATGCCGCCCAGATCCCGCCCATAGCTGGTGAGATGGATGCCGGTCAGCACGATCTCCCGAAAACCGGCTTCCGCCAGCGCCTCGGCTTCCGCGCGGATGCTCTCGGGCAGCCGGGAGCGGATGGGTCCCCGGACGCTGGGAATGATGCAGTAGGTGCAGCGGTTGTCGCATCCCTCCTGGATCTTCATCACGGCGCGGGTATGCTCTTCCTGCGTCCGCACCCACAGGGGCTCGTAGGGCGTGCCCTTGGGCAGGGGATCGACACAGGCCATCCTTGTATCGCTGCGCACGGCCTGTTCCAGCAGCGTCACCACCTCCGCCCGCCGCTGGGTGCCCAGCACCAGGCGGGCGCCGGTCTCCCGGAGAAGCGCCTCGCCTTTGCGCTGCGCCAGGCATCCGCAGAGGATCAGATCGCTTTCCGGGTGCAGGCGGCGGATCCGCCGGGCCAGCTGCATGGATTTCTTGTCGCCGACCCCGGTCACCGTGCAGGTGTTGATGACGTAGACGTCGGCCTCGCCCTCGAAGGGGACGGCCTCGTATCCCGCGGCCCGGAAGAGCTCCAGCATGGCCTGGGAATCGTACTGATTCACCTTGCACCCGAGAGTGTGAAAGGCTACGCTTCGGGGCATGGCACCGCCTCCATTTCGTCGTACAGAGCCATCAGGGCCGCCAGAGCCGCGAGCCCGGCGGTCTCCGTGCGCAGGATGCGCGGCCCCAGGGTGACGGGACAGCAGCCCACGGCGCGCATGTCCGCGATCTCGTCTTCGCCCATGCCGCCCTCGGGTCCGATGACCACCGCCAGATCGCGGAGATCCGGATGATCTGCGGCAAAACGCTTCAGTGACAGCGAACGGGCGTCCTCCCAGGGCACGATGGCGGCGTCGAATCCTTTCAGCGCTTCCGGAAGCCGCTTCGCGTCGATCGGCGTCCCGACCTCCGGCATGCGGCACCGGCCGGACTGCTTGCAGGCTTCCGCGGCAATCTTCTGCCAGCGGTCCCGCTTGCGCGCCGCGTCCCCGGGATCGAGCCTCGACACGGACCGGGGCATGACCACCGGGACAACGGAATCCGCTCCCAGCTCCACGGCCTTCTGCACGATGAGTTCTATCTTGTCGCCCTTGGGCAGTCCCTGAAACAGGGTGATCCGCAGGCGCGCCTCGGTGGAAGGAAGGGCCCGCACGACGCGCACCCTTCCTTCCGTGCCCGACAGGGCCGTGATCTCACCTAGGAGGCGGGCTCCGCCGCCCAGCAGTTCACAGGCGTCGCCGGGTCTCATGCGCAGCACCCGGTCGGCGTGACGAACGTCCTCGGGGGAGAGGGAGACTTCCTCTCCGGGTCCCGCGGATCCCTCGATCCAGAAACGGTGCATCAGTCCGGCCTCCTCGCAGCCATGGCCACCCATTCGCCCTTGTGCCGCACATCCAGCAGGGTGTAGCCGGCGCCCGTCAGGGCGTCCCGCACATCCCGCTCCCGCTCCGAGATGATGCCGGAGCACAGGAACACGCCGCCCGGGGCGATATGGGGGATCAGCGGTTTGGCGAAGCCGATGATGACGTCGGCGATGATGTTGGCGACGCAGACATCGAAGACCTCGCCGTCGGCCCGGGCCAGCAGGTCCCCCAGCCGCACGCGGATCCTGTCGGCGAAGCCGCAGTGCTCCACGTTCTCGGCCGCGACGCGGACCGCGGTGGGGTCGATGTCGATGGCCAGCAGATTCTCCGCCCCCAGCAGGGCCGCGCCGATGGCCAGGATCCCGCTGCCGGTGCCCACGTCGGCCACCCGCGCGCTGGGCTTCACGTATTGCTCCAGCAAGCCCAGGCACATGGAGGTGGTCTCGTGCATGCCGCTGCCGAAAGCCATGCCCGGGTCGATCTCGATGACGAGATCCCCTTCAAGCGGTTCGTAAGGCTCCCAGGAGGGCTTCACCACCAGGTGCTCCCCGGCGCGGAAGGGCTTGTAATACTGCTTCCACACCTCGGACCAGTCCTCGTCCTTCACATCAGCGGATTCCACGCGGAGACTGCCGGCGGATCCGGCGAAATCCTCCCGGATCTCGCTGAGACTCGCGTCCAGGGCGGCCAACCGGGCGCGAAGCGTTTCGTCCGGCTCCAGCCAGGCGTGGACCAGCACATCCTCCGGCATGGCGTCCAGCAGGCCCGGATCGATGATCTCCCAATAGCCGTTGGGCTTGGCAGGATCCGGAATGTCGGCCCGGTCCTCCACCATGGTGCCGGACGCGCCGCTGCGCATGAGCGCCTCGCTGACGGCGTCCGCCGCCGCGGTCGTCGTGTGCACTGTCACCTCGTACCAGTTCATTCTCAGGGCTCCTTATCTGTCTGTCGGGATCGGAAAATACCGGTCACATCTCGTCGATGATGTCCTCGATGTCAAAGGAGAACGTGTAAAAGCTGTCAGGCTCCATCTCCTCGCTGTTCAGCCAGGGCTGGAGGAAGAAGACGATCTCGCCGGTCTCCCCGTCGTAATAGAAATCCTCCTCCGGGAAGAAAACGTCTGCCAGGCTTTCCTCCGTGAGCCATTCGGGGATGGCGTCGCCGGCTTCGCGGCGCCGCTCCAGCCCGTCCCACACCAACTCCCGCACGACCGCCTCGGCCCGCTCGGTCTGATGGTCGCGCATCCAGTCATCGTTGCTGGTGTCCTCCAGGATGCCCAGCAGGTAAGGGAGGGTCATGATGTTTCCCGCCTTCTGCGTATCGCGGCTGAAGACCAGGGCGGACACGTTGACGATGCGGGTGCCCTCCAGGGTGGAGTCGGAGATCAGCAGCACCGAGAAAAACGCGTCGTCGTTCCCCGTCACGCGGTAGGTCACATCGGTGCGGGACTGAACGGAGGTATCCAGGATCTCCTCGCCCCGCCTGGCGACGTCGAAGTCCACCGCGTATTCAAGCGCGTCCTGATACGCTTTGTTGATGGTCTCCTCCGTCTCTCCTTCCCCGGCGACCTGGGGGAAACGGTAGGTGTACACAAAGACTGCCGTCTCGGGGCTCGCATCCTCGGGCCAGCAGAGCGTGCCCTCCAGGTCCGGGAGCAGGGTCAGCGGGTCGGCGGACGCGGCTGCCGGCACAAGCAGGACCGTGACGATCAACAGGATGATTCCTTTACGCATGGGCCAGATCCTCCGCTGCGGAAATGGCGGCGACATTGCCTTCGCCCACCGCCTTGGCGACCTGAAGCGGCTGCCCGGCGCAGTCGCCGCATGCATAGACCAGAGGCAGGCCGGTGGCCATGCGCCTGTCCACGCGGATGAAGGGACCGTCCAGCGGGAGACCGTGAAGGATGCGGTCCGGGGCCACGGCGGGACGGAAAATGAAGACGCCGTCGTAGACCGCCTCCCCTCCGTCCGTCTTTACGGCGATCTGCTTGTCCCGCCCCTCAAGCGAAAGCGGCTTGCCGTCCCGGAGGGTGATCCGCTCATCTTCAGGCAGATCATGAGGCTTCAGGGCATAGTAGTCCACGGAGGAAGCCAGCCCCGCAAGGAACCCGGCCTCTTCCACGCCCCCCTTCCAGGAGGAAAGGACGGCCACGGTCTTATTCCGGAAGAACATGCCGTCGCAGGTGCCGCACCAGCTGACGCCCTTGCCCAGCAGTTCCTCTTCACCCGGCAGAAGGGCGGGCCGGGCAGCGCCGAGCGCCAGCACCACCGCCCTGGACTCCACGATGTCGTTGCCCACCAGGGTCATGAAGGAGGCGCCCAGCCTCTGGACCTGCCGGGCGACGCCGCTCATGAAATGGGCGCCCAGGGAGGCTGCCTGTTCGCGGAAGACCCGCAGCAGCTCCTTCCCGGATACGGCCGGCATGCCGGGATAGTTGTCCAGGCGATCGGCTTTCGCCAGCCAGCCGCTGTTTTCGTCGGCGCAGACCACCAGACATTCCAGGGCGCGCTTCCGGGCGGTGATGGCGCAGCTCAGTGCCGCGGGACCGCCGCCGATAATGATCAGATCATACATACAGTTCATCTCCGTGTGTCGTCAGTGTCCGGACGGATCCTCATCCGAGACGGATGCTTGCCGCGATCTCCTGCGGAACGGGCGAGGTGAGACCGTGCGCCTTTGCGGCCCGTTCGGCAGCCAGTACGTGCTCATAGCATGCCAGCTGCATGGTCTGCAGGGACGTGGGGATCCCCTGGCCGATGAGTCCGCACAGCAGACCCGTCAGGATGTCTCCGCTTCCGCCCATCGCCAGAGCGGGGGTCCCGATCGGGTTGACGGCGCAGTCCGTGCCGTCGGTCATGAGGCTTCGCGCGCCTTTGAGGATCACATTGCATCCGCAGCGCTCCCTGAGAGCCGCAAGCGATCGAAGAGGTTCGTCCGTCACTTCGGCTGTCGTGCACGACAGGAGCCGCGCGGCTTCTCCGGGGTGAGGGGTGACGAAGTCTTTCGCGGGCAGGGGCAGCAGATCCGGGTGCGATGCCAGCAGACCCAGCGCGTCCGCGTCCCAGACCACGGGGCAGGACGCCGCCCGGAAGGCCCGCAGCAGGGGCAGCAGATCCTCATCCTGCCCCAGCCCGCAGCCGATGGCTGCCCGGACCGCGCCGCGCAGGGCTTTTTCAGCGATGCCCGGCCAGAGCGAAGCGTCCCCGGGGAGGGGAATGCAGGTGGCGCCGGGCACCAGGGTCTGCAGCACGGGCACGATGGCCTCGGGGCACAGGATCCGCGTCAGTCCGCTGCCTGCCCGGATGCAGGCCTCCGCGCACAGGGCGGCCGCCCCGGCCATGCCGACCGACCCGACGCACAGCACAGCCGTGCCGAAGGTCCCCTTGTGGCTTTCCGGGCCCCGCGGGGGAACGAGCGCGGCCGCCTCCTCAGAGGTCAGGAAGGCGAGCCCCTCATCGGGCGGCGTATCCGCCGGGATCAGGATCGGGCAGACCGTGATCCGGCCGGCGTACGCACAGCCCTGCCGCAGGAACAGTCCCGGCTTCGCCCGGTGGAAGGTGACGGTTTCCACGGCGCGGACGGCAGCGCCGTTCACCCGTCCCGTCGCCCCGTCCAGCCCGGAGGGGATGTCCACGGCCAGCACGGGCACGCCGCTGCGGTCGAGCAGTGCGATGAGCTCCGCGGCCGGGCCGGTCACCCCGCGGGACAGGCCGGTCCCGAACAGGGCGTCCACGGCCAGAGAGCATTGGGGCAGCGAATCCGGGATCTCCCTTAGTACGCGGATCTCCACGCCGGCCTCCTCGGCCAGCTGCAGCTGAATCTCCGCGTCCGGGCTCAGCCTGCCCGGCATCAGCCAGACCAGCGCGCCGCCCTTTCGGCCGCGCCACAGCCGTGCCGCGGCAAGCCCGTCGCCGCCGTTGTTGCCGCAGCCGCACAGAAACAGCACAGAAGCTCCTGCTTGCGTGTTCCGGGCGATCGCGTCGGCCACACCGGCTGCCGCCCTCTCCATCAGGAGCAGAGAGGGAATGCCCCGCCGGGCCATGAAGTCAGACTCAAGCGCTTTCATCTCAGACGGCAGAACGGTTCGCACGGACATCCCTCCTCCCGGGTCCGCATGCGCGGATCCTTACCGATTATAGCAGAGTTTCGGCACGATGACAAGGCTTGCGGGGCGCAGTCGTTTGTGGTATCATGCGGTCGTAGGAAGGAGGATCCCCATGGAACAGTACAATGTCACGGGAATGAGCTGCGCCGCCTGCCAGGCGCGGGTGGAGAAGGCGGTCTCCCAGGTGGAGGGCGTGACTTCCTGCGCCGTGAGCCTGCTGACCAACTCCATGGGCGTGGAGGGCACCGCTTCTCCCGACGCCGTCATCCGGGCGGTGGAAAAGGCCGGGTACGGCGCATCCCGAAAAGGCGCCGCAAAGGATGCCGCACCGGAGGAGGAACTGAAAGACGAGGCAGTCCCGCGGCTGCGCAGGCGCCTGATCCTGTCGCTGGGCTTTCTGGCTCTACTGATGTACATCACCATGGGCCACCACATGGCCGGCTTTCCGCTGCCGTCCTTCTTCCACGGGAACTATATGGCGCTCTCCGTCACCCAGATCCTGCTTGCGCTGACGGTCATGGTCATCAACAGAGACTTTTTTGTGAACGGCTCCCGCTCGGTGCTTCACGGTGCGCCGAATATGGACACCCTGGTGGCGATGGGCTCCTCCGTCTCGTTTCTTTGGAGCCTGTTCACCTTCTATCGCATGACGGGCATGATCGCGGCCGGTCAGCCGATGTCAGCCCTGTCCGATCTGTATCACAACGACCTTTGGTTTGAATCCGCGGCGATGATCCCCGCGCTGATCACCGTGGGCAAGCTGCTGGAGGCGGTCTCCAAGGGCAAAACCACCAACGCGCTCCGGAGCCTGATGAAGCTGGCCCCGCAGCGCGCGACCGTCCTGCGGGACGGGGCGGAGACAGAGGTCGACATCGCCGACGTGCGTGTGGACGATCTCTTTGTGGTGCGCCCGGGCGAGCGGATCCCCGTGGACGGCGTGGTGGAGTCGGGCGAAAGTGCCGTGGACGAGGCCGCACTCACCGGGGAGTCGATCCCTGTGGACAAAGCGCCCGGCGACAGGGTCAGCGCGGCCACCATGAACCGTTCGGGCTATCTGCGCTGCCGGGCTGTCCGGGTAGGGGAGGACACGACGCTGGCCCAGATCATCCGCATGGTTTCCGACGCTGCCGCCACCAAGGCGCCCATCGCACGGGTCGCCGACCGTGTATCCTCTGTGTTTGTGCCTGCCGTGATCGGGATCGCGGCGGTGGTGGTGATCGGCTGGCTGCTGGCCGGTCAGAGCCTGTCCTTCGCGCTGGCCAGAGGTATCTCCGTGCTGGTGATCTCCTGTCCTTGCGCGCTGGGACTCGCCACGCCGGTGGCCATCATGGTGGGCAACGGCGTCGGCGCCCGCAGCGGTATTCTCTTCAAGACCGGCGAGGCCCTGGAGCAGACGGGCAGGATCGACCGCATCGCGCTTGACAAGACCGGCACACTGACGTCGGGCGAGCCCACCGTGACGGACGTGGTCCCCGCGGACGGCATCGATCCGGCCCGGCTGCTGGAAGTCGCCTACGCGCTGGAGAGCCGCAGCGAGCACCCCCTTGCCGGAGCTGTGGTGCGCCGCGCCGGGGAGGACGGCCTCGTGCTCCGGGAAGTCAGCGGCTTCGTGAACCATCCGGGCAAAGGCCTGGAAGCCGTACTGGACGGACAGACGGTGCTGGGCGGGAATACAGACCTGATCCCCGCCGCAAAGGCGATGGACGCGGACGCGCTGCGGGCAGAGGGCAAGACGCCCCTGTTCTTTGCCGCGGACGGGAAACTGCTGGGCATGATCGCCGTGGCCGACGTGCTCAAGCAGGATTCTCCAGGAGCCGTGGCAGCGCTTCGGAGGATGGGCATCCAGGTCGTCATGCTGACCGGTGACAACGAAAAGACGGCCCGGGCCATCGCGGCCAAGGCCGGAGTCGACGATGTGGTGGCGGGCGTCCTGCCCGATGGCAAAAGCGAAGTGGTGCAGTCCCTGCAGCGGGACGGCACGGTGGCGATGGTGGGCGACGGGATCAACGACGCCCCCGCCCTGACCCGCGCGGATGTCGGCATCGCCATCGGCGCAGGCACGGATGTGGCGATCGACAGCGCGGATGTGGTGCTGATGCAGTCCTCCCTCGAGGATGCCGCGGCCGCCGTTCGCCTGAGCCGCCGGACGCTGGTCAACATCCACGAGAACCTCTTCTGGGCGTTCTTCTACAACGTGATCTGCATCCCCATGGCGGCAGGCCTCTTCGGCTGGCAGATCAATCCCATGATCGGCGCCGCGGCCATGAGCCTTTCCAGCTTTACGGTCTGCATGAACGCTCTGCGGCTGAACCTTGTCGACGTCCATGATGCCCGGCGGGATCGTCCCCTTCGCGGACGCAGGCGCGGCACGGCGAGCCTGCCTGTCCCGGCGGTCGTGCCCGCGAAAATGGAGGAAGAAGCGGAGCGAATCCTGCTCGTGGATGGCATGATGTGCGAGCACTGCGAGCGCACGGTGGAGAACGCGCTGGAAACTTTGCCCTTCATCCGCGATGCCCATGCGGATCACACCGCGGGCACCGTGCGCGTCACACTTTCCGGTGAACCCGACGAAGCGCGGATCCGCGCCGCCATAGAAGCCGAGGATTACGGTTTTCCCGGTTTCGCCGGTCCGGGCGCGAAGGACTGACGCCGAACCGTGCGGTCACCGGGAGGACTTGGGGCGCAGATGCAGCCCTCCCGGTGACCGCTTTTTCCCGCAGACTCGTCCCGATCCCCAATATTCATTCTTGACAAGACGATGTTTCTGTGCTAAACTCCCCACTGTTCGCAGAGGGGCTTGGTGTAATGGTAACACGTGGGTCTCCAAAACCTTTGTTGAGGGTTCGAATCCTTCAGCCCCTGCTCTGCCAAAACCCTTGTGGAATGCGGTTCCGCGGGGGTTTTTTGGTGCCTTTTCGGGGGCGTTTAGCCTTCAATTTAGCCTTTACAGCTTCGGAAGGCGCCGGATCGGGGTGCCGGTGACCGGGTGCCCGGGGCTTCCCGGTGATCCGTCGGAGGACCCGGCGGTGCCATGGCGGGAGCTGGGGCGGAGGGCCTGGCCGGGCGGAAGGCCTGGCGGTGCGGAGAGCCTGGCGGTACAGAGGGCCTGGCGGGGCGTTGGTTTGGCCGTGCCCCGCATGTAGCGCACGAAACGCATGAAGGAGCCGGAGGCCTTGCGGAGAGCGGGCCGGCGCGGTGCGGTGTCCTCGCACGATGAGCGGGGGACGCCGCATTTTTCGTTTGCCCGGGACAGCGCTGCCGCCCGGATGCCCTCCACGCGGCCAGGAATGGTCGCTGCGGGGTCCTGCGGGTGCGGGGTGACCTTTTCCCCGGGCGGATCAGACCGCGCCCAAGCGGGCGCTGTAGGCCTGCATGCGGGAGGCGGAATCGTTGGCCATGTCCTCGGTGAAATGGGCGTAGGTGTCCATGGTGATGGTGATGGTGCTGTGGCCCAGGTTGGAGCTGATGGTTTTGATATCGTCCCCGGCGCGGATGGACATGACCGCGTAGGTGTGGCGGAGGTCATGGAAGCGGAGGGCCGGGGCGCCGATCCGCTTGCCGATCCGGCTGACCTGGTGGGTCAGGGTGGTCTTGCTGTAGTGGAGGCCCAGGGGGGAAGTGAACACAAGGCCGGCGCCGGTAAAGCTGCCTTCGTCCCACTTGTCCCCGGCGGTGCGGCGCTGCACGATCTGTTTGCGGCGGACAGCCCGCAGGATGTCCATGACGAACGGCGCGGGCTTGATCCTGCGCGCGCGGTCCGTTTTCGTGGAGGCGAAGGAATAGACGCCGCCGCTGTGCCGCTCATAGATCATTTGCCGGTCAATGAGGATGGTGCCGGCGCGGAAGTCCACCCGGTCCCATGTGAGGCCCATGATCTCCCCCTGGCGGAGGCCGGTGAAAAGGTCCACCTTCAGGATGTCCTCATACTCGGAGCCCCGGATGGCCGCCAGGAAGTCCAGCGTCTGGGCCTCGGTGAGGGGCTTGATCCCCGCTTTTTCCACCTTCGGGAGCTGCACGGCCTGGCAGGGGTTGGCGGGGATATACTGCAGGAGGACGGCCTGCTGGAGCGCCTTGTGGAGGACGCCGTTGATGTTCTTTACGGTTTTCGGGCTCTTGTTCTCCTCCCGGACAAGGCGGTTATAGAGCGCCTGGATCAGGTGCGGCTTCAGGGCGGAGAGCTTCACGCTGCCCAGGGCCGGCTTCAGGTGGACGCGGCTGACCGTCCTGTAATGATCCCGGGTCTGCTCTTTGATGCCGCCGGTGTATTCGTCCGCCCAGATGTCCAGCCATTGCGCCATGGTGAGCTTGCTGGGCGCGGTGTAGATGCCCGCGTCGATCTGGTGGAGGGCCTCGTTCATTTTCTTCTGGACTTCCGCCTGGGTCTTTCCGTAAAAGGACCGCTGGATCTGCTTCCCGGTGCCGGGATCGCGGCCGACGGTGACCCGGCCCTGCCAGGTGGTCTCATTGTAGCGGCGGATGCTGCCCCCGCCCTGGGCGCCCCGGGTGTTACTCTTCTT
Organism: uncultured Eubacteriales bacterium; assembly: GCA_902767565.1. Classification (GTDB taxonomy): domain Bacteria; phylum Bacillota; class Clostridia; order Christensenellales; family Aristaeellaceae; genus RUG11272. The sequence continues at coordinate 148,196 of CACXHY010000001.1, read as the reverse complement.
TGGCATGGCTGCGGCCTCCTTTTTTCTTTGGCTCTGCGGTGATCTCCGCCTGGTATATCTCTTTGAGCCGGCGCAGGGCGTCCATGATCCGCTCCAGGTGTTCCTTGTCCACGGCGGCGGGGATGTTGCCCCAGTATGCGTTTTTGCTGTTGATATCGCCCTGCATCAGCATACCGTTCCCGGCCCGGTCCATGCCCCACGCGCCCCAGCTCGTGACGGGGAGCTTTTCGCCGTCTGCCCCGTAGAATTCCAGGCCGCTCCCGTAGTCCGTACAGATGTACCACCAGAGCACGGACAGGATGTCCCGCCCGGCCTTTCGGGAGAGCATATAGTCGAGGATGTTCATCAGGTCCGGGTCCCGGCTCCTGAGGGCCTGGAGCGCCGCATCGGACAGGCCCAGGGCCGCCGCCGCGGGGCGGTTCTCGGCCCGGATGCCGGTGAGGATGTAGTCCGTGGTGACCCCGAACACCTCGGAGAGCCGGACAATTTCTTCCGTGCTGAAGGCCCACGTTCCGCTCTCCTTGCTGCACAGGTTGGAGCGCGTGATATGGATCTCGTCCGCGAGCTTCTGCGTTATCCATCCCTTGCTTTTCCGCATGGCCCGGACGCGTCCGCCGATCGCCTGCGGGGATGAATCCGTCTTTGCCTGGTGTTGTTGCTGCATTGTCTCTCTCCTCTGTCTCACAAGGTCCGGTTTCGTGGCGTGTCTCTCATTTCTGACAAGCTCTTGCATTGTCAGATAAAACAGATATGATATAGCTGACTGTTCCCGATAGAGTTAGCCTGCCAGACACAGGATAACACAGGACAGAACAAAACACAAGGGGGAATTTGATGCATAACGCTACGACACAGCGGCGGCTCCTGTCCGCCAAAGAGCTTCAGGGGATGGGCTTCAGCCGCGGGACGGCCTATGCCCTCCTCAACCGTGCCGATCTCCCCGTGATCCGCATCGGGGATCGCAAGTACATGCACGCCGAGCTGTTCGAGGCCTGGCTGCGGCGCCAGGCGGGAGCCGATGAGGACCGGACGCGGGGAGAGTGATCCCCGCCTGCGCAAGGCCTTTGCCCTGTGCCGCGGGCTCTCCGCCCTGGATGTGGCCCGGCGGGAGGGGCTGGAGCTGAAACAGCGGGGCTCCTCCTGGTGGTGCCGCTGCCCTCTTCACGCGGAGAAAACGGCCAGCTTCAGGATCAGCAATGATCTCTGGCATTGCTTCGGCTGCAAGGCCGGCGGGGACGCCCTGGGGCTCTATGCGGCCCTCCACCGGCTGGACCGGGCGGAGGCGGCCCTGGAGCTGGCGGGTCTTGCGCCTTCCATGCCCCACCGCGTGCCCCGGCCCCTTCCCCCGCGCCGTCCGGCCTTCCTGGCCGAAGCGGACGCGGACGGCTTCACCTGGGACCGGCTGTGCAGGATCAGGGCCCGGGCGGCGGAGGATCTGGGGGAGCTGGAGGAGAAGGCAAGGGCGGATGCCCTGGGGGAGGCCGCGGCCGATCCGGCTGCGGAGAGATTCTGGCGGGCCCTGGCGGTCCGCGCCGAGGCAGATCAACGGCTCGACGGTCTGCATCAGGCGGAAACCATGTGGAATGATGCCGCGGAGGCCGCTGCGCGGGCGAAGTGGCGGAGAGGATAACAGAACATGACGGATTTGTTGAACAGTTATGAGGCGGAGAGGCTGCCGCCTGCATCGGCTCCCGCAGCGTGGCCGTCCCTTCCGGGGACTTCCCGGGCCCTGCCGGCCTTCCCCGTGGATGCGCTGCCGGACCGCTTCGGGGCCTTCTGCAGGGCCGTGGCGGAGTGCTGGCAAGTGCCGCCCGATCTGGCGGTCTGCTTTGCCCTGGGGGTGGCTTCCGCGGCGGTGGTGGGCCGGGTGACGGTGCGGCCGAAGCATCGGGAAACCGATTACACGGAGCCGGCGCAGTTGTTCCTCCTGTGCCGCGCCGCCTCCGGGGAGCGGAAAACGCCTTGTCTGCGGTATCAGTCCCGCCCCCTGGAAGAGCTGCTGGAGGAACGCCGCCGGGCGGTCCGGGAGGAGAACGCCGCCATTGACCGGGAGCTGTCCGCCCTGGGCAGGGAGATGAGCAGAGCCAAGGGGCGGACGGAGAGCCTGGCCCTGGAGGAAGAAAAGGCGGAGCTGATGGCCCGCCGCCGCCCGGAACCCGAGTCCCTGCAGTCCGATGTGACCCCGGAGAGCCTGGTGCAGGGGATGGCGGAACATGAGGGCCGCGGGGCGCTGCTGTCCGATGAGGCGGACAGCCTGAACGTGATGACCGGCCGCTCCTATGGCCGGGACGGCGGGGCGGTCAACCTGGGCCCTATCCTGTCCGGCTACAACAACGCGCCTTTTCACGGCCGCCGGGTGAACCGGGGAGAATGGCATATCCGGCGGGCCTGCCTGTCCGTCTGCCTGGGGTGCCAGCCCCGCCTCCTGGAGGACTTCATGGCGGACGGCACAGGCGCGGACCGGGGCCTGCATGCCCGCTTCCTGTACTTCCTGCCCCGGTCTATGATCGGCCGTCGGAAGGCGGAGGGGGACCCGGTGCCGGAGGAGCTGGCCGCCTGGTGGTCCGGTGTGGTCCGCCGCCTGGCCGGCGCGGAGGACCTGGTGATCCCCTTCGATCCCATGGCGGAGGATGCCTATCGGGCTTTCTTCGACGAGGTGGAGGCGCGGCTGCCGGAGGACCTGGGCGGGGTGCTGCAGGCCTGGGCGGGGAAGCTCTGCGGAAACACGGTGCGCCTGGCCGGCCTCCTGTCCCTGCTGGCGGGTGAGGACAGCGTGTCCCGCGCCTCATGGGACGCCGCCGCCTGGATCGCCAGGGAATACCTGATCCCTCACGCCCGCGCCGCCTTCGGGGGCCATGACGCCCGCCTGACGGATCATGCGCGGATGCTGCTGCCGAAGCTGCGGGACCGGGAGCGCTTCAGGCAGTCGGACTTCTGGCGGGACGCCGGCCGCTATGTGCTGGGGGAGGAAGCCCTGGAGGCCTATAAGACCGCCCTGGAGCTGCTGGCCAGGGTGGGCTATATCCGCCTGGCCGCGGATCAGCCCGCGCCTTCCGGCGGCCGGACGCCTTCCCCGGTGTGGGAGGTTCACCCGGGTCTGCTGGCCCGGGGCGGCGCGGAGGTGGAGGAGGTGACCCTGTGAGCGCGACCGATGTGCTGGCCCTGGAGGGCATGGGCTTCCGCTTCCGCCTGGACGGCGGGCGGGTGACGCGGCGCTGCTATGGGACGCCCCCGCCCGAGGCGGCCGCCCTGCTGGCCCGGGTGACCCGGGAGGATGTCCTGCGGCTGCTGCATGACCGCGCCGCGGGCTTCACGCCGGTCTGTGCCCCGGGATGGCCAGAAAACGCCCCGGAAACGGCCCGGGAAGGCCCGCCCGGCGGTGAGGCGGAGAAGATGCCGCCCGAAGGGACGGAGGCTCCCGCGGGCCTTCCGGGCGGCCCTGTGCGCATGCCGGTCCGCGCAAGCCCGGCGGATGAGCTGGTGGAGCGCTTCGGCTCCCCGGTGACCGCCGCGGCCGTGGCCGAGGATGAAGGCGCCTCCGCCTGCCGCCTGTGGCTGGTGATCTATGACGCCTGCAACGCCCTCTGGACGGCCGGCGCCCGGGCTGCGGCCCTGGAGGCCTGGGACCGCCTGGAGAAGCTGGACAGGGATGCCCGGATGAACGGAAGGATGAGGAGGAAAGAACATGAGGGGTGACAAGCCGACTTTGGCGGAGGAGTTCCTGAACAACTATGAAAAGGCGCTGCATCACCTGGGGCACGCGCTGGATGAGCTGGACTGCATCCGCTGCCGGAGGGACAGCGGGAACGCCGGTTCGGTGACCTATGTGCGCCTGAAGCTGCGCCAGGTCGAATTGCTGGTGAAAGAGATGGGCCGGGCGGCCTGGGCCACGGTGCCGTCCGCGGAAAAGGCCAGGATCAGGGAAAAGATCGGCCGGGCGTGATCTGCGCCTGAAGCCCGCTCCTCTGTGGGGCGGGTTGTTTTGTTCTCAAAACCGCGATATAATGGCGCCAGGGGTGAGCGCATGACGGCGGAGGAGCTGGCGGCGGCTGCGCGGTCCGGGGACGCCCAGGCCATGGCGGAGCTGTGGAAGCGGATGGAACGGCTTTCCCGGGCGTCGGCCCGGCGGTATGTGGTGTTTGCGCACATGGACGGCGCCGTGGATGAGGAGGATGTCTGCCAGGTGGGCGCCCTGGCCTTCCTGGAGTTTGTGCAGCGGTATGACCCCGCCATGGGCTGCGGCTTTGCGGCCGGGCTGTACCGCTTCACCGGCTGGCGGATCATGCGGGCCTTTGATCCCCGCCGGGATCATTCCGAAGCGCTGCCGCGGTTTGTCAGCCTGGATGAGCCGCTGCCCTGCCCGGACGGCGGGGAGGAGCTGACCCTGGCCGATGTGCTGGAGGATGAGGCTGCCCGGGAGCCCTTCGAACGGCTGGAGCCCATGACGGACCTGGCGCGGGCGGTGGAGGCCCTGCCCGAGGATCAGCGCCGGGTGATCCGCCTGCGGTATCGGGAGGAGCGCTCCTGGCGGAAGGTGGGGGAGGCCCTGGGTCTGGATGCCGATGCCGTCAGGAACCTGGGGGCCAGGGCCACGGCTGCCCTGCGTCGGGATCGCTCCCTGCGGGACTATCGCCCGGGGACGGCGGCCGACTGGCGCCACGTGACCCTTGCGGAGTACAGGCTGACCGGGGTCAGCGCCGTGGAGAAGGCCGTGGAACGCATGCCGGCCGGGTTTGACGCGGCGGCCGATCCGTGGTAAGATGGGGCTGCCATGTTCTGGCAATATCCGGGGGCGGGGAGACGCGGAGCCGGCGCCTCCCCGCTTTTGCTTTGCCTGTCAGGCGTCATGGAAAAAGACGCCCATGAGGAACGCCGGGCGGAGGTCGATGCGCCCACAGAGTCTGTCCAGCTCCTCCGCGGTGAAGCTGCTTCGCCTGGACGCCTTCCGCAGGAAGGTCCGCGGAGTGATCCCCAGGTCCCCGGCCAGCGCCTCCACGGTAACGCCCGCCTGCCTCATGATCCACAGGAGCCGGTCCCGCTGGATGCGTCCGCCTTCGGTGATGCCGCTGTCTGTTCTGCGTGTGTTTGTCATGGCTGTCTGCCTCCTGTATTTTCTTTGTCGGTGGTGAAGTGTGTGCCCCCCTGTTCCGCGGTCAGGCCGGCGGCGCCGTCCAGTCCGGGTGCCGCCCGGTCTTCCTCTCTCCCGGCCGCGCAAGCCCCCCCGGGGGCGGCCTCGGGCGAAGGGCCCCTGTCCAGTCCGGGTGCTGCTCCGAAAAACCGCCCGGCCGCCTGTAAGGGGGTGTCAGGTTTTCTCCCCGGGGAGGGAAGGCCCGCCCCCCGCCAGGTGACCGCGCCCCCGGATCAGCCCTCCGGGAGGGGGCCGGGCTTGCCGGCCTGCGGCGGTGCCTGTGGACGGTGGTGAAAACGCGGCGGAGAACGCCCCGCCCGGGGCTCCTCCTTCGCCTGTCTCCTGCCCTCCTGCTTCCCGGCGTCCAGCTTCGTGTCCGCCCGCCTCCCCGCTGCCTGCCTCCTGCCCGCATGTCTGCCCCTCCCTTCCGTGCGCCTCCGTGTGCCGCCGCCGCATTTGAGAACCCGCTCCCCGCCTGGGCTGCCGGACTTCCGTGCGCTTAATGTGCTTAATGCGCATGCGATGAAATGTATTCTTGATATGTTCCTTTAATTACCCGCGTTTGTAGCCTTTGTTAGCCTTTGTTTTAGCCTTTACGCCTCGGGAAGCATGGTCACGTTCTCCGCCCCCCTCCCCGAAAACGCCCTGTTTCCGGGCCCTCTCGGTGATGCCGGATCACGCATTGTCACGCGCAGGGACCCCTCCCCGAGAATTCGAATCCTTCAGCCCCTGCTGACCCCCGCACACGCGGGGGTTTTGCGTTGTCCCCGGTCTGAGGCGCCGCAGCGGCCGGCGCGGATGCCGGGGCCGCGGCCGGAAGGGGCGCGCGGTTGACGCCATTTTGCCGTTCGCTGAATTTGCGCTTGACGGATGGGAAAAATCGCGCTATAATGCCCCTACGGTTCGCCCACCGTCCGTCTTGCCCGTCCAAGTCAAGGCGAGATGTGCGAGAGGAGGGATATCAGTGTCTGAGGTTCGTGTTCGTGAGAACGAGTCCCTGGAGAGCGCTCTGAAGCGTTTCAAGCGGCAGTGCGCCCGCGCCGGCGTCATCCAGGAAGTGCGTAAGCGTGAGCATTACGAGAAGCCCAGCGTCAAGCGCAAGAAGAAGGCCGAAGCTGCCCGCAAGCGCAAGTATTGATCGCGTGAGCAAAGATAACCGCATGGCGATTGCCGTGCGGTTTTTGCGTTCCGCCGCCGAGATTGACGTTTCAGGGCAATCGTGCTATGATACAGAGTGGTGCAGAGTCCGGACACGCACGGCAGGATCCCGCGGCGGATCTGCTTCCCGGGCTATTTCCGACTGAAAAGAGGTATTCGCTTTGTCCGAAACCAGGACGATCCATCTCCCGATCGAGCGCAAGGAACTGATGGTCTCGCTTTTCGGGATGAACGATCAGAATGCCGCGCTGCTGGAACAGGAGTGCGGTGTGACCCTGTCCATGCGCCAGGGGGAGCTCGTGCTCTCCGGAGATGCCCCCAGTCTGACTCTCGTGGAACAGGTGATCGAACAGCTGAGCCTGTCCCTGCAGCGCGGCGAGGATGTGGACCGGACCAAGATCCGCTACGCCATCGCCCTGGCCCGGGAGGGGAAGGCCGCGCTTATCGATGAGCAGCTCCGGCAGGTGGTGGCCATCACGCACCGGGGAAAACAGGTGCGCTGCAAGACCCTCGGACAGCAGGACTACGTGAAGTCCATCAGGGACCACGTGCTGACCTTCGCCGCCGGTCCCGCCGGTACGGGCAAGACCTATCTGGCCATGGCTCTGGCCGTGGTCGCGCTGAAAAACAAAGAAGTGGAGCGCATCGTCCTCACCCGCCCCGCGGTGGAAGCCGGAGAGCGCCTGGGCTTTCTGCCGGGTGACCTGACCCAGAAGGTGGATCCCTACCTGCGCCCGCTCTATGATGCCCTGTACGACTTCATGGGCGTGGACTCCTATCAGAAGCTGCTGGAACGCGGCACCGTGGAGGTGGCTCCGCTGGCCTACATGCGCGGACGCACGCTCTCGGACAGCTTCATCATCCTGGATGAGGCGCAGAACACCACCTCCGAACAGATGAAGATGTTTCTGACCCGCATCGGGTTCGGTTCCCGGTGTGTGGTCACCGGCGACCTTACGCAGACGGACCTCCCTGCGGGAAAACGGTCCGGTCTCAGTGAGGCGCTGGATGTGCTGAAGGACATTCCGGAGATCGGCATTGTCCGTCTGACGGCCAAGGATGTCGTGCGGCATGAGCTGGTGCAGCGGATCGTCGATGCATATGACGCATACCACGCCGCTGCCAACGGGAGGTGATTCCATGAAAACCGGAGAGAAAGAGAAGAGCGGCGCGTTTTCCGGCTTGCGGAAGCGGTTTTCTCCGCCTCACGGGACTTGTCTGCTGATCTGGCTGATCACCAGCGTACTGATCTGGGTGATCCTCTTTGTGTCCGCGGTCCCGAAGCGTTACGCGATCCCCGACCCGAGCCAGACGGAGGACAGCGTGATCGCCGAGGAAACCATCTATGCCACCAGGGACGGCGTGGACGAGGAACGGACCAGGGCCAGCGAGGAGGCCGCCAGGGCCAGCGCCCGCAATCGCTACGCCGACCAGTTTCATATCGATCCTGGCAGCGCGGCCGCTTATGTGGGTGAGGTATCGGAGGTCATGGCGCGTCTGAGACAGGCGCAGCAGTTCGGCGCATCCATCAATGCGATGGCGGCGGAAGGCGAGACCGTGGAGTATAAGGCAGAGCAGATCGCCCGCGGGCGGGAGCTTGCCGGCCTGGATCTCACCGATGAACAGGTCATCGCGCTTTTCCGGATGAGCGACGAAACCTTCGATACATCGGCGTCTGCGATCCGTGCGACCCTCACGACCCTGATCCAGGGCGACGGCCTGAGCTTCGACTCGCAGGAGAAGGCGATCCGCCTCGTCAATGTGGAGCTGAGCGTCAATACGCAGATCGATCCCGTGCTGCTTTCGATCCTCGAAAGCGCCGACTGCATCCGGACGGTGACCGCGAATTACTGGGTGCAGGATACGGCCTATATCGAGGCCAAGGAGGATGAAGCGGCTGCGGCTGTCCCGGATGTCACCTACCGTCAGGGACAGGTGATCGTCACCAAGGGCACCGCGATCGAGTATAATCAATACAAGATCCTCGAAAACCTGGGCCTGCTGGCTGGCGCATTCGATGTCACCGTCTATATCGGCGTGACCCTGCTGACGCTGGTGAGCATGATTTCGCTGTACGTGCTGCTGCGCCTTCTGCACCGCAGCATTCTGGACGACGTCAAGCGGACCCTGGTCCTCTGCCTGTGTATGCTGCTGGGTGTCGGACTGTGCGCGGTCGCGTCCAAGCTGATCAATGTGTACACATCGCCGGTTATGCTCCCGGTGATACTGATCTGCACGCTGCTCGGCGCCCGGGCGGGGCTCGGGGCCACGGTGGCCATGTCCGTCATTATCGCGGGCATGGCGGGCAGCGACGGCGCCACCTCCACGGGCCAGATGATCTCGGTCCTGCTGATGACGCTCCTGTGCGGCACGGTGACCATCAGCTTCCTCAAGACTCACACCCAGCGCGTGCGGCTCATCCTGTGCTGCCTGATGAACGCTGTCGTTGCCAGCGTGGCCCTGCTGATCGTGACCCTGCTGACATCGGTGAACTACGCCGATGTCTGGACCAATATGCTCTACGCCGCCGCGGGGGCCGTCGCGGCCAGCCTGATCGCCCTTGGCATCCAGCCGGTGATCGAGGGCATCTTCAACCTGGCCACCAGCGGCAAACTGCTGGAGCTCTCCAATCCGAATCATCCGCTGCTGCGAAAGCTGCTGCTGGAGGCACCGGGCACGTACCATCATTCCATCATCGTGGCAAACCTGGCGGAGGCGGCCGCGGAATCGATCGGCGCGAACCCGCTGCTGGCCCGTACCGGCGCCTACTTCCACGACGTGGGCAAGCTGAAGCGTCCGCAGTTCTTCAAGGAGAACCAGAACGGTGTCAATCTGCTGAACGATATGGATCCCCACGTTGCGGCCACCATTGTCACCAGCCATACCCGGGACGGCGTTGAACTGGCCCAGAAATACCGCCTTCCGCCGGAGATCCAGCGCATCATAGCCGAGCACCACGGCGATACCCCGGTGATGTACTTCTATAACAAGGCCATGGAGCAGGCAGGGGACCGCAAGGTGGACATCGGCAGTTTCCGCTACGCCGGACCGCGCCCCTCCAGCAAGGAAGCCGCCATCGTCATGCTGGCGGATACCGCGGAGGCCGCCGTCCGCACCATCAGCAATCCGACGCCGCAGGCGATCCACGAGCGCATCGAAAAGCTGGTGCAGGGCAAGATCGACGACGGCCAGCTGCGCGACTGCCCGCTGACCATGAAGGAACTCAACGAGATCGTCGACGCGTTCGCGCGCGTTCTCAATGGCGCGTTCCATGAGCGCATCGAATACCCCACGACCGAGATCCCCAAGCGCGGCGCTTTCGGCGGGGAGGATGCCCCCGTTCAGGAGGATCCGCAGGCCGAACCCGTTCCGGCCGCGCCGCCCGTGCCTGCCCAGACGGCTCCGGCCGTGGCCGCGTCCCCGGCGCCGGCCACAGCCGTTCCCGAGGACATCCCGGTATTCGGCCAGGAGAACGCGCACCAGGTGAAACCCTCCAAGCCCTCCGTGTTTGCCGCGGCCCCCGGCGCGGACCCTGTCGGGCCGGGAGAGGGCAAGCATCCGGGCGGGATCTGGAGCGATCTGCCCATGGACCCGCTGACCGAGGAGAAAAGATCGGAATGAAGCTGATTTGGACGCTGGACGTGCCCGTGGAGCCTGTATGGACAGCGCTGATGCAGTGCGCGGCGGACTATGCGTGCGTCTGCGAAGGGATCAGCCGCCCCTGCGCGGCGGCGGTGCGCCTTTGCGATGACGCGGCCATCCGGGAGCTGAACGCCGCGCACCGGGGCATCGACCGGTCCACCGACGTTCTGTCCTTCCCGCTGATGGACTATGCCCCGGGACAGACCGCCGGCACCTGCGGAAACGCCCTGGCCGAGATCTATGACGACGAGGTCAACGCGTGCATGCTGGGCGACCTGGTCATCTCCACCGGGCACGTGACCGCGCAGGCGGAGGAATACGGGCACAGCGTCCAGCGCGAGGCGGCCTATCTGCTGGTGCACGGCCTGTGCCATCTGTTCGGATACGACCACATTGATCCGGAGGATCAGAGGAGGATGAGGGCAATGGAAGAGAAGATCCTCGGCGGCATCGGGATCACGCGGGACGGAGACGGCACCGTTTCGGACGAGACGCTGCGGGCCCTGGCCAGGAGCGCCCGGGAGCGCAGCTACTCCCCCTACTCGCGCTATGCCGTCGGCGCTGCGCTGCTGTGCGCGGACGGCCGCGTCTTCCAGGGCTGCAACGTGGAGAACGCCTCCTACGGCGCGACCATGTGCGCCGAGCGGACCGCGGTCTTCAAGGCGGTCAGCGAGGGCGAAGCCGAGTTCACGGCCATCGCCATCGCGGCGCAGGGGAGCGCGCCGTGGCCCTGCGGACTGTGCCGCCAGGTGCTGAATGAGTTTGCCCCGGACATCCGCGTTCTCATCACCTGGGAGGGCGGAGACGACGAGGCGCCGCTGTCCGCGCTGCTGCCCCACGGCTTCGGGCCGAAAGATCTGCTGTGATCAAAGGAGAACACGCCATGAGTCAGGGAACCCCCTTCCGTTCCGGCTTTGTGACCATCGTCGGCCGCCCCAATGTCGGAAAGTCCACGCTGATGAACGCCATGATCCGCGAGAAGATCGCCATCGTGTCGGCCAAACCCCAGACCACCCGCAGCCGGATCATGGGCATACTGACGGATCCGGCGTACCAGATCGTGTTTCTGGACACGCCGGGCATCCATCAGCCCCGCACGCTGCTGGGCGAGTCCATGATGAAGTCCGTGCGCGACGCCATGGACGGCATGGACTGCCTGCTGATGCTCGCCGACGTGACCGATCTCGGCGAGCGGGATCTGGCCATCGCCCGCGAGATGAGCGGCAAGAAAGGCCCGGCGGTGCTGGCGCTGAACAAGATCGACCTGGTGTCGAGGGAATCGCTGCTGGCGACGATCGAACGCTTTGCCGACTGCGGCTTTGACGCCATCGTGCCCGTCAGCGCGAAAACAGGCGACGGCCTGCCCGAGCTGACAAAGACGCTGGTCTCCCTCCTGCCCGAAGGCCCCCACTACTTCCCGGACGACATGGTCACGGACCAGCCCGAGCGGCTCCTGTGCGCCGAGATCATCCGGGAGAAGGCCCTGCTCCATCTTCGCGATGAGGTGCCCCACGGCATCGGCGTGGAGATGATGCGCATCGCCGAGGTGCGCGAAGGCCTGACCGAGATGCATGCCACCATCTACTGCGAGCGGGAAGCCCACAAGGGCATCATCATCGGCCGCCACGGCGCCATGCTGCAGCAGATCGGCAGCGAAGCCCGCGTTGATATCGAGCGGCTGATGGACACCCATGTCAACCTGAAGCTCTGGGTCAAGGTGCGGGAGGACTGGCGCAACCGCGTCGGCGAACTGCGCAACCTGGGATACGAGTGAGTGACATCGCACTTCGGCCCTGACCGCATTCTGAAAGGATGATTCCGCGTGAAGAAGACCCTTCGCCGTACCAAGATCGTCTGCACCATGGGCCCGCGCCTGTTCGAGAACGACCTGATCCGTCCGCTGATGCTGGCCGGCATGGATGTGGCGCGCTTCAACTTCAGCCACGGCACCCATGAGACCCACCGCGCGTGGCACGACGAGGTCTGCCGGACCCGGGACGAGCTGGGGCTGCCGGTGGCGACGATGCTGGACACCAAGGGACCGGAGATCCGCACCGGCGACTTCGAGGGCGGGAAGGCCGTCCTGGAGACCGGGCAGCTCTTCACCCTCCACACCCAGGAGTGCATGGGCGACGCGAGCCACTGCTCCATCACCTATCCCGGCCTGGTGCGCGACGTCAGGCCAGGGGATTCCATCCTCGTGGACGACGGCCTCATCGGCATGACGGTGGAGCACATCACCGACACCGAGATCACCTGCAAGGTGCTCAACGGCGGCCCGGTCTCCAACCACAAGGGCATCAACGTGCCCAACGTCCACCTGTCGATGCCCTACATCAGCCCGAAGGACCGCGAGGACATCCTTTTCGCGGCGGACAACGGCTTCGACTTCATCGCCGCTTCCTTCGTGCGCTGCGCCGAGGACATCCTCGCCATCCGGAAGATCCTGTCGGAGCGCGGGAATACCGGCATCCGCATCATCGCCAAGATCGAGAATCACGAGGGCGTGGAGAACCTGGAGGAGATCATGCACGCGGCCGACGGCATCATGGTGGCGCGCGGCGACATGGGCGTGGAGATCCCCCTGGAGGAGGTCCCCTCGCTTCAGAAGCACATCATCCATGAGTGCGTCATGTCGGGCCGCCCCGTCATCACCGCGACACAGATGCTGGACTCCATGATCAAGAACCCGCGCCCCACCCGCGCAGAGGCTACGGACGTCGCCAACGCCATCTATGACGGGACCAGCGCCATCATGCTTTCCGGCGAGACGGCCGCGGGCCTGTACCCCATCGAGGCCGTCAAGACCATGGCCCGCATCGCCATGAAGACCGAGGCGGACATCGACTATGTCCACCGCTTCGCCATCGGGGATTACAACACGCGGCGCGACATCACCGCGGCCATCTCCCACGCCACCGTGACGTCCTCCCATGACCTGGAGGCCAGCGCCATCATCACCGTCACCAAGAGCGGCGGCACAGCGCGCATGATCGCCCGGTACCGCCCGGACTGCCCGATCGTGGCCTGCGCGACCTCTTCCATGGTCTACCGGCAGATGAACCTCAGCTGGGGCGTGGTGCCCCTGCTGATCGACGAGCAGAGCTCCACCGACGCGCTCTTCGACGACGCCGTGGACGCCGCTGTCCGCGCGGGCATCATCCGGGACGGCGAGCTGGTGGTGCTGACCGCCGGCGTGCCACTGGGCATTTCCGGAACCACCAATATGATGAAGGTCCATGTGGTGGGCCACATGCTGCTCCGCGCCACGGGCGTGGGCACGGGCACCGCCACCGCCCCGCTGTTTGTGGCCGGGGAGATCAGCGAAGCCCTGGAGAACTTCCGCACCGGTTCCATTCTGGTGTGCAAGCAGACCTCGAAGGCGCTGCTGCCCCTGGTGCGCAAGGCCGCCGGCCTGATCCTGGAGGATGCCGATCCCGAGGGCCAGGGCGTGATCGCGGGCCTCAGCCTGGATATCCCCGTGATCATCGGGGCCTCCGGGGCTACCCGGATCCTGTCCGCCGGCGCGGTGGTGACCATGAACGCCGAGGACGGAACGGTTTCCTGCAACTGATCATCAGCACGACGCATCGGAGGATAACACCATGCAGACCACGATCTATCTGGACGGACGGGACTACGCGGACAAGCGGGCGATCCACGCGGCGCTGAAGCTGCTGCTGGAGTTGCCGGAATACTACGGCATGAACGCCGATGCCCTGCACGACTGCCTGACGGAGCGCCCCGACCCGGTGCGCGTGTGTGTGCGCGCGGCAGGGGAGAGCCCCGCCGCGGACACGCTCGACCTCATCCGCCGGGTGGTGGAGGATGCGGGCGGCGAATGGGTCGACCTGTGACAGCGCGGGAGGCTGCGACATGAAAGAGTATCAGGCCGCGCTGTTCGACGCGGCGAAATACCGACTGGCGGAATCGCCCTTCTACGATCCCCGCTATGACCGGCTCAGCTGGGTGGACATCCAGGACGGGAAGGTTTTTTGGCGGCGGGACGGCGTGACCTGCGTCCATGAATTCGGCGAGCCTGTGGGAGCCGCGGTGCCCCTCGCGGGGGAGGACGGCTTCCTGGTGGCGGGAGAGCGGACGCTGTGGAAGCTGTGCCGCGGGGAGCAGACCGCGGTTTGCGACCTCTCCGGCGCGTATCTGCCGTGGCAGCGCAGCAACGACGCCAAGGCCGACCCGCACGGACGGCTGTTCGTTGGCTCCTGCGCGAAGGATTTCACGGGGATGGAGGGCGGAGATCTGTACCGCTGCGACCGCGGCGTCCTGACGGTGATGCAGCCCGGGACCCGGATCGCCAACGGCATGGCCTGGAGTGCGGACCGGAAGACCTTCTGGTTCTCGGATTCCAACGAGCATGCGGTCTTCGCCTACGACTTCGACGAGGAGAGCGGAGACATCGCCGATCGGCGCGTGCTCTTCCCGGTCGAAGGCGGCGTGCCGGACGGCATGTGCGTGGACGCGGAGGATCGCCTGTGGCTGGCGGTCTGGGGTGGAAGCCGCATCGAATGCCGCGACGGGCACACCGGGGAGCTGCTGGCGCTGGTGCGCGTGCCCGGCCTGCACACCACCTCCTGCTGCTTCGTCGGCCCCGACTGGCGCAGACTGTTCATCACCACAGCGGGCGACGGACTGACGGGGGAGGGCGACGGCCGCCTCTACATGTGCGACGTGGACGCCGTCGGCCTGCCGCCGGACTATGCCGTGGTCTGATCACCGATCGAAGGGACGAAACGAATGGATATTGCCGTTATCGGGCTGGGCCTCATCGGAGGCTCCCTGGCCCGCACCATCAAGCTGCACACCGACGCCCGGGTCTTCGGCTGCGATACCGACCCGGAGACCGTCTCCCGCGCGCTGGCTATGGACGCGGTGGACATGGAACTGAACGACGAAAAGCTCCGGGGCTGCGCCATGGTGCTGGTCGCCCTCTATCCGCAGGCGGCGGCGGACTGGATCGCCGCCCATGCCCGGCTGATCGCGCCGGACGCCCTGGTCATCGACTGCTGCGGCGTGAAGGAGACGATGATGGAAGCCGTCATGCCCATCGCCCGCGAGCGGAAGTGGCACTATATCGGCGGGCACCCCATGGCCGGCCGCGAGTACAGCGGCTTCCGCTATGCGCGTGACGACCTCTTCGACAACGCCTCCATGGTACTGACGCCCATGCCGGAGGAGGAACTGCCCATCCTGCAGAAGGCGAGAGACTTCTTCATGGACCTGGGCTTCCGCCGGGTGCAGTTCACGACCCCGCCCATCCACGACGAGATCGTGGCCTACACGACCCAGCTGCCCCGCATCCTGGCCAGCGCCTATGTGCGGACCCCCATGGCCGCGCGGCACAAGGGCTTTTCGGCGAGGACCTTTGCTGACATGACCCGGGACGCGCGGATGAATGAGGAGCTCTGGACGGAACTTTTCCTGGACAACCGCGACGCCCTGCTGCGCGAGCTGGACGACCTGACAGAGCGCCTGGCCGCCTACCGCGACGCGCTGGGACGCAGCGATGCCGAGGCCCTGCGCGCCCTGCTGCGGGACGGACGCGAACGCCGGGAATCCCTGGAGGAAGCCTGATGGCCGTGGTGGTGAGCGCCTGTCTGCTGGGCGAGAGGTGCAAATACAACGGCGGAGACAACCGGAACGAGGCCGTGATCGCCTTCTGCCGGGACCGGGAGATCATCCCGGTATGCCCGGAGACGGCCGGCGGGCTGCCCGCTCCTCGCCCTCCGTCAGAGATCAGGGACGGGCAAGTGTGGTCGAAGGACGGCGCGAATGTCACCGAAGCCTTCCGCGCCGGTGCGCTGCGCTGCCTCGAAAGCTGCGCCGGCAGGACGGTCGAATACGCGATCCTGAAGGCGCACAGCCCCTCATGCGGATCGGGCGAGGTCTATGACGGGGCGTTTTCCGGCAAGACCGTTGCCGGGGACGGGGTGTTTGCGGCCATGCTGAAGGTCCGGGGCATCCCCGTGTTCACGGAGGACCAACTGGAGGAGGCGGCCCAATGCGCTGGCTGATCGCGTCTGACATCCATGGCTCGGCGGTGTGGTGCGAGGCCATGCTGCGGGCTTTTGAGCGGGAGAGGGCAGACCGTCTGCTGCTTCTGGGGGACCTGCTGTACCACGGGCCCCGCAACGATCTGCCCGAGGGTTATGACCCGAAGCGCGTGATCGCCATGCTGAGCGGATACCGGGAGCGGATCTTCTGCGTTCGCGGCAACTGTGAGGCCGAGGTCGATCAGATGGTGCTGCCCTTCCCGGTACTGGCCGACTATGCGCTGCTGGAGACCGGGGACCGCGTCCTCTTCGCAACCCACGGCCACCATTACAACGCCGATGCCCTGCCGCCGCTGCAGCCGGGGGATATCCTGCTGCACGGCCATACCCACATCCCGGAGTGCCGCGCCGTCGACGGCATCACGGTGATGAACCCCGGCTCCGTGTCTATCCCCAAGGACGGCGCTCCTCACAGCTATATGACGATGGAGGACGGCATCTTCGCCTGGAAGGACATGGACGGTGCGGAATTCCTGCGCTTCTGCGCCGTGTGACGCGCATCCCGTCAACAGATAAAGCAGCCTGTCGGCAGGCTGCTTTTGGATTGCGGGCGGGTCGGGAGAGGCGTGCGGATCAGCCGATCCCGATGTCCCCGGAAATGGTGCTGATGTCCAGCCGCACAGGGGCGTCCGGATTGGATCGGGCACCGCTGTGCCAGGTCACGTCGCCGGTCTTGGTGCGGAACGATGCGCACGCGCCTGCGGCAGGATCGGCCAGACGGATCTCCACATCGCCGCTGACGGAGGCGGCCTTCACCTCGGCGGGACCGGGGGAGGTCAGGGTCAGGTCCACATCACCGCTGACGACGCTGACGGAGATCCGGGCGCTGCAGGACTCTGCCTCCACATCGCCGCTGACGGTGGTGATCGTGAGCTGATCGGCGGTACCCCGGTAATCGACATCCCCGCTGGTGGTGGTCATATCGGCTCGGGCGAACTCTCCGCGCACATCCAGATCGCCGCTGACGGTGACGACCGTCATCTTTCCGGCGCGTTCACCGCCGACCGCCGCCTTGGTGCCGTCCGATGCCACGGACACATCCACGTCCCCGCTGGTGGTCTGGATGCTGACCTCGGGGGCGGGCAGAGAGAAGGCGACATCTCCGCTGAAGGTCTGGATCCTGGCGCTTTCCAGCATGCCGGCGGGAAGGCCGAGGCTCAGGCGGCAGCTGTCGTCGCCCAGGGAAACGGCGCCCCGGAACAGCCGGGCAAGGGAACCGAGGAGTCCGTTTTCATTCGGGGCCTCGGATGCCGCGGCGCGGTTCTTCTGCGTGGCGACCAGGGTGTCTCCGTCGACCCGGAGATCGATATAGGAGTGGGAACCCGCCTGGACTTCCACGGTCTGCCGGCCTTCTGTCTCGGACACTTCGACTTCGGCGCTGCGTACATTGACCCGCAGATGGCGGATCTGATCCCACGCGATGGCGGTCGTGCCTTCAAAGGGAGCCTGCGCGGCATCGTCCTTGTCAAAGAATCCGGCGTCCGGCGCCTGCTTCCGGGGGTAATCCTTCAGCACTTCGTCCATTCCGTTCAGGCTTTCCACCACGGCTGCGACGGCATCGTCCTCGGCGTAGCCGTCCGCCACCAGGGAGGCAAAACGGTCCTGGCAGTTGTTCATCACCTCGTCCCGCATGGCGAGGGTCTCCTCCGTCATCTCCACATTGTCGAACAGCAGGTTGACAATGCGCTCCACGGTCTTATTCATGGTCATCCTCCTTCAGCAGCAGGTCCAGCAGATGCTTGGTGTCTTCCCATCCCGCCAGGTCTTCCCGCAGGCGGTTCTGTCCGGCTTCGGTGAGCCGATAATAGCGGCGGCGTGCGCCGGTTGCCTCATCCCCCCAGCGGGAGACGATCAGGCCGGCGCTCTCCAGTCTTCGGAAAGCGGTATACAGGGTGGCTTCCTTCATCTCGAAGGAGCCTCCGCTTATGGCGTTGACGGCCTGGTTGATGCGGTAGCCATAACTCTCGCCCTCCCGCAGACGCGCGAGGATGATGCTGTCGGTGTAACCGCGCAGCAGATCAGCCGAGAGATTCATCTTTTCACCTCCCGGGGGTACGGCACGTGAAGCCCGGAGACATTGCGATCCTTCCGGCGCAGCGGGTCCGGCTGCGAGTCACAGTACAACAGGGGATCGACGCCGATGGGGGCCGGCATCCGAACCGAACTGATGCCGGAGGATTTCCTGAAGATGGGATCCAGCCCTTTACGCATGGGACAGCCCTCCTTTCACCGCCCATTATACACAAGATACCTTATCTGTCAAGGTATATTGCAACACAATTTACATTAGAATTCGGTTAAAACGATTCCCGCCTCTTCCGCACAGCGCAGCGGCGGATTCGCAATTTGCCGCCAAAGCCATTGACATGCCGCGGCGAAACATGGTATACTGAAGCGCTGAATATCAGCGAGTTTCTTTTGATGTGTAAAAACCATCGGAGACTGGGGAGCGGAGGAGAACGATGGCAATCGAGAATCAAGGGCTGACCGTGCAGACGAACGACGACCGCACGCAGAATGAAGAGCAGGGGTTTGAGATCGATCTGGTGGAACTGCTGTACCGCCTTTTGGAGAAAGCCCGCTGGATCATTCTGGCCGCGCTTGTGGGCGCGCTCATCATGGGGATCTATACCTTCCGCTTTGTGGACCGTACCTATCAGGCGACGAGCCGGCTGTACATCCTGAACTCCAAGGATTCGGTGGTGAACCTTTCCGATCTGCAGATGGGCACCAACCTGGCGGCGGACTATGTGCAGGCCTTCAAGACCTACACGATCCACAGGCAGGTCAGGGAAGACCTGGGGCTGGACTATTCCATCAGCCAGATGACCAAGATGCTGAACGTGACCAACGTCAGCGGCACCCGCATCCTTTCTCTCACGGTGACATCCACCGACGGAGAGGAAGCCGTGCGGATGGCGGACAAGTACGCGGAATACGGACGCATGTTCATCGCGGATCACATGGGCACGACCGAACCGCGGATCTTTGAGGCGGCGAGCGAGCGCGGATACACGGTCGCCGGCCCCAACAAAACGCGGAATATCCTGCTCGGCTTCATCGTGGGATTCGTGGCGGCGGCGGCGGTCATCGTCGTGCAGTTCATCGTGGATGACCGCGTTCGCAACGCGGAGGCGCTGGAGAAGAAGCTGCACCTTCCCGTGCTGGGCATGATGCCGGCCGCGGATATGGCGGACGCGTCTTCTTCCCATCGGTCCTCCCGGAAGCATTCCGGCAAGAAAGGCGGTTCAAAATGAGACAGGCAACCATCAATAAGATCGAGCCGCTGAATTACGCAGGCACCGAGGCCCTGAACACCATCTGCACCAACCTGACCTTTACGGGCCGCAACCTGAAAAAGATCGTTTTCACCAGCAACACCATGGCCGAGGGCAAGAGCTTCCTGGTGATGGAGATCATGCAGAACCTGGCCCGCCGCGGCAAGCGCGTGGTGCTGGTGGACGCGGATATGCGCCGCTCCTTCCTGGTGCGCCGCCACCGCATCGAGACCGACGGGGAACTGCTGGGCCTGGCTCACTATCTCGCGGGCCAGTGCTCCCTGGGAGACTGCCTCTATGAGACCAATCTCTACGGGGCGTGCATCATTCCCGCCGGGCGCGATGTTTCCAACCCCATGTCCCTGATCGACTCGGAGTATTTCACCAGCATGCTGGACGAGCTCGCCGCCAACTTCGATATGGTGCTGGTGGACGCGCCGCCCGTGGGCATGGTGATCGATGCCGCCGAGATCGCGGCCAGCTGCGACGGATCGGTGCTCGTGGTGGAGTACTCGAAGACGCACATGCGCGACCTGATGTCCTGCAAGCAGCAGATGATGCAGAGCGGCAAACCGATCCTGGGCTGCATCCTGAACAAGGTCAAGTTCGATACGATCTCTTCCAAAAAGTACTACAACAAGGGCTATTATCATCACTATACCAGCGGCTATTACAAGCACGATGACGGATCCGGGTCGGGAAGCGGCAAGAAGTGACCGCAGCCGCGCCGTGTCAGGTCGGAACCAGTTTCGAAAGGACGCCGGCGATCCCGTCGGCGTCCTTCTGTTTCATGAGGGGAGTGAGCGCAGTGACCCGTTTTCCCAACAGACCGGAGGGGGATGAGCCCTATCAGCCGCTCTTCCACGATCCCGTGCCGGACGAACTGGAGGATGCGATCGCGGCCGAACAGGAGGAGCTCCGCCTGCAGTCCGAAACAGCGATGCCGGACGCGGCCGACTGGATCGAAGAGGACGACGAGGACAAGCGGGAGAGGATGCTCGCCAGACGGGATTTCTTCAAGGCATCCGCGTGGGTGCGCGATCTGATCCTGGTGGTCCTGTTCACCGTGGGATCCCTCCTGCTGATTTGGCTCATCGTGTCCATGGTGCATATGACGGTCGAGGACCTGAAACTGCGCTTCACGGTGCTGCAGAACCTGGGCGGCCAGGCCGGAGGCCCGCACTATGGCTGAGATCACCTGGGAGCTTCTGGAGAGCCAGGTGGAGGCCTGCTCGCGGTGCGCCCTGTGCGGCGGCATATCGCACAAGGTGCCGGGACAGGGCGACCGGCATTCTCCCCTGATGATCATCGGGGAGGGCCCCGGCGCGGAGGAGGACCGTCAGGGCCTGGCTTTTGTGGGACCGGCGGGGCAGCTGCTGACCCGGATGCTTGCCGCCATCGAGCTGCCGCGAGACCGCGTGTACATCTGCAACACCGTCAAGTGCCGGCCGCCGGGGAACCGCGTCCCGGAACCGGAGGAACGGGCGGCCTGCCTGATGCATCTGCGGATGCAGACGGCCCTGCTCAGGCCGAAGGTCATCCTTCTGCTCGGCGCATCCGCCGCGAGGACGGTGCTGGGCGAGGATACCCGCATCACGGCGGTCAGGGGCCAATGGCGGCAGCGCCGGGGGACATGGATCATGCCCACTTACCACCCCAGCGCCCTACTCCGGGACCCGGCCAAAAAGCGTGCCGCCTGGCATGATCTGCAAATGCTGCGCGACAAGCTGATCGAACTGGACTGCTACGGTGATATCTATCGGTAGGCTGCCCCGGCTTCGGGCGAGGCGCGTCGTCGGCATACGGATGGGTGCGCTTTCGCGGCCCGATCGGGACAGGGGGAGACAGGCGCGTGACTGACTATGATGTGATCGTGCTCGGCGCGGGTCCGGCCGCTTCGTCTGCCGCCGTCACCTGCGCGGTCGGAGGCATGAAGGTCCTGATGGCGGACAGGTATCCGGAAGACGTTTGCAAGCCCTGCGGAGACGGACTGTCGGAGAACGGCCTCGAAGCCCTGGCAAAGCTGTCGGTATCTGCGGACCGGCTGCTGGAAGCCGGGGCGCATCCCATCTCCCGCAGCGTCCACCTGTGGCCCGGATGGCGATCGGAGGTCCGCCACGACGACCGCGGTTTCCTGACCCTGCCCAAACCGTGCCTGCTGCGCCTGGTGCGTTCCCGCGCCGAGGAGGCGGGGGCGCGGATCCGATATGCGGCCGAGACGCCGGTGCAGCGGGACGGACTGTGGCAGATCGGAGACACGGCCCGCGCGCCGCGGCTGATCGATGCCTCCGGCGCGCAGAGCGGCTTCCGGCAGGACCCGGCCCTGCGGCGCGGGCTTCCCATCGGGGCGAGCATGGTGATCAGCGCAAAGCCGCCGCTGGACGAGGACAGCGTCTGGTTCTGGCACCTGCCCGACGACCCGACCGGGTACCGCTGGGCCTTCCCGCTGGGGGACCGCCGCTGGAATATCGGCGTGTGGCGGAGCGCGGAGACGGCGCGCATCAAGGCGGAGATGGAGCGGTTCATCGCCCTGTGCGCCGGGAAGTGTCCGGATCACTTCGCGGTCATTCGTCCCGC
Source organism: uncultured Eubacteriales bacterium (assembly GCA_902767565.1). GTDB lineage: Bacteria > Bacillota > Clostridia > Christensenellales > Aristaeellaceae > RUG11272. Next base: position 126,345 of record CACXHY010000001.1, on the reverse strand, counting down.
CGCCTATGCCTTTCTCGGAACGTCCCCCACATCCCGTGCCGATCAGGCGGAGGACGGGTGCCTGCAGGCCGGCGATGCCGCGGGCACCTGCGACGCTTCGAGCGGAGAGGGCATCCCGCAGGCTGTCGCAAGCGGCATGCTTGCGGCGGAGACGTGCCTGAGGGGAGCGGAGCGATCACGTGCGACCCGTCCGCAGAGCGCGGATCAGAACATATGACAACAAGGAGGATCCCCATGGTCAGACAGGATGCTTGGAAACAGTATGACGATACCGAACTGGCGGAGGTCATGAAGTTCGCGGAGGGATATTCGGCCTTCCTTTCCGCCTGCAAGACAGAGCGCGAATGCGTGGTGTTCGGCGTTTCGGAGGCCAGGCGCAAGGGCTTTGCCGATCTGGCGGACATCGTTCGGGAGGGCAGGACCCTCAGGGCGGGCGACCGCGTGTACTACAACTGGATGGGCAAGGACCTGATGGCCTTTGTCATCGGTGAAAAGCCGCTGTCCGAGGGCATGAACATCCTCGGCGCGCATATCGATTCCCCCCGGGTGGACGTCAAGCAGAATCCCCTCTACGAGGATGAGGGCATCGCCTACTTCGACACCCACTATTACGGCGGCATCAAAAAGTATCAGTGGGTGGCGATCCCCCTGGCCCTGCACGGCGTGATCGTCCGCAAGGACGGCACCCGCGAGACCGTGGCCATCGGCGAGAAGGAAGAGGATCCGGTCTTCTGCTTCTCGGACCTGCTGATCCATTTGGCCCAGGATCAGATGAGCAAAAAGGCGTCAGAGGCGGTCGAGGGTGAGGCGCTGAACCTCATCGTCGGGGGCCGTCCGCTGAAGGACGCCGAGAAGGAGGCCGTGAAGGCCCAGGTGCTGAAACTGCTGAAGGAACAGCTGGGCGCGGAGGAGGAAGACCTGCTCTCCGCGGAGCTGGAGATCGTCCCCGCGGGGCGTGCCCGGGATCTGGGCTTCGACCGCTCCATGATCCTCGGCTACGGTCATGACGACCGCATCTGCGCCTACCCCTCGCTGAGAGCCGTCACCGACTGTGAGGGGACGCCCGCGTACACCGTCTGCGCCATCCTGACCGACAAGGAGGAGATCGGCAGCGTGGGCGCCACGGGCATGGCTTCCAACTTCTTCGAGAACACGGTGGCCGAGCTGATCTCCGCCTGCGAGGGCGGATACAGCGACCTGACGCTGCGCCGCTGCCTGCGGAACAGCCGCATGCTTTCCAGCGATGTCAGCGCGGGCTTTGACCCCAACTTCGCCGGCGTGTTCGAGAAGAAGAACGCCGCCATCCTTGGCAAGGGCGTGTGCTTCAACAAGTTCACCGGACGCGGAGGGAAGGGCGGCAGCAACGACGCCAACGCCGAGTTCATGGCGGAGATCCGCCGCATCATGGACGACGCGGGCGTGGACTTCCAGACCGCGGAGCTGGGCAAGGTGGACGCCGGCGGAGGCGGCACGATCGCCTATATGTGCGCCAAGTACGGCATGAACGTCATCGACGCGGGCATCGCCGTCCTGTCCATGCACGCCCCCTATGAGATCGCCGCCAAGTGCGATCTGTGGGAGGGGTACAAGTGCTACAGGGCTTTCGCACGGGAAGCCAAAGCCTTCTGACTGTCTGCAGCCTGCGTCCCGGTCACGACCGGGCGGGTCGTGTGGATCGATGGACAGGGAGCGCACGAAGCGGCTGCCTTCCATGCGCGTTCAACATGGCGGGTGCGGGCCGCAGGCCTCTCTCTCCCCTTCCCTCGGGCAGGGAGATGGGGCGCCGCGGTTTGAGAATCGCTGGCCGACACAATACACAGGGCGGACTGGACGGTCACACAAAATGCAGCATCCGAGGGCGGTGCTGCATTTTGTCGTGCGTCGATGCGGACTGTGTTGCGTGATTGTTACGAAATATTTAAGAAATCGTCTTGCATATATTGCAAATTGCGCATATAATGGTAAACGGAGGGGATTGCGTGAGGAAGACCATAGGCATCCTGGCCCATGTGGACGCGGGAAAGACGACGCTGAGCGAGCAGGTGCTGTACACCTGCGGCGTTGTTCGCACGCCCGGCCGCGTGGACCACGGCGACGCCTCCCTCGACGACGATCCCATGGAGCGGCAGCGGGGCATCACCATCTATGCCACCATGGCCCGGCTGTCGATCGGCGGCAGCACGGTCTACTGGCTCGACACGCCGGGTCATACGGACTTCACTCCGGAGATGGAGCGCGCTCTCAGCGTGATGGACGCGGCGGTCCTGGTGGTCAGCGCGGCCGAGGGGGTCCAGTCCCACACGGAGACCCTCTGGCGGCTCCTGGAGGCATACCGGGTGCCGACCCTGATCTTTCTGAACAAGCTGGATCTCGCTGCGGCGGATCCCGAACGCACCATTGACCGGCTGCGCGCCCGCTGTTCCGGCGATATGCTGGATCTGAGGGCATGGCAGAACGACGGCGTGATGGACGGAACGCTGCTGGAAGAGATCGCGCTGCGGGATGAGGCCTTCCTCGATGACTGGGAGGCCGGCCGGGCGGATGAGCGATCGTCGGAAGCCTGTCTTGCGCGCCTGACCATGAAACGGGCCGTCTTTCCGGTGATGGCCGGATCGGCCCTCAGCGGGGACGGCGTCGCGTCCTTCCTGCGCCTGCTGGACCGCCTGACACCGGTGCCCGCAGCGGATACGGGGACCGCTTCCGGCATATGCTGGAAGGTCACCCATGACAGAGGCGGCCAGCGGCTCTGCCATGTGAAACTGACCGGAGGGACCCTCTCGGTCAAGGACGATGCGGCCGGGGAGAAGGTCAACGACATCCGCCGCTGGGAGGGACACAGACTGATCCGCGCGGACCGCGCGGAGGCGGGCGATCACGCGGTGCTGGCCGGTTTCGGGAGCCTGCGGCCCGGCGACGCCTTTGGGGATGCCGAACCCGTCCGTTTCCGCACCGAGCCCATGATGTCGGTCCGGGTGCTGTGGGACGATGCCCCGGAAAGCGCGGTCCTGCGAGCCCTTCGCCAGGCGGAGGAGGAAGAGCCCACCTTCTGCGCGGAGGCCGAAGGCGGCGCGATCCACATCCGCGTCATGGGCCCGATCCAGCTGGAGATCCTGCAGACCGTGATGCGGGAGCGCTTCGGGATCCGGATCGCCTTCGGCCCGCCCCGGGTGCTCTACCGCGAGACCGTGGCGGCTCCGGCGGTGGGCATCGGTCACTATGAGCCCCTGCGGCACTATGCGGAGGTATGGCTGAGGCTGGTCCCGCTGCCCGGAGGATCGGGCATCCGCTTCCGTTCCCGCTGCCATGTCGACATCCTCCCGCTTCACTTTCAGCGTCTGGTGGAGACCCATGTGTTTGAAAGGGAACACCGGGGCGTGCTCACCGGCGCCCCCATCGACGACGTGGAGATCCAGCTCCTGATCGGGCGCGCCCATCCCAAGCACACCGAGGGCGGGGATTTCCGGCAGGCCACATACCGTGCCGTCCGCAACGCCCTGATGAACGCCCGGAGCGTGCTGCTGGAGCCCATCGCGGGCTTCCGGGCGGACGTGCCCGCGGATCAGTACGGTACAGTCCTCTCCGCGCTTCAGCAGGCGCACGCGTCCATCGAACAGGCGCTGGCGGAGGGGCAGACCGCAAGCTTTGCGGGAGAAGTGGCCTACGCGGGCTTTATCGGCTTTCAGCAGGGCTTCATGTCCCTCACCCGGGGCCGCGGCGTGCTGCGGGTGTGGATGGCACGGTACGCCCCCTGCACAGACCCGGGACCGGTCATCGCGTCGGCCGCGTACGATCCGCTGAATGACCCGGAGCACCCTCCGGGATCGGTTTTCTGCTCGCACGGCGCGGGCTTCAACGTGGCGTGGGACAAGGTCCGGGACTTCGCGCACTGCATCCCTGAGGGAGACATTGAGGAGGATATGGAATGAAAAGAGCGATGCTCACCGCCGTGGCGGTCCTGCTCCTGCTGGCCTTGACGGCCGCGGCCCTGGCGGTCAGCTACACCGAGGATGGCGCCATGGTCATCAACGGCGACGGAACGGACGACTTCTCCGATCTGCAGACAGCCGATCCCAGCGCTACATACAGCCCCGTCATCCTCCCGGGGGATGAGACGCAGACCACGGAATACGATGAGAACGGCGATCCCATCGTGCCCGGTCCCGGACCCACCTTCGCCCCCGGCGAGACCCTGAACGTTTGGCTGGTGGCGGAAGACGGCACGGAGCAGGAGGTCACGCTGGTGCATGCCGGATCCCTGTACTGCGATGTGCGCGTGGGCCGTCAGCAGTACCGGGTGCCCACCGCCAGTCTGCGCTACGAGACGGACGGGACGGTGGACGAGGCCCGGCGCTTTGCCTGCATCAACGCCAAGCGCGCCGGTTATGCCACCATGCATACCCGCGCCTCGGCCAAGAGCGATGTGGTCTGGCGGTGCACCACCAACCAGATGTGCCTGGTCCTCTCCGTCGGGAAGGGATACACCAAGGTCTGGTGCTCGGGAAGGGTCGGATACATCAAGACCCGTTCCCTGCAGTTCCTTGAGCCCGGCGAGACGGAACCGACGGATGCCGTGCTGACGTACAAGGGCCGGACCACCAGCCGGATCACCGTCAATATCCGGCAGAACGGCAAGATCACCAGCCGGATCCTGGGGGAGATCCCCTGCGGCACCAGGATCGTCATCTTCGGGGAAAGCGAGGACGGATGGCTGGAGATCGAGGCGGCCGGATGGCGCTGCTTCATCCAGAGCAAGTACGCCACGGCCTACAGCGCACTGTATCAGACCGTGATCATTGAGGGAGAGGCCCCCGCCCACACGCCGGCTCCGCAGATCAACACCCAGGAGGAGAACACCGTTACCACCGAGGTGCTGACCAGCATCATCTTCTACGACGCGGCCACCGGCACCATCGCGGACATGCCTGAGCCGTAAGGACCGGCGGTCGCGCGCCCGTGCGGCGCACATCGCGGCAGCGATCCGTCTCCACTTAAATGGGACCCGCCGAAATATCGGCGGGTCCCATTTGCATAGGGCAGGATGTGTTCGGATGATCAGCCCAGGTCCCTGTACGCCTTGAAGCCGAAGGCGCTTTCGGCCGTTTCCACCGCCGTCATGATGGCTCCGCTGACGACTTCCGCGGCCAGAATGCCCACCAGGTCCCGGTCCGCCGTGACCTCGCCCACAGACACGGCGAAGATGCTGTCCCCGTCCGCCGAGGTATGCACCGGGCGGATGGAGCGGGCGAACCCGTCGTGGGCCATGCCGGCGATCTTGCACAGCTGCGCCTTCTCGAATCGCGCGTTGGTCATGACGACGGCCAGGGTCGTGTTGCCGGTGAACTTGTTCTCGTCGATCCGGGCGTGGGTCTTCATGTACTCCGAAGTGCTGCGCAAAGCCGACCGGTCCTCCGTCAGCAGACCGGCGATCTGCCTCCCGCTTTCCTGGTCGAAGATGTCGCCCAGCGCGTTGACGACCGCAACGGCCCCGACCCGCAGCTCGCCGATCTCCACGGCAAAGCTGCCGATGCCCGCCTTCATGCAGGTGCCCATGCCGGCGATCTTCCCGACGGTGGCGCCGCACCCGACGCCGTAATTGCCGTCCCGGTAGTTCGGCGCCTCCATGGCACGCTTCGCGGCCTCATACCCCATGGCCTCGTCCGGCCGCACGGAAGGATCGCCGACGGACAGATCATAGATATCCGCCTGCGCCACCAGCGGCACCAGGGCATAGCCGGTGTCGTAGCCGATGCCGCGCTCTTCCAGACAGCGCATGACGCCGCCCGCGGCGTTCAGCCCGTACGCGCTGCCGCCCGCCAGCACGATCCCGTGGATCGAACCGGCCGCCATCAGCGGGTCCAGCAGCTGGCTCTCGCGGGAGGCCGGGCCGCCGCCCCGCACGTCCAGCCCGGCACGCATGCCGGCCTCGCCGATCAAAACGGTGCAGCCGGTGCCCGCGGCCGGGTCTTCGATCTGTCCGATGCGAATGCCGCCGATGGAAGTGACAGGGATCCGTTTCATTGCGCCACGCTCCTCCGATCACGGGATGGACCCGTATCTGACGATGCCATTGTACCACGAAAATGGGCGAATGGCACCGGTCCGGGCTCCTTTTTTTCATGAGCAGACAAAAACGGCACAGCATGTGTATGCACACGCCGTGCCGTTCCGCCGGATCGCGGTGCGGAGCCATGCCCCGCAGATCCGCGGGTCACTCAGCGGCCTTCTTTCCGAAGAGCTGCTTCAGCACGTTTTCCCGGGCTTCGGGATGATCGCTGTTGGCGCGGCAGATGATCACGATACCGGCCACGATCAGGATCCAGGGCAGCAGGGACTGCAGCGATCCGAGGATCAGGCTGACGATCCCGAAGACAACGGAGCAGAGCCCGCCGATCAGGATGATGGACATCAGGCGGCTGCAGCGGAGCATCTCAAGAATGATGCGCAGCGGAAGCAGGATGAATCCGATGGCCAGCTCAAGGGGCAGGAAGATCAGGCTCAGCATAATGGCTACCTCCTCGTCGCCGGGCTTCGATTTCGGGCAAGTGTCTGTCCGTTTCCCTTCGACGGTTTGATCATAGCACGAAGCCGGATGAGAAAACAGGCGGTTTCGATTAGAAGAAGATTAATTCGGCATTGGTCTTTTCCGATGCCGCCGGACGAGCCCTGTGGAGGGGCAGGCAGAACGGATCAGACGCCGCGGAGTCGCCGAAATGTCGCGGGGACTGCTTGTTTTGCACGTCCTTCTATGTTACAATGAAGCTGTCTCACGACGGATCCGCGGTCCGCGGCGTTGTGATCCCTCATTCACGAAAGGCTGATCGACTATGATTACCGTTACCAATGTCTCCCTCACCTTCGGCGGTCAGAAGCTCTTTTCCGGCGCGGATCTCAAGTTCCTGCCCGGCAACTGCTACGGCATCATCGGCGCCAACGGCGCGGGCAAGTCCACCTTCCTGCGCATCCTGTCCGGGGATCTGGAGCCCACGACGGGCTCTGTCACCATCCCCGCGGACGAGCGCATGTCCGTGCTGCAGCAGGACCAGTTCAAGTACGACGCGTTCCCTGTCCTCGATACGGTGATCATGGGCAATCCCCGCCTGTGGGAGGTCATGAAGGAGAAGGACGCCCTCTACGCAAAGCCTGATTTCTCCGATGCCGACGGCGAGAAGGCCGCGGAGCTGGAGGGCGAGTTTGCCGAGATGGACGGCTGGAACGCCGAGAGCGACGCCGCCACCCTCCTCACGGGCCTGGGCATCCCCGCGGATATGCACTATGAGCAGATGTCGGAGCTGAACGGCCAGGACAAGTTCAAGGTCCTGCTGGCCCAGGCGCTCTTCGGCCATCCCGACATCCTGCTGCTGGACGAGCCCACCAACAACCTGGACATCCGCAGCGTCAACTGGCTGGAGGACTTCCTGATGGAGTTCCCCGGGACCCTGATCGTGGTCAGCCATGACCGCTGGTTTCTCAACAACATCTGTACCCATATCGTGGATATCGACTACAACCAGGTCCGGCTCTACGTCGGCAACTATGATTTCTGGTATGAGTCCTCCAGGATGATGCAGAGCCTCATGAACGACCAGAAGAAGCGCCGGGAGGACAAGATCAAGGAACTGCGCGCCTTCATCCAGCGCTTCTCCTCCAACAAGTCCAAGGCCAAGCAGGCTACCAGCCGCCGCAAGCTGCTGGACGAGCTGACCCTGGAGCAGATGCCCGCATCCTCCCGCCGCTATCCCTGGGTGGCCTTCACCCCCGACCGGGAGGCGGGCAAGGATATCCTCACCGTGGACAAGATCAGCTACACCCAGGACGGCGTGCAGCTGCTGAAGGACGTCTCCTTCATCGTCACCCGCGGACAGAAGATCGGCATCGTCGGCAACGAACAGGCGGCCACCGCCCTCTTCCGCATCCTCATGGAGGAGGTCGAGCCCGACAGCGGCAGCTTCAAGTGGGGCGTCACCATCAGCCAGAGCTATTTCCCCCACGACAACAGCGCCTTCTTCGACGGCAAGGACATGACCATGCTGGAATGGTTTGCCCAGTACTCGCCGGAACAGCTGGAGACCTACATGCGCGGCTTCCTGGGCCGGATGCTCTTCTCGGGCGACGACGTCTACAAGCCGGTCAACGTCCTCTCCGGCGGCGAGAAGGTGCGGTGCATGCTCTCCCGCATGATGCTGTCCGGCGCCAACTTCCTGATCCTGGACCAGCCCACCAACCACCTGGATCTGGAGTCCATCACGGCGGTGAACAACGGCCTGATCAACTTCCCGGGCAACGTGATGTTCACCTGCCACGATCACCAGTTCATCTCCACCGTGGCCGACCGCATCCTGGAGATCCACGACGACGGCACGGTCAGCGACTACTACTGCAATTACGACGAATATCTCGAGAAGAAGAATGCGTGACGGCGGACCGCGCCCGTTGCCCGCAGAGGGAGGGAAAGCCATGGAGCTTGACTGGAAGCGCCTCTTTGAAGAGATGCATCCCGGTTTCTTTGAGCGGGAGAATATCCGGGCCATTGACCCGGACAGCATCCACAGCGAGATGATCCTGCCGCTGAAGAGCACGGTCCCGATGCCTCCGGTCCCCGTGCGCGACAGCGTCCGCTACGCCTATTGGGACGGTGATCCGGATCTCCTGTACCGCGCCGTGGAAAAGGTCGTTCCCGCGTGGGTCCCCATCTACCGGGAAAGCAGCGACCGCGTCCTCTGCGGCACGGAGAACGGAGAGATCCTCTGCTTCTGCATGGTGGAGGATATGGGAACGCACATGGGCCTGCGCATCGCCGGCCCCGGCTGCGTGGGGACTGTCCCGGAAGCCCGCAGGCAGGGCGTCGGGCTGCGGATGGTGCAGCTGGCCACCGAGATCCTTCGCATCGAGAACCGTGATCTCAGCTACATCCACTATACCGGCGTGGCGCCCTGGTACGCGAAGCTCGGCTACCGGACGGTCCTGCGCTGGAAGCGCGACGGCATCCTCTGAACCTGCACCCCATGCGTCTGCACGAAAGGAGCTTTCCATGAGCAACATCTGGCATGACATCAGCCCCCACCGCATCACCCCGGAGGACTTCATCGCGGTCATCGAGATCGAGAAGGGCTCGCACAACAAGTACGAGCTGGACAAGGAGACCGGCCATATCATCCTCGACCGCATCCTCTATACCTCCACGCACTACCCGGCCAACTACGGCCTGATCCCGCGCACCTATGCCGACGACAAGGACCCGCTCGACGTGCTGGTGGTATCTTCGGAGGGCATCTCTCCGCTGAGCCTTGTGCGCTGCTATCCGATCGGCGTCATCAACATGCAGGACCAGGGCATGGTGGATGCGAAGATCATCGCCATCCCCTTCAACGATCCCAACTACAACACCTACCACAGCATCGACGAACTGCCGCCGCACGTCTTCGAGGAAATGCGGCACTTCTTCACCGTGTACAAGAATCTCGAGGGCAAGACCACGGTCGTCAACGAGGTGCAGGGCCCGGAGGAAGCGAAGAAGATCATCCGCCACTGCCTGGACGCCTACATCGACAAGTTCTGCAGATAAGCAAAAGCGGCGCGCACGCGCCGCTTTTGCTGTGCTCTGTTGTGAGCCGGATTTGTCTGCCGTGGGGCGCTGCCGCCTGTCCGGGCGCATCCCGGTCTGTGTCCTCAGCCCGCCAGCGCCTCGAACACCATCACCCACAGGGGCATGGTGGCGATGCAGGAGAGGGTGGTCAGCACGTTGATCACCGAGGCGTACTTCGCGTCCTTGTTGTAGAGGATGGCGACCTGGTTGATATTGGACGCGGACGGCGCGATGGCGGCGAACAGCGGGATCAGCACGATGGATCTGTCCACGGAAAGGATCCCGGTCTTCAGGCTGAACACCGCCAGCAGCACAGCCAGCCCGGAACCCACCGCCATGCGGAAGAGGACCACGCCGATCACCCGCCTGTAGGAGACCAGATCCGAGAAGGACAGGCTGCCCACGATGATGCCGGTGATCATCATGCTGAGGGGCCCGATCATGACCGCCACGTCGGAGAAGGCCAGGGCGACGGGCTCCGGCAGCTTCAGGCCGATGAAGAGGGAGAACAGTCCCGCGGCCACCGCCAGCAGATTGGGATTCAGCAGGATCTTCCGGTAATCGGGCTTGCTCTCGTGGTCGAACATGCGGATGCCCACCGTCCAGAAGAGGATGTTGAACACCACCACATAGGCGCTGGTGTAGATGACCCACTCTTCACCGATGACATAGGAGACCAGCGGGATCACCAGATTCCCCGCGTTGGTGAAGACCACCGAGGCCCGCTCCACCTCCGACGCCTTCCACACCTTTTTCAGCACCCAGGCAAAGCCGAAGAACAGGATGTGGAACGCGACGGCCAGCCCCGCTGAGACCAGCAGTCCCCGGGTGACCTCCGGGCTGAGCTCCTTCTGGAAGGAATTGAAGATGACGCAGGGCGTGATAAAGTTCAGGGACAGACGGGAGAGCACGGCGCTGTCCGAAACCTTCAGGATCCTGCCCTTGACCAGCGCGGTGGTGGTGAAAAGGATCAGGAACAGCTCGGCGATCTTTTTGAGCAGGGGGATCACGATCATAGAAACAGCTCCTTGGGAGTGGGAGGGTCAATCGGCGGATCCCTCGGTGCTTTGGAGAGGGCCGGAGGGCACGAAGCTGTCGAAGATCAGCAGGTCATACCGGGAACGCAGCCGGTCCATGTCTTCCTGCGACTGCACGGTCCACGCCACGGTCCAGGCGCCCAGCTTCCTCGCGACGGAGAAGAATGGGTTCCGGTCCGTCCGATGCTCCTGGGCGATGAAGTCCGGGCGGCCCAGAAGGTTGGTCATCATGCTGCCCAGCAGACATGTCCTGAAGGTGCGCCTGCAGACGCTCATTTTTGTCGGGAAAGCGGTCAACTGGCCGCGGATCCGCTGCGGCCGGTGCTTCCGGAACCAGCGCACCACCCGGGGATCGAAGCTTTCCACGCACGCGAGCCCGGGATAGCGCTGCAGCATGGCGTCCACCTTCCGGCACACGTCCTCGCGGTTCCGGCACTGCTTGATCTCGACGATCATGGGCACGGCGCCGTTCACCGCGGAAAGCACTTCGGAAAAGGTGGGAATGGCTTCATCGCTGTCCAGCAGGCGCAGGGAGCGCAATTCCGTCAGCGTGCAGGCGGAAACGGGCTTGCGCACGCCGCACATGCGCTCCAGATCGTCATCGTGGAAAACCACCGGCTCCCCGTCTGAGGAGAGCTGCACATCCAGCTCCATGCCGAAGCCCGAGGCCGCGGCCCGCCGGAAAGCCGCGAGGGAGTTTTCCGGCACTTCCGCGTCCCAGAGACCGCGATGGGCATAGTCCCAGCCCTCAAAGTCATGCAGGGACCGCGTGGGCAGCTGCGGCAGCGCGCAGAAGAGCCACAGGAGCGCCAGCAGGACCATCACCAGAAACACAACGACCATAAACGCCTCCGGGATCTGTACAAACCGGGTCCATGCCCCGGGGTCGCCCTCACTGCGCCGGGACCGTCTCCTTCAGGCTGTAGCGCATGATGGTCTCGACGAGTTCGGGGAATTCCCACTCCAGGGTCCTGCGGTTGATGATGCGGAAGTTCTCGCCGTTGGAGTGGAGGGCGCCGTTATCCCACCAGCACACGGGGATATTCCACTGGGTGGCCGCCGAGACGAACAGCGCCGCATGATCCACCCGGGCCTGGGGATTGCCCTTGTCCACGGTGCCCCATTCGCCCATGTAGGCCGGGATGCCCTTGCTGATCCACCGGTCATAGAGCTTCTTGATGGGCAGCATGACCCCGCTGCGATCCGCGGGCCGCTTCGGGTCGAATGCATCCGTCCCCCTGGCGTTGAGGGCAAAATCGTAGGGAGAGTATGCGTGGGCCGCGACGATGATGCGATTGTCCGCGGAGTCCGTGGGCAGCACGAAGAGATCGCTGTCGATGCCGTCGGGGGAGGCCGCGTAGCCGGGCACCGCCAGATAGCGGTCGGCGTTCCGGCCGCCGGCGGCGCGGACCGTGTCCACAAAGGCCTGGTTCAACCGATTGAGGCAGTCGGCCGCGTCCTTGATCTCGAGCATGGCGGTGTTGAAACTCCACTCGTAAGGGGAACCCACCAGCCGGGGCTCGTTCAGTCCCTCGAACACCAGGCGCTCGTCATAGTCCGCAAAGCGCTCGGCGATCTGAGCCCAGATGCGCGTGACGTAGGTGAGCGAGGCGTCGAGATGCTCGCTGTCCGGGAAATACCAGGCGGGGGCGTTGTCATGATGGATGTTGATGATGACGATCAGGCCGGCGTCCAGCGCCCAGTCCACCACTTCCTGCACCCGGTCCATCCAGGCTTCGTCCACATTCAGGTCGGCGTCCACATGGGTATGCCAGCTGACGGGGATGCGCACGAAACCGAAGCCGGCGTCGGCGATCGCCTGAAAGAGCTCGGGCGTGGTGCGGGGGTTGCCCCAGCTGGTCTCATCGTTCACGCCCCGGCGCTGGCCGTCGATATAGGCCTCAAGGGTGTTGCCCAGGTTCCAGCCCGTGCCCATGCGGCGCAGGAAAGCCATGGCCTCGTTGTCCGGGATCTCGAACTCCCCGATGGGCATCTCGGGGATCACGATCCCGCTGTCCGCCCATGCCAGGCCGGGAACGAGCAGCGCGAGCGCCAGGAAAATGGCAGCGATTCTTTTCAGCATGCCGATGCCTCCGTTCTGTGTCGGATGATCGTTCCGGGGCTTGCCTGTCCGACGGCTCGCGGCCGACGGGCGCTTTCCGGATCCTGAGGGAAGTATATCATCTTTTTCCGCGCTTGCAAAGTCCCCGGGAAACTGCTACAATAGATTTATTCCAAGCAACAGGAGGCGTTTTCATGTCCAACCCGACTTTTGTCATAACCCTTGAGAACGGCAAGCAGATGAAGGGCGAATTGTATCCCGAGATCGCGCCGAACTCCGTGGGCAACTTCATCAGCCTGGCCAACAGCGGCTTCTATGACGGACTGATCTTCCACCGGGTGATCCCCGGCTTCATGATCCAGGGCGGCGACCCCCAGGGCACCGGCGTGGGCGGCCCCGGCTACTCCATCCCCGGTGAGTTCGCGGCCAACGGCGTGAAGAATCCCCTGAAGCACACCTACGGCGTCCTTTCCATGGCCCGGGCCATGGACCCGGATTCCGCCGGCAGCCAGTTCTTCATCATGACCAGCACCAGCCCGCACCTGGACGGCCAGTACGCGGCCTTCGGCAAGGTGCTGGAGGGCATGGAAGCGGCGGACGAGATCGTCAACACCCGGCGGGACATGCGCGACAGGCCCGTGACGCCTCAGCGCATGGCTTCCGTTCGCGTGGAGACCGACGGACGGGAATATCCCTTCCGCAAGCTGTAAAGGGGCAGAAATGGAAAAGCAGACCACGACCGTCTACGTCGGAGGCAAGGCCTACACCGTGAGCTCCTCCGACGCCCCGGAGTATCTCAAACGCGTGGCGGCCTATGCGGACCGGAAGCTCCGGGAGTCCGTGACCGCCACCCGCCTCCCCGCCCAGCAGGCCTATGCCCTGGCGGCGATGAACCTGGCGGATGAACTGATGAAGGCACAGGACGAGAACCGCCGTCTGCGCCGGCAGCTTCGCAGCATGCAGGATCATGAAGATTGAAACGCTTGCCCCGGCGGGCAGCCGGGACGCTCTTGAAAGGGCCGTGGCGGCAGGCGCCGACGCGGTCTATTTGGGATGCACAGCCTTCAGCGCCAGGGCCGGAGCGGGCAATTTCGCCCCCGATGAGCTCCGCGACGCGGTCCGGCTGTGCCATCTCCACGGGATGCGGGTACACGTCACCGTCAACACCCTGGTGAAGGACGGCGAGCTGGACGCGGTCACCGACCTGCTGCGCATGCTGTGCGATGCCCGGGCGGATGCCGTGCTGGTGCAGGACCTGGGCATCCTGCGCATCATTCGGAAACAGTTTCCCGGCCTCACGGTCCACGCCTCCACGCAGATGGCGCTCCACAATCTGACCGGCGTGAAATGGGCGGCGTCTCAGGGGATCCGGCGGGTGGTGCTGGCGCGGGAATGCTCCCTGGAGGAGATCCGGAAAGCCGCATCGGCCGGGACCGAGGTGGAGGTGTTCGGCCATGGCGCCCAGTGCGTGAGCGTCAGCGGTCAGTGCCTCTTCTCCTCCATGGCGGGCGGCCGGAGCGGCAACCGCGGGCGGTGCGCGCAGCCCTGCCGCATGCAGTACCTGTATCGCGGCCGGGAAGGCGCCTGGCTGTCGCCCCGGGATGTCTGCATGCGGGATGATCTGCCGGCGCTGGCGGAAGCGGGCGCCTGTTCGGTCAAACTGGAGGGCCGCCTGAAGCGCCCCGAGTACGTGGCCACGGTGACCCGCAGCTACCGCGCGGCCCTTGACGGCGTTGCGGACGGCACGTTCCGGAAGGCGGACGCGGGCGAAAAACGCGAACTGCTGCAGATCTTTCAGCGGGGCGGCTTCATGCGCGGCCGCGCCATGGGCGTGAACGACGCCGGCTTCATCGATCCGGCCCGCGTGAATCACGGCGGCGTGCCCGTAGGCAGGGTGGAGCAGGCAGACAGGCGATTCGCGAAGATCCGCACGGATCTGCCGCTGCACGACGGCGATCAGCTGCGGATCGGGACGGCGCAGGGCGATTATGAGACGATCTATGCCGGCAGCGAGACGCCCGCCGGCGGCATCGCCAATCTGCGGCTCCGGGAGGACGCGCGGCTGCGCGGAGGAGAACCGGTGGTGCGCCTGACGGACAGCGAGCAGCTTCGCCGGGCCATGGCGCTGCCCCCGCCGGAGATCTCCGTGTCCCTCTCCCTGCGCGCCGTGCCGGGTGAGCCGCTCAGCCTGACGGCGCGCTCCGGCATCTGCGCGGTGACCGCCGCGGGCGAGACCGTGCAGGCCGCGCAGAAAGCCGCGCTCACCGCGGAACGGGCCGAACAGCAGCTCCGCAAGACCGGCGGCACGGCATTCTCCGTGACGCGATGTGAGATACAGACGGAAAACGCCTTCGTATCGGCCTCCGCGCTCAACAGCCTGCGCAGGGCCGCGCTGGAGATGCTGACGGACGCGATCTGCGGGGCAAACGCGCCGGACGCCGTGCGTGAGATGCCTCCGGACGCCTGTGCGCTGCCCTCGGGTGCGCATCCGGGCCTTTGCGTCGTTTACCGGGCCGACCGGATCCCGAAGGAGGCCGCGGGCATGGTCACGGCCTGGCAGCCGGAGGACTGGCGGCCGGACGCTCTGGACAGCGGGATCGCCTCCTTCCCGGACGGTGTGTGGCTGCAGCTTCCCACGGACTGTGAGGAAGGGACGCTGCAGGCGATCTCCGCGTGGGTCGGCGCCCACCGCGAGAAGCTGGGCGGTGTGGTGCTGGGTTCTGTCGGGCAGCTGGGCATCGACTGGACGCTCCCCATGGGGGCCGGCATCGGCGTCCCGGTGATGAACCGCCGGGCGGCGCAGCTGCTGTTTGAAGCCGGATGCGTTTTCGTGACGGCCTCACCGGAGCTCAACCGCCGGGAACTGCAGATCCTGACGGAGGGCCGTCCGCCCATCCTGATCCCGTCCTGGGGCAGGGAGCAGCTGATGCTGCTGCATCATTGCCCGGCCCGCACTTTCCTCGGCCTGAGATCCGGCCATGCGGCCTGCGTCATGTGCGACACGCACGCGGATGACTGCCTGGAGGGGCAGGACCTGACCGACCGCCGCGGCATGCGCTTCCCCCTGAAAAGGGTCCGCCTCCCCGAGGGCTGCGTGGTGCGGCTCCTCAACAGCGCCGTGACGGACATCCGCCGGGAGGTGTCCCGGGAGGGCTGGCCGCAGCTGTGGCGCGTGGAGGACGAGACGGCGGGGGCCGCCGTGACCGCGGGACACTGGAACCGGGGCGTCGAATAGACCGCCTCCGCATGGGCGGAGCGATGCAGCACGATCCCACGATGAGGTGACAGCATGATTCAGACACCGATGCAGCAGCGAACGCTTCGCGTGCTGGAATTCACAAAGATCAGGGAGGAGCTGGCCTCTCTCGCCCTCACGGAGATGGGGGCCGAACGCTGCAGGCAGCTGGAGCCCTCGCACGATCTGACCGAGGCCGAATACCGCCAGCGGGAGACGGAAGAGGCCACGGTGGTTTTGCAGTATGTGGGCGGCACACCGCTGGTGGAGTCCTCGGATGTGCGCGCCTCCATCTCCCTGGCGGAGAAGGGAGCCACCCTGTCTCCGAGGGCGCTGCTGGATGTGGCGGCCATGCTGCGCGCCTCCCGGGCTGCCCGGGACGCCCTGCTGACGGACCGGACGACCACGCCCATCCTGCAGGAGAAGGCCGCCGCGCTGACGGACCTGCGCAACGTGGAGCGGGACATCACCGACGCCATCCTCTCCGAGGACGAGATCTCGGATCATGCGTCCAAGACCCTGCTCGATATCCGCCGCCACCTGCGCGGCGCCAACGAGCGCATCAAGGAGAAGCTGAACCAGATGCTGCGCTCGTCCGTTTATCAGGAGGCGCTGCAGGATACGCTGATCACCGTGCGCAACGGGCGCTACGTGCTGCCGGTGAGAGCCGATCACCGCAGCATGGTCCCGGGTCTGGTGCACGACCAGAGCGCGTCCGGGGCCACCCTGTTCATCGAGCCCATGGCGGCCGTGGAAATGGGGAACGAGCTGAAACAGTGGGAACTGAAGGAGCGGCAGGAGATCGAGCGGATCCTCGCGTCCCTGTCCGCCGAGCTGATCCCCTTTGCCGACGCCCTGAAGGAGGACGTCGTCCGGCTGGCGGAGCTGGACTTCATCTTCGCCAAGGGCCTGCTCTCCCGGCGCATGCGCGGATGCCAGCCGAAGCTGAACAGCGAGGGCCGCATCCGCATCGTGCGGGGCCGTCATCCGCTGATCCCGGACGAGCAGGTGGTTCCCGGAAGCCTGTGGCTGGGGGAGGACTTCACCGAGCTGATCATCACCGGTCCCAACACGGGCGGCAAGACCGTCACGCTGAAGACCGCCGGCCTGCTGACGCTGATGGCCGCGGCCGGCCTGCAGGTCCCGGCGGATCTGGGCACCGAGCTGGCCGTGTTTGAGCAGGTCTTTGCCGACATCGGCGATGAGCAGTCCATCGAGCAGAGCCTGTCCACCTTCTCCGGACACATGACCAATATCGTCACCATCATGCGGGACGTGACGCCCCGGGATCTCGTCCTCTTCGACGAGCTCGGCGCGGGCACCGATCCCACCGAGGGCGCGGCCCTGGCCCAGGCGATCCTGACCCGGCTGAAGAACATCGGCGTGCGCACCATGGCCACCACGCACTATTCCGAACTCAAGGCCTTTGCCCTCTCCACGCCGGGGATCGAAAACGCCTCGGTGGAGTTCGACGTGGAGACCCTGCGCCCGACCTATCGCCTGTCCATCGGCGTGCCGGGCAAGTCCAATGCCTTTGAGATCAGCAGGAAGCTGGGCCTGAGCGAGGCGCTGATCGATGACGCGAAGCAGCTGCTCTCGGGCGACAGCATCCGTTTCGAAGACGTGATCGCCAACGCCGAATACCACCGGCAGGTGGCGGAAAAGGAGCGGATGCTCGCCGAGGAGGCGGCAAAGGAGACCGTTCGCCTGCGGGACGAGGCGGAGAAACTCCGCAAGGAGATGGAGAGCCGCAGGGAGAGCACGGTCCGCAAGGCGAAGGAGGAGGCGCGCCGGATCCTGGAGGACGCGCGCCGGGAGTCGGACGCCATCATCACGGACCTGAAGCGCATGAAAAAGCAGGCCGCGACGCCCGACGCGGAGATCAACGCCATCCGGAAGCGGATGGACGCCTCCATCGACGAACTGAGCGAAGGGCTGCAGCAGACCGTGGATACCGGGACCGCCCCGAAGACGGTCAAGCCGGGCGACCAGGTGACGATCCTGACCCTCGGAACGACCGGGACCGTGCTGGCCCCGCCGGACGAGAAGGGCGACGTGCAGCTGCAGGCGGGCATCATGAAGTTCAAGGCGCACATCTCGCAGCTGCGCATGAAGCAGGAGCCCGCCAAGGCCAAACAGAGGACCACCGTGCAGGGACACGTGAACATGATGGACCGCACCGTCCGCATGGAATGCGACGTCCGCGGCATGAACCTGGAAGAGGCGCTGATGGCGGTGGGACAGTACCTGGATCAGGCCAAAATGGCGGGGCTCGGGGAGGTCTCCATCATCCACGGCAAGGGCACGGGCGTCCTGCGGGCTGGCATCCAGCAGGACCTCCGCCGCAATCCCCACGTCAAGAGCTTCCGGAAAGGCGTCTATGGCGAAGGGGAGGAAGGCGTGACCGTGGTGACGCTGAAGTGAGGAGCCGCGTATGAAAGACAAGCCGTTGATCCTGCTGGTGGATGACGATCCGAGCATCGCCGCGCTGGTGCGCCTGTATCTGGAGAAAGAAGGCTTCGAGGTCCACACCGAGAGCCGCGGGGACGACGCGCTGACAGCTTTCCGGAAGAACCCGCCGGACCTGGTGCTGCTGGACATCATGCTCCCGGGGCTTGAGGGGACCGAGGTGCTGAGGGACATCCGCCGCACCGGCGCGATCCCCGTCATCATGCTGACCGCCCGGGATGAGACCTTCGACAAGGTACTGGGTCTGGAACTGGGGGCGGACGATTATATCACCAAGCCCTTCGACACCAAGGAACTGGTGGCGCGGGTCAAGGCCGTGCTGCGCCGCACGGGGACCGCGGGGACCAGGGACGACACCCTCTCCTTCCCGGGCCTGACGGTCAGCCTGACCCAGTACGAGGTCCGCTATGAGGGCCGCCGCGTGGAGATGCCGCCCAAGGAGCTGGAGCTGCTCTACTTCCTGGCCGGCCACGCGGGCCAGGTCTTCACCCGCGAGCAGCTGCTGGAGCACGTCTGGGGTTTTGACTACGCGGGCGACTCTTCCCGCACGGTGGATGTGCACGTGAAGCGCGTCCGGGAGAAGCTGCCGGACCGGGAGCGCTACGGCTGGGATCTGGTGACGGTGTGGGGCGTCGGATACAAGTTTGATGTCAGGAGCTGAAGCGATGGATATGCAGATGCGGCACGGTTATTCCGCGCTGGGTTTCGGATGCATGCGCTTCCCGCGCACCATGGGCAGGATCGATCAGAAGGAAGCCGCCGCGGAGATCCTCCGGGCCTGTGAACTGGGCGTCAACTATTTCGATACCGCCTACATCTATCCCGGCAGCGAGGCGGCGCTCGGGACCATTCTGGAGCGCGCCGGCATCCGGGACCGGGTGCGGATCGCGACAAAGCTGCCGCAGTACCTCATCCGGGACAGGGCGGCCATCGACCGCTATTTCGACGAACAGCGCAGCAGGCTGAAGACCGGGCGCGTGGACAACTATCTGATGCACATGCTGACGGACATCGACGCGTGGCGCAAGCTGCAGTCGCTGGGCATCGAGGAATGGATCGACGCAAAGAAACGCGCCGGGCAGATCGACCGGATCGGCTTCTCCTACCACGGCAACACCGCCATGTTCCTTCAGATCCTGGAGGCCTACCCCTGGGACTTCTGCCAGATCCAGTACAACTATGTGGACGAGGTCAGCCAGGCCGGACGCATCGGACTGCAGGCCGCCGCGGCGAAGAACATCCCCGTCATCATCATGGAACCCCTCAGGGGCGGGCGGCTGGTGGACCGGCTGCCCCGCGCCGCCAGGGAACGGATCGCGCGGGAGGGCGGCGGCCGGACGGCCGCGGAGCTGGCCCTGCGCTGGCTTTGGGATCAGCCGGAGGTCACCTGTGTCCTCTCCGGCATGAACTCCATGGCCATGGTGGAGGAAAACTGCCGGATCGCCGCCGAGGCGCTCCCCGGCTGCATGGATGATGCCGAGCGCTCCCTGATCGCGTCGGTGAAGAAGGACATCGGCGAGCGCACCCGGATCGGCTGCACGGGGTGCGGCTACTGCATGCCCTGCCCGAAGGGCGTGGATATCCCCGGGACCTTCAGCTGCTACAACCTGATGAGCGAGGAGAACCGGTTCGCCGGCTGGAGGGCCTACTTTCAGACCGTGGCCATGCGCCGGGACCCGCCCTTTGCCGGCCAATGCGTGGGCTGCGGACGCTGCGAGTCACGCTGCCCCCAGCACCTTCCCATCATCAGCACCCTGAAGGACGCGGACAAAGCCCTGCGCCCCTTCTTCTGCAGGATCGGGATCGCGGCGGGCCGCCGCCTGCTTTTCCGGCGGAAACGTGAGGAGGCGAACAAGGATGAAAACGCTGATCGAGCTCTATGACGAGCGGCCGATCGAGAATGTCCTGGCGGCGGAGATGTTCCGGCCGGAGGAAGTCATTCTCGTGTGTCCCCCCGAAAAAGCGTCCGACACCGAATGGCGGCAGACCATCCGGGATTATTTCCTTCATCGCCGCGTGGAACTCACGGTATCCTTTGTGCCGGTCAGCCTTCTGGATGCTGCGCAGATCCGACGCGAACTGAAGAAGATCCTGAAGGAGCATCCGGACGCGGCCATCGACATCTCGGGCGGGACCGACGCGACCCTGTTTGCGGCCGGCGCCGCGGCGGGCACAACGCCGGTCTTCACCTATTCCCATAAGCGCAACACCTTCTTCGAGATCCAGCACGCGCCCTATGCGCACAGCCGTCCTTGCACGGTGAGGCTGGATGCGGCGTCCTGCTTTCTGATGGCGGGCGGCGTCCTGCTCCCGGGCCGGGAGGACAACGCCGGGCTGCGGGACCGCCTGGACCAGATCGAACGGGCGTTTGCCGTCTACAGCCGTTTCCGGCAGATCTGGCCGAAGCAGATCCAGTATTTCCAGCGGATCTCCTCCGTGGATGATGAGGGCCTCCGGGCGGAAGGAGGGCGCACGGTCAAGATCAGCAACGGAGGCACCGCCACGGTCTCGGAGGACCTGCTGACGGCGCTGCGCGACGCCGGATTGATCCGGGACGTGGAACTGGGCCCGGACCGTGCCGCTTTCCGGTTTGCGGACGAGACGGTGCGTTTCTGGCTGCGGGACGTGGGCGCGGTGCTGGAAAACCATGTGTACAGCCAGTGCGTGAAAGCCGACGTGTTCGACGATGTCGTCCTGAGCGCGGTGGTCAACTGGCGCAGCCGGGACGGACGCCGCGATCCCGTCACCAACGAGATCGACGTGATGGCCGTTCGGGGGGTGCAGCCGGTATTCATCAGCTGCAAGACCTGCGACGTCAAAACGGAGGCGCTCAACGAACTGGCCGTGCTCCGGGACCGCTTCGGCGGCGAGGACGCCCGCGCGCTGATCGTCACGTCCGCCGGCGTGACCCGGGGAGGGTCGGCCATGCGCAAGCGGGCGGCGGCTTTGGGCATCGAAGTGGTGGACTGGGGCGACCTGGAGTCCGGCCGTCTGGCTTCCGTTCTGCGGGCCAAAAACCGCAAACTGTAATCAATTTACCGAATTTTCGTAATAAACTTGCGGTTCTTGCTTGATTTTTTTCGTCATATGCATTACAATTCACTGTGAATCATCAGATTGGTACAGCCGCCCGGGACAGGCTGCTGTTTCTTGCAATGGAGGATGCGGCATGGCGAAAAAGATTCTGCTGGTTGACGACGAACCCCTGATCCTGAAGGGATTGAAATACACCCTTGAGCAGGAGGGATATGAGACCGACAGCGCTGAGGACGGAGAAGAGGCGCTGAACAAGTTTTTTTCGGATGCGTTCGACATGATCCTCCTGGACGTGATGCTCCCGAAGCTGGACGGCATCCAGGTCTGCCAGCGGATCCGCGAACACAGCAATGTTCCGATCATCATGCTCACCGCCAAGGGCGAGGACATGGACAAGATCCTGGGCCTGGAATACGGCGCCGACGATTACATCCCCAAGCCCTTCAACATCCTGGAGGTCAAGGCGAGGATCAAGGCCATCCTGCGCCGCGCTTCCTCCGCCCCCATGACGGTGGAGGAAAAGAAGATCATCCGCGTGCGGGATCTGGAGATCAATCCGGCAAAGCGCACCGTGACGCTGGCCGGCCGTGAGGTGAAGCTGACCGCCAAGGAATTTGACCTGCTGCAGCTCTTCGTGACCAACCGCGGCAAGGTCTTCACCCGCAAGCAGATGCTCGAGACGGTCTGGAAATACGATTATACAGGCGATGACCGCACCGTTGACGTGCACATCCGCCGCCTGCGCGAAAAGATCGAGCATGACACCACCATGCCGGAATTCATCTTTACGAAGTGGGGAGTTGGTTATTATTTCACAGACAAGGACTAAGCGCAGGTTTTTCGGAAGCATCGGCTTCAAGATCACCCTCGCCTTCATGCTGATCATCAGCGCGTCCTTTGTTGTGACCGATATCCTTCTCACCGGTTCCGTCCGCGATTACCTCTATGAGCAGCGCATCCGTCAGGACAGCCTTTCGCTTGAAAGGCTTGCCGCGACCGTTGCGCCTCTTTTTGTGTCCGGACAGACCGACGCGCTCAATGATACCCTCACATCGTCGGCGGGAGAACTCAACGGCCGCCTGCTGATCCTGGACACGGACGGAAAGATCCAGTTCGACAGCAGCGCCCGGCTTCTGGGGCAGCGGAGCGAACTGCCCGAGATTCTCTCGATCCTGACCGGCGGCGCCTCTTCCAGCTACGGCATCCACACCCTGCCCGATGCGGCCGTCACCTCCGCGGACGGAGACGCCCGGGTCGTCTACTGCGCGGTGCAGATGGTGGACGGCACAGGGCCCGTCGGCGTGCTGCTGTACTGCTCCTCGGTGGGAGAACTGATCGACAGCCTGGACCGGGTGGAATCCAACCTGACCGTGCTGTTCCTGATCGTGGCCGTGATCGCGGTGATCGTTTCGGTGGCGATCTCGCGTCTGCTGACCAAACCCATCAACGCCCTGACCCGCACGATCCAAAAAATGGGCCACGGCGATCTCTCGGTCCGCGCCAATGTCAAGGGCACCGGGGAACTGCGGACCCTGGCGGAAAGCTATAACGCCATGGCGGAGCAGATCGAGGCGCTGGACCGCAGCCGCAACCAGTTCGTCTCCAATGCGTCCCACGAGCTGAAGACGCCGCTGACCACCATGAAGATCCTGCTGGAGAACGTGCTGTATCAGCCGGACATGCCGCTGGATATGCGGTCCGAGTTCCTGGGGGACATGAATCACGAGATCGACCGGCTGTCGAACGTGGTGGGCGACCTGCTGACCCTGACGCAGATGGACAGCCACCGCCTGGAGATCAAGAAGTCGCGCATGAACTTCTCCGAGACCGTCCGCGAAACCATCCACCTGCTGATCCCCCAGGCGGACAAGCGCGGACAGGACCTCAACGTGCGCATCTCGCCCAACATCGTGCTGACGGGCGACCGCTCCAAGCTGGAGCAGGTCGTATACAACCTGACCGAAAACGCGCTCAAATACACGCCGGACGGCGGGCATATCGAGGTCATGCTGCAGGCGAGGAATCACAATGCCATTCTCACCGTACAGGACAACGGCATCGGGATCCCGCCGGAGGATCAGGCCCACATCTTCGAGCGCTTCTACCGCGTGGACAAGGCGCGGTCCAGGGATACGGGCGGCACCGGCCTGGGACTGTCCATCGTGCGTCAGCTGGTGCAGATGCACGGAGGCGAAGTCACCGTTTCCAGCAAGCCGGGCGAGGGCTCCCTTTTCACGGTGCGCCTGCCCATTGAGGAAAAGGGGGAGTGACCATGAGAAAGCGTGCGTGGATCCTCATCCCCGTCCTGCTGGTGCTCACGGGCTGCGCGGCCAGGACCCTGCCGGTCCCCGAAGCCACGCTGGTGCCGGGCACCGACCCGACCCTGCCCGACGCCGCCGTCGAAGAAACCGTCCGGGTCACGGAAGAAAGGACCCTTTGGTTTCGTTTCCTTGATGAACCCTATCTGGCGCCGGAGACCCGCGCCGTCGCGCAGCAAAGCGGACAGTCGGAGGAGATGGCCGTGCTCTCGGCGCTCTTCGCCGGTCCCGGCACCCAGTATGTGGAGCTCGGCAGCCCGTTCCCCGAAGGCACACGCGTCCTTTCCACCTACCGCAGCGGGCGCACCCTGCTGGTGACGGTGAGCCGGGAGTGGCTGAATCCGTTCCCGGATGAACCGGAAGACTGGCAGTACGATCCCGTTTGGCAGACCGAGGTCCCGCTCCGCAGAAAGCTGGCCATGCAGTCCCTCGTGGCCACGGTGACGGACAGCTTTGACGTGGACGAAGTGGTGGTGCTGCTGGAGCAGGGGGAGGTCCTGTCCGCAAGCCTGCGCCTCCCGCAGAGCTGGTTCATGGACGGCGGCGGGGACGAGCCCGCAGATGCGCAGACCCGGGACGACGCCTGCCTTCTGACCCCGTCCGTGACCGCGGACGCGATCATGACCTGCTGGCTCCGGCGCGACTGGCAGCGCCTGTATCGGTATGTCGCGGCCGTGGATCCCTACACGGGGGAAGCGCGGCCTGCATACCGGGATTTTGTGGCCGATATGGAGAACTGCGCCCCGCTGACGAGCGCCTCCTGCCTCGGCTGGAGCGTCAGCCGCGACGGCGGCAGCTGCACCGTCTCCCTCCGCGTCGAACTTCGGGGAGACGACGGAGGGGCCCGCACCCTGGACGCGAGGGTGATCCGCCTGCACCGCAGCGGCGGTGTGTGGAAGATCAGCATGCAAAGCCTCACCGGCTGGCTGGAGGAATGAGATGAAAGCTCAGGGAAAACGCGGTCTGTGCATATGCCTCGCCCTGCTGACGGCATTGCTCAGCTCCTGCTCACGGGTCTCGTCCGGAAACGGAACGGTGCCGGCCGCGCCCACGCTCCCGCCGGCTGCCGACCTCTTCACGGCGCCCGTGGACGACAGCGGTCTCATGGATCAGACCCGGGTGAATATCTACCTTCCGTCCCGCGACGGCCAGAAACTGCTGGCTCATCAGGAGACGGTGGCGATGAGACGGGTGAGCGGCAGCGAACGGGCGCTGGTCCAGGCGCTGCTGGATTCCGAGGGAGACGGCGCCACCCGAAGCATCGGCGGGCTGAAACTCCACGGGGTGGCCCCGGTGGAGGTCTCCGGCGATGTGTGCACCGTCGATCTCGCCTCGTCCGCGCTCGCCCTGGAATATGACGAGATGTACTTCGTGGGCCTGGCCATTGCCTCCACCATGGCCGACGTGACAGGGATCCGGTATGTCAATGTGCTGGTCGCGGATCAGGCGGTCTCCTACGACGTGGGCGACAATCTCCCGGCCGGCAGTGTCGCCGCGCATCCCGGCGAGGAACTGCCGATCCTCTGGGACGCGATGGAAGCGCGGCGGACCCCGCTGGGCGGCGACGTCTCGAAGCAGCCTCTCAGCACCACGGCCACCCTCTATTTCCCGCTGGCCGACGGCAGCGGGTTCGTGGCGGAGGCGCGAAACCTGACCTTTTCCGGCCAGACGGCCGCGATCCTCGCCTCCGGCCTGCTGATGGCCCTGTCCGCGGGCCCGCAGGTGGTGACGGGATGCGTGACGATGCCCGACATTCCCTCCCTGATGACGCTGCAGCCCACGGTCTCCCAGGCCACGGAGGGCGGCAAGATCATCACCCTGTATTTCCGCGAAGACCTTCAGGAGCTGCTGGAGGCGCAGGGCATCTCCTACCCCGACTTCATCGCCTGCATCAACTGGACGCTGTGCACGTTCATCCCGTCGGTCACAGGCGTGCGCTTCTTTACCGGATCCACCATGCTGACCGCCCTGTACGGCGAAACGTACGGCATGATCAGCATCACCGACGGCGTAACGAGACGCCGCTTCTTCGCGGCGGGCCTGCGGGATCAGGACGAGATCCTCTTGTGCCGCGGCGACAGGCTCACCTATGTGGGCCGCAGCATGCCGGCGGATCACGCGGGAAACCCCCGGACGCTGCTGGAGATCATGTTCAGGGGCGCGACGGAGGAAGAGACCGCCCAGGGACTGCGCAGCAGCCTGCCCGAAGGCATGACGGACGAGGACATCATCGGCATCGGCGTGGAGAACGGCACCCTGCTGGTGAACCTCTCCGGAGGATTTGCCGACGCGGTCTCCCGGCTGGATGAGTCCGGACAGAGACTGTGCTGCTATGCGATCGTCAACACCCTCTGCGATACCCTGCATGTGAACCGGGTCCGGTTCTACTGGGACGGCGAGGTCCGGGAGTATCTGGGTACATCCTTCTACTGGGCAGGAGAATTCATGCGCAACCATGCGCTGATGGATCCGTAACGGAGGTGAACGGCTTGCCGCGCCTGGCGCTGATCTGTGTGGCCTTGCTGGCATTGGTCCTGGGCATTCCCCTGCTGATGCCGGGATCCCTGCTTTGGTTCATTCCGGCTTTCTTCCTGGCGCCCCTGGCTCCGTGGCTCTGCGTCAGGGCCAGCCGCCGCACGCTGAAGGATGAGGACTGGGGAGACAACTCGGACCGCCTGCAGGCCGACACGATCGACACGGTCTGCATCGACCCCGCTCTGCTGATCGGCAGGCGGTGGCTGCAGGCAAGGGTCTGGCTGCCCTTCGACGCCATCGAAGGCGAACGCTTTCGTTCACACACGGGAGTTGCGGCCATGTCAGCAGCGATCGCGCTGACAGAGAGCTGCGCCGCCGACGAGCGCAGCGTCACCGGCTTCGCCCGGGAAGACATCCGGGAATGGGTCTCCTCCCTGGGCGTCAACGCCGACAATTTCAGGCGCCTTCACCCGCGGGTGGATGACGCCAGGTACTGCGGCTATCCGGGCGTGATCGTCATGGACGGCAAGGAACTGCGCGCGTATTTTGTGGGCGGGGCGACCCTTGTGCAGGAATGCAGGCGCGTCCTGGACGGCAGCAGCCGCATCATGATGCGGGACGACCGGGAACGGCTGCGGGATCTCCCGGCCGATGCCCTCTGCTACGCGACGGCGCCGGTGATCGACGGTAAGCTGGGGGAGGTCTGCTACCTCGGGGCCGTGCAGCCCGTGGCCCGTTACAGCGTTTCGGCCGAGGCCCTGGAAGCCGGCCGGCGTCTCCACCGGCGGGGCATCCGCGTCACGCTCGGCAGGGAAGACCCCTGGATGCTTCAGAACGCCCGCGACATGGGCGTGGAGTGGCCCGAAGACGACGGCGCGCCCAACGTCTTCCGTCCGCGGGCTCTGCACATGGACGCCGAGCAGCCCCGCGATTTCGACCGTCCGGTCCGTGAATGGCTGCTGCGGGCCAGGCAGGAGGCCTATCACTGCGTCCTTTGCGCTCTCTTCGGGCTGATGCTCTGGCCGGCATCGCTCCTGGAACGGGAACCCTGGTGGTTCCTGCTGGCGCTGCTGACCCTGTGCCTGAGCATCCTCATCGCTAAGGATCACGCGTTCCCGACCCCGCCCCTTCGCACCGTGCGAAGCTTCGTCACCCCGCTGGCGCCCGGCTTCCTGCTCCCGCTGATCGTCTGGTTCTTCATCGAGGTGATCGCAAAGCGCAGCGGCAGCCACGCGGGCGCGATGATGGCGGTGACGGAGGGCTGCGTGTATGCTCTCTGGCGGCTGTCCCTGATCGCTTCCCAGCCGGCAGGGCACCGCACCGTGGGCATCGGGGCGGGCGTCTGCCTGATCGCGGTCTCGCTGGCCACCCTGCTGCTGAACGACGTGAAGTGGATCAGCGCCGCCTTCGGCGGAGTGGCGGGCATGCTGATCGCCATCGCGGTCATCATCACCCACCGGTATCTGTCCCCGGAGGTGGAGGACGGCCGCTGACAGCTGTTCATACCGCGTTCATAATTCCATGATACCATCATGTTGAGCGGGCGAGGCACATCGCGGCCCCAAGCCCGTGATCCGGAGATCCGGCCGCGGAAGGATCCCGTACAGAGAGGAGGTCCCGGCCATGACAGAGCCCAAACAGACCAGCGTTCCCCGCAGGATGTGGGAGACCGCCGTGCGCACCGTGAAGGGAGATACCACCCAGAATCTGGTGGAAAGTTTCACGGAAGAGATGACCCTGGTGGCGGAAGGGCTGTGCGAGGACCAGTCGAAGCTGCACAGCCGGATCGACGCGCTGGAGAACGCGTCCGACCGGGAGCGCCAGAAGCTTCAGACGGAGATCGAGGCGCTGGAGACCTCCCTGCGGGAACAGCAGCAGGATGCCGATGCCCGCCTGAGCCGCCTGGAAGACCGCATATCCGCGCTGGAAAAGAGCACGGCCAAAAAGAAGGAAAAGAAGGGCATCTTCAGCGGATGGCTGGGGCAGGCCATCATCCTGGCGGCCATCGTCTGCGGATCGCTGGTCGTCATCACACTGATCAACGCCTTCAAGGGCTGAGCGGGAGGTGAGCGTCATGAAAACCTATGAGGAGATCGTCAACGGCTACCGAAAGCGCCAGTACAACACGGTGGTGGACTCCATCTCCACCTGCCTGACCTATGTGGATGAGGTGGCGGTCGAAAGCGGCCTTCTGGAAGAGACCGGCATTCTGACCGACCTGACTTCATCGGTGTGCGGCGCCCTGCCTTTCGTCATCATCGCCGCGACGGAGGGAACGCGCATCATTCTCGGCCGCAAACCCGGCAAGACCGGGTTGAAGGACGGTGCGTACCGCATGGCCAAGACCGGGGCGGCTCTCGGCGTGGGGGCGGCCGTCGTGGCCACCGCGGGTGTGCTTCCCGCCATCCCGGTGACCATGGGCGTCCGGGCGCTGTTTGACCGGTTCAAGCTGAAATCGATGACCAACCGCAGGGTGCAGTCAAGGATCGCCCGCCTGCGGGAACTCAACAAACAGCTGCGGGAGGAGGAGCCCCCGAAGGAAGAGGCGAGGCTGGAGCCTGTGTGCGAGTGCCTGCCTGACGGGTCCGTGCAGGCCCTGCTGTCCTGAGACCCGCGGCAACGAAAAACGCTTCCCGATCGGGAGGCGTTTTTCGTTGGCTCAGTCGCCCATGCGGCTGGCGGTCTCGGCGAGCGCCAGGCCTTCGTTGTTCTCGCAGGCCAGGCGGATGGACCACTCGTTCTCGAAGAGGAGCACGTCGCGGCCCCGGCTGTCTTTGGCGCGGCCTGAGGTGGAGGTGAGCTTCAGGGCCTCCACGGGCTTCGGGGTGCTGACCACCCACCGGACGTGCCGGAAGGGCATGGGTTCCATGACCAGCTCCGCCTGGTATTCCGTGCGCAGGCGATGCTCCAGCACCTCGAACTGAAGCACGCCCACAACGCCCACCATGAATTCCTCGCGTCCGGTCTCGGTGCGGATGAAGGTCTGGATGGCGCCTTCCTCCGCCAGCTGGGTGATGCCCTTCTGAAACTGCTTCCGCTTCATGGAATCCTTCGGGCGCACCCGGCTGAAGAATTCCGGCGCAAAGACGGGGATGTTTTCGTAGTGCAGCTTCGGTCCGGTGGAAAGCGTGTCGCCCAGCTGGTAGATGCCGGGATCGAACAAACCGATGATGTCGCCGGCGTAGGCTTCCTCCACCGCCTCGCGCTCATCCGCCATGAACTGCTGCGGCTGTTTCAGCGCGATCGGCTTGTCCGTTCCGGAATGCCAGACCTCCATGCCCTTTTCAAACGCGCCGGACACGATCCGCATGAAGGCGAGGCGGTCCCGGTGGGCGGGGTTCATGTTGGCCTGGATCTTGAACACAAAGCCGGAGAAGAACGGCTCTTCCGGCCCGATGATCCCCTGGTCCGACTGCCGGGGCAGGGGTGGGGGCGTATACTGCAGGAAACGCTCCAGGAAGGGCTCCACGCCGAAGTTCGTCACGGCGGAGCCGAAGAACATGGGGGTCAGCCGGCCCGAGCGCACCGCCTCCAGATCGAAAGCCTCGCCGGCCTCCAGCAGATCCATCTCGTCTCTGAGCCGTTCCCGGTAGCCTGACGCCAGCGCCTTCTCAAGGGCGGGATCGTCCAGCGGGATCACCGACTTTTCCACCATGGTCTTGCCGTGGTCGCCGCCGGTGTACAATTCCACCTCCCGGGTATCCAGGTGGCACACGCCCTGGAAGTCGCCGTCCACACCGATGGGCCAGTTGATGGGGCAGGAGCGGATGCCCAGCACATCCTCCAGCTCCTGCATCAGGGCGAAGGGATCCTTGGCGGCCCGGTCCATTTTGTTGACGAAGGTGAAGATCGGGATGGAGCGCATGCGGCAGACCTTGAAAAGCTTGATGGTCTGCGCCTCCACGCCCTTGGCCGCGTCGATCAGCATGACAGCCGCGTCGGCCGCCACCAGCACGCGGTATGTGTCCTCCGAGAAGTCCTGGTGGCCGGGCGTGTCGAGGATATTGATGTGATAGCCGTCAAACTCGAACTGCATGGCGGAGGAGGTCACGGATATGCCGCGCTGTTTCTCGATCTCCATCCAGTCGGAAGTGGCGTGCTTGTCGGTTTTGCGGGCCTTGACGCTGCCGGCGGAACGGATCGCGCCGCCGTAGAGGAGCAGCTTTTCGGTGAGCGTGGTCTTTCCCGCGTCGGGGTGGGAAATGATGGCAAAGGTGCGGCGCTTCTCCACCTGCTCGTGGACAAGGGCCCGGTACTCGGCTGTATGGGAAGGGGGCAGCATGACGGTTTCCTCCTCGATGGTCTTCATATGCGGGACAAACGGCTCGAAGGGGAGACCGGTCAGGTCGGCGCGTGGATCATGGAACATCCTCCCTTGATGGATTCAGCGAGATTATAACGGGCAGCCGGAGCGGTGTCAAGTCACATCCCGGACGCGCGGCTTTTCAACGGTCCGGAAATGTGCTATACTCTGACGAGCGGCCGCCATGAGAACACATCGCGGCGATCCCCGGACACAGCTGACAGGAACGGACCGGTGACTGGAGGTGATCCCCTTGACGGAGGATCAGACCCTGAGACGGGCGAAAGCGGGAGACTCCGCGGCTTTTGAAGCGCTTGTCACCCCGCTCGAGCCCATGATCTGGCGATTGTGCTGGCGGATGATGGGCAACGAGGAGGACGCCCGGGATGCCCTGCAGGAGACCATGATCAAAGCCTGGCGCGCCATCGCGCAGTATGAGGAGCGGGCCGCGCTGAGTACCTGGCTGTACAGCGTCGCGGTGCGCTGCTGCCAGGACATGATCCGCAAGCGGAACGTGCGGGCCGCGTCTTCCCTCGACGGCCTGAGGGAGGAGGGGTATGACCCTCCCAGCCGGGAAGCGGGTCCTGCCGAGAAGACAGAGGCGGAAGAGCGCCGCCGGCTGGTCAGGCAAGCGCTCTCCATGCTGCCTGAGGATCAGAGAGTGCCGCTTGTGCTGTTCGCGGTGGAGGGCAGGCACTACGATGAGATCGCCGCAATGACGGGTGTTGCCCTGGGAACCGTCAAGAGCCGCGTCAACCGGGGAAGAGAGCGATTGCGGGAGATCATGCAGTCTTTGCTCGCCGATGGGAACAATCCGGCCGCGTCCGCGTCAAAAGCAGTGAAAGGAGGGCGCAGATCATGACATGTGAAGCGTACCGCGCCCTTCTGGAGCGCGGGTTCGACGGGGAGACCACGCCGGAGGAAGCGCGCCTGATGGAGGAACATGAAGCCGAATGCCCGGATTGCGCGGCACTGCGCCGGGCGTTGGAGCAGGCGCAGGCTGACATGATCGCCGCGCTGGATGACGTGCCGCCCATGCCCGCGGATGTGCACGAGGGATGGATGCGCGCTGTCCGGGAAGACAAGCGCAGGCAGGACAGGCGAGCGGCTGCCGTCCGCCGAAACCGCCTGATCCGATGGGGCGGCATGGCAGCCGCGGTGCTGTTCGTGCTGGGAGGCTCCTACCTCACGTGGGACAGGATGGACGACGCGGCGATCCGCAGACGTGCGGCCGGTACGGTGCAATGGACGGCACTGCCCGAAGCCCGTGATACGGTGACCTCAGACGGAGCGGCGGATCCGGAGGAGATCCAGGCTGCCCCGAGCCATGACGCGAGCAGCGAGCCTGCCGTCCTTGCGGCGGGACAGGCTGACGGCGCGGCATCCGCGAACGGCGGAGACGCGTGGCTCCATACCGCAGCCAAGACCGAAGAGGCAGCGGAAGCGGCTCCGGAAGAAGCGATGTGGGCGGATGAGGCATCCGTATGGATCGACGGCGAAACGGCCGCAGAAGCCGTGTGGGATGCGGAAGAAGCTGCGGAAGAGCCGATGTGGGCGGCCGAGGGATCCCTGTGGGCCTCGGAAGAAGCCGCGCCGGAACCGATGTGGGAAGAGGAAGAAGCCGCATGGGAAGAGGCCGCGGAGTATGAACTCGCCGGGGCATATGAAGCCGATGCGGAAGAGCCCGCCGGATCCGCCCCGGAGCACGGACCTGCGGATGCCATGACGGATGTGCAGATCACGGCAGGGGCGGCCAATGAGGCTCCCGCGGCGCCGCTCCCCACATCCATGCCCACGCCGCCGCCCGAAGAGAAGCGCGGCGATGCGAAATCTGCCCGGCCCGGAACGGACGAAGAGACGGCGGACGGCGGAGCAGAAGGAGAGCCTTCGACAGCCGGTCCGTCGCAGGATCTGCCGGGACCGGGACCCGACGAGGCCGTGAACGCTGCGGATCCGGCTGCACCGGAGGAGGAGAACGCCGCGCTCACGGCACAGGACACGACACCTGAGGATGCCTCGCAGGACCGCAGTTTCGGCGCGTATGTGCGCCAGGTGGGCCGCTTCCTGCTGGCCTGCCTGCCGTGGATCGGAGGAGCCGCCGCGGCGGCCGCTGTCGCTGCGCTGCTTCTCAGACGCAGACACCGCGGGGGAGACTGATCCGGACAAACACATGCCACAGGTCCCGGCGCTGCCTGATGCGCCGGGACCTGTTTTGCGCATTTCGTCCGCACCGTGTTTGCCGTGCGGGACGGGACCGAGGGCCCCGGGTCGATCGGAAGCCTGCGGGCCGCAATCGGTGCCGCCTGTGACGGCGTCGGCTCACCGGGCCTGCGGCCGATACGATCGGAACGCCGATCGGGATCAGATGAGACCGAAAAGCCGCCCCGCAAGGGAGCGGCTGCAAAGAACGGATCGGGCTTATGATTTGGTGCTGACGGTTTCGGCGATGCCGGTCGCGAGGCCCACCAGTCCCTGGATCTCGCTGGGGATGATGATCTTGGTGGCATTTCCGTCCGCTGCCTTCGCGAAGGCCTCCATGGCCCGGAGCCGCAGCACGCTGTCCGTGGGATCGGCGGCGTTGAGCAGCTTCAGACCTTCCGCCGTCGCCTGCTGCACCTTGATGATGGCCTCTGCCTTGCCTTCGGCTTCCAGGATCTGGGCCTCCCTGTGGGCGGACGCCCGCAGAACGGCGGCCTCCTTTTCGGCGGTGGCCCGCAGGATCGCGGCCTCCTTTTCGCCCTCGGCCTGCAGGATCGCGGCTTTCTTTTCGCCCTCGGCGCGCAGGATGTTCTCGCGGCGCTCGCGCTCGGCCTTCATCTGGCGTTCCATGGAATCCTTGACATCCTGCGGGGGATCGATGTTCTGCAGTTCCACGCGGGTCACGCGGATGCCCCACATGTCGGTGGCTTCGTCCAGCACGCTCCGCATCTTGGCGTTGATCACATCGCGGCTGGTCAGGCACTGGTCCAGCTCCAATTCGCCGATGATGTTGCGCAGGGTGGTGCTGGTCAGTTTCTCGAGCGCGAGGTCCGGCTTTTCGATCCCGTACACATAGAGCTTGGGATCGGTCACCTGCATATACACCACGGCGTCGATGTGCATGGTGACATTATCCTTGGTGATCACGGGCTGGGGCGGGTAATCCATGACCCGCTCTTTCAGGGAGATCCGGCGGTAGATGGCGTCCACGAAGGGCACTTTCATGTGCATGCCTACGCTCCAGGTCGTACGGTACACGCCCATGCGCGTGATGACCCAGGCTTCGGCCTGCGGCACGATACGGATGTTCCGGATCAGGATGATCAGGACGACGAGGCCGGCGACGATGGCCAGAAGAATGGGCAGTGAAATGGGCAGCGTATTCTGATTGTTCATTGCGGAAACCCTCCTTATTGGTATGATCAGCCTTCTGAGGATACGTCTTCAGCGGGCCGGGTGACGATCAGTTTGGCACCCGAGATCTCCACGGAAACAACGGACGTGCCTTCGGGGATCCTGCTTCCGTCGGCGGAGCGGGCAGTCCAGACCTGACCCTTGACCTTCACCTGGCCCGTGCCCTTCACATCGTCGATCTCCTGCACCACGATACCCTCAAGACCCACGAACGCATCGGCGTTGGTGGGCGTTTTCTTGTCGTTGATATATCGTTTGGCCAGCGGGCGCAGCAGCAGGATACAGGCGGCCGAGGCAAAGATGAACGCGATGATCTGAATGGCGAGCGAAACGCCGCACAGGTTCAGAACGAACGCGACCGCCGCACCGCCCGCGAACCAGATGGATACCAGCCCGGGCGCCGCGCCTTCGACGATCAACATGACAACAAATACGACCAGCCAAACAACCGGTGACATCGCTATCGCCTCCGTCATGATCAGATGCGTCGATTATAGCACCGGCGGCTGTTGTTGTCAAATGGCCGGAGATGCGTAAAGACGATCCGGGGCGGCGAAAAAAACGGATCCCGCGCCGGTATGCGGCGGGATCCGTGCCTGCCGGATCGTTTCCGGTCCGGCGCGTTCAGTCAAAGACGCTCTTGATCTTGTCCATAAAGCTTTTCTTGCCCTCGTACTCCTTGCCGGTGGACGACGACTCAAGCTGACGGAGCAGGTCCTTCTGTCTGTCGGTCAGCCGGCGCGGCGTTTCCACCCGGACCCTGAATACCAGGTCGCCGTTGGTCTTGCCCTGCAGGACGGGGATCCCTTGCCCGCGAACGCGGAACTCCGTGTCTGTCTGCGTGCCCTCGGGGATCTTGTATTTCACGGAACCGTGAAGCGTCGGGATATCGACCTCGGCCCCCAGCGCGGCCTGCGTGAAACTGATGGGGAAGTCCAGCAGCAGCGTGGACCCATCCCGGCGGAACAGCCTGTGCGGCTTGACGCCGACCGTCACATACAGATCGCCTGCCGGACCGCCCCTCATGCCATGTTCACCCTGGCCGCCCATCACGATGGTCTGGCCGTTGTCGATGCCCGCGGGCACATTCACGGTGGCGGTGCGGCGCACGCGTTTGCGTCCGCTGCCGCCGCACGATGTGCACTTGTCGGTCACGGTCTTTCCCGCGCCGCGGCAGGTGGGGCAGGTGCGCATCACGCTCATCCAGCCGCCGCTCTGACGGATCTGGCCGCTGCCGCCGCAGGTGGGGCAGGTGACGGGAGAGGTCCCCGGCTTGGCGCCGGAACCATGGCAGACATCGCAGTTCTCCGTGCGGTAGAAATCGAAGGACTTTTTGCAGCCGTCCGCGGCTTCCTCAAAGGTGAGCTTCAGATCGTACTGGAGATCGGAGCCCGCGGCGGGTCCTGCGGATCTGCGGGCGCTTCCGCCCATGCCGCCGAAGAAGCTGTTCAGGATATCGTCCATGCCGAACCCGAAGCCGCCGGCTCCGCCCCCGAAGGGATTGCCGCCGCCCATGCCCTGCATCGGATCGTCAAAGCCGAACTGGTCATACCGCGCGCGCTTGTCGGGATCCGAAAGCACCTCATTGGCCTCGTTCAGCTCCTTGAAGCGCGCTTCGGCTTCCTTGTCGCCGGGATGCTGGTCCGGGTGGCACTCCTTGGCCTTCGTGCGGAAGGCGTGCTTGATCTGGTCGGCGGTGGCGTTCTTATCCACCCCCAGCACCTCGTAATAGTCTCTCTTCTTGGCGTCTGCCATCTTGGATCACCTCACTGAGCCGCTGTCCGAAGCGCGGCGGCTCCGGTGCTTTCTGCAAAATCCTGCGGAGTCTTGGACTCCGCAGGAGGAATGAAGGGTCTCCGGTGCGTGATCAGTGCACTTCGCCCTCGCCGTTGACGGTGCCGTCCGGATTCACGCCGCCCTGGGGCTGCGCGCCGCCGGGCTGGCCGCCCTGCTGCTGGTACAGTTTGCCGAAGATGGCGTACACCTTCTGGGTGAAGCCCTCCATGGCGTTCTTGATCTGGGCCGCGTCGCCGCTCTCCTTGACCTTCTTGAAGGCGTCCAGCTCGCTCTGCAGGGTGTTCTTGTCCTCGTCGGAGAGCTTGTCACCGTTGTCGCGGAGCTGCTTTTCGGTCTCGTAGATGAGACCTTCGGCCTGGTTCTGGGTCTCGACCTCTTCCTTGCGCTTGCGGTCCTGCTCGGCATACTGCTCGGCTTCGCGGACGCGCTTGTTGATCTCCTCCTCGGAGAGGTTGGTGGAAGCGGTGATGGTGATATCCTGGGCGTTGCCGGTGGCCTTGTCCTTGGCGGTCACGTGCACGATGCCGTTGGAGTCGATGGAGAAGGTGACCTCGATCTGCGGCACGCCGCGGGGCGCCGGCGCGATGTTGGTCAGCTGGAAGCGGCCGAGGCTCTTGTTGTCGTAGGCCATCTGGCGCTCGCCCTGCAGCACGTTGATCTCGACCGTGGTCTGTCCGTCAGCGGCGGTGGAGAAGATCTGGCTCTTTTCGCAGGGGATGGTGGTGTTGCGGTCGATGAGGCGGGTGAAGATGTGGCCTTCGGTCTCCAGACCCAGGGACAGGGGCGTCACGTCCAGCAGCAGCACGTCCTTGACCTCGCCGCCCAGCACGCCGCCCTGGATGGCCGCGCCGATGGCCACGCACTCGTCGGGGTTGACGCCCTTGAAGGGCTCCTTGCCGGTGATGCGCTTCACGGTGTCCTGCACGGCAGGGATCCGGGTGGAGCCGCCCACCAGGATGACCTTGTCGATCTGGTTATAGGTGAGACCGGCGTCGGCCAGCGCCTTGCGCATGGGCTCCACGGTGGCCTCCACCAGGTCACGGGTCAGGTCCTCGAAACGGGCCCGGGTGAGGGTCATGTCGATGTGCTTCGGGCCGGTGGCGTCGGCGGTGATGAAGGGCAGGTTGATGGCCGCGGTGTTTGTGCCGGAAAGCTCGATCTTGGCCTTCTCGGCGGCTTCCTTCAGGCGCTGCGCGGCGATGCGGTCCTTGCGCAGGTCGATACCGTTCTCCTTCTGGAAGCTCTCGGCGATCCAGTCGATGATGCGCTGGTCGAAGTCGTCGCCGCCCAGGCGGGTGTTGCCGTTGGTGGAGAGCACCTCGAACACGCCGTCGCCGATGTCCAGGATGGACACGTCGAAGGTGCCGCCGCCCAGGTCGTACACCAGGATCTTCTGGCTGCCGTCCTTGTCCAGGCCGTAGGCCAGGGACGCGGCGGTGGGCTCGTTGATGATGCGCTTCACGTCCAGACCGGCGATGCGGCCGGCGTCCTTGGTGGCTTGGCGCTGGCTGTCGTTGAAGTACGCGGGCACGGTGATGACGGCCTCGGTGACCTTCTCGCCCAGATAAGCCTCGGCGGTCTCCTTCATCTTGGTCAGGATGATGGCGCTGATGTCCTGGGGCGTGTAGTCCCGGCCGTCGATGGTGGTCCTGAAGTTGGTGCCCATCTCGCGCTTGATGGAGATGACAGTGCGGTCGGGGTTGGTGACGGCCTGACGCTTGGCGACCTGGCCGACGAGGCGTTCCCCGTCTTTGGTGAAGCCCACCACGGACGGCGTGGTGCGGCTGCCTTCCGCATTGGCGATGACGACGGGCTGGCCGCCTTCCATGACGGCGACGCAGCTGTTGGTGGTGCCCAGGTCGATACCGATGATCTTGCTCATAATGATGTCCTCCTTGTGCTCTATCAGCTGATTGAACGGGATTTCTGTATCAGGTGCGGCCGAAGCCGGAACCATCGTGTGGGTTCGGGATCCGGGACGCTCGGTTTTCGGATCTGTCCGGCAGCGGCCGGTCAGACGGGCATCCGTGCGCCCTGCCTGTCACGGGACTAATTCTCGGGGACCACTTTCACCATGGCGTGGCGCAATACATGATCGCCCATGCGGTAGCCCTTCTGCAGTACCTGGCAGACCGTGCCGGGCTCGCCGTCCTCTTCGGTCCCCTGCATGACGGCGTTCTCCAGGTTGGGATCGAACTTCTCCCCGGCCCGGTCGATGGCGGTGACGCCCAGCTTGGCGTACACGTCCAGCATCTGCTTCAGCGTCAGCTCGATGCCGCTTTTCAGGGGGCTGTCCTCCGCGGTGGAGGCCAGGGCGCGCTCCACATTGTCGAGCACCGACAGCATCTGCGCGGCCACGCTCCGCTGCCCTTCGGCGTAGGCGTCGGCCCGCAGGGAGGCGTTGCGCTTGCGGTAGTTGTCGAAGTCCGCCTGCACGCGTTGTGCCATCTGCAGGTACTCATCGGCCTTTGCGTTGGCCAGATCGAGCTCGGAGGGTTCTTCCGCCTGCGCGGGCGTCTCTTCCGGCGCGTCTTCCTTCATCCAGTCGTCCCCGGTCTCCTGCGCGGGATCGGCGGCTTGTTCCGCCCCCTGTTCCGACAGGACCTGTTCCCAGAGACTGTCGGCATCGTTCAGCGGGATATTCTCGCGTTCCGGCGTCTGTTCCTTTTCACTCACGGGCTCCACCGCCTTTCGTTGAATTGCTGTCTTCCTGTTGATCGAAGAGCTGCGACAGCTGCTGCCCCATGCCGGCCAGAACCGACAGGACCCTGCTGTACTGCATGCGCGTCGGGCCGATGACACCGATGGTGCCCTGCCGCCCGTTTGAGGTGGTGTAGGTTGCCGTCACCACGGAGCAGTCACTGATCTCCGGCACCCCGGTCTCGGGCCCGATGCGCACCGTGAAGGCCACGTCCCCGCGCTGGCGGATAATCTGCGCCAGCCTGTCCCGGGTCTCCACGAGACTCAGGAAGTTCCTGGCCTTTTCCATGTCGCTGTATTCCGGATAACTCAGCATGTTGCTGACGCCGCCGATGCCGATGTGGCCGTGGGAGCCCTTGTCCCGCGCTTCCGTCATCAGTCCGCCGACGGAGCGCAGCAGGTCCGTGTTCTGCTCCATGCGCGCCGTCAGGATCGGGATGCGGTCGCAGGCCTCGCTCGGCGTGCAGCCCATCAGCGCCTCGGTCAGCGCCTGGGAGATCATGTAGAGCGTATCGGGATCCACGCCCCTCGGCACGGAGACCACATGATCGCGGATCAGCCCCGCGTCGGTGACGATCACGACCAGCGCAGACCGGCTGGAAACGCTCACCAGCTGGATGTTGCGGATCCGGGGTTCGTGTCCGCCGGGCTCCAGCACCACAGCCGTGTATCCGGTAAGGCTGGAAAGCGCTTTCGCGGCCTCGTCGATCACCCGTTCCATTTGGCGGAGGTGGCTGCTGAAATAATGCCGGATGGATTCCTCCGTGTCGCTCCGGATGGCCCCGCTGGCCAGAAGCTGATCCACATACAGGCGGTAGGCCTTCGCCGAGGGGATGCGGCCCGCGCTGACGTGGGGCTGATCCAGGTAGCCCAGTTCCTCCAGATCGCTCATCTCGTTCCGGATGGTGGCGGAGGACAGGCTCGTCTCGTACTTGCGGGAGATCGTGCGGGAGCCCACGGGTACCGCGGTCAGGATGTAATCGTCGATGATGGCGCGCAGGATGCGCAGCTTTCGTTCGTCCATGTCCACAGTTCCCACTCCCTTCCCGAAGGATCCGGTGTTGTTAGCACTCGAAGTGATTGAGTGCTAATCACAGTCATACAATAGCACCCGCAGGGCAAAATGTCAAGGGTTTCACGCGGGAAATTGATCTTTTTGTGGGGCAGGGAAGGGGAGACAAAAAGGGACCCCCGCCGGACGAGTGAACGCGCCGCGGCAGGGGTGCGGCCGTCCGGCCGAGGGGTCAGCGGCGGCGGAGAAACGTGAGTCTGGGGCGGACACGCTGCGCATAGAGAAAGGACAGGGGGACCAGCAGCCAGTCAAACAGGACCAGCGCGATGAGGATGCCCCCAAAGAACACGGCAGCGGTCCACATGCCGAATTCCCGCAGCTCAGCCATCAGCGCGGGAGCGCCGATGACGAACAGGAGCAGGGCGTACATCGCGGCGATCGCCGAAGCGAATACCAGGAGCTTTGCCGCCATGCGCAGCGGACGATGCTTCAGCCGGGCGTCGAAGGCCCACTTGACGATGGGCCACCAGCCGATGAACAGGTAAAAGAGAGCCAGCTCCTTGTCCAGCGCCAGAACGACGGCCAAGGCCGCGGAAACGAGCCAGGTGCCCCAGGCGGCCCTGGGCCCGAATTCCACGCGCACGGGGAGCAGCAGCACCGAGGCGATCAGCGGCGCCGCGAAGGTGGCGACCTGCAGCACCCCGCCCGCCAGCATCAACACGACGGAAAGCCCTGCGGCCACGCCGCAGAATGCGACGAGCAGGCTCTTGCGATATGCGGTCTCGCGTCGGTTTCGTGTCATGATCGATCCCTCCGGGAAAGGACGCCGCATGAGGCCGGGGGAGAAGGCCGCGGCGCCGCGCCTGTTTCAAACGGAAGAAATGTAGCACAGGAGACCGCAAAATGCAATGCGCGTCCGAGTACAGCGCACAAGGAGATCACGGGCATGAAAAAATCCCTCTCCCGGAGGAGAGGGACAGACAGGGTCGGATCAGAGCTGGGGACCGGCGGGGACCAGGGCCTTGCCGGCTTCGTTGCCTTCGTACTTGACGAAGTTCTTGATGAAGCGGCCGGCCAGGTCGACGGCCTTGGTTTCCCACTCGGCGGCGTCGGCATAGGTGTCGCGGGGGTCCAGGATGGCAGGATCCACACCGGGCAGTTCGGTGGGCACCTCAAAGTTGAAGTGCGGGATCACCTTGGTGGGCGCGGTGTTGATGGCGCCGGAGAGGATCGCGTCGATGATGCCGCGGGTATCCTTGATGGAGATGCGCTTGCCCGTGCCGTTCCAGCCGGTGTTCACCAGATAGGCCTTGGCGCCGACCTTTTCCATCTTGCGGACCAGCTCCTCGGCATACTTGGTGGGATGCAGCTCCAGGAAGGCCTGGCCGAAGCAGGCGGAGAAGGTGGGGGTGGGCTCGGTGATGCCGCGCTCGGTGCCGGCCAGCTTCGCGGTGAAGCCGGAGAGGAAGTAATACTTGGTCTGCTCGGGGGTCAGGATGGAGACCGGCGGCAGCACGCCGAAAGCGTCGGCGGAGAGGAAGATGACGTCCTTCGCGTCGGGGCCGGCGGAGATCGGGCTCACGTTCTTGACGATCTTCTCGATGTGCTCGATCGGATAGGAAACGCGCGTGTTCTCGGTGACGGACTTATCGGCGAAGTCCAGCTTTCCGGCCTCGTCCACGGTCACGTTCTCCAGCAGCGCGTTGCGGCGGATGGCATTGTAGATGTCGGGCTCGGAATCCTTGTCCAGGTTGATGACCTTCGCGTAGCAGCCGCCCTCGAAGTTGAAGACGCCGTTGTCGTCCCAGCCGTGCTCGTCGTCGCCGATCAGCAGACGCTTGGGATCGGTGGACAGGGTGGTCTTGCCGGTGCCGGACAGGCCGAAGAAGATGGCGGTGTTCCTGCCCTCCATGTCGGTGTTGGCGGAGCAGTGCATGGCGGCAATGCCCTTCAGCGGCAGGTAGTAGTTCATCATGGAGAACATGCCCTTTTTCATCTCGCCGCCGTACCAGGTGTTGAGGATGACCTGCTCACGGCTGGAGACGTTGAACGCCACCACGGTCTCGGAATTGAGGCCGAGCTCCTTGTAGTTCTCGCACTTGGCCTTGGAGGCGGTGTACACCACGAAGTCGGGCGTGAAGGAAGCCAGCTCCTCCTCGGTGGGCCGGATGAACATGTTGGTGACGAAGTGGGCCTGCCAGGCGACTTCCATGATGAAGCGCACGGCCATGCGGGTGTCCTTGTTGGCGCCGCAGAAAGCGTCCACCACATACAGCTTCTTCCCGGAGAGCTCAGCCTTCGCCAGATCCTTCACCACCGCCCAGGTCTCTTCGCTCATGGGGTGGTTGTCGTTCTTGTAGGCGTCGGTGGTCCACCAGACGGTGTCCTTGCTGGTCCCGTCCATGACGATGTACTTGTCTTTGGGGGAGCGGCCGGTGTAAATGCCGGTCATGACATTCACGGCGCCCAGTTCGGTGAGCTGGCCCTTCTCATAGCCCGTGAGGCTGGGATCCATCTCATCCTTGAACAGCTGCTCATAGGAAGGATTGTAGACGATCTCGGTGGTGCCGGTGATGCCATACCGGGTCAGGTCGATGTTGGCCATTGGTAACCCCTTCTCTCTATGGATCGTGTGGAAACAAGCGCGCGGATGAAACTGCGTTTCAACCACGGGCATTATATCATAAAGAAAAGCCCCCGTCAATGAACGGCGGATGACAAATGTGTGAAGGGTCATCCGCTGTCCGTTGACGGGGGACGGGGCATACGGCGTTACGGAAGGATGGGGGTCAGCTCGGGGACCCAAACGTCCGCCAGCCACCCGGACAGCACTTCCCGTGCGCTCGCGCCGTCCGTGACGGACCCATCCAGGGTCCAGGCGACGGTACCGGTATCCGGGTCGCTGTATGCCGTGAGGTTCCGGGTGTCATACAGTCCGGCTCCGCCCCGGCCGATCCGCGAGTGGCTGAACACCGATTCGAACGCGCTGTCGGCCCCCTCGTGGTAGATGCCGTACGCGTCCGGGACCAGCGTCAGGTACATGCGCCAGCGTTCCCATCCGATACTGATGCGGACCGCCTCGCCGTCGCGGATCGTCCAGATGTCGCTGAGCCAGTCCTCCTCCTCCGGTGTGTCCGCGATCAGACCGATCACAAGCTCCGGGCTGCCGTCTCCGTCCAGATCGATCAGCGCGCAGCCGAGGGACTGTCCGTACAGCGGGATATAGTACCAGACATCGTTGAAACGCTCGTCTTCCTGCGCGGTCTCGTCCCCGGCCATGCCCCGGCGCACGAGGTCGAGGATCTCAGCGTAGGGCTGCGGGATGTCGGGGGAGCCGGATCCCTCCGCGCACGCGGCGGCGGTCAGAGCGAGAGCCGCCGCAAGGATCAGGGCCAATACCTTCTTGTTCATGATGCAGATCTCCTTTCGCGTTGTATCCGCCTATTCAAACGACGCAGGACCCGGTCATCTTCCCCGGATCAACAAGAACCGCCGGTCTATTTCCGGCGGAGAAGCTTCTGAACGAAGGACGACTGCAGGATGGCACGCTTGGTGAAGTAGTTCCAGATCATGACCAGCAGCGTGGCCAGGGCCTTGTTGATCATGTACATCGTGACCGCGAAGCCGAAGACCGTCAGCACCGTCTGCTCCTCGCCGAAGGCCAGACGGAAGAGCCACATCAGCAGCTCGTTCAGCAGCAGGCCGATGCCGCTGGTGACGGCGAAGCCCACCTTGGCCGCGAGTCCGCCGTCCTGTGCGCCTTTGAAGACCCAGATCACGCACAGCAGATAGTTGAAGGCCACGGACACAAGAAAGGCGACGGGCGTGGCGATCAGGGTGTCCAGCCCCAGCTTGTCATGCAGGAACCACAGCACCGCCAGCTCGATCAGGAAGCAGACGCCGCCGGTCACGGCAAAGCGGATGACCTCCCACAGCCGGGAGGACGGTTTCGTTTCGCTCATCGGAACACCTCCCGCTTATTCCGCCCGGAAGGCGAAGCCGGATGCGCCGCAGAAGTCTTCGGCCGCGCTGCCCGCCGGCGCGAAGACCGTCAGATCCGTGCAGCCGGCGAACGCGTCCCTGTCCACGGTGCAGCCGGCGGGGATGCGGACCTGGCGCAGGTTCGCGCAGCCCGCGAAGGCGTAGGGGCCGATGGATGCACAGCCGTCGGAGATGTAGACCGTGGCGGCCGGGACGTTCGCGAAGGCCCAGGGCCCGATCTCCGCCAGTTCCGTCGGCAGCACCAGATCCGCGATGCCGACCCGGATGGCTTCCGTCCAGCAGGCGGTGAAGGTCATGTGATCCGTGACGGTGACGACGGAGCCGGCCTCATAGGTCTCCTCCCCGCAGGTCCACCCGGTCAGGACCATGGCGGGGCTGCCCGTCCACGCGCAGTCGGGCAGCGTCACCTCCGTGCCCGGCGCGACGATGAGGCGCTCCACCTCCGCGCCGCCGTTCGCGTCAAAGGCCGCCATGCGGGGATCGGCGATGCCGTTGACGGTGAAGCTGAAGGTGAAGGTCTCCTCCTGCACGAGACGGATCACGCCGTTGAGATCGGTGACGGAGACCCAGCCGTCGTTGGGCAGGGTGGAGCCGGAGTGCCCGTAGACATGGACGGTGCCCGCTTCTTCATCGACGGCGCTGCAGTACATGACATGGCCCATGTTGTGGCCGTAGACAAGGTCGCCCTCGTGGAAGAGACCGATGTCGTCGGCCGTGAAGGTGCCGTAGGTCTTGGTCTTCGAGTCGTAGGGGCACATGATGCAGCTGTCGCTGCCGATCAGGCCCGACATGATCCTGAAGATGCCCTGCCCGGGGTAATTGTCGCCCACCGTGTACGGGCCGTAGATCGGAAAGCCGCCTTTGCACATGACACGGCTCTGATACGTGGCGCAGTTGTTGCCGGAGACCCATTCGACCTCGGTGTAGCCGTCCGTCTTCATCCCCAGCAGATGGCTGGCGGCGTACGCGGTGGCGGTGTGGTAATCGTAGGCTCCGAAGGACCATGTCACGGAAAGGCGGTGATCCTGGCCGTCGGCGCTGTGCGCGGCGTCGAAGATGACCCGCCCGTTCTCGTCCGAGA
Source organism: uncultured Eubacteriales bacterium (assembly GCA_902767565.1). Lineage (GTDB taxonomy): Bacteria > Bacillota > Clostridia > Christensenellales > Aristaeellaceae > RUG11272. Next base: position 81,842 of record CACXHY010000001.1, on the reverse strand, counting down.
CGGCGGTGGTCACGCATTCGCCGTTCTCGTCGACCAGGGCGACCTCGGCCTCCGGGATGCCGGTGTCGAAGGCCGCGATCTCGCCTTGCTCGAAGATGTGATACGCCGTCTGCGCCGGGCGCATGATGACGGTCTTGGAGTTGGTGCAGGAGACCCACAGGCAGACGGTGACCGGCACGGAGGTGCCGCTCTTGGTAGCGGAGACCCGCGCCAGGGCCCAATGTCGATTGCTGATGCGCGTCAGTCCGTAGAGGGTGCCCACGGTGCCCTCGGCGATGGTATAGGTATCGCCGGAGCCCACGCCGTCCCCGCTGTAGAGCATGGTGCGGCCGGACGTGGCCGCGAAGCGCACGCGGATGTTGCTTTCCGCGCCGAAATAGCAATAGTATTTGCCGATGACGGCCGTGCCGGCCACGCAGTCGGCGGCGCTGTAGCGCGTGCCGGTGGCGTCGGCGGTCTCGACATCGATGCCTTCGCAGTACGTCGGGAAGACATCCTCCGCGATCCCGGCGGCGGAGGCAGGGAAGGGCAGCAGGATGAACAGCGATAATAGCGCGGCACAAAACCGCCGCGAGAGAGCGGTCTCACGGCTGCGGCGCGCGGTACGGGTCCGGCTCATCATGCGGGCACTTCCTTCCGGGACACATCAAAAGCCTGCCATTACGATGCTGACAGGCTCATCATACCATAAAACCGCGAACAATTCAATCCCCGCGTACCGGGCGGAGTCCGGCGACGGCCGGCCCCACCCGCAGCGCCACCGCGACAGCGATCGCGATCTTCAGCGCGTCGAAGGGAAGGAAGGGCCAGACGCACACGGCCAGCGCGTCGGTGAGGGTTCGGTGGGTGCCGACGACGAACCAGGCGGTGCCGACGGCGTAGCAGACAAGGATCCCGAGCGCCATCGCTCCGGCCGTCACCGGGATGCGGAACCGGGAAGGGTACCGCAGGCGCTTCGTGAGCAGACCGATGATCAGGACGCAGGGCACATACCCGACGATATAGCCGCCCGTAGGGCCCAGCAGCTTGTCGACGCCGCCGGAGAGACCGGAAAACACCGGCGCGCCGACAGCGCCCAGCAGCAGGTAGACCGTCATGGAGATCGCGCTTGATCCGGGGGAAAGCAGAGCGCCGCAGAGGATCACGGGAAGCAGCGAAAGCGATACCGGAACGGGGCCGATGGGGATGATGATCTGCGCGCATACCGCCGTGATGGCCGCGAACAGTGCGCACTGCACCATGCGAAGCGTGTTTGTGCGGGACATGACCGCTCTCCTTCCGGACTTGCGTAAACCAAATATAGATGAACGTTTACACAATAACATGGTTTCCTCACGGTGTCAAGCAGGAAATCGAAAACCGGTGTCGTAAACAAAACAAGATGTAGTATGCCATTCGGCAGACCGCGGCATCGGGAGGGGAGTGAGGGCTTGAGCACAGGCAAGAACGCAGCCTACAATGTGGCTTACCGTGTGTTTTCCGTCCTGCTGCCCCTCGTGACCGCACCGTATCTGTCGCGCGCGGTGGGGACCCACGGCGTCGGTCTGTACAGCTACGCCTGGAACATCAGCTATTTTGCCTGCCTCGCCGCCATGCTGGGGCTGGAAAACTATGGCACCCGGGCCGTCGCGGCCGTGCGGGACGACCGCAAGGAGCTGGACCGGACCTTCTCGGCGATCTGGCGGATGCAGCGGGGCGTTGCGTTCTCCGCGCTGCTTCTCTGGCTCGTCTATCTGCTGCTGGTCGCGGACGAGGAGAAGACCATCGCTCTCCCGCTGACCCTGATGTCGGTCTCCTGCCTGTTCAATCTGGACTGGGCGATGATGGGGCTGGAAAGCTTCCGCCCCATTGCCCTGCGGAACACAGCCGTCAAGCTGATTGCGGCCGCCTGCGTCTTTATCTTCATCCGCCGGGAAGAGGACCTGTGGATCTACGGTTTCGCGTGGTCGGCCGCCACCTGCGCGGGGAACGCGATGAACGCTCTGTCGCTGCGCCGGCAGGTATCCCTGGTGAAGGTCACGCGGCAGGAAGCCCTGAAGCACCTGAAACCCTGCAGCCTGCTGTTCGTCTCAGTGCTGGCCACCAGCGTGTACCGCGTGATGGACAAGGTGATGGTCGGCGCCATCGCCGGACAGGATCAGAACGGCCTCTACGAAAACGCGGAGAAGATCGTCTACTGTCTTTCCGGCTTCATCTCCGCCATCGGCACGGTCATGCTGCCGAAGATCACGGACCTGCAGCGCAAGGGCGAGACGGCGCGCATCCTCAGGAGCCTGGACGGCACGATGCAGGGCATCATGCTGATGACTTCCGCCATGGCCTTCGGGCTGGCGGCGGTGGGGGAGCGCTTCTGCATCCTGTTCTACGGAGAGGATTTTGCCGGGTCCGGCGTGCTGATGGTCCCCCTCGGCTTTTCCCTGATGACGATCGGCTTTGCCAATGTGATCCGCACCCAATGGATCCTGCCGCAGGGAAGGGACCGGATCGTGGTCCGCAGCGTCTGCGCCGGCGCGGTGGTGAACGTCATCGCCAACGCCCTGCTGATCCCCTCCATGCGGGCCATGGGCGCCGTGGCGGGCACGCTCCTGGCGGAGTTCACCGTTCCGCTCGTGCAGTGGCTCCATGTCCGCCGCGAACTGCCCTACCCGGGGCTTCTCTGGCACGTGCTCTCTTCCGCCGCGGTCGGCGCGGTCATGTTCGTCTGCGTCAGGCTTGTCGGTCAGCTCCTTCCGCTGACGTGGATCGGGCTGGCGCTGCAGGCTGCCGTCGGCATCGCCGTGGCGGCCGTACTGACGCTCGCCCTGCTCCCGGCCTCCGGGAGCCCCCTTCTCCGCCGTCTTTGCCGCAGGCACTGACCGTGTCATTCCGGCCGGTCATCCGCCGCTTCGACCCCTTTTCCCCGTTCTCACCACATATGGGAGGTACCCGCATGCGCCGTTCCGTTCTGTTCCCGGTCCTCATCCTTCTTCTGCTCTGCACCGCGGCGTCCGCCGACAGGATCGTCACGATCACCTTCACCGGCGACTGCACCATCGGCTCCACAGAGCTGACCCGGAACCAGCCCACCTCGCTCGACACGAAGGCGAAGGAGATGGGCTACGGGTACTTCTTCGCGAATTTCGAGAAGATGTTCGCCGAGGACGACGCCACCATCATCAACTTCGAGGGCGTTCTGCAGGACTATCCCTCCAACGAGAACAAGAACAAGACCTACCGCTTCAGGGGGCCCAATGAGTTCACGCAGATCCTGACCGGCGCGTCCATCGAGGCGGCCGGGCTGGCCAACAACCATGTGGCGGACTACGGCCGGCTGGGACTGCAGCGGACCCAGGAGACGCTGGCGGCCGCGGGCATCCCCACCTTCCGGATCACCGTGCCTTACATCCTCGAGAAGGACGGCATCCGCGTCGCGTTTTTTGCCCTTGACACCTCCACCTATCCCACCAACGGCCCCAAGGTGCGCAAGATCATCAGCGAGATGAAGAACAGCGGGCAGGCGGATGCCGTGGTCCTGCTGTATCACGGCGGGAATGAGTACGATCCGAAGCACAACGCCAACCAGTCGCTGGTGGTAAGGCAGTGCATCGACGCGGGGGTGGACCTGATCATCATGCATCACCCGCATGTGGTGCAGGGCATCGGTCTGTACAACAACCGGTACGTCTGCTACTCTCTGGGGAATTTCGTCTTCGGCGGCAATTGCGAGGTCCGCGAGGAGCCTTACCGGGGCGGCATCGTAGTTTCTTCCCTGTACTGCCTGGTGGTCCGGGCCGAGCTGCACTTCGACGATGACGGCAAGTACCTGGGGCAGCAGCTGTACCTCTATCCCGGCTTCATCTCCGGCGATTATCCCCACAACGACTATCAGCCCCGGCTGGTGACGGGGGAAGATGCGGAGATCGTGTTCGAGCATGTGCAGTTCGACACCGACTTCCAGCTGCCCGGATTCGATGAGGAACTGGGCTGCATCGTGCTGCCTTACGCGGCCGTGGGCGAAGAGATGGACCTGGCCACGCCGGATCCCACCGTGCGCACCACCCGCAGGCCGTCCACCCCGAAGCCGACGCAGACGGCTGCCCCGACCCATCGGCCGGCGACCCCTCCGCCTGTCACGCCCACACCGGGGCCGACCGCGCCCGCTCCCACTTCCGAAGCCGGAAACGATCCCGATCCGACCTCGGGCGGAAACCCGGATCCGACGCCGGGCAGTGACCCCGACCCGACGCCGGGCGGCAAGCCCGATCCGACGCCGGGCGGCAACCCGGATCCGACGCCGGGCGGTGACCCGGCTCCTTCCTCCGGCGGCGACTCCGGGCAGCCCTCCGGCGATCCGGGCTCTTCCTCCGGGAATGGATCCGATTCCGCGCCGTCCGAAGGCGGCGGTGACGAATGAGGCGGGGCATCCTGCCGCGAGCCTGTGCCCTTGCCGCGGCGCTACTGCTCCTGTCCTCCGCCCCGGCCGACCGGACCGTGACGCTGACCTTTACGGGCGACTGCACGCTGGGCTCATCCGACGCGACGCGGCGATGGGACAGCTCCTTTGACAGCGTCGCCGAAAGCAGGGGCACGGACTGGTTCTTCCGCCGTTTCACCGTCCTCTTTGCGGAGGATGACGCCACGATCATCAACCTGGAAGGCGTCCTGTCGGACAGTACGGCCGGCGCGAAGGGCCGGAAGAATTTCCGCTTCCGGGGCAGGACGGCCTTTGCGCGGATGCTTCCCGCCGCCTCGGTGGAGATCGCCGGACTTGCCAACAACCACGCGGAGGACTACGGAAAGCAGGGGCTGGCCGACACGCAGTCCGCCCTCACCGAAGCCGGCGTCATCTGGATCCGCCGCCTGGAGGGGACGGTCATCGAGAAGGACGGTATCCGGGTGGCGGTCTACGCCGTCGATGCCGCGGGTTACCGCAGGGAGGGCCGGCAGCTCCGGGAGGAGATCGCCCGGGTGAAGGCTGCCGGAGAGGCCGACGCGGTCGTGGTCATCGCCCACTGCGGGAAGGAGTACGTGCCGCGCCACTACGCCGTGCAGACCAACACGGCGAAAGAACTGATCGATGCCGGGGCGGATCTGGTCATCATGCACCATCCCCATGTGGTGCAGGGCGTGGAGATCTACCGGGACCGGACGATCTGCTACTCCCTCGGAAACTTCGTCTTCGGGGGAAACACGCGCATCCAGAGCAAAATGTATTACCGCACGCACCCCGCCACGTCCCGATACGGCCTGGTGGTGCGCGCCGTGCTGCACTTCTCCGACGACGGGGCCTACATCGGTCAGCAGATCACCCTGATCCCCGTCTTCACTTCCGGCGACGCGTCGGTTAATGACTATCAGCCGCGCCCCGTCACCGGCGACGAGGCCGCGAAGGTCATGGCGTGCGTGCAGTTCGACACCGCCTTTGCCCTTCCGCCGTGCGACGGATCCGACGGTCGTGTGCGCCTGCCCTGGCTCCCCGCGGAGGCCCCGGACGCGCCGGAAGCGGAATGACCCGATCCCATCCCTGACCCGGACCTTCGGCAGACGGCCGCTCCGGGTTCAACGGAGGTACTATGCTGCTAGAAAACGTGCGATCCCCGCAGGATCTGCGGGATCTGAAAGCGGAGGAGCTTGACGATCTCGCGGCCCAGATCCGGGAGACGCTGGTGTCCACCGTCTCGAAAAGGGGAGGCCATCTCGCCTCAAACCTCGGTGTTGTGGAACTGACCCTGGCTCTGCACCGCGTTTTTGACTTTTCCGCCGACCGCCTGATCTTCGATGTGGGTCACCAGTCCTACGTGCATAAGCTGCTGACAGGACGCTATTGGCGTTTTTCCTCCCTTCGCACTTTCGGCGGCATCTCCGGTTTTCCCAAGCGGAGCGAAAGCCCCTTCGACGCCTTTGAGACCGGTCACGCCTCCACGGCCATCTCCGCGGCGCTGGGCATGGCCCGGGCCCGGGATCTGCAGGGGCAGACCCACAGCGTGGTGGCGGTGGTGGGGGACGGCTCCCTGACGGGCGGCCTCTGTTATGAAGCCCTGAACGACGCGGGCAGCGCCGGCACAAGGCTGATCGTCATCCTCAACGACAACGAGATGTCCATCGCCCCGAATGTCGGCGCTCTGTCCGCTCATCTGACGGACCTGCGGGTCAGCAAGGGCTGGAACAGCACCAAGCGCAAGGTCAGATCCGGGCTGCAGCGCATCCCTCTGATCGGCAAGCCCGTCTACCGGTTCATCCATCTGAGCAAGAGCTATCTGAAGTCGCTGGTGGTGGACGAAGGCTTCTTCTCCTCCCTCGGATTCCGCTATTTCGGACCGGTGGACGGCCACGACAGGGCGAAGATGGAAAAGACGTTCATGCGGGCCAGGGAACTGGACGGACCCTGCGTCATCCATGTCCTGACCCAGAAAGGTCACGGCTACGACAAGGCGGAGCAGCAGCCGGAACGCTTCCACGGCATCGCTCCTTTCTATGTGGAGACCGGCAACGTACGCGAAGTCTCGGACCTGCCGCCCTTCGGGACGGTCATGGCGGAGGAGCTGGCCGGGCTGGCCGCGGAGGATGACCGGGTGGTGGCGGTGACCGCCGCCATGGCCCAGGGCACCGGGCTGGCTGCCTTCGGGGAAAAGTACCCGGACAGGCTCTTCGACGTGGGGATCGCCGAGGAGCATGCCGTCACCATGTCCGCGGGCATGGCGGCGGGCGGACTCCGCCCTTACGCGGCCATCTACGCCAGCTTTTTCCAGCGCTCCTTCGACCAGTTTGTCCATGATGTGGCCATGCAGCGTCTTCCCGCCGTTTTTCTGCTGGACCGGGCGGGCCTTGTGGGTGAGGACGGCGCGACGCATCACGGGGTGTTCGATCTGGCGCAGACCCTCCCCGTTCCGGGCGTGACGGTCCTGGCGCCCCGGGATCTGGCGGAGCTCAGGCTGATGATCCGCTGGAGCATCCGGACGGAGGGTCCGGCGGTGATCCGTTACGGCAGAAAGCCCTGCGATATGAGCGAGCGCTTTCCCGTCAAGCGCTTCGTTCCGGGCAAGTGGGAGATCCTGCTGCCCGGCGGTGACTGCTGCCTTCTGGCTGTGGGATCCATGGTGCGGGAGGCTGTGAGCGTTCACGATCTTCTGGAAGAGCAGGGCATCCGGGCCGCGGTGGTCAACTGCTCCACCGTGAAGCCGATGGACGAGACCGTGCTGCGCCTCTTCTCGGACCGCCCGGTCTTCACCATGGAGGAGCATGTGCTGACGGGCGGCTTCGGAAGCGCGGTGACCCAGGCGCTGCTGGAGGCGGAGCTTCCGCCGCCGGTGATCTCCTTCGGCCTGCCGGACACCTTCGTGCAGCACGGCGGACGGGGACAGCTGCTGCGGTTCCTGGGACTGATGCCGGAACAGATGACACGAAGGATCGCCGCGGCGCTGAAAACAGCGGGAGGGGAGAGCATTGGCCGATAAACTGCGGGCGGACGTGGCCCTTGTGCGGCAGGGGCTTTCCGACAGCCGCGAAAAGGCGCAGGCCGCCATCATGGCCGGCACGGTCTATCTGGGAGAGAGGAAGATCGTCAAGGCCAGCGAGACCGTGGGCGAAGACGATGCGCTGACCGTGCGGGCGCCCGCCCATCCCTATGTGGGACGCGGCGGACTGAAGCTGGAAAAGGCGGTGAAAGCCTTTCACGCCGATCTGACCGGCAGGGTGTGCATGGACGTGGGATGCGCCACCGGCGGCTTCACGGACGTTTGCCTGCGCAGCGGCGCGGCGCATGTGTACGCCATCGACGTGGGCTACGGACAGTTCGATTATCAGCTCCGGCAGGACCCCCGGGTGACGCTGATGGAGCGCACCAACGCCCGTGCGCTCACGCCGGACATGGTACCCCTGCATCCCACGGTGACGGTGATGGACGTGTCCTTCATCTCCATCCGGCTGATCCTGCCCGTCTGCGCGGGCATCATGGGGGAGGAGGGCGTGTTCTACACCCTCATCAAGCCCCAGTTCGAGGCCGGGCGGGGCAAGGTCGGGAAGAACGGCGTCGTGCGCGACCCGAAGGTGCATGAGGAAGTGATCCGGGGCATCGCGGATTTCTGTTCATCCATCGGCTGGCAGATGACGGCCCTGGATCATTCCCCCATCACCGGACCGAAGGGGAACATCGAATTCCTGGCGGAGATCCGCCGCGCCGACCCCGCCATGCCCTCCGTCGGGGAAAACGAGATCCGCACGGCGGTATCCGCCGCGCATCACGACTTGCTATGAGGTGGATCGCATGACGCAGACAGCCGGGAAGAAGAAAAAGGGCCTGGTGCGGCGCTTTCTTCCCTATTACAAAAAGTACCGGAAAACGGTCGCCTTCGACCTGCTCTGTGCCTCTCTGACCTCGGTTGCGGAACTGACCCTGCCCATGATCGTGCGGCAGATCACCGGCCGGGCGACCAATCCGACCGAATTCGGCGAGCTGAGCGTGAAGTTCGTGCTGATCACGGGCGGCATCTATCTGCTGCTGCGGGTCGTCGAGGCGCTGGCCAACTACTACATGCAGTACGTGGGTCACGTGATGGGCTCGAAGCTGGAGACCGACATGCGCACGGACCTCTTTCACCATCTGCAGCAGCTGTCCTTCAGCTATTTCTCGCAGACCAAGGTGGGTCAGATCATGTCCCGCATCACCTCCGACCTCTTCGAGGTGACGGAGTTCACGCACCACTGCCCCGAGGAATTCCTCATCGCGTTCATCAAGATCGGCGTCAGCTTCACGATCCTGATCCAGATGAACCCCCTGCTGACCGCGCTGATGTTCGGCGTGCTGCCCTTCATGGTGTTCTTCGCATGGCGCTACAACCACAAGTTCCGGGCGGCCTTCAAGCAGCGGAACCGGCAGGTGGGCGAGATCAACGCGCAGGTGGAGGACAGCCTCCTCGGCGTCCGCGTGGTCAAATCCTTCGCCAACGAGGAGATCGAGGAGCGCAAGTTCGACGAGGGCAACCGCAAGTTCCTGGATTTCAAGGCCGCAAGTTACCGTTATATGGCGGAATTCGGCACCTCCAACCGCATCTTTGACGCCCTGATGTATATCCTCGTGGTGGTGGTCGGCGCGATCCTGATCATCAACGGCCGGCTGGAGGTGCCCGAATACACGGCGTATCTCCTCTATGTCAGCGTGCTGCTGACCGCCATCCGCCGCATCGTGGAGTTCATCGAGCAGTTCCAGCGCGGCATGACGGGCATTGAACGCTTCTACGAGATCATGGACGCTCCCGCCGAGATCACCGACAAGCCCGATGCCGCCGACCTGACGGACGTGACGGGCGAGGTCGTCTTCGACGATGTGGGCTTCCGCTACACCGAGGACGAGGCCGATGTGCTGCATCACCTGGATCTCACGGTGAAGCCCGGCCAGTCCGTGGCGCTGGTGGGCCCCTCCGGCGCGGGAAAGACCACCTTCTGCAACCTGATCCCCCGCTTCTACGATGTGACGGAAGGCCGCATCCTCATCGACGGGAAGGACATCCGCGACCTGAAGCAGCGGAGCCTCCGCCAGAACATCGGCATGGTGCAGCAGGACGTATACCTGTTCTCCGGCTCGGTGATGGACAATATCCTCTACGGCAAGCCCGGCGCCACCCGCGAGGAGGCGGTGGAAGCCGCGAAGCTGGCGGGCGCCCACGGTTTCATCACGGCGCTCCCCGACGGCTACGACACCTACGTGGGCGAGCGCGGCGTCCGGCTCTCCGGCGGACAGAAGCAGCGCATCTCCATCGCCCGCGTTTTCCTGAAGAATCCGCCGATCCTCATCCTGGACGAGGCTACCAGCGCCCTGGACAACGAGAGCGAGCGCCTGGTGCAGCAGTCCCTGGAGAGCCTGGCAAAGGGCCGCACGGTCTTCACCATCGCCCACCGCCTGACCACCATCAAGGGCGCGGACGTGATCTGCGTGCTGACGGAGAAAGGGATCGAGGAATCCGGCACCCACGACGAGCTGATGAAGAAGGACGGCATCTACGCCGGCCTGTACCGCATGTATACCGAGGAGGGAACGGTCACCGCATGAGCAAGACGCGCGATCGCATCCGCCAGAGCCGGCTGCAGTACAAGCGGGAACTGGGCCAGAACTTCATTTACGACGAAAACCTGCTCCGGGCGCTGGTGGAGGCCTCCGGCGTGACGGGGGAGGACGACGTGCTGGAGATCGGACCCGGCGCCGGCAGCCTCACGAAACCGCTGTGCGCCGCCGCCCATCATGTGCTGTCCCTGGAACTGGATGAGCGGCTGATCCCCCTGCTCCGGGTCTTCATGGAGGGCGCGGACAACTTCACCCTGGTGCAGGGAGACGTGATGACCGCCAACCTGCCGGAACTGACGAAGGACCTGCGCAAGCCCTTCTGCGTCGTGGCAAACATCCCCTACTACATCACCACGCCCCTGCTGAACCTGCTCCTGGGCGGCGGTCTGCCCATCCGCCTCATGGCCCTGATGGTGCAGAAGGAGGTGGCGGACAAGCTGCTGGCCGCTCCCGGGGATGAGGGCTGGGGGCCGCTCAGCGTTCGTGCGCAGTACCGCACGGAGCCGCGGCTGGCCATGGAGGTCCCGGCGGCCTGCTTCACCCCGCCGCCCAAGGTGGACAGCGCCTTCGTGGTGCTCCCTGTCAGGGAACGGCCCCCGGTGGCGGTGCGGAGCGAAAAGGACTTCTTCGCGGTGGTGAACGCGGCCTTCGCCCTCCGGCGGAAAACGCTGGCCAACAGCCTTGCCGCCTCGCTTCGGCTGGAACGGGCGGACGCCGCCGCGCTGGTGGCGCAGGCGGGACTGCCGGAGCAGGTCCGGGGCGAGAAGCTGTCGCTGGAGAACTTCGCCCGTCTGTCCGACGCCTGGTCGGAGATGAAGGAGAACAGGGAAGCCTGAATCATCGCCAAAGGATGTGATGTCCCCATGCAGACCGTTGCGCGCTTCGAACGCATATCGGAGAGACAGTACGGACTGGACTTCGCGGATTTCGCGAACCGACTTCCTCTCGGGGAGATCGCCATGCCCCGCCGCGCCACGGAAGGCAGCGCGGGCTATGACTTCGTCTGCCCGGTGGAGGTCACGGTGGATCCCGGCGAGACCGTCGTTGTTCCCAGCGGGATGCGCGCCCTGATCGAGCCCGGCTGGGTGCTGGTGATCTGCCCCCGTTCCTCCCTGGGCCGCAAGTACGGCATGCGGCTGGCCAACACTGTGGGCGTGATCGACAGCGACTATGCCCTGGCCGAGAACGAGGGCCACATGCTGATGGCTGTTGCCAACGCCGGTCCGGCGCCCTTCACCCTGCACCCCGGCGACCGCTTCTGCCAGGGGATCTTCCTGCCCTTCGGCGTCGCCGAGGAGGAGGAAGTCACCGCGCAGCGCACCGGCGGATACGGCTCGACGGGTTCCTGAAGGCGCTTACGAAAAGCATCACGGCAAGGAGAAACAGAATGAAAACCATCAGACGGTCGATTGCCCTGCTGCTGATCCTGATGCTGGCAACAGCCGGCGGGGAGGGTGTGTTCCCGGCTTTTGACGAGGTGTTTTCGCCGATGCCTTCGCTGATGGCTGTGACGGGCCGGGCTGCCGATGAGGAGGAAACGCTCGCCGACGGAAGCCTGAAACAGACCTGGCGGGGCGTGAGCGCCGAGCATTTCGATGCCTTCAGCGTGTATCTCGCCGGAAAGGGCTGCGTCGCTGAAAGCTATACCATCGAAGGGAACGGCTTCTTCGCCGTTCTCAGCAAGGACGGAAGATCTTTCACCTTCCGCTATGACCGGGCAGCAGGCACGGCGGAACTTGTTTATCCCGGCGGCACCTTCCCCGAAAGCGCGTCAGCCGCGCATCTCCCGTGCTCCGTAGCGGTGGGCGTCATCGTGAGTTTCGGGCACTATGAGCAGGACAACGACCGGCACAACGGCAGGGAACCGATCGAGTGGATCGTTCTGGCGGTGGATGAGACCGAAGGCAAAGCGCTGATCATCAGCCGGTTCGGCCTCGATGCCAGACCCTACAACACGGAGTTCACGGATGTGACCTGGGAGACATGCACCATGCGGGCGTGGCTGAATGACGACTTCCTGAGCACGGCCTTTACGGAGGAAGAACGGAATGCGATCGTTCCGACGGCGGTGGATAACGGCAGAACGCAGGGATGGCCGGGGACCGGGACCGCAGGCGGAGACGATACGACGGACCGGGTCTTCCTCCTGAGCTATGACGAGGTGAACCTGTATCTGGACAGCTTCCGGCTGCGGGTGTGTGCCCCGACGGAATATGCGGTCGCGCACGGCGCGTGTTCAAACGGATACTATACGGCGTCTGACGGCCGCGCAGCCGGGTGGTGGTGGCTGCGTTCGCCCGGGTACTATCAGAGCAGCGCCGCGAGCGTGTATCCCGACGGCACATTCAGCAGCGACAGTGCAGGCTTTGCAGACGCGCTGGTGCGCCCCGCGCTCTGGGTCGGTCTGGATTCGATGCCCGGTGGCAGTGCGCCTTCCGATCCCTGATTTCCCCGTTCACACATGATCGCATCACAGGAGTCAGAAATGCCCAAACTCAAATCCGTCTACGCCTGCACCGCCTGCGGGTATGAGACCTCCCGCTGGCTGGGGCAGTGCCCCGGCTGCGGCTCGTGGAACACCCTGGAGGAGTCCCTCGCATCCGAAGCCCCGAAGTCCGCGGCGGCCAAACCGGCAAAGCAGCGCCCCGGCACCGGCGCGGTGCCTGTCTCCATCACCGAGATCCCGGAGGACGACACCATCCGCCTGTCCACCGGCATCGACGAGCTGGACCGGGTGCTGGGCGGCGGCATCGTGGAGGGCGGCCTGATGCTGCTCGGCGGCGATCCCGGCATCGGAAAGTCCACGCTGCTCATCCAGGTCTGCGCCCATCTCTGCCGCGCCGGGAAGCGGGTGCTGTATGTCTCCGGCGAGGAGAGCGCCCGGCAGATCAAGCTGCGGGCGGCACGCCTGGGCATCCGGGAGCAGAGCCTCTTCGTCCTGGCGGAAAACGCCATGGACAACACGGAGACCCGCATGCGGGAGCTCTCGCCGGACGTGATGGTCATCGACTCCATCCAGACCATGTACCGGCCTGAGCTGGCCAGCGCCCCGGGCTCCGTCAGCCAGATCCGCGAGTGCACGAGCCTCCTCATGCGCCTGGCCAAGGAGAGCGGCACGGCGGTCTTCCTGGTGGGCCATGTCACCAAGGAGGGTGCCATCGCCGGTCCCCGGATGCTGGAACACATGGTGGATGTGGTGCTGTACTTTGAGGGCGACCGCCGGCAGGAGTACCGTCTCCTCCGGGCTGTGAAGAACCGCTTCGGCTCCGTGAACGAGCTGGGCGTGTTCCAGATGACCCATGCGGGCATGCTGCCGGTGGAGAACCCGTCCGAGCAGCTGCTGAGCCACCGGGCCAAAGGCGCCAGCGGGTCGGTGGTCTTCTGCGGGATCGAGGGCAGCCGTCCGCTGCTGTGCGATGTGCAGGCCCTGTGCAGCAAGAGCTGGTTCGGCACGCCCCGCCGCACGGTGGAGGGCGCGGACGCGGGCCGCATGTCCCTGCTGCTGGCGGTGCTGGAAAAGCGGGCGAACCTGAGGACGTACGATCAGGACGTGTACATCAATGTCGCGGGCGGCCTGGAACTGTCCGAGCCCGCGGCGGACCTGGCCCTGTGCATGGCAGTGGCCTCCGCCCTCCGGGACGCCGTGGTCGGCGCGGAGACCGCCATCATGGGCGAAGTGGGCCTGGCGGGCGAGGTGCGCGCCATCCCCCAGTGCGATCGCAGGATCGCCGAGTGTGCCCGCCTGGGCTTTACCACGGTGATCCTGCCGAAGGAAAACGCCCGCCGCCTCAAAGCCCCCGAGGGCGTAAAACTCATCGGGGTGGATACCGTCATGCAGGCGGTGGCTGTGGTGTTCGGATAAACGCAGACGATCACGAAGGGAGGAACGCATCATGAGAATGCGCGATTTCGGCAGCACGGGGCTGAAGGTCTCCGAGATCATCTACGGAGGCATCGTCGCCACCATGGACCGGTACAACGGCTACACCTATCAGGATGACGGGCAGGCCGCCTCCGACCGGGACGTGGCCTATGCCCTGGACGCGGGCATCAACTACTTCGACGTCGCCCCCAAATACGGCAACGCCCAGGAGATGCTCGGCAACTCCCTGCGCGGCGTCCGGGAACGCATCATCCTGGCCTGCAAGACGGAGATGCGGGACTATGACAGCGCGGCCCGGGCGGCGGAGCGCTCGCTGAAGCTCCTGCACACCGACCATTTCGACATCTACCAGATCCACGCCCTGTGCAACGAGGGCGACGTCCGCCGGATCTTCGAGTCCGACGGCGCCATGAAGCTGGTGGAGGAACTGCGCAGGAGCGGCACCGCCCGCCATGTGGGCTTCACCACCCACAGCGAAGGCGCGGCGCTGACGGCCATGGATCTCTACGACTTCGAGAGCGTGATGCTCCCCGCCAACTGGCACATGAACATGGCCATCGGCTACGGCGACCGGATGCTGAAGAAGGCCAAAGAAAAGGGCATGGCCGTCATCGGCATGAAGTCCATGGTGGAGCGCGGCTTCCGCCCGGGCCCGGAGGACGACGTGTTCCGCCGGAAGTGGCCCAAGTGCTGGTGCAAGCTCTTCGACGAGGAGACTCAGGCGGACCTCCTGCTGGCTGCCCTGCGCTTCGCGGTCGCCCAGGGCATCGATACCCTGGTCCCCGCCGGCGATGTCGAACACTTCCGCTTTGCCGTGGAGCATGCGGACGAGATCTGGGCGACCCCGCTGTCCGAGGCAGATATGGCTCTGCTCAGGGCGCACCTGCCCTCCGTGGAGGATGCCCTGTTCATGCCGGAGTACGACCGCTGACGGCGAAAAGCGTTCCCGATCACACAGGAAAGGCGGATCTCACCATGTACACCACCGGCGTATACTTCGGCCGCTTTCTGCCGCCGCACCGCGGCCATCTGTACCAGATCATCCAGGCTTCCACACGCTGCGAAAAGCTGATCGTGGTGATCTCCGACAACCGCACGGAGACCGGGGCGCTCTGCCGCGAGGCCGGCCTGCCTGTCATCACCTACCAGTTGCGCAAGCAGTGGCTGGCCCAGCAGGTGCAGGACATGGCGCACATCGAGGTCCGGGTCCTGGACGAGACCGACATCCCGGCGTATCCCGACGGCTGGCCCCAGTGGGCCGCGCGGATGCGCGAGGTGGTGCCGGAATCCATCAGCGCCTTCTTTGTGGGGGACCGGGATTACGATGAGACCCTGCGCTCCTACTTTCCGGAGAGCGCCATCGAGATGTTCGATCCGACCCGCACCCGGTACCCCATCTCCGCCACGGAGATCCGCCGGGATATCCTGAACAACTGGCACTATATCCTCGGCCCGGCGCGTCCCTTCTTCGCCAAGAAGGTGCTGATCGCGGGCACCGAGTCCTGCGGCAAGACGACCCTGACCAAGTGCCTGGCCAAGCTGTTCAACACCTCCTGGTCCGAGGAGGTGGGCCGCTACTACGCCGAGCACTTCCTGGGCGGGGACGAGACCATCTATACCGACCAGGACTTCGCCCGCATGGCCTATCTGCAGGCGGAGCAGGACTATCAGGCCATGCGCAACGCCAACAAGGTCTGCTTCTTCGACACCGACGCCGTGGTGACGGACTATTATTCCGAGCTCTACATGGGCCACCGCAACCACCTGGTGGAGGCCTTCATCGATCCCGGCAAGTATGACGTCCTGCTGTATCTCGCGCCGGATGTGAAGTGGGTGGCGGACGGCCAGCGGCTCAACGGGGACCAGACCCGCCGCGAGAAGCTCAACAGCCGCCTGCTGGACCTCTACGCGGAATACGGCTTTTCGGACAAGATCATCATCGTCAGCGGAGATTACACCGAACGCCTGAACAGGGCGATCCGGATCGTGGACGATCTGCTCGGCCTGAAACAAAAGTAATCGTGTGATCACAGAGGAGGCGCGTTCGATGGCATTTCTGCAGATCCAGTTCTTCTCCAAAGCCCTGCAGGTGGCGTCCACGGCGTGGGTCATCATGCCGGAGGCGGATATGGGCATCGGCGTGAACGCGTCCGGCGCGCGCGAAACGCCGCCTCAGGTGCTCTACCTTCTGCACGGCTATTCCGACGATCACACGATCTGGATGCGCCGCACCTCCGTGGAGCGCTATGCCGCCGCGCACGACCTGTGCGTCATCATGCCGGCGGTGAACCATTCGTTCTATACGAACGAGGCGCAGGGCGAGCGGTACTGGGACTATGTCAGCGAGGAGCTACCCGCCGCCATGCACAGCTTCCTGAATATCTCCGACAGGCCGGAGGACACCTGCGTGGCCGGGCTGTCCATGGGCGGATACGGCGCCATGAAGCTGGCGCTGACATACCCGGAGCGCTTCCGCTGCGCCGGCAGCTTCTCCGGCGGGATCGATGCGGTCGGCCTGACAAAGCGGCGCCCGGTCATCCTGGACCGCGTGTTCGGGGTGAAGGACGCGCAGGGCACCGAGCACGACCTCTTCCACCTTCTCGAGAAGAACGGCGGCGCGGCGAAAAAGCCGCGGCTGTATATCTCCTGCGGTACGAAGGATTTCCTCTGGGAGGACCACCTGGCCTTCTGGCCGGCGGCGGAAAAGGCGGGATGGGATGTGACGCACAGCGAGATCCCCGGCTTCGGCCACGAGTGGGCCCTGTGGGACCGGGAGATCGCGGCCTTCATCGACTGGGCCTATGGATCGGGCGAATCATCCGGGACGCAAAAGAGGTGAAACGACATGACGGGCATTCAGCGCTTTGAGCGCTCGGCCGGCGCGGTGCTGCTGACGGTGCTGGAAGGCACGCGCTATTATGTGCTGGTGGAGGAATGCGCCACCGGCTCTCTCGGCCTGCCCAAGGGTCATCAGGAGACGGGGGAGACCCTCCGGGAAACGGCTCTGCGGGAGATCTGGGAAGAAGCCGGCGTGAAGGCGAACCTTGTCAAAGGCGCACCCGTGCAGGAGACCGAGTACACCCTATCGGGCGGCACCCGCAAGCATGTCACCTACTTCACCGCCGTTTTTGCCGGCCAGGTGCCGCACCCCCATCCCACCGAGGCCGGAGGTGTGCGCATCTACACCCTCCGCCAGATCACGGGCCTCCGCCTCAATCACCCCTCCACCCTGGCCTTTATCCAGCAGGTGGACGCATGGATGGAGGAACACCGGCCCGGCGGCATCTGAGCGTGCGGCCGGGCTGCCGGGCGACTCCGGGGCTCTTCGGGCGGCGCGAAAAAAGGGGTTGACAAAAGTCAGGGCATCCGGTATAATACGCCTTGCCGCTTGTGAAACGGCGTTGACGCGGGGTGGAGCAGTTTGGCAGCTCGTCGGGCTCATAACCCGGAGGTCGTAGGTTCGAGTCCTACCCCCGCAACCACCTGGCTCCGTAGCTCAGCTGGCTAGAGCATTCGGTTCATACCCGGAGTGTCATTGGTTCGAGTCCAATCGGAGCCACCAATTGAAGAAAGTGAGCATTTGCAAGGTTTGACGGGCTGCAGATGCTCACTTTTTCATAACCATTTTTGATTGCACTCTGCGTTTTAGTGTCATCTTTTTCGCGGAAATATTCCAACCCGGTTCTGAAGCACCCCCACGAAACCTTGCTTTATAAGGCTTCGTGGGGGGTATTTCATTCCAGATGAATTCCAAAGGTCATTGACAAACGACACTTTAGTTGTCAATTGCCTCCATGTAGTCGGACAGCTTCGCCATTCCAACACGCATCTGTTTCATTTGCGGGTTCATGTAGCGTCGCCGTGTGAAGCTTGCAGCATAATGCCCAATTTGCCCTTCGATTGTCTTGTCGTCCAAGCACGCGTTGTTCATGAAAGTCGCCATTGTATGGCGCTCCCGCCGGTTGCTAAAGCGAATGCCGAGTCCTAGATGTTCTGACGTTCGATTGATTCGCTGCTGCATTCTGGTGAATACTTCATGAGATGCGGGCTTGGTCGGGTCGGCACGAACACCACTAATGAGATATGGACCGCGACAGGCAGGCATGTTTTCTTTGAGGATCTTCTCCAGTCTCGGCATAATAATGACATCGCGTACCCCGTTGACGCTTTTTGTTTCTTTCAAAATGCCCTGGTTATAGTGAAACTCACCGCCTTCCTCGCTTTTCCAGCTTACAGAGCTGGTTACAGGAATGACTAAATCATCGAGATCTACGTCTGTTGTCTTAAGCGCTGCGATTTCTCCATCACGCATGCCAGTATACGCGCAAAGACCCACATAAAGTCTGTCTATAGGAGCAAGAGCTTCAATAAGCTTCTGGATTTTGGCGTACTCTTCTTCCGTGTATGCTATCACGGGCATACTAGGAAGCCCATGTACATTCAGCTTCCGGCTCCTGAAAGGATTTTTTTATGATTTCATCCTCCAGTGCCGCATCGAAGATTTGCCGCATCAGCTCAATGATCTTGGTGATCGTTTTTTTGCAAAGCGACTTGCTCTTCGTATTGATGATTGTCTGCACGATGTCCGCATTTACTTGCGCTACAGTCATCTCACCTATGGCTGCCCATCTCTCTCTCTCTCTTCGCCGCTGCCGATGCCTGCCGCGTGTCTTCCCCCGTGGGCTTCGATGAAGCCGCCGTGGATCGTGATATTGCCCACGCCGCTGTTCGGCCCGCAGCCGATGCCCGCGTCTCCGTCGTTATTTCTGGCATCGAGCCTGCCCATATTGTCGCCATAGGACTGAGAGTAGATCGTCAGGGAGTATCCGGTCTTGACTTCGATGCCGTCCTTGATTTTGACATCAGCGCCGTCGCAGAGAATGATGTTGACGTTGCCCCGGACGGTGAGCGTCGTACCGTTCATCGTGATATTGCCCTGCGCAAGATACCAGGTCGTCTGTCCCGACTGACCGATGGTATACCAGCTCGAATTGCTGCTGTGCAGCAGCTCATAGTCGGTGCAGGGCTTTGTTGTTTCAACGATCTTCGTACCGTCCCATGACCTGTCGATGTAGTACACGACTGCATTGAAGAACGCGATCACTGTCGTGTCCGCATCGATCTGGACCCTGTCACCGGGCTGCTGTTCATTGCCGTTCACGTTCCAGCGGATAAACGACTGGCCGCCCCCGGGAGGCGTAAAGCCGCATTCCGGCAGTGTGTATATGCTGCCGCGCGCGAGCGTTGCGCTGTCCATCGTTCCCGACCCGCCGCCATCGGAAAATGAGACGGTGACCGGTTCGCCCAGAATGACATCCTGGGCGCTGCTGACTCCGACCAGGTGATCCTGAGCGTCCGGGACAAAGCATGCCACCCGATCCGGCCCGTTGTATATCCCGAAGTAATTCGTCACGAGTCCCTCACCCGCCGCGAGCGCCACGCCGATCCGCGCGTCCGCGCCCAGCGCGCCTGTGACGGTCAGCAGAGCGGTGCCGTTTCGCATATAGATATTGGAACCGAGCTCAGCCTGATTGTTCGTGATCACGGGGCTTCCCTGGATATTGATTGTATTCCGGTCCTGATATTTCAGGATCGCACCGCCCTGACCCGTCGCGGTGTTGCCGGAGATCGTGCCGCCGAACAGATTCAGGACCGTTGCGTCCCCGGCTGTATAGATCGCGCCGCCGTGGCCTCCGTTTGCGCTGTTGCCGGTGATCGTGCCTCCGGAGATCGTGGTCGTACCCCCGCTGATATAGACTGCGCCGCCGGACAGCATCGCGGTGTTGCCGGAGATCGTGCCTCCGGAGATCGCGGCCGTGCCCTCGCTGCCGGCAATGTAAACTGCGCCGCCGTTCTGCTGCGCCGTGTTGTTTGCGATGCTGCCGCCTGTGATCGTCAGCATGCCGTCCGACCAGATGGCGCCGCCGTTCATCGCTGCGGCATTGTTCTGAACAGTGCCGCGGGACATGGAGATCGCACCGTGGTTGACGATGGCGCCGCCGCCGTATGTAACCGCGTAGTTATAGTCCAATGCGCCGCCGGTGACCGTAAGCTCCGATCCGGCCTGATTGAACACAGCGCCGGCTTCCTGCGCGCTGTTGCCGGTGATCATGCCGCCGGAGACCGTCAGCGCGCCCCGGTTCACGATCGCTCCGCCGCGGCCGGTGCTGTTGCCGCCGGTGATCGCGCCGGTCTGCGCGGCGCTCGTATCGGCGATCGTCAGCGTGCCGTTGTTGGTGATGACGTTGCCGTTCGCCTGCGCCTCGGAGTTTGCCAGTCCGCGGTCGATCGTATGGCCGTTCAGGTCGAGGACAACGGTCGTTCCGCCGGGAACGGACAGGGCGCTGTCACTCGCTCCGGCGGTGATGTCCTGCGTCAGGGTGACGGTGCCGCCGGCGCTCAGCGCAGACTGCAGCTCCGTCCAGCTCGTCACCGCGCCGGCCGCGGACGCCGTGCCAAAGCAGAGCACCAGCGCCATCACGGCGCAGAGCAGCAGGGCGAGGACCCATCTGGTGTACCGGTTCGTCATGTTCGATTCCTCCAGATTCGCATGTTCACAGTGTGCGGTGTGATCAGAAACCAAAAGCCCTCAGGCGGACCGGCAATGAAGCCATCCCACCCGGCGGCTGTTCGGGGCACGCGAAAAGGACGCAGTGATCCTGCCTGCCTGTTTGCGCGCGGCGCGCACCGTCATCCCTGTCACCCCTTCATCGTCATTTCCATACAAACACCCATGTTCATCATAGTAGAAAGGACGGCAGACTGCAAGCGGATTTTGCCGGAATCTGTTGCCCGCCGGGGGACCGGCAGTCCCCGCGCCGCTCCGTGCCGACCGCCGCCTGGCCGCGCGTGGATCACCGATGGATCCGGGGCCGGGTGGTATCAAATGCCGGGATCATCGACCCGTGCGAACCGGACGATCCCGGCTTCGATGCTTTGTTTTCCGATCGCTGCCGTTCAGTTCGTCGGCATACCCATGCGGATCGACAGACGGGAAACGCACGAAGCGGGTGTCTTCCATGCCGGCCGCACACGGCGGGTGCGGGCCGCAGGCCCGCTCTCTCTTCTCCCCCTTCTCTCGGGACAGGGGGCAGGGGGATGGCGCGGCGCGGCCTGCGGATCGTTTGCGGCACAATACGCCGGGCGGACTGAACAGTTACACAAAGGATCCGCCGCCGCGTGAGTTCTTTTTCAAAAACGCTTTTCTTTTTCGCACAGCTGTGGTATAATGAATTTTACGAGGCATTGGGCGGGCTGGCGCAGCCGGCCGGCTCTTGGTTTAAACCTACGAAGGAGGAAGCTTTATGGCAGACTTTCAGACCGGCAACATCAGGAACATCGCTCTCATGGGTCATGGCGGCGAGGGCAAGACCACGCTGACCGAGGCCATGCTCTACGCCGCGCACATGGTTGACCGTCAGGGCAAGGTGGAGGACGGCAACACCACCACCGACTTCGAGCCCGAAGAGATCAAGCGCCACATCTCTATCTCCGCGGCCGTCGCGCCTGTGGAATGGGCCGGCAAGCAGATCAACGTCATCGATATCCCGGGTTACTTCGACTTCATCGGCGAGGTCGTGGGTCCCCTGCGCGTAGTGGAGACCGCGGGCATCGTGATCAGCGCCACCACCGGCGTCAGCGTCGGCGCGGAGAAGGCCCTGAAGAATGCCGAAAAGGCCAACGTCTGCAAGATGATCATCGTCAACCAGATGGACAAGGAGCACGCCAATTTCGACCAGCTGGTGGACGAGCTGCGCAACGCGCACGGCTCCAGCGTGGTTCCGGTGATCCTGCCTCTCGGCGACGGCCCCGCCTTCAAGGGCGTCGTGAACGTGCTGGATCAGAAGGCCTACGAAGGCGCTTATGACAAGAGCAAGGAAGTCCCGATCCCCGACGCCATGAAGGCCAAGGTGCAGGAAGCCTACGAGAAGCTCGTGGAAGAAGCCGCCTCCACCGACGAAGCCCTGATGGAGAAGTACTTCGAAGAGGGCGAGCTCTCTCACGAGGAAGTGCTGGCGGGCTTCCACAAGGGCATGAAGGACGGCGCCATCGTTCCCGTGGTCGCGGTCTCCGCCGCCACCGGCGTGGGCATCGCCCGCATGATGGACATGATCGCCAAGTACATGCCGTCTCCCGCGCACAACAACGCGCAGCACGCCGGCGTCGATCCCCGCACCGGCGAGGAGACCGCCCGCGTATCCGCCGACGATCAGCCCTTCTCCGCTTTCGTCTACAAGACCATCGCTGACCCCTTCATGGGCAAGCTGAGCCTGATCCGCATCTTCTCCGGCAAGCTCACCTCCGGCATCAGCCTTTACAACCCCAACCGGGACAAGACCGAGAAGATCTCCGGCGTGTCCATCATGCGCGGCAAGAAGCAGATCGCGAAGCAGGAGCTGCACGCCGGCGACCTGGGCGCCCTGGCCAAGCTGCAGTTCACCTCCACCGGCGATACCCTCTGCGATCCCGCCAACCCGATCCAGTATCCCGCCCTTGAATACCCGCGCCCCTGCCTGAGCCGCGCCGTCTACGCCGCGAAGCAGGGCGAGGAAGACAAGGTCTTCTCCGGCCTCAACCGCCTGATGGAAGAGGATCCCTCCATGGTCATCGAGAAGAATACTGAGACCAACGAGACCCTCCTGTCCGGCCAGGGCGACATGCACCTGGATGTGATCAAGAACAAGCTGGAGAGCAAGTTCGGCGCCAAGTGCCTGCTGCAGGATCCCCGCATCCCGTACCGTGAAACCATCCGCAAGACCGTTTCCGTGCAGGGCCGCCACAAGAAGCAGACCGGCGGTCACGGCCAGTTCGGCGACGTGTGGATCGAATTCAGCCCCATCACCGACAGCGAGACCGACTTCGAGTTCGAGGACGCGGTGGTCGGCGGCGCCGTTCCGCGCAACTTCATCCCCTCCGTCGAGAAGGGCCTGCGCGAGAACATCGTCAAGGGCGTGCTGGCGGGCTATCCCATGGTGCACCTCCACGCCAAGCTGTACGACGGCTCCTATCACCCCGTCGACTCCTCCGAAATGGCCTTCAAGACCGCGGCCCGCATCGCCTACAAGAAGGGCTGCATGGAAGCCAACCCCGTCCTGCTCGAGCCCTGGATGCACGTGGAAGTGTCCGTGCCGGATGAGTACATGGGCACCATCATGGGCGACATGAGCAGCAAGCGCCGCGGCCGCATCATCGGCAGCAACCAGGACGGCATGATGCAGCTCGTCATCGCCGAGGCTCCCATGGCCGAGATGACCAAGTACGCCATCGACCTGCGCTCCATGACGCAGGCGCGCGGATCCTTCACCCAGGCGTTCGAGCGCTATGAGCAGGTGCCGAATGACGTGGCCCAGAAGATCATTGCCGCCGCCGTCAAGGACGAGGACGAGGACGACGATTGATGCCTTCAGCAGAAGCTCGCGCAAGCGGGCTTCTGTTTTTATGCGGTTTTTACAGGTGTTCACATTGACAAGGCGACGTGTGTATCTATAATAGAATCATACTTCCTGAAGGAAGAGGAGGAAACCGTATGACGATCCTGAAGAAGATCGCTGCCCTCGCGCTGGCGCTCTGCGTGTTCACCGGCTGCGTCGCCCTCGCCGAAGAGATGGCGGCCGAAGGCCCTTACTACACCCTGGGCGACACCATCGAGGACTTCACCGTCACCACGATCGACGGCCAGACCGTGACCCTGTCCGCCCTGCTGCAGGAAAAGGACATGGTGCTCATCAATCTGTGGGCCACCTGGTGCGGCCCGTGCGAGATGGAATTCCCGGCCATGCAGGCTGCCTACGAGCAGTATTCCGAGCATGTGGCCATCGTCGCCCTGTCCATCGAGCCCGATGATACCGACGAGGTGCTGCGTGAATACGCCGCTTCCCACGGCATGACGTTCTACGTGGGCCATGACGAGCCCGGCCTGATGGACAAGTTCGCGCAGGAAGGCATCCCCACCTCCGTCGTCGTGGACCGCAACGGCGTGATCTGCTTCATCGAGTGCGGCTCCATGCCGGACGTCAGCCTCTTCACGCTGCTGTTCGATCAGTTCATCGGCGAGGACTACGAGGGGCCGGTCCTCCTGGAGGGAGCCCCCAGGGTGAAGCCCACCGTGGCGGCGCAGGATCCCGCGGAACTGGCCGCTGCCCTGGAGACCGGCACCGCGATGAATCCCGAAGACGAATACATCTGGCCCATGGTGACCGCCGAGGTGGACGGGCGCACCGTTCTTGCCGCCTCCAACACGACCATCTCCGTCGAGAGCCTGGCGCGGGTCGACGTGCCCCTGACCGTTTCGGCCGGCGATGCCATCGTCGTCACCGGCAAGGTCAACACCTTTCCGGGCTACGACTTCTTTCAGATCCTGGTGAACGAGCAGCCCGTCAAGGCCTACTCCGGCGAGACTGACTGGTTCTCCTATGCAATCCCCATGGAGTATGACGCCGAGACCGTGATGATCACCCTCGTCTACAACCGCAGGGGCGGCATGGAGGGCGCGGACTATGTCTATGTGGACAGCGTGGCCCTGCTCTCCGGCGACGAAGCCGCTGCGGCCCTGGCGGCCAATCCCGCGTATCCGCGCGGCGACACGATCAGCGTGGTGCCGCAGGCGGAAGGCGCCCGCCGCATCGTGCCCGCGGATGAGGAAAGCGTGAGAGCCATCACCAACATGGACGCCTTCTACATCATTCCCGCCGAACAGGCTGATTTCCTGATCACGATCAACGCCGATGTGGACCCCGACTGCGATGTCGTATTCGGCGACGCGATGATGTTCAGCAACCGGGAGGTCATGCTCCGGGATCTGCTGGTGGACGGGCAGTACATCTTCACCACGGGCGTGGATTCTGCCGGCACCACCGGTTACCCCTACTCCGATGTGTATCTGATCTACGACGGCTATGAAGGCCACTACATCTGCTGCTGCTTCGCCGACGAGGAGAATGCCAACTGGTTCTTCGGCTGGCTGCTCCCCCAGTACGGCGTCGAGACGACCTGGACCTACGAGGACGGCACCCTGCCCTCCACGGACGCCATGGCCGAGCTGCCTGAAGAAGAAGGCTCCTACGAGTCCACCTACACCATCACCTACGTGGACCAGAACGGCGATCCCGTGCCCGGCGTGACCGTGCAGGCCTGTGATGACGCCACCTGCGTCCTCTACACCACCGATGACCAGGGCTCCGTGACCTTCACCGCTCAGCCCTATGCCTGGGAGATCCATACCCTGCGCCTGCCGGAAGGCTACACCGGCGACACCGAGGTCGTGATCCCAATGCCTGCAGAAGGCGGCGAACTGACTGTCGAGGTCGTCAAGAACTGACGCCCCGGCCCAAAACGACGCGCGGGCGGCTCCGATGGGAGCCGCCCGTTTTCACGCGAGGCCGATGGATCCGGCATCTGCGTCCATCCGGTATTTCCTGCCCAGACAGAGCGTCAGCTTGTCGTGCATGTGTCCGCACTGCAGACCGGCGAGCACCGGCACCGAAAGCCGTTCCGCCGTCTGCCGCAGGATCTCGTCGGTCGTGAAGCACTGGTCGTGCGGATACTCTTCGCTGCAGTCGGTGAAGCCGCCCAGCACGACGCCGGCGCACTCCGTGAGCATGCCCGCCTGCTGCAGCTGCCACAGAAAGCTGTCCACCCGGTAGGAGTACTCGCCGACCTCCTCGATAAAGAGGATCTTGCCTTTGGCGTTCAGCTGGTGGCTCGTTCCGCAGGAGGCTGCCAGGAGACTCAGGTTGCCGCCCACCAGCTCGCCTTCCGCGGCGCCTCCCCGCAGAGCACGCAGGGGGGACCCGTCGAGGTTGCGCAGCTCCCGGTCCGGTGTGCCGCGGATCGCGTTCAGCAGGCTCTCGCGGCAGGCCTCGGAGATCCCGCTTGCGGGCATCGGCCCGTGGAAGGTGGCCAGGCGGCAGCGGTCGTGCAGGGCCATGTGCAGCACCGTGATATCGCTGTAGCCGATGAAGGCCTTCGGATGTGCGGCGACCGCTTCCCAGTCGACGAGATCCACCATGCGGGAGCAGCCGTAGCCGCCCTTCAGGCACCACACGCCGTCCACGCTGTCATCCAGAAAGACCCGGGTGAGAGCGTCGGCCCGTTCCGCGTCGGTGCCGGACAGGAATCCGTACCGCTTCGCGCAGGTCTCGTCCACCCGCACGCGATACCCGAACGCCTGCAGCGTTTCCGCGGCTTCGGCCACAACGCGTTCAGGATCCTCCTTGTGCACGCAGCCGGACACGCCCACCAGCGCGACCGTATCCCCGGGCAGCAGCGGTTTCGGGATCCTGCAGCTCATGCCATCGCCTCCTTCATCCTGTCCAGCAGCGCCAGCGCGGAGCCCACCTGCATGGCGACGCCGGTCTCCAGCACCGCCTCATCCACGCGGAAGGTGGCGGTGTGCAGCCCCGTGCCCACGCCGCAGCCGAGATCGTAGTAGACGCCGGGCGCGTCCTTCAGGAAGTAGCAGAAGCTCTCCACGCCGAGGCTCGGCGCCTGCTGCTCCACCATCCGTTCCGCGCCGATCAGGTGCCGCGCGTTTTCCTCCACCAGGGAATAGAACGCGGGATCGTTCACCACGGCACTGTAGCTTGGGATGATCTCCATTTGCGCCGATCCGCCCATGCCCCCGGCGATGCCCTCTGTCATCTCCCTCATCCGCCGGTGGAGCAGGACGCGGGTCTCCGGGGCGATGGTGCGAAGGGTGCCCGTGAGCGTGACGGTCTCACAGACCACATTGCCGGCTTGTCCGCCGTGGATGGCCCCGAAGGTCAGCGCCACGGGATCGAAGGGCGAGACGGTCC
Source organism: uncultured Eubacteriales bacterium (assembly GCA_902767565.1). Lineage (GTDB taxonomy): Bacteria > Bacillota > Clostridia > Christensenellales > Aristaeellaceae > RUG11272. The sequence goes on along the minus strand of CACXHY010000001.1, from coordinate 55,129 downwards.
GGCTGACCAGCGTCTGCAGGGCGGTGACGATCTGCGCCGCGATGACGATGGCATCCACGCCCTTCTGCGGATAGGCGCCGTGGCAGCCCCGGCCCGTGACCGTCAGCCGCAGGTCGTCGCTGGCCCCGCTGACCGCCCCGGACCGGCTGTAAAAGGTGTGAACGGGATAGTTGGGATTCATGTGCTGGCCGATCACGCAGCCCACCCGGGGATCTTCCATGCAGCCCTGGGCCACCATGCGCTGCCCGCCGCCCACGGTCTCCTCCTCGCTCTCGAACAGCCATTTGATCGTGCCCTGCCAGGCGTCCCGATGGGTCGAGAACCAGCGGGCCGAGCCCAGGGAGAGCGCCATGTGCACATCGTGGCCGCAGGCGTGCATGACGCCGTCGTTTTCGGAGGCAAAGGGCAGACCGGTCGCTTCGCGGATGGGCAGCGCGTCCATGTCCGCGCGGATCGCCACGCAGGGGCCGTCGCCGTTGCGGAGGACGCCCATCACGGAGCGGCAGCCCTCGAACTCGCGGGTCTCCAGGCCCATGGCGGTCAGCTCCCGCAGGATCCGGCGCTTCGTTTCGGTCTCATGCCCGCTGACCTCGGGATGACGGTGCAGCTCGTGCCGCATCTCCGTCGCATAGGGCAGCACATCGATGATCGTTTCTCTGGTGATCATTTCGGATCCTCCGGTCCGGGACAGGGCGCGCCTTCATTCTGAGCGCCGCGTCCCGGGGATGTCGTCTGTCGTCAGCCTGACTTCTCCGCCTTCACGGTACACGCGGACCGGCCGGCGGCTCAGGATGGTCAGGCATTCGTTGCGGTTGGTCTCTGCCATGTCGGCGGCCTCGCCGTAGGAAATGCCGCCGCCGAGCAGGGTGGCGGTGTCCCCTGCGGCACAGTCCGGGATGTCCGTGACGTCCACCATCATCTGGTCCATGCAGACCAGCCCGATGACCGGCGCCCGCCTGCCCCGGATGAGCACCCGGCCCCGCCCGTGCGAGAGACACCGGGGATAGCCGTCCCCGTACCCGGCCTGCACGGTGGCCGCGCGGATCGGCCGGTCGGTGACCGCCTCATCATAGCCCACGGCTTCGCCCGCGGGGACCGTCTCCACCCGGGTCACCTTCGCCCGGAAGGCCAGCGTTTCACGGCACTCGAACGGCAGGTCCTCGCTGCGGGACGGCCGCACGCCGAAGAGGAAGGCTCCGGCCCGCACCCGGCTCATGTGCCATTCGGGATACCGCACCAGCCCGATGGAATCGCAGAGGTGCCGGTCCGGAACACTGAGCCCGGCTTCCTCCAGCCATCGCGCGAAATCGGTGAAGCGGCGGTGCTGCCGCTCATCCAGCTCCCGGTCCACGAGGCCCAGATGGCTGTACAGACCCTCTGCCCGCAGGTGCGGCAGATCGTGAAGCGTCTGCGCCAGCGTCTGCGCCGTCTGCTCGTCGCAGCGGAAGCCCAGCCGGTGAAAGCCCGTGTCGACCTTCAGATGGACGGAGGCTGCGGTCCGGGCAGCCGCTGCCGCCGCATCGGCTTCCTTCAAATCATCGAATGAGGCGGCGGTGAGCGTGATGCCCTGTCCGATCAGGCGGGGCAGTTCCTCCTGCTCGGCGGGGGTCATCACCAGGATCTCGCCGGAGATCCCCGCGCCGCGCAGTTCCAGTGCTTCCCGGCCGCAGCTCACCGCAAAGTGCGAACAGCCTGCCTCCGACAGGGTCCGGGCGACAGGAACGGCTCCGTGCCCGTAGGCGTTGGCCTTGAGCACGCAGGTCACCGTGGCGCGGGTCAGGGAGCAGGCTGTGCGGTAGTTGGCCTTCAGGGCATCCAGGTCGATGTCGATCCAGGTGAGCAAGGGGAGATCGCTTCCTTCACATGCTGTTATTCGCCGGCGCGCCGCATCAGCTCCGCTTCGTCGATGACCTCGATGCCGAGGCTCCGGGCTTTGGTGAGCTTGCTGCCCGCGGCTTCGCCGGCCACCACGAAGGCGGTCTTTTTGCTGACGGAGGAGGCTGCGTTCCCGCCGCGGGCGCGGATCAGATCCTCCGCCTGCTTGCGGGAGAGGGTCGGCAGGGTGCCGGTCACCACGATGCTGAGCCCGGAGAAGGGCCCGCCCTGCGCCGTGCGGCTTTCGCGGGGCTTCACCCCGGCGTCCAGAAGCCGACGGATCATGGTCAGGTTCTCCTCAAAGGAGAAGAACTCGACCACGCTCTGGGCCACCGCGGCGCCCACATCGGGGATCTGCTGCAGGGCGTCGGCGTCCGCGGCCTGCAGCGCCTCCAGCGAGCCGAAAGCGTTGGCCAGGTCCCGGGCGGTCTTGCGGCCCACGTTGGGGATCCCCAGCGCGAAGAGGAACGCGTCCAGCGGGCAGTCGCGGCTCTTGTCGAGGGCCGCCAGCAGGTTGTCGGTCTTCCGGTCCAGGAAGCCCTCCACGCCGAGGATCTGTTCCCGGGTCAGGTGATAGAGATCGGCGGGATCGCGAACGTTCAGCGCGTCGTAGAAAAGGTCCGCCGTCTTTTCGCTCAGGCCGTCGATATCCATGGCCTCGCGGCTTGCGAAATGCGCGATGCGGGCCACGGTCTGGGGCTTGCAGCTCTGCCGGTTCAGGCAGAAGAAGTGCGCGCCGCGCTCGGTCAGCGGCTGCCCGCAGGCGGGGCACACGGCGGGCTGCTCCACGGGCCGCTCATCCGGGCCGGGCTCGCCGACCCGCCCGAGGATCTCGGGGATCACGTCATTGGAGCGGCGGATCCAGACGGGGGCACCGATGGCCACATGCTTGCGCCGGATGTCGCCCCAGTTGTTCAGCGTAGCGCGGCGCACGGTCACGCCGTAGAAATCGATGGGATCCAGATGGGCCAGGGGCGTCAGCTTCCCGGTGCGGCCCAGTTCCCAGGTGACGTCGCGCAGGATCGTGACGCCTTCCTCGGCCTTGAATTTGTATGCCACGGCCCAGCGGGGGAACTTCTCGGTGAAGCCCATCTGTTCCCGCAGCGCGAAATCGCCCACCTTGATCACGGCGCCGTCGATCAGCCAGTCCAGCGAAGGGCGTTCCTCCTCGATCCGGCGGATGCAGGCGATCAGTTCCGCCCGGGAGTGGGGCTGCCCGAGATAGGGGCTGACCTGAAAGCCGTTTCCGCGGATGAAATCCAGCATCCCCGGCTGACTGTCGTAGGGGGGATCCGCGATCGTGCCGATCTGATAAAAGAAGGCATCGAGGCGACGCTTCGCCGTGACGGAGGGGTCGAGATTGCGCAACGCTCCCGCCGCGGCGTTCCGGGCGTTCTTCAGGGGCTCCGCCGCGGTCTTGTTGTATTCCTCCAGCGCGCTGAGCCGCATGATGCATTCGCCCTGGATCTCGAGCAGGCCCTTGTAGGGGATCGCGAGGGGAACGCTGCGGATGGTGCGCGCCTGGGGGAGGATGGCCTCTCCGGTCTCGCCGTTGCCCCGGGTGGCGGCCTGGACGAGCTGCCCGTTCTCATAGGTGAGGTTCAGGGTCAGCCCGTCGAACTTGTATTCCACGAAATACGTCAGGTCGGTCCGGCCCGTCAGCCGCTCGGTGCGGTCGATCCAGGCTTCCAGCGCTTCGATGGACTGCACCTTGTCCATGCTCCACAGCCGCGTGATGTGGCGGTGGGGCTCAAACTGGGCGAGCGGATCGCCGCCCACCCGGTGGGTGGGGGAGTCCGGCAGGGTGACGCCGGTCTGCTTCTCCAGCGAGACGAGCTCGTCATACAGTGCGTCGTACTGCATATCGGACATGACCGGCGCGTCATGCTGATAATAGGCGGACGCGGCTTCGTTCAGGCGGTCCACCAGGGAACGCATGCGTTCCTGCTCGTTCATCAGGCGTCATCCTCCAGCTTGGCGATGGGGGCCAGGGAAAGGGCGAATTCCTTTTCGCCCAGGGCGATGAATTCGATACGGATGCGTCCGGCCAGCCCGGCGCCGGTGATGGCGGTCACGATGCCCTCGCCGAACTTGCGGTGGATGACCCGGTCGCCCACCTTGAACTGAGGCTTGGCCTGAGCGGCCATGGCCCGGGCGGGGGAGGCGGCGAAGCCCTTCTGCACGCCGGGGATGCTCAGCGGATCTCCCGGGCGCAGGGGCGTTTTGCCGGCGGTCGGCTGCGGCGCGCGCGCTGGCGTCAGGTCCCGGAAGGCCCGGTCCCGGGCGGCAGCCTCGTCCTTGACCAGACGCTTGGGGATCTCTTCCAGGAAACGGCTGGCGGCGTTGTGGTTCGGCGTATTGTAGATCGTGCGCTGGTAGGCCCGGGTGAGACAGAGCTTGCGCTTGGCCCGGGTGATGCCCACGTAGCACAGGCGGCGCTCCTCTTCCAGGCGCTGCTCGTCCGTCGCCGTGCGGCTCGAGGGGAAGAGGCCCTCCTCCATGCCGGTGATGAAGACCGTATCGAATTCCAGACCCTTGGCGGAGTGCATGGTCATCAGGGTCACGTAGCCGCCGTCCTCGGACAGGCTGTCCACGTCCGTCACCAGCGATACGTTTTCCAGATAGTCCGCCAGCTTCGCCTCCGGGTTGGCCTCTTCGAACTCATGGACGGCGCCGACGAATTCGCGGATGTTCTCCAGCCGGGACTCCGCGTCCTCGGCGCTGATGTTCTCGTACTGGGCCTGAAGTCCGGTCAGCTTCAGCAGTTCTTCCACGAAATCCGTCAGACCCATGGTGTCCTTCAGCACCAGCAGCTTCGCCATCAGCCCGGCGAATTCCGCCACACACTTTCGGGGGCGGGAGGACAGGGTCTCGGGCGGCACGGCCAGGGTCGAGAACAGCGGGATCTCCTGCCGGCGGGCGTGGCGGACCAGCTCCTGCACCGTGCTGTCGCCGATGGCCCGCTTGGGCACGTTGATGATCCGCATCAGCGCCATGTCGTCGGCGGGGTTCTCCAGCACCCGCAGATAGGCCACGATGTCGCGGATCTCCCTGCGCTCGTAGAAGCGCGTGCCGCCGAAAACGCGGTAGGGGATCTTCGGAGCCGCCGTGGACATCAGCATTTCTTCCAGCACGCGGCTCTGGGCGTTCACCCGGTACAGCACGGCCATCTGGCTGTACGGGATGCCCTGCCCGTGGAAGAGCTTGATGCGGCTCACCACCCAGCCGGCCTCGCCCCGCTCGGTGTCGGCGCAGTACACGGAGATGGGTTCGCCCTGGTCCGAATCGGTCCACAGGCGCTTGTCCTTGCGCCGCTCGTTGTGCGCGATGACCTGGTTGGCCGCGTCCAGAATATTGGCAGAGGAGCGGTAATTCTGCTCCAGCTTGATGACCGTGGTCTCCGGGAAGTCCTTTTCAAAGTCCAGGATGTTGCGGATGTCCGCGCCGCGCCAGCCGTAGATGGACTGGTCGTCGTCGCCCACCACGCACAGGTTGCGGCTTTCGCTGGTCAGCAGCTTCACCAGCATGTACTGGGCATAGTTGGTATCCTGATACTCGTCCACCATCACATACTGAAAACGCTCCCGATAGCTTTGCAGCACGGGCGGATGCTGGGCGAACAGCTCCAGCGTACGGATCAGCAGATCGTCAAAATCCAGCGCGTTGAGTTCTTTCAGCCGCTTTTCGTATGCCGTGAACACGTCGTGGATCAGCTGGCAGCGGTGATCCCGGTCGCTTCCGGCAAACCACTCGTCGGCGGTGAGGAGCCGGTTCTTGGCGTCCGAGATCTTCGACCGCACCTCCCGGGGCGGCAGAAACTTGTCGTCGATGTCCTGCTGCTTGAGGATCTCCTTGACCACGCTGTTCTGGTCTTCGTCGTCATAGATGGCGAAGGAGCGCCCGTACCCCAGCTTCTCGATGTCGCGGCGGAGAATGCGTGCGCAGGTGGAATGAAAGGTGGAGATCCAGGCGTCGTCCGCCTTTTCCCCGACCAGAGCGGTGATCCGCTGCTTCATTTCGCGGGCGGCTTTGTTGGTGAAGGTCAGGCAGAGGATCTGCCATGGCGCCACGCCCTGATCCATCAGGTTGGCGGCGCGGTAGGTGAGCGCGCGGGTCTTGCCGCTGCCCGCGCCGGCCAGGATCAGGACGGGTCCTTCCAGGGTCGAGGCCGCGAGACGCTGCTGCGGGTTCAGCATACTGAGATCCATGTCATTCCTCCGTCTTGGGTCTGGGGTCGGATTCGGCGGAAGAACACGGGATCACGCCCTGCGCTTCCAGCAAATCGAGAACGCGGTTGTAGCCGTCGGCACCGTATTCCTTCGCGCGGTTGACGCGGCTGATCGTCGCCGTGGAGGCGCCTGTCTGCCGGGCGATATCCTGGTACTTCACATTCTCCCGCAGCATCCGGGCCACGGTAAAGCGCTGCGCCAGGCTGTGCACCTCGGCGATGGTGCAGAGATCCTCAAAAAAGCGGTAGGCGTCGTCTTCATCCCGCAGTGCGAGCACGGCCTTCATCAGCAGATCCGCCTGTTCGCTGCGGATCCTTGAACCTTCCATAACGCCCCGCCTCCTGTCAGTCTGTATTCTTTCAAATTATAGCACAGATCCCGCTTCATTGCAAAGCCCGGGCGCGAAAAAGAACAGCGCCCGGGCCCGGGGATGCCCGTGTTCAGCCCGAAGACTTTTTGCCGGTGTAGCGCAGGCTGCGCCGATAGGGCTGTCCCTGCGCCTGAAGGGGAGAAAAGGAGATCTGATCTCCCTCGAGGCTCAGCGTTCCCGTGGAGCCGCGCAGGCTCTTCCGCTCCAGCAGGAGCCGCAGCAGCTTCTCATCCACCGCCGGGCCGCCGCCCTTGGTCACACAGTCCTTCCACAGCGTGAAATCGCAGTCCTGCTCACTGCACCCGAACGCGAGGCCGCTCTCGGTCACGCCGCCCTTTCCGCACAGGGGACAGGTGCAGTCCTTCAGCCTGCGGACCTTGAAGCCCTTGCCTCTCGCGCCCTTTCCCCGCTTCGGATCCTCCGGGAAGGCGACGGCCGGGCTCTTGTCCCGGGCGTATTCCACCAGGAAGGAGGACAGGCGGCGGATCCCGTCCATGAAGCGGCCGGTGTCCTGTTCGCCCCGGGCGATCCGATCCAGGGCCAGCTCCCAGCGCCCGGTGGTCTCCGCCGATGTCAGCTCCTGCGGCATCACATCGATCAATCGGACCCCCTTGTCCGTGGCCAGCAGGCTTTTGCCCTTGCGCTGGGCGTACCCCACCTGCAGCAGGCGTTCGATGATGGCGGCCCGGGTGGCTGGCGTACCGATGCCGCTGCCCTTCATCTGCCGGACGATCTCCTCGTCGTCCGCGTCCCGGCCCGCGGTCTCCATGGCGGACAGGAGGCTTGCGTCGTTCATCTGCGCGGGGGGCTTGGTGGTATCCTCCCGGATCCGCGTGCCCGCGACGGTGCGCGCGTCTCCCCGGCTCAGGGGCGGCAGGACGGTCTCTTCCTCCTCGTCCGCGTTTTTCTTGCGGGCGGCCGCCTTCCCTTTTTCTGAGGGTGGGATCGCGCGCCATCCCTCCTGGACGACGGTGCGCCCCCGCGTGCGGAACGTCTCGCCTTCGGATGCCGTCACCACGGTCGTGGCGTCATACACATAGTCCGGATGGAAGGCGGACAGCAGCCGGCGGGCCACCAGGTCGTACAGCGCCTTCTCGTCGGGGGTGAAGCCGGCCGGATCCACCCGGTGCGCCGTGGGGATCAGGGCGTGATGGTCCGTCACCTTCAACGCGTCCACCGTGCGGGAACTGACGGGCAGCTTTCCGTCCGGCAAAGCGCCGGGCACCCACTGCCGGTAGGGGTCCGGCAGCAGGCGCATCGTCTCCGTCACCTTCGGGATCATGTCCGGCGGCAGATAGCGGCTGTCGGTCCTGGGGTAGGTGAGGGCCTTCCGCTCCTCGTACAGGGCCTGGGCCAGCTTCAGCGTCTTGTCGGCGGTGAAGCCCAGGATGCTGTTGGCGTCGCGCTGCAGGCTGGTCAGGTCATAGAGCTGGGGCGGCGGCGTCTTCTTCCGCTGGGTCGCGGCGCTGACGACCTGCGCGGGCTTGCCCTTGACCTTTGCGGCAACGGCCTCCGCTTCGGCTCTGTCCTTCAGGCGGTTGTCGGGACTGCGTTCATCGGAGAACCACATGCCCGAATAGTCTCCGAAGTCGGCCTGCAGAACGGCGTAGGCTTCCGGCTTGAAGTTCTCGATCTCCCGGCGGCGCTTTACCAGCAGGGCCAGGGTGGGCGTCTGCACCCGGCCCACGGACAGCAGGGCGTCATAGCGGAGCGTGAACGCACGGCTCGCGTTCATGCCCACCAGCCAGTCGGCCTCGCTGCGGCAGCGGGCGGAGGCGTACAGACCGTCGTAGTCCGCGCCGGGCCGGATGTTCCGGAATCCCTCCCGGATGGCCTCGTCCGTCATGGAGGAGATCCAGAGCCGCTGGATCGGCTTGCGGCACTTGCACATGCTGTAGATATAGCGGAAGATCAGTTCGCCCTCGCGCCCCGCGTCCGTGGCGCATATGACGGACGAAACATCGGGCGCGTTCATCAGGCCGCTGACGATCCTGTACTGGTCGCGCGTCTGCGGGATCACCTTCAGCGGGATGTCGTCGGGCAGGATCGGCAGGGTCGAGAAGGACCATCTTTTGTAGGCCGCGTCCAGCTCGTCCGGCTCCTTCAGGGTCACAAGGTGCCCGACGGCCCAGGTCACCGTATAATTCTCTCCGATCAGGCAGCCGTCGCCCCTGTCGCGGCAGCCCAGCACCCGTGCGATATCGCGTCCGACGCTGGGCTTTTCCGCCACCACCAGGGTGCGCGCGGCCTTTGAAGTCTCCGTCACGAGCATCCTCCTTCCGGGAAAAGGCACAGGACATGGCGCGGTCCTCCGCGCTCCTCAGGGGAAAGCCTAACACAAAAGCGCGGGAAGGGCAAGGCTTGACAATTGCCCCCGGCTGGCATAAAATAGCAGCGAGACCCAGCGAGCCATGTGAACGCAGCCGTGAGGCTGTTCTTTGATGTGTGGAACGGAGTGGTGAACCGTGCGGAGGATTTGTGCGCTGGCGGCGGCGCTGTTGATGCTTTTCTCCCTCGCCGCCGCGTCCGGGGAAGACGGCGCGGCCTTTGTCATGGCCGGATGCGATACCAGCGAGTACCGGCGCGATTGGAACAGCAACCTGTTTTTTGCGCGGATGCGGGAACAGACCGGAGTCTCCTTCTCTTTCAACCAGTTTTACAACAAGGACGATTTCAGCGCCTGGAAGCAGGGCCTGACGCCCGACAGCGCGGATCTGCCGGATGTGCTCTTCAAGGCCGCCCTGACCCCCGGGGAGACGCGAACGCTGTATGAGCGCGGCGTGCTGATCGACCTGCGCCCATACATTCAGGAGAACATGCCGAATCTGTGGGCGCTGCTGGAGGAACACCCCAACTGGAAGGCGTCCATCACCCAGCCGGACGGCGCCATCGTGGCGCTTCCGCTGATCTGCCCCATCCAGGCCAACAACATCCTCTGGGTGAACACGGACTGGCTTTCCGCGCTGCAGATGGAGGCCCCCACAGACGCCGAAAGCCTGACGGCTGTGCTGCGCGCCTTTAAGACGGGCGATCCCAACCGCAACGGCCGGGACGACGAGGTCCCCCTGACCTTTACCGGCATGTGGGACCTCAAATGGCTGCTTCACGCCTATGGGATCATCATGAACGACTACGGTCTGTTCTGCGACGACCGGGGCGTGGTGACCACCCCGCTGACCACCGACGCCATGCGGGCCGGCCTGACCTGGCTCCACGGGCTGTGGTCCGAGGGCCTGATCGACGCATCGGGCTTCACCGCCGGGGAGAGCCTCCGCAGGGTCACGGACGAGACCACGGTCCCCTACGGCATGGCGCTCAGCAACAGCGTGACCAGTTATCTTCCCTCCACGCAGGTGAGCCATTACGCCGCCGTCTCCCCGCTGGAATACGGCGGCACGGCGGTCTACCGCAGCCTGCTGGGGGAGGTGACCCCGGGCACCTTCGCGGTGACGTGCCGCTGCTCCGACCCCGCGGCCGTGCTGCGCTGGGCAGACCGTCTCTACAGTGAGGAGGGCTGCTTCCTGGCCCGCTCCGGCCTGGAGGGCGAGGAATACACGCTGGGATCGGACGGGACCTGGCGCTGGGCCTATGCCGGGGACGATCTGGTCCGCAAGGTCTACGTCACGGCGGTGATCGGGGACGATATCCCCGTTCCCGGCTACATCCCCGTCAGCTACCAGGAGCGCTATGCGGGCGATCCCGTCGTGCACCGTCAGGTGCAGCAGAGCGTCATGGTCGCGGAAGTCTCGCGGATGCCCTGTCCCATGGTGACCTTCACGAAGGAGGAAGCCGAAAGACTGGCGGAGATCTGGCCGCCCATCGCGCGGTATATCGAGTACTCGCTCACCTGGTTCGTGACCGGCGACACACCGCTGACGGACGAGACGTGGGCCGCATTCGAGGCAGAACTGACGGAACTGGGCATGCCGGAGGTCATCGGGATCTGGCAGGCCGCCGTGGACCGCTATGAGGAGGCAAAGCGATGAATCCTTACGCGAAAATGAGCAGCGAGCTCTCCACTCCGCAGGTCATGGCCCAGCTGACCCGGCTCTACGGCAGCCGCGACGGGCAGATGGTCTATCAGATCAACCGCTGCAAAAAGGTGCTGACGAAGCACGAGAAATTCTTCAACACCGAAGGCCCCGTGTACTGGATCAGCGCGCCCGGCCGCGTGGAGATCGGCGGCAACCATACGGATCACAACCGCGGCAAGGTGCTGGCGGCGTCCGCGAACCTGGACATCCTGGCAGCGGTGTCGCCCCGGGGCGACCGGACGGTGAACGTCCGCTCCGATTACGACGGCTACAAACCGCTGACGGTGGACCTGAACGATCTGGAAGCCAAGCCGGAGGAGCAGGGCACTACGGCAGCCCTGATCCGGGGCGTCGCCGCGAAGCTGCATGAGCTCCGACACGCCGTCGGCGGCTTTGACGCGGTCATGACCTCCGGCGTCCCGGCAGGCAGCGGTCTGTCCTCCTCCGCCGCGCTGGAGGTGCTCCTGGTCGCGATCTTTGACCGCCTGTACGGGGACGCGCAGATGGATTTCGTCTCCCAGGCAAAGATCGGCCGGTACGCCGAGAACGTCTATTTCGGCAAGCCTTCCGGCCTGCTCGACCAGATGGCCTCCGCCGCGGGCGGCCTGGCGATGGTGGATTTCCGCGCCGAGCAGCCTACCGTCAAGCCCCTCTCCTACGATTTCGAGAGCAAGGGATATGCGCTGGTGGTCGTCGGCACGGGCGGCAGCCACGCGGATCTCACCGCCGAATACGCCGCCATTCCCACCGAGATGAAGCAGGTGGCCGCGCACTTCGGCAAGAAGTATCTGCGGGAGGTCATGCCCGACGAGTTCAAGGCGGCCGTTCCCGCGCTGCGGCGCGAGCTGTCGGACCGGGCCATCATGCGGGCAGCGCATTTCTTCCGCGAAAACACCCGCGTCTGTCACCAGATGAACGCCCTGCTCCGGGACGATCTGCCCGGCTTCCTGCGGGAGATCCGGGAGAGCGGCCGTTCCTCCTTCATGTACCTTCAGAACGTCTGGTGCCGTCCCGAGGACCAGAGCCTGTCCCTGGCCCTGTGCATGGCGGAGGACATGCTGGGGGAGGAAGGCGCCTGCCGGATCCACGGCGGCGGCTTTGCGGGCACGACGCTGAACTTCGTTCCCATGCACCGGCTGGACGCCTTCGTCGGGCAGATGAACGAAGCCTTCGGCAAGGACGCCTGCCATGTGCTGAATATCCGGCCGGTCGGCGCGTACACCCTGCAGATCGACGCTTGACACGGATCGAACGCTGTGCTATGATGGCTGCGGCCGGTGACCGGCCATACAACTGCATCGCTTCATGAAGCTTCTTCGGGGCAGGGTGAGATCCCCTACCGGCGGTATAGTCCGCGAACCTGCGAAAGCAGGCCGACCCGGTGAGATCCCGGGACCGACAGTATAGTCTGGATGAGAGAAGAGCGCTGGAAATACGCCATTTCCGCCCCTGATAAGCAAGTCGCTTCAGGGGCGTGCGCATTTTCAGAGGAGGCGGTCCCATGACGACCCGTTCCAACAGCGTGAGCAAACTGTTCACCACACCCTACCTCGCGCGCATCGCGGTCCTCGCCGCGCTGGGCGCCGTCCTGTCCCTGCTTGAGTTCCCGATCCTGCCGGCCGCGCCCTTCTACAAGCTGGACTTCAGCGGCGTGCCGGTGCTGCTGGCGGGCTTTTCCATGGGCTGGCCCGCAGGCATCCTGACCCTGCTGGTCAAGGATCTCGTCGGGCTCCTGACCCACCCGTCCGGCGGCTGGGTGGGACAGCTGGCAGACTTCATCATGCTCGGTGCCTTCACGATCACATCGGTCGGCATCTACGGCCTGAACAAGACCCGCATGACCGCGCTGGCGGGCATGATCACCGGCATCGCGGCTATGACCGCCATTGCGGCGCTGGCCAATCTTTACATCCTTTTCCCGTTCTACGGCATCCCGGAGGCCAAGCGCGCAGGCCTTATCCTGCCCGCAACGGTGCCCTTCAACCTCATCAAGGGCGCGGCGCTGACGGTGGTCACCTTCCTGATCTACAAGCCCCTGTCCCCCATCCTGAAGGGCAGGATCGGCACGGATCGTTCATCCCAGAAGTAAGCGAGGCTTTGCGCATGATCACCCATTCCCCGGCGGAGACCCGAGCCCTCGGCGCGGCCCTGGCCCGGCAGCTTCTGCCGGGGGATGTTCTTGTTCTGGAAGGGGACCTCGGCGCCGGCAAGAGCGAGTTCACCCGCGGCATCGCCCGGGGGCTGGGCGTCGAAGGCCCGGTCGCCTCGCCCAGCTTCACCATCATGAACGTCTACGACGAGGGCCGGATCCCCCTGTATCATTTCGACTGGTATCGTCTCGCTTCGTCCGACGAACTGTACGACATGGGCCTGGACGAATACCTGGGCGGCGACGGCATCGCGGTGATCGAGTGGCCCATGCGCTGCCCCGACGCGATCCCCGCGGCCCATCTGCGGGTGACCCTCACGCCGGTGGACGACACTACCCGCGACATCACCTGGGCACATCGGGGCGGTTTCCGTCCCATCCCCATGCCTTCCTGATCCGGACCAGCATATCGATCCCGCATTCCGAACTCTTCATTCCGAATTTGCGTTGGAGGCTCCCGTGAACATCCTTGCCATCGACACCTCCGGCCCCACCTGCGGCGTGGCCGTTCTCGCGGACGGCGCCGTCAGGTTCTCACAGACCGTGCTGAACCGGCGCACGCACTCCGTCAACCTGATGCCCATGGTGGATGCCGCGTTCTCCTTCACCGGCCTCACACTCGGGGACATGGACCGGCTGGCCTGCGTGACGGGCCCGGGTTCTTTCACCGGGGTGCGGCTTGGAGTCAGCACGGTGAAAGGGCTGGCCCACGGCAGCGGAAAGCCCTGCGTGGCGGTCGACGCGCTGGAAGCCATGGCCTATGGCGCCGGCGGCTTCGAGGGGATCGTCTGCCCGATGCAGGATGCCCGCGCCGGACAGGTCTACGCGGCCCTCTTCCGGAGGGGATCCCGGATCACGCCCGACGAACCGGTGGCCCTGACAGAGCTGGCCGCGCGTCTCTCCGAGCGCGGCGAACCCGTTCTCTTTACCGGAGACGGCATGACCGCCCACCGCGAACGCATCGCCGAACTGATGGGCGGGCAGGCACGTTTTGCCGGCGCGGCCTTTGCCTTCCTCCGCCCTGAGACCGTGGCCGAGATGGCTGCGGCCGCGGCCGGGACCGTGGACTACCTGACCCTCATGCCGCTCTATCTGCGGGCCCCCAGCGCGGAACGCAACCGGAAACTCATGGAGGCACAGCATGGCTGACTTCATCATCCGCCGCATGACGACGGACGACCTGGATGCGGTGACGGCCATCGAGAAGGCCACCTTTGCCCATCCCTGGACGCGTCAGGACTATGAGGGCGAACTGACCCGCAACAAGGCGGCCCGCTACCTGGCAGCCGTGAAGGACGGCGAAGTGGTCGGCTTTGCCGGCGCCTGGATCATCCTGGACGAGAGCCACATCACCAACATCGCCGTGGCCGAGGCCCACCGGCGGCAGGGGATCGGCGAGGCCGTCACCCGCGCGCTGCTGCAGTATCTCTCGAATCTGGGAGCCGCTTACGCCACCCTGGAGGTGCGGGAGAGCAACACCACCGCCCTGCGCATGTACGAGCGCCTCGGCTTCATCCGCGTGGGACGCCGGAAGCGGTACTATGAGGACAACGGGGAAGACGCTTTCCTGATGGTCTGCGATCACCTCCCGGAACCGGATCCGGACTTCGAGGAGCCCGAGACCGTCCATGAATGAACCCGCCGCGCTGTGGCGCGGTTTTTCATGTGGCGGGATGCGATCTGCCTCCGGATCGCCGCTCCGCGGGACCGGGGGAGAGGGATCCGTGCGTCGACTCCGTTTTGGCCGCAATTCGCGCGGAAAACAGTTGCGAAATCTCTTTGCAGGTGATATAATCAAGAAGTGAAAATGTGTCGAACATCATAGGAGGTTCGCTGTGAAGCACAGACGGACAGCTGTTTGCGCGTTGCTCCTGCTCGTGGCGCTGCTCCTGGCGGGCTGCTCCGGTGACGACGCCGACGTTCCGGTCCCCGAGGGCGACTACGTCCGCATCCAGGTGGACGGGAAGACGGTGCAGATCGTGCCCCTGGGGGAGCCGCGCACGGTCACGCTCCGGCAGGAGACCGGCGAGACGAACGTCATCCGGATCACGGAGAACGGCGTTTATATGGAGAGCTCGAACTGCCACAACCAGGACTGCGTGCGCATGGGTGAGGTCGACCGGGAGAACTGGGAGACCCGCGTCAACGGGGCGTTCATCATTTGCCTGCCCCACCGGGTGACGGTGGAACTGGTGGTGCGCGAATAAGCGCACTGCGAATCATAACGGAGGTGCCATTCATGGAGGTCAACGAACGGAAGGACCAGCAGACCGAGATCCTCGAACCGGTGGAGCAGACCGACATCACCCCATCGGATCCCGAGACCCGGGAGCCGGCCCCGAAGAAGAAACTGCCGGTGTTTGCCATCCTGGCGATCATCACGGTGGTGGCCGCTTTGGTGCTGGGCATCACGAACCTTGTGACGAACGGCCCGATCGCGGCAAGCCAGAAGGCCGAAAAAGAAGCGGCTTTCAAGGCCGTGATCCCGCCGGATCTGGTCCCGGAGGGCGGATCCGTCCGATTCACCGCCGTCACGGACGATCTCCAGCGCGTGGAAAACAGCGCGACGGGAGAGCTCCTGGGCTATGCCGTCCGCACCTCCGCTCAGGGCTACGGCGGCAGCGTCGGCGTGGTGCTGGGCTTTGACCGCGACGGAAACGTGGTGGGCGCGCAGATCGGCGATGGCAGCTTCCAGGAGACAGCCGGTCTCGGCGCGAAGTGGGTCTATGGCAGCAATGTGAGCAAGCTGCTGGGCATCAGCGCCTCGGACGGCGGCAAATTCGACGCCATCAGCGGCGCCACCGTGACCTCCAGGGCCGTGCTGTCCGCCGTCAACGAAGGCACCCGGGCGGTAGCCGAACAGATGGGCAAGGATTGGGGCGAGAACGATCCCGTGTCCTTCGGCTCCGCCAAGGGCGGAACATACATCGTGACGGCCTCGGGCGGGACCTACGCCGCCGTGGTGTCGGGCGTTCCCACCGAGGAGCAGTACATCGGCCGGGCCCAGGGCTTCGGCGGCACCGTCACCGTCCTGATGACCATGGATTATCAGACGGAGGACGAGGTGGCCGAAGGCGAAGACCCCGCCTACGTGATCCGCAGCATCGACATCCAGGTGCCGGACGAGACCCACGGCTACGGCAGCCGCTGGGCCAATCAGCTGCACTGGAAGCAATTCATCGGAAAGTCCCTGCCCATCGCGCAGGAAGATTTTGATGCCGTCAGCGGCGCCACCGTGACCTCCGGCGCCGTGCTGTCCGCGGTGAACAACGCCGTCCCGAACCGCCTTGTGCAGCAGGAAGCGGCAGGGGACACCGCTCTGTACAGCAATCCCGACGGCATGTGGGTCATCGGCTTCGACGGCCGTTTCACCGGGACCGTGAACACCGCGCTTGAGGTCGAGAAGGGCGCGGTCGTCAGCCACAGCCTGACCGCTGAGGCCGTCGCCGAAGCGGTGGCCGACAACACCCTGACGGGTACGGCCGCCGGCTATGGGGATCAGCCCGTGACCGTGTACATCACGCTGGATGAAGCCGGTGCCATCGCCACGATCGAGGTGGACGCCTCGACCCAGACCGTGGGCCTCGGCTCCAGGACTTCGGACGAGTCCTTCACGCAGCAGTTTATCGGGAAGACCCGTCCTATCAAAGAGAGCGATATCGAGATCATCGGCGGGGCCAGCGTCAGCTCCCGTGCCGTGATCGCCGCCGTGAACGGCGCGACCGTGTGGCAGCCCGGCGCGACCCTGCGGGGGACCGCCGCCGGATACGGCGACGGCGAAGTCATCGTGACCATGACCTTGGACGATGAGGGAAAGATCGCGACGATCGAGGTGGACGCCTCCACCCAGACCGCCGGCATCGGCCAGCGCTGCGCCGAAGAAGGATTCACCGGTCAGTTCATCGGCAAAGCGGCCCCGCTGACCATTGATGAGGATATCGACGCCCTGAGCGGCGCGACCGTGACGTCGCGCGCGGTGGTGGAGGCCGTGAACGGCGCGGCGAAGGTAAAGGCCGAGGAAGCGGAACAGAACGCGTCCGGCGAGCCGGTCAGCGTTGTGATCACGGACGAGAAGACCGCCGCCTTCACCTTTGACGACCGCTTCACCGGAGAGGTGACGGTGACGTACCGGGTGGAGAACGGCAAACTGATCGCCGCCGAGGTGGATGACGGAACGGATCCCGCACCCGGCTTTGACGCCGGAAAGCGCTATGAAGGCACCGCGGCTGCCTTCCGGGGCGAGCCCGTGACCGTGTATGTGACCTTTGACGAGAACGGAGCCATCGCGATCCTCGAGGTGGACGCCTCCACTCAGACGCAGGGCATCGGCCAGAAATGCGCCGAGGAAGCCTTCACATCCCGGTTCATCGGCAAGAGCGTCCCGCTGACCCTCGGTGAGGACGTCGACGCCATCACCGGCGCTACGGAGACCAGCGCCGCCGTGGTGGACGCGGTCAACAGTGCAGCGGCGGGTGCCGCCGGGACCGCATCGGCCGTCGAAGCCGGCAAGCGCTGTGAAGGCACCGCGGCTGCCTTCCGGGGCGAGCCCGTGACCGTGTATGTGACCTTTGACGAGAACGGGGCCATCGCGGCCCTCGAGGTGGACGCCTCCACCCAGACGCCGGGCATCGGTCAGAAGTGCGCCGAGGAAACCTTCACGTCCCGGTTCATCGGCAAGACCGCGCCTCTGACGCCCGGGAAGGATATCGATGCCATCACCGGCGCCACGGAGACATGCAGCGCGGTGGTGGAAGCCGTGAACAGCGCCGCCGCGGGAAGCGGAACGGTGGCGGCGGAGCCGGAAGGCAGCGTCTACACCGCCGAGAAGCCCGGATACAACAGCCAGCCCGTGACGGTCTATGTGACCCTCGATGAGAGCGGTGCCATCGCGACCCTGAAGGTGGACGCCTCCACGCAGACGCCCGGGATCGGCCAGAATTGTGAGAGTGAGGGCTTCACGAGCCAGTTCATCGGCAAGAGCGGCAAGGTGATGCTGGGCAACGGCATCGACGCGGTGAGCGGCGCCACGGAGACCTCCACGGCCGTCGTCCGCGGCGTCAACGAGATCCTGAAGAACGCGGCGGCGGAAAGCGCCGCGGCGGCTCAGGCCCCGGCGGCCGAAGAGACGCCGCTGGTGACGGTGGACGAACAGGGCCGCTATGTGACCAGCTATCCGGGCTTCCCGGCTGACGAGAACAACGCGCCTGCGGGCGAACCCATCACGATCTATGTGACCCTCGACGAGAACGGCGCGATCGCGACCCTTGAGGTGGACGCTTCGACGCAGACACCGGAGATCGGCCAGAAGTGCGCCGAGGAGGCGTTCACGAGCCAGTTCATCGGCAAGAGCGGTAAGGTGATGCTGGGCAACGGCATCGATGCGGTAGGCGGCGCGACGGTGACCTCCACGGCGGTCGTCCGCGCGGTCAACCAGCTGTTCAAGAACCTGCCCGCCGAGACCACGCAGGACCCGGCGGCCGAAGAGACGCCGCTTGTGACGGTGGACGAACAGGGCCGCTATGTGACCAGTTATCCCGGCTTCCCGGCCGACGAGAACAACGCGCCTGCGGGCGAACCCATCACGATCTATGTGACGCTGGACGAGAACGGCGCGATCGCCACCCTTGAGGTGGACGCTTCGACGCAGACACCGGAAATCGGCCAGAAGTGCGCCGAGGAGGCGTTCACGAGCCAGTTCATCGGCAAGAGCGGCAAGGTGATGCTGGGCAACGGCATCGACGCGGTAGGCGGCGCGACGGTGACCTCCACGGCGGTCGTCCGCGCGGTCAACCAGCTGTTCAAGAACATTCCGTAAAGCAAAGAAAGCGGGAGGATGCGGCATGCTCTCCCGCTCTTTCACATCAACGCGAAAGGAGCACCAGCCCATGATCCTCCGCAAAGCCATGGAAGCCGATCTGCCAGCCCTGTTCGAGCTCTACCGCGTAACGGCCGAGCACCTGCAGGACAACGGGGTCGAACAGTGGAAATGGGGCGAATACCCCAACGAAGCCCTCGTCACCGAGGATGTGCGTCAGGGAAAACTCTACTGCCTTTACGGCGAGCCCGGCATGATCCTGGCGGTAGCCGTCGGAACCGATACAACCCCGGTGTACGACCAGGTCAACTGGCTCTTCGGCGTCCGGCCGGGCGTGTTCCATCGGCTGGCGGTCCACCCGTCCGTACAGGGCGAGGGGCTTGGACGCAAAGCCGTGCAGGATGTGGAAACGATCCTGATCTCTCTCGGCTGCGACTGCCTGCGCTGCGACGCCCAGGAATCCAACCACCGCGCCGGGCATTTCTATGAGGCGCTGGGCATGCGCCGGGCCGGGAGCGTGTGGTTCGCGGAACGGGGCACCACCTATGTGGGCTACGAGAAGCGGCTGACTGAGGATTGCCCCCTGCTGCCGCTGCGCATGCATCCGGCCTTCCGGGGCGGCAGACTGACCCCTTGGGGCGGTGAGCGGCTGCGCACGGTCTACGGCAAGGAGATCGCCGAGGTGCCCACGGGGGAGAGCCTGGAGGTCAGCTGCATCCCGGGTCTGGAGTCCACCGACGACAACGGCGTGGCGCTGACGGAGCTGATCCGCCGCTACGGCGGCAAGTTTGCCGGCCGCTTCGAGTTCGGCGCCTTCCCGCTGCTGCTGAAGATCATCGACGCGTCGGAGCCCCTGTCGGTGCAGGTGCATCCCGACGACGCCTACGCCAACGATCACGAGGGCGGCAAGCTGGGCAAGACGGAAGCCTGGCTGATCCTGGACGCGCCGGAGGACGGGGAGCTGGTCTACGGCATCCTCCCGGGCACGGATCTGGAAACGCTGAAGCAAGCCTGCGAGCAGGGTGCGGCGGTGGAGCCGCTGCTGCGCCGCGTGAAGGTGAAGCCGGGCGACGTGTGCTACATCCCCGCCGGATGTGTCCACGCCATCGGCGCGGGCATCATGCTTTACGAGATCCAGCAGTCCTCCGACATCACCTACCGCTTCTACGACTGGAACCGGGTGGATAAAAACGGCAAAGGCCGCGAACTGCACCTGAAGCAGGCGCTGGACGTCACTGACCTGACCTTCGCCCCGGAACCGCTGCATGCCCCGGACATCCCCGTGGCCCGGGTACTGGACCAGACCTATTTCACCCTGGATGTGCTGAACCCCCGGGAGAAGACTCCCGTACACCTGCCCCATATCCGGGAATTCGGTCTGCTGACCGGCCTCGACGGCGAGCTGACCCTGAAATGGGACAGCGCAAGCCGCACACTGAGGCCAGGCGAATCCCTGTACATCCCCTGTGCTGTGCCGGCGCTCACGCTGGAGGGCCGCGGACGCGCAGCCCTGAGCATGCCCCGCTGAAAACGCCCGACAACAAAACCGGGCATCGCCTGTTTCCGCGATGGCCGGTTTTGTGTTCGACGGGGTCGTTGTCAGACGGAGAAAAGCAGCTCCGCGTAGGTCGGGAAGGGCCAGTCCCTGCGGTCGATGATGGTCTCGAGCTCATCGGCCGCGGCGCGGAGGGCGCTCATCACGGGCAGTACCTCATCGCGCATATAGGCGGCCCTGCGATAAGCGTCCGCCGCCCGGGGGATGTTGACCACGGCGCTGTTGAGGGCTTCGATGCTGTCCGACAGCCGCCCGGCCGCAAGGCTCACCCGGGCCAGCAGCTTTTCCTGGGGGAGGGTGGAGAAGACCGGCGCGTAGTCTTTCACCCGCTTGGCCGAGAGGGCCAGCTCTCCCTCGGAGCGCAGCACGGCCGGCAGGATCTCCCGCCGCGCCATGGTCAGCATGGTCTCCGCCTCGATGGTGATGATCTTCGCGTAGTGCTCCAGCTGGATCTCATACCTGGCGCGGAGCTCGGCTTCGTTCAGCACCCTGTGGCGGCTGAAGAAGGCGATGTTGACGGGATCGATCAGGGCCGGCAGGGCGTCCACGGTGGTGGGGTATTCCTTCAGCCCGCGCTCCAGGGCTTTCCGGCGCCACTGGGCGGAATAGCCGTTGCCGTTGAAGATGATGCGTCTGTGCTCGCGGATCTCGCGAACGATCAGGTCGTGCAGCGCCGCCTGGAGATCCTCTGCCGCCTCCAGCTCGTCCGCAAAGCCCATCAGCGCGTCGGCGACGCCGGTGTTGATGACCACATTGCAGTCCGCCACGGACGCGGAAGAGCCCAGGGAACGGAACTCGAACTTGTTTCCGGTGAAGGCGAAGGGGGAGGTACGGTTGCGGTCGGTGTTATCGCGCGGGAATTTCGGGAGCGTGTGGACGCCGACGGCCATCTCCTGCTTCTCGTGGCCGGCATAGGCCGTGCCGCTCTCGATCGCGTTCAGGATGTCGGTCAGCTCGTCGCCTAGGAACATGGAGATGATGGCGGGCGGAGCCTCAAAACCGCCGAGGCGGTGATCGTTGCCCGCGCTGGCCACAGAGACCCGGAGCAGATCCTGATGCTCGTCGACCGCCTTGATGACGGCGATCAGGAACAGCAGGAACTGCGCGCTGTCATAGGGGGAGTCGCCCGGCTCCAGCAGATTCACGCCGTTGTCGGCGGTCATGGACCAGTTGTTGTGCTTGCCCGACCCGTTGACGCCCGCGAAGGGCTTCTCCGACAGAAGGCAGACCATGCCGTGGCGGTCGGCCACCTTGCGCATGATCTCCATGGTGAGCTGGTTGTGATCGGTGGAAATGTTGGCTGCGGTGAAGATGGGCGCCATTTCATGCTGGGCCGGCGCGGTCTCGTTGTGCTCGGTCTTGGCGAGGATGCCCAGTTTCCATAGCTCCTCGTTCAGGTCGCGCATGAACGCCTGCACCCGGGGCGTAATGGCGCCGAAATAGTGGTCGTCCAGCTCCTGCCCCTTGGGAGGCCGCGCGCCGAAGAGCGTGCGCCCGGTGAAGATCAGATCCGTGCGCTTCGCCCACATGTCCTTGTCCACCAGGAAGTACTCCTGCTCGGGGCCGACCGTCGGGATGACGCGGCGAGCCTGCCCGCCGAAAAGCCGCAGCACACGGACAGCCTGCTTCGAGAGCGCTTCCATGGAGCGGAGGAGCGGCGTCTTCTTGTCCAGGGCCTCGCCGCCGTAGGAACAGAAGGCCGTGGGGATGCACAGCACACCGTCCTTGATGAAGGCGTAGCTGGTGGGATCCCATGCGGTGTAGCCGCGGGCTTCAAAGGTGGAGCGCAGCCCGCCGGAGGGGAAGGAGGAGGCGTCGGGCTCGCCACGCACCAGCTCGGACCCCGAGAAGGATTCGATCACGCGCCCGCCGGACACGGGGGTGATGAAAGCGTCGTGCTTCTCGGCGGTGGTGCCGGAAAGGGGCTGGAACCAGTGGGTGTAGTGGGTGACGCCTTTGCCGATGGCCCATTCCTTCATGGCGTGCGCGACCGCACCGGCGATGGAAGGGTCCAGGTGACGCCCGTCGTCGATGGTCTTGCGAAGCGCCCGGTATATGTCCTTGGGCAGATGCTGCTGCATGACCGCGTCGTTGAAGACGTTGCTGCCGAACAGGTTCTCCATGTTCACCATAGGCGTGCCCTCCTGACGGAAATGCTTGTGTCAGGCCGATTATAGGGCAGGGGAGGGCTGCTTGTCAAGCAAAACGGGCCCGGGCCGGGCGGCCGGATTGTCCTGGTTTTGCATTGTTTGGTTTTCCGGGGCCGATATTGCGCGGAGCGTCTTGCATTTCGGCGGAAAAGGATTACAATGGACACGCGCCGGACCGGACGCGTGACGGCCGGAGACGCGGCGCAGCACCCGAAGGAGACGAACGGATATGGAGATCGAAGAACTGCGGCTGGAGGCCGCGCGCGTATTCGGAGCCTGCGCAGCCGCGCTGAAGGAGGCCGGCGCGATCGAAGAGGGCGGCCTGATCGTCCTGGGCTGTTCCACCTCGGAGGTGGCGGGCGCCCGCATCGGACACGGTTCGGTGCCCGAATTCGGCGGGATCCTGGCTTCCGCCATGCTGGATGCCTGCGGCGCCAACGGCCTGCACGCGGCCTTCCAGTGCTGCGAACATCTGAACCGCGCCATCGTTATGGAAAAGACCGACCTGCTGACGCGGGGCCTGACCCGCGTTCACGCCATCCCTCAGCCCAAGGCCGGCGGCAGCGTGCCCGCGGCCGCATGGAAGCTGTTCCGGGAACCCGTGCTGGCCCTGAATGTGCAGGCGGACGCCGCTATCGACGTGGGGGATACCCTGGTGGGCATGCACATCCGCCCGGTGGCGGTCCCCCTTCGCCCGCAGTATCCGTCCCTCGGAGCGGCGAGAGTGGTGATGGCCTACAGCCGCTTCCCCCTGATCGGCGGTCAGCGCGCGGTGTATGAATGACCCGGCGAAGCCCGGCAGCCTCGACCGTGCCCTGTTTCCGGCACGGTTTTTCCGTGGACGCGGATGAAAGATTTACACCGTCGGTCTTGCCCGTGTGGGGCGTTTGATGTATAATGCGATTTGGATCGAAACGCCATTCCCGTCTGAAAGGAGCATTCCCAGATGAGTGACGAAAAGAATACGAGCGGCGTGCCGGACAGCCCCGCGGAACAGACCAAGGCCGTGCCGGTGACAAAACCCCGCCGGAGACACACGGCCGCGGCGCCCGCTGCCCGGGAAACGGCCCCGGTCCACACGTCGAACGGCGGTACACCTTTTTCACGCGTAACGGGCAATGTCCGTCCCTCGGGACAGACCCAAACCGATCAGTCGACGCGCCCCGCCCCGTCGAGGGCGCGGGTGGCCTACGCGCCGGACCCCTCCGCGTCCACGACCCGCCGTCCCGTGCAGGCCGACGGCTACCGGCAGGTGCCTTCCGTCCAGCAGACGGCCCGCAACGGGCAGCAGCCGACTCGCCCCGTACAGACGAGGCCGGCACAACCCGTCCAGGGAAGGGAGCCTGTGCGCCAGCAGCCGGTACAGCCCGTGAAGAAGCGCGGACGCGCGCTGCGGGTGATCGTCATTCTGCTGCTGATCCTTGTGCTGGCCTTCCTCGGTCTGGTGGCCATGAAGGGCTGGCCGCCCTTCGGCGGTGCGTCAGCCGGGACGACGGCGACCTCCATCGAGACGGCGGATCCGTCGCCTTCGCAGAATGCCGCACAGAGCCCGGCGCCCGTCCCTTCCGCGTCCGCTGCGCCGGCGCAGCTGCAGCTTGAACCGAGCGCCGAAACCGGTGCTGCTCCCTGCAAGGTCGTCTTCACGATGACGACGAACGACCAGGTGAACCGCGTCGTGCTCTTTGACAAGGACCAGAACCCGCTTGAGGATAGGAACACCTACGGCACCTCCGCGGCCGGAAGACTCTGGAGCGTGGATCACACCTTTGACAAGCCCTATGAGGGCGACGTATATGCCTCCGCGTATGCGGACGACACCTATATCGGCTCCTCCCAGCGCATCGCGCTGAGCATCTGGGAGCCTTCGCCTCTCGGCACGCCCACGCCCGCACCCGAGCCCCTTCCGAGCGGGATCCTGGGGATCACGGAGGAGCGCCGCGAGTCGGAAACGCCTCTGAAGATCACCTATACGGTCCGGACGGAAGCCGGCATCGGCGCGGTGGCCGTCTTCAACGCGGAAGGCGTGCAGCTTGAGGCGGACGTGAGCGAGCTTGCCGCGAGCGACGGGGACAGCCTGACCTGGACCCTGACGCAGACCTATGCGGAGGATGGCGTATACAGCATCCGTGCGCAGCGTGAAGACGGCGTCTGGCTCTCCGGCGAGGAAGAGGTCTACGCCGAAAGCCGCCTTGAATACGACGAGCTGGCGCTGGATGTTCCCGATACGAGCGACGACGCGCCGGTCGACAGCCGGGGCGCCATGCCCACCATCACCCCGACGGAGACCCCGCCCATCGTGACCCAGGCGCCGCTGCCCACCCCGACGCCGGATGTCGTCCTGGTGCCGGTGACCGTGGAGCTTGACGCCGGGACCGAAGAGACCGCGACGGAGACGGAGCCGGAGCCCGAAGAGACGCCGGCGCCGACCGCCGAGCCGCAGGCTGAGGAGCCCGCGCGGGAATCCCGCCGGATCGCCCCCGAGGCGGATGCGAGCGCGCAGCCGAAACTGATCAAGGTGGTCAAAGTCTACGACGGAAAGAAGAAACTGACCGATTTCCGGCGGGCCGAAGATGACCGGATCGACATGCCTGACGCGGCCAACTACAACCGCAAGGGCAACACGCGGGCCGGCGTTCTCACCTTCCGCGGAAGCTCCTTCCGGCAGAACGCCGCCGTGGGCACGGTGAACGAGCCCGCCGGCATGAGCGTGCTGTGGAGGGCCGAGGCCAACAGGCTCCAGTACAGCAAAGGCAAGTATTACTACGGCATCGGCGTGGGCAGCCAGCCGGTGATCGTCCAGTGGGCGAGGGAGATCCGCCCCATCACCAACATCGTCGACGAGAAGAAGGAGAAGACCCTGCTGCGCGAAGTGATCGTGGCGGGTGAGGACGGCTTCATCTACTTCCTCGACCTTGAGGACGGCCAGGCCACCCGTACGGCCATCAACGTGGGCTATCCCATGCACTGTACGCCTTCCGTCAGCGCGCGCGTCCATCCTTTCATGGCGGTGGGCCAGGCCTACTTCAGGATCCCCAACACCAAGCAGCAGATCGGCCTGCGCTGCTACAACCTGCTGGATCAGAAGCAGATGCTGTTCGTCAACGGGTTCGACAAGGACTACAGGAGCGCGAAACGCCCCATCTCCAATCTCGGCAGCTTCAACACGAGTCCGCTGTACGACTGGAACTCCAACGTCATGCTCTTCGCGGGCAGCAACGGACTGCTGTATGAAGCGAAACTGAGCAACATCAAGCTGAACACCGGCGAGAAGACCTTCACTGCCGACATCTCCTGCAGCATCGCGATGGCCACCCAGGCCAACAAGGAAGCGGCCAACAGCACCGCCGTGGAGAGCAGCCTGGCGGCTTATCAGGGCTATGTGTTCTATGCGGACAACGGCGGATACCTGCGCTGCGTGGATGCCAACACCCTGACCGTGCAGTGGGCCGTGGCCACGGGCGACGCCGTGCAGTCTGCCGTGGCACTGGACCTGGACGCCGATGAAAACCTCTGGCTGTATACCGCCAACACCCTGGACAACCGCAACAAGGGCGATGCCGCGATCCGCCGCGTCAACGCGGAGACCGGTGCCGTGGACTGGACGCTGTCCCTGAACGTCGTGAAGCCGAAGAACAAGAGCTATACCCCCGGTTTCGTAGCCTCTCCGGTCATCGGCACGGGCGGGCTGGGCGACTATGTGTACTATACCGTCTCCGGCCTCAGCGCCACGGGCGGCGATGCCGTCTTCGGGACCAAGGAAGCCGTGCCGGGCGCCCTGATCTGCGTGGAGAAGAACACCGGCCGGATCCGGTGGGCATACAAGCTGTCCGCCTACAGCTATTCCAGCCCCGTGGCCGTGTATGATGAGAACGGCAGCGGATGGATCATCCAGGCGAGCTCCGACGGGACCCTCAGCCTCCTGGACGGCCAGAACGGCACTCTGGTGTACAGCATGACCATCGAGGGCACGATCAACGGCTCTCCCGCGGTGTATGACGACATTCTCGTCATCGGCACCCAGGGCAAGGATACCAGCTTTATCTACGGCATCAAGCTGCAAGGCAGATAACGCGCGACCATGAGCGCATCGACATGAAAGGCTGTGATCGGAATGAACAAGCAGGGACTGGGAACCATTTGCGTACAGGGCGGCTATACCCCGGGAAACGGTGAACCGAGACAGATCCCGATCGTACAGTCCACCACCTTCAAATACGCCACCAGCGAGGACATGGGGAAGCTCTTTGACCTCGAGGCCAGCGGCTACTTCTACACCCGCCTGCAGAACCCCACCAACGATCATGTGGCGGCGAAGATCGCCCAGATGGAAGGCGGCACGGCGGGCATGCTGACTTCCTCCGGCCAGGCGGCCAACTTCTACGCCCTGTTCAACATTGCGTCCTGCGGCGATCACCTGGTGGTGTCCTCCTCCATTTACGGCGGGACCTTCAACCTGATCTCCGTCACGATGAAGAAGATGGGCATCGAGACCACCTTCGTGTCCCCGGACTGCACGGATGAGGAACTGGATGCCGCCTTCCGCCCGAACACCAAGGCTGTCTTCGGCGAGACCATCGCCAATCCCGCCCTCACCGTGCTGGACATCGAGCAGTTCGCCAAAGCCGCCCATGCCCACGGCGTGCCGCTCATCATCGACAACACCTTCGCCACGCCCGTCAACTGCCGGCCCATCGAGTGGGGCGCGGACATCGTCACGCATTCCACCACCAAGTACATGGACGGCCACGGCGTGGCGGTAGGCGGCGCGATCGTGGACAGCGGACGCTTTGACTGGATGGCGCACGCGGAGAAGTTCCCGGGCCTCTGCACCCCCGATGACAGCTATCACGGCATCGTTTACGCCGAGAAGTTCGGCATGGGCGGCGCCTTCATCACCAAGTGCACGGCCCAGCTGATGCGCGACCTGGGTTCCATCCAGTCCCCGCAGCACGCCTTCTACCTGAACCTCGGCCTGGAAAGCCTCCATGTGCGCATGCAGCGGCACTGCGAGAACGGCCAGGCCGTGGCGGAATTCCTGCAGGCGCACCCCAAGGTGAGCCACGTCAGCTACTGCGGCCTTCCGGGCGACCCCTACCACGAGCGCGCGCTGAAATACCTGCCCAACGGTTCCTGCGGTGTAGTCAGCTTTGAGCTGGCCGGAGGACGCGAGGCGGCCAGTACCATGATGAAAGCCCTGAAGCTCGCCGCCATTGAGACCCATGTGGCCGATGCCCGCACCTGCTGCTTGAACCCGGCCAGCAGCACCCATCGCCAGATGACGGACGAGCAGCTGAAGGAGGCCGGCATCCCCGCCGGCATGATCCGCATGAGCTGCGGCCTGGAGGACAAGGAGGATCTCATCGCCGATCTCAGCCAGGCCCTGGACCAGATCTGACCACTGAAGCGCGGACACGGTGCCGCGCTTTTGCGACAGCTCATTTCGGGTTGACAACACCCGGTCAATAAGGTATCATAAGCCAATTCCATAGTTGCTTTCCGAGCGAGCAAGGAGGTTGAGTCCCATGGCCTACTACTACCAGGAACCGAGCCACACTTTCAGCGAGTACCTGCTGATCCCCGGCTACACCGGCGAGAACTGCGTGCCGCAGAACGTGAGCCTGCGGACCGCGCTGACGAAGTACCGGAAAGGGGAGGAGCAGCCCGCGATCTCGCTGAACATCCCCCTGGTGAGCGCCATCATGCAGTCCGTGTCGGATGACAAGCTGGCCATCGCGCTGGCCCGGGAAGGCGGCATCTCCTTCATCTACGGCGCGCAGACCATTCAGGACGAAGCCGCGATGGTGGCCCGTGTGAAAGGCTATAAGGCCGGTTTCGTGACCTCTGCCTCCAACCTCATGCCCGACAATACCCTGCAGGATGTCCTGGACCTGAAGGCGAAGAACGGTTTTTCCACGGTGGCCATCACCGCGGACGGCAGCCCCAACGGCAAGCTGCTGGGCATCGTGTCCAGCAGGGATTACCGCGTCAGCCGCATGAAGACCGACACGCCCGTGAAGTCCTTCATGACGCCTCTGGAAAAGCTGGTCACCGCGCCGGCGGAGACCACCCTGAAGGAAGCGAACGACATCATCTGGGATCACAAGCTGAACAGCCTGCCCATCGTGGACGCGGACGGCAACCTCATGTACTTTGTCTTCCGCAAGGACTATGCCTCCCACAAGGAAAACCCGCTGGAACTCCTGGATGAGAAGAAGCGCTACCTCGTCGGCGCCGGCATCAACACGAGGGACTACGCCGAGCGCATCCCGGCCCTGCTGGCCGCCGGGGCGGACGTCCTTTGCATCGACTCCTCCGAGGGCTACACCTGCTGGCAGGAAAAGACCCTGAAATGGGTCCGGGAGAACTACGGCGACAGCGTCAAGATCGGCGCCGGAAACGTGGTGGACCGGGACGGTTTCCTCTTCCTGGCGAAGGCCGGCGCGGACTTCGTGAAGGTCGGCATCGGCGGCGGATCCATCTGCATCACCCGCGAGACCAAGGGCATCGGCCGCGGACAGGCCACCGCGCTGATCGAGGTCGCGCAGGCGAGAGACGATTACTACAAGGAGACCGGCATCTATGTGCCGATCTGCTCCGACGGCGGCATCGTCCACGATTACCATATGACCCTGGCGCTGGCCATGGGCGCGGACTTCCTGATGATGGGGCGCTATTTCGCCCGGTTCGACGAAAGCCCCACCAACCGCGTGATGGTGAATGGCGTGTATATGAAGGAGTACTGGGGCGAGGGCTCCAACCGCGCTCGCAACTGGCAGCGCTATGACCTTGGCGGCGCCGGGAAGCTGTCCTTTGAGGAAGGCGTCGACAGCTATGTGGTCTATGCCGGCCCCCTGCACGACAACGTGGAGATCAGCCTCTACAAGGTGAAAAGCACCATGTGCAACGTGGGCGTCACCAACCTGGAGGATCTGCGCCGCGAAGCCCGGCTCACGCTGGTGTCCTCCACCTCCATCGTGGAGGGCGGCTACCACGACGTCACCCTGCGTTCCACTTCTACCCCGAACCGCTGAGCATGGAATACAAAAACGCGTCGGATAGCAATGCCCGGCGCGTTTTTCCGTGGGATCAGAACCCGTTCTGCCGCAGGAACGAGATCAGCAGCCTGCCCATGATCCCGCTGCCCGCGATGTAGCTTCCGTGATCATGGCCAGGAAGAACGGTCAGCGCGGCGCGGGGAAGGGCCGCGGCGATCCTCTCGGTCTCCTCCCGCCGGATCAGGTCGTTCTCTCCGGCGGTGACGAGAACGGGGATCGCGATGCGCTTCAGATCGGCCGCCCGGATGTGAGGCTCCGTGAGCATCAGCGTCACGAGGGGGTCCGGCTGCTCTTCGTTGCGCCGCGTGCACTCTTCGACAAAGTCCGGCACGAGCCCCGCGGGGGAGAGATTCGTCCCGCTCACGGCCAGGGCACCCAGCGTTCCCGGATGCGCGATCTCCAGCATGAGCCCGATGATGCCCCCGTCGCTGTGACCGTACAGGGCCGGTTTCTCAAGCCCCATGGCCCGGATGAAGCAGAACATGTCCTCCGCCATGTCCGCGTAGTGGTATTCCGTCAGGGGCGGATTCAGCCCCTGTCCGCGCGAGTGGGGGGCGTATACCTTGTAACCGGCAGCCAGCAGCTGGTCGATCTCCACGTCAAACAGGTGATGATCCTCACCGTTTCCATGGACGAGAAGGACCGGCCGCCCTTCGCCGCCCGCCGCATAGTGCAGGGTGACGCCGTAGACGTCGACGGTGCGGTTCGCCTCAAGGGGTTTCATGAACATGGCCTCCTGCGGGTCAAAGCGTACAGCCGTGCGGCGGTACGCAGGGGATCGTGCATACGGGGGAATCATAGCGGGTCGCGGGCTTTTTGTCAACGGGACCGGACCGCAGGCAGTGCTGCATGCGGCCGGCGGCATCATCCGGACCACGGACCGCCCGGGCCGACGCGGCCGGGATCTGTTTCTCTTCAGCCCCGTACGATGCCCATACACAGCGCACAAGCTTGCAAACACCGCAAGGCTGTGTTAGAATGAACAGCAGAAATCAACGAGATACACGGAGGTGCGTCGCGTATGCCCGAACAGAACAGCGAAGCCAAACGATTCGGCTGCCCTTCCTGCGGGGGCGGACTGCGCTGGGACATCGGCGCGCACACGCTGATCTGCGAAAGGTGCGCCACGGCCGTCGATCCGAAAACGCTCGCCGATCCCGGCGAGGATGCCGGGGACGATATGGAGGTCGTGTCCTACCAATGCCCGCAATGCGGCGCGCAGATCGTTTCCGGAACCTCGGAGGCCACCAGCTTCTGCACCTATTGCGGAGCCGACGTGGTGCTCAGCCAACGATTCGCGAGGATGCGGCGCCCGGATCTGATCGTGCCCTTCCGCGTTGACCGGAACGCCTGTGAAGAGCAGTATCGGGCATTCATCCGCCGCGAATACTTTGTCCCGGGCCGCCTGAAAAAGCAGGAGACGATCCGGAACTTCCGCCCGATCTATGTGCCTTTCTGGGCCTACAGCGTCAGGATCGAGGGAAAGCAGACGGTCGTGATCGGCCAGACCGTCGGAGATTACTACGATACCAGCCGGGTCGAACTGGATGCCTCCTTCACGGACGAGAACATCCTGTATGACGCCTCGGTAGCGTTTGAAGACGAGACCGCTGCCCGGCTGGCGCACACGCTGGAGGGTGCGGTGCCCTTCCGGGAAGGCTACCTGAGCGGCATGTACGCCCAGATCCCGGACGTCGGCCCCGAAGTCTACGAGAAGGAGGCAAAAGCCAGCGCAGCGCTCGCTTTTGCCGAAGCTCTCCGGATCAAAATGAAGGCGGCCGAGCTGCGCTTTGATCCGACCCGGACAAACCAGGCGATCGATGAGCCGACGGTGGAACGCAAATTGGTGCTGCTCCCTGTGTGGCTGCTGGCCAGCCGCAGACAGGAGCGCGTCCTGTATACGGCTGTCAGCGGAACGGACGGCCGCGTTGTGTGCGACCCGCCCGTCAGCTACGTCAGGATCGGGGTGCTGGCGGCGCTGCTGGCCGTGCTGCTCTTTGTCCTTCTGATGCTGGCGGGAACCATTCCGGCGGTCGGACTGTCCGCGGTCGCGTCCTTGCTGAGCATCCTGTCCCTGAGGACCGTTGTGCCGGTCTACACCGACAGCCTGTTCCGGGAGATGCGGGCCGGTGAACCGGATTTCGGGAAACCGGCGGCTTTCATGGGCCAGAACCAGCGCCGGCTGATGGAAAAACAGAAACGGATCGCGCTCCGCGATTCCGCAATGCCCGGTTCCGGCATGGCGGACGGCTGCTTGTCAACGATCCTCAGCTTTGCACTGAGGCTGCTGCTGGTCATCGGCATCGCACCGCTCGCCTTTTTCGTCACCAACTGGCATTACCCGGTGCTGATCACCGCTGTGATCCTGGGCGTGATCACCTGCGTCAGATCATTCCGCTGGCTGCGGGATCTGCCGCGGAGCCGGGACAGGGCACAGTTCACGGCGATGGTGAGCGCGGGGTTCATTCTGGTGCTCGCCATGGCTGTGGCAACGATCCTGGACCCGGCGGAGGACCTCATCCATTACGGCCTGAGCTTTGCGGCCCTCGTCCTGAATACGGGGATTCTGCTGATGCTCGCGATCTGGCGCAATCGCTTCTCCAGCCGCCCGATCCCGTTTTTTGAGGAGGTGGATACGGATGCGTAAGATGATTCTGCCGGCGCTCCTGCTTCTCGCGGTCTGCCTGCTGACCGGGTGGGCCGCCGCGGAACAGGCGGAGACTCCTGCGGCTTCTCAGCGCGGGATCCCGGCATATGAGCCGCTGATCCTTGATGACGCGGGGCTGTTCGATCCGGACGATGAAGAAACGCTGCTCGGGAGCATGAGGCCTCTTTCCGCGTACGGAAAGGTCGTCCTGTGGACGACCACGCTTCCCGGCAGCGCGGAGCATCTGTGCTCCGAAAAGTACGGTCAGGTGATCGGATACAAGGCCAGCGGCGCCCTGTTCATGATCGACACGGAGACCCGCTATCTCTATCTGTACGTCGGCGGCGGCATCGGAGACGTGATCTCGGTCTCGGACTGCCTGGATATCACAGACAATGTTTACCGTGCGGCCGGACGCGGGTATTACACGGAGTGTGCGGTCCGGGTCTTCGATCAGGCCTTCAGGCTCATGCAGCAGGAGCAGATCGCGCGGCCCATGCGCATTATCATCAGCGCGCTGATCGCCCTCAGCGGATCCCTGCTGATCACAGGCGCGATCATGCTGGCGGGCTCCGAGGTGCGTACGCTGCGCAAAAGAAAGCACCTGGAGGCCAGGATGCACCCAAGCACCCGCGCGATGCGCATCGGGATCGGCGTCGTCACGGTCCAGGAGACAAAGCGGACGCTGCTCCGCCATGTCATGAACGTGAACAGCGGCGGCGGCGGTTATCGCGGCGGCCGCTATCACGGCGGCGGCCATGGCGGCGGCGGTTTCCATGGCGGCGGAGGCTTCCGCGGCGGCGGAGGTCACGGCGGCGGCCACAGATTCTGATACAACAGCGAAACCCCGCTGCCTTTGTGCGGAAGCAGCGGGGTTTTCATTGCTTTGATGTGCGGTTGTGTGTTTCAGTCTCAGTCGACCAGCTCGAGAATGACCATCTCGGCGGCATCGCCGCGGCGCGGGCCCATCTTGATGATGCGGGTGTAGCCGCCGGCGCAGTTCTTTTCGGCGTTGCGGGCCTTGTACTTGGGGCCGATCTCACGGAACAGCTTCTCCACGATGGGATGCTTGTTGTCCTTGGTGCGCTCCTTGTATTCGGCGCGGGTCTCCTTCTTGCCGTCTTCGTCCGTCAGACGGGTCTCCTTCAGGTCATACAGGTACGCCATCATCATGCGGCGGGCATGCAGCTTGGAAGGAGCATCGTTCACAACGTCGATGGTCATCAGCTGACCCTTGTCGTTGTGGGTGGATTTGGTGGTGCTGACCGTGTTGTCGCATTCCTTGATCGCCAGAGTGATCATCTTCTCGGCGATGGAGCGGACTTCCTTGGCCTTGGCCTCGGTCGTCACGATGCGGCCGTTCCAGATGAGGTTGGTCACCTGGTTGCGGAGCAGGGCTTTGCGCTGATCAGCGGTGCGGCCCAGCTTGCGTTGATATGCCATGGGAATGTTCCTCCTTCATGGGGTTGCTTCTTACTCTTCGTTGGGACGCAGGCCCAGACCCAGCGCCGCCAGCTTCTGCTCGACTTCCTCGAGGCTCTTGCGGCCCAGGTTGCGAACCTTCATCATATCTTCCTGATTGCGGGTCACCAGCTCGGCCACCGTGTTGATGTTTGCGCGCTTCAGGCAATTGTAGGCGCGCACGGACAGGTCGAGCTCTTCGATGGTCAGCTCCAGGACCTTGTCGGCGGGGCTGGGCTCCGGCTGGGCAATACTCACGGAGATCACGTTGTCGGTGAGGGAGGAGAACAGGGACAGGTGGTCCATCAGGATCCGGGCCGCGCCGCTGATGGCCTCTTCGGGCTTCAGGGTGCCGTTGGTCCAGATCTCCAGGTTCAGCTTGTCAAAGTCCGTCATCTGACCGACGCGGGTGTCTTCCACGGTGTAGTTCACCTTGCGCACGGGCGTGAAGATCGAGTCGATCGGGATCACGCCGATGGGCATGGAGACATCCTTGTTGCGATCCGCGCTCACATAGCCGCGGCCGCGGTCGAGGGTCATCTGCATCTGCAGGTGGGCGTCCTCGTTCAGGGTGGCGATGTGCAGTTCGGGATTGATGATTTCGACCTCGTCGTCCACCTTGATGTCCGCGCCGGTCACCTCGCAGGGGCCCTGCGCGTCGATAGTCACGGTCTTGCGGCCGGTGTCGCTGTTGAGCAGCTTCACGGCCAGGGACTTGAGGTTGAGGATGATTTCGGTCACGTCTTCCTTGACGCCGGGGACCGTAGAGAACTCATGCTGCACACCCTCGATGTGCACAGAGGTCACGGCCGCGCCCGGCAGGGAGGACAGCAGCACGCGCCGCAGAGAATTGCCCAGCGTGTGGCCGAAGCCGCGTTCCAGGGGCTCCACGGTGAAGATCGCGTGGCAGCCGTTCTGGTCGACGCTGACGCAGTTGATGACCGCTTTTTCGAATTCGGTGATCATTTCGTTTACCCTCCTCGTTTCGGGTCCAGCCGCGGGTGTGATCTCCCGCGAAACAACCAGGCTTAGCGGGAGTAGAACTCGACGATCATGCTCTCTTCGATCTGCAGATCGATATCCTCGCGGGCGGGCATAGCCACGACCTTGCCCTCAAGCTTGGAGGAGTCGAAGCTCAGCCACTTGGGGGTGATGACGGAGGCGTCGCGCAGGCTCTTGAAGACTTCCATCTCCTCGGAGCGCTTCCGCAGCGTGATGACGTCGTCCATCTTCACCTGATAGGAAGGGATGTCGACTTTCTGGCCGTTGACGCGGATGTGACCGTGCACGACGACCTGACGGGCCATGCGGCGGGTCTTGGCCAGGCCGAGACGATACACCACATTGTCCAGGCGCAGCTCCAGCAGGCGGAGCATGTTGTCGCCGGTGACGCCCTTCATGTTGGAGGCCTTCACATAGTAGTGATGGAACTGCTTCTCGAGCACGCCGTAAACGAACTTGACCTTCTGCTTTTCCTTCAGCTGGGCGCCGTACTCGGAAACCTTCTTGCGGCGGGTGCCGCCGGGATTGCGATTGGATTTCTTGTTGCCGTAGCCCATGGTGGCCGGGGAGATATCGAAGCTCCGGCACTTTTTGGCGATCGGCTGCTTGTTGACTGCCATGTTTGCGTTTCCTCCTTCAATACCTTACACGCGGCGGCGCTTGGGCGGACGGCATCCGTTGTGGGGGATGGGGGTCACGTCCTTGATCATGCTCACGTCCAGACCGGCGGCCTGCAGGGAGCGGATCGCAGCCTCACGGCCGGAACCGGGGCCTTTGACGTAAACTTCCACCGACTTCAGGCCGTATTCCTTGGCGGCGTTGGCGGCGGTCTCCGCGGCCATCTGCGCCGCGAAGGGCGTGGACTTCTTGCTGCCGCGGAAGCCGAGGCCGCCGGCGGAAGCCCAGGACAGAGCGTTGCCCTGCGTGTCCGTGATGGTCACGATGGTGTTATTGAAAGAAGAAGTGATATGGGCCGCGCCGCGCTCGACGATCTTGCGTTCCTTGCGCTTGCGCGTGACCTTCTTCATCTTGGACTTGGGTGCCATTTCTCTTTTCCCTCCGAATCTTTATGAAAGAGGCTGCAGATTAGCGGGTGGCCTTCTTCTTGCCGGCCACGGTGCGCTTGGGACCCTTGCGGGTGCGAGCGTTCTGCTTGGTGTTCTGACCGCGCACGGGCAGGCCGCGGCGATGGCGGACACCGCGGTAGGAGCCGATCTCGATGAGCCGCTTGATGTTCATGCTGACTTCGCGGCGCAGATCGCCTTCCACCTTCAGGTGGTGCTCGATGTAATCACGCAGTTTGCTGATATCGGTCTCGGAGAGATCCTTCACCCGCGTGTCAGGATCGATCCCGACATCGGCGAGCAGTTTCTGGGACGTGGTCAGACCGATACCGTAGATATAGGTCAGACCGATTTCCACGCGCTTTTCTCTGGGCAGGTCTACGCCCGCAATGCGTGCCATGTGTGCAATGCACCTCCGTATGTTGTTTGGGGAACCTCCCGGTTCGCCCGAAGACACAGCCCGATCCGTTCACAGGGTCAACCCTCCCCGGGAACACACCGGAACTGAAGCCCTTGCCGATCCCCGGTGAAAGCGGGGATCCGGCGGCCGGCCGGCAGCGCAATTCGGAAGGCGCGCAGCCGTCAGGTCATGCGATCCTGTCGCTCTTCTCACGATGGAACACGCGCGGGGATGCGCATGCAGCCGCCCACCGGAGGGGAACAGCGAGAGAAACCAAACTATAATAGCACGGATAGTTCGATTTGTAAAGGGTAAATTTGAAGGTTTTTGCGCCGTGCGAAAGCTTTTTGGCCGGAAAAGTATGGACAATCCCGGCACTTTGCGATATAATGGGTGCACGGTGAAGCAATCAAAACAGAATACACCGCCGACAGGATCCGGAAGGAGGTTCTCTAGTGAGAAAGCTGCTGAAACTGATGGTGTTCGTCATGGTGCTGTCGCTTGGCCTCAGCGTCGTGGCGGGATCGGCCGACACCATGTACGTGCGGACGGATGACGGATCTGACCTCAGCCTCCGCGACACCGCCACCAACGAGATCATCGGGCGCATTCCCGTGGGAACGGCGCTGCAGCCCGATCCCTACAAGTCCACGGACCTGTATGCCTACGTGACCTACGAAGGACAGTCCGGCTATGTGCTGTGGCGTTATCTCTCCTTCCAGGATCCGGCGGCGGGAACGACCGAGCCCGAACCCGAACCGGCACCGGAACCGGCCGCGCAGCCTGAAACGGGCACGTCCCTGAACCAGAACGGATACGCCGTTTCCGTCACCGGCGGCACGGTCACGGGCGACGGCGAGACGCTGACCGTGAACGCCGAGATCCCCGAGGGGAAACAGGTGGCATACTGGGTCTTCAACGGCGTGCGCTATGATTTCCTGGAGGACGTGAGCAGCGTACGCGTGGAGAAGGCCGACCGCGCATGGGACATCGAGATCGTCTATACCGACAGCGACGCGAAGACCCTGCTGACGCCCGAAGAGATCCAGGCGATGCGCACCGGCGAGACGCTGGTGGTCCGCGGCGTCAAGGCCGAGCTCAGCCACGTGGATGCCGCCGGAAACCCGGCCAACGACTGGCGCAAGCAGTTCACGTTCACGAAGGACTATCAGAACCAGAAGACCCGTTACAAGGAGCCGGGCGGCCAGATCAGCGTCCGGATCCGGGCCGTGGTGCCGTGGGACCAGTTCGTCATCGGCTGGAAGTTCGACGAGACGGAGTTCTATCCCGACGCTTCCATCCGGCAGCTGGTGGTGCGGTCCCTGAACACGCCCATGACGTATGAGCCCATCCTCGGCACGGATCCCGATGCCGAACTGCCGAAGGTCACGGTGCGGTGCATCAACTGCACCTTCACCGGCGGAGGCTACACCGGCGCGACCTACGGCGAGGTGCCCATCGGGACCCAGATCCATGCGGAGAGTGTCTATGATTGCACGTGGAGGGTCAACGGCAGCGTGGTCCTGACCGGCGCGGACTGGCTGTATGAGGGCTATACGCTGGATCGCAAGATCGTCCAGAACACCGTCATCGAGGCGTACATGATCATCAACTGACAGGATGACCGATCTTTCGGAAAGGATGTTTGCAATGAAGCGAACCCGGCTGCTGATCGCGGTGATGGCGCTGATCGTTTTTGCGGTTTCCGCTCAGGCTGACACTTTCTATGTTAAGACGGACGGAGACCTGGCCCTCACCATCCGCGACGAATACACCAACGACCCCATCGGCTATATCCCCCCGGGCGAAGCCGTGACGCCCGACCCGGAAAAATCCACGGAACTGGCGGCCTATGTGACATACAACGGCGTTTCCGGCTATGTGCTCTGGCGGTATCTGTCCCGGACCGCGCCCGATCAGACAGCCCCGGATCCCGAACCCACGCCGGCTCCGGATATCGTCCCTGTCACGCAGGAGGTCACCCTGGATGACGGAGAGTACAAGATCACCGTGACGGGCGGCGTGATCCACCGCGCCAATCCGCGGAACCACAAGGCGGAAGGCGCGGAGATGACGTCCGTGACGGTGACCGCAGAGGATCACGTGATCATCAGCGCTTCCGTTCCGAAAGGGCAGAAGATCGATTACTGGGTCATCAACGGCATCCGCTATGATTTCGACCATCAGGTCAAGAGCTTCCGCCTGACCCATGCCGACCGGGACTGGACCTTTGAGATCGTCTACACCAAGGGAAAGCCGGAGACGCTCCTGACCGCGGATCAGATCCTGGCGGGCCGCACGGGGGACAGGCTGCTTGTGAAGGCGGAGCACGGCGAGCTGTGCCACATCAAGTCCGGCACCAAGGGCGCGGGCGGCTGGATCACCGAGTTCGATTTCACGAACGACTACACCAACCGGGCCACCGGCGCGCAGGAGCAGGGCGGACAGGTCACGGCCAAGGTCCGGGCCGTCATCCCCAGGGGCAAGACGGTCAGCGGCTGGAAGTTCGATGAGACGGAGCTTTATCCCAACCGCGAGGTGACCTGGCTCCTGCCCCATATGCTGAACACTTCCATGACCTATGAGCCCATCTTTACCGGAAAGGCCACGTCCAAGCCCGACGTCACCACGCCCGCGACCCAGGTGCAGTACTACACG
This sequence comes from uncultured Eubacteriales bacterium, assembly GCA_902767565.1. Lineage (GTDB taxonomy): Bacteria > Bacillota > Clostridia > Christensenellales > Aristaeellaceae > RUG11272. The sequence goes on along the minus strand of CACXHY010000001.1, from coordinate 16,665 downwards.
GTGACGTGTGTCAGGTGTACCTTCTCCGGCGGCGGATACAGCAACGCCACCAGCGGCACGGTTCCCGGCGGGACCAAGATCACCGTCAAAGCCAACGGCGGGTACGGGTGCGAGTGGTATGTGAACGGCTCGCAGGTGGCCAGCGGCGGCCAGTGGGGCGACAGCTGGCCCAGCAGCATCACCCGCACGATCAATACGAATACCAGGATCGAGGCATACCCCGTCATCAACTGAAGCATGCATCGCAAAGACAGGCGGCCGATCCACGGCTGCCTGTCTTTTATTGCCGTTCCGGGATCCGTCCGCAGCCCGCGTCACCGTCGGAACGGAGCAAAAAGGCGCGCCGTCTCCGGCGCGCTCATTTCATGCGGCGTTCTGTGCGGGATCCTGTCAGATCTCCACCGGGAAGGGCAGGAGCGCGAGGATGTCCCGGACCACGTCCACACCCGGATAGACTTCCAGCAGCTTGAGACCGTTGGGGGTCAGCGTCAGGACGCAGCGCTCTGTGACATACAGCACCCGCTGCCCGTTCGCCAGCGCCTGACGGGCGGAAAAGCTGAGCGTGCGCACTTCCTCCACGAACTTGGGGATTGTCCCGTTCTCGTGGATGGTCACCACGCCGCCCTTCCGGCTGACGTTCAGGCCTTTCGTGTTGAAGGTCATGCAGAAGACCACCGTGGGCGTTCTGGCGGTGATATTGGCGAACCCGCCGATCCCCGCGAAGGCGCCGGGTCCCCGGTGGGCGTTCACGTTGCCGTGCCGGTCCACCTCCAGCGCGCCCATGAAGCAGATGTCCAGTCCTCCGTTGTCGTACAGGTCGAACTGGTTGGCCATGTCATAGACCGAGGCCGCGCCGATCATCGCGCCGAAGACCGGGCCGGAGGCGGGAAACCCGCCCACGCCGCCGCTTTCCACGGTGAGGGTGATATGGTCCAGCATGCCGTTCTTCCGGGCGTAATGGGAGACGGACTCCGGGATGCCGATCCCCACGTTGACGATGTCCTCTTTCCGCAGCTCCTTTGCCGCCCGCCGGCCGATGATGCGGGAGGCGGTGGAATCCTGGCGGCGGGTGGAGGTCAGCGCCTCGATGCGGTCCGTCCATTCGGACCACTCGCTGTAAGGGATCTCAAAGCTGCCGGTCAGTCCGGTGTAGGCCTCGTCCCGCCATCCGGGTTCCACGACCACGATGGCGTCTACCAGGCAGCCCGGGATGATGGCGTTTCTCGGGCGTGAGGGGATCTCCACCAGCCGGTCCACCTGCACGATGACCTTGCCGCCGTTGGCCTTGGTGGCCTGACAGATGGAGAGCGCGTCGCCGGACATGTACATGTCGTCGAAGGAGATGTTGCCCTTGGGATCCGCCGCCGTGCCCTTGATCAGGGCGGTGGTGATCTTCGGCAGCTTGTAGTAGAGGAACTCTTCTCCGTCCACCTCCACCAGCTTCACCAGCGAGGTGTCGGTGGAGATGCGGTTGATGCCCGGGCCTTCGCGCCGGGGATCCACAAAGATGTCCAGCCCGACCTTGGACAGCGCTCCCGGCAGGCCGCCGGCCTGGGCACGGATCGCGTGGGAGATGCAGCCAAGCGGCAGATTGTAGGCTTCGAACCGGTCTTCCAGAATGATGCGCTTGGTGGAGGGCATGGCGCCGAAATGACCGCAGATCAGCCTGTCCACGGCGCCGTCGCGGATGTAGCCCTCAGCGGCCCGGTCCTCGTCCCACACGCCGAAACCGGCGGAGGAGATGACGGTCAGATGGCCCGGGGAGCGGGTCTCGGCGTAGCGCCGCCCGATGGCTTCGTGAAGCTCCACGGGGTTCTCAATGCCCACAAAGGAGTTGACGCAGATGCAGGCCCCGTCTGGGATCATGCGGATGGCCTCGTCCGCGGACATGATCTGGAACATCGGTGCAGCTTCCTCCAAACACAAAAAGCATCCGCATCCCGACCGGAATGCAGATGCATCTTAGCACAAGAGAAAGCAATTGACAAGGCTGCGGCTGTTCCTGCGATGTACTGCGCGCGGCGGCGCGCGGTCACTTCGGCTTCCGCATGGTGAGGCTGATCCGGTTCTTCTGCTTGTCCACCTCCGTGACCCAGACGGTCACCACGTCTCCCACCCGCACCATCTCGGAGGGATGCTTCACATAACGGGTGAACTGACTGACGTGCACCAGTCCGTCCCGGTGGACGCCGATGTCCACGAAGGCGCCGAAATCGGTGACGTTGCGGACGGTGCCGGTGAGTTCCATGCCGCTCTTCAGGTCATCCATATCCAGCACGTCGGCCCGCAGGATGGGCGGTGGCAGTTCGTCGCGGGGATCCCGGCCGGGCTTGTTCAGCTCCGTGACGATGTCCCGCAGGGTGGGCTCGCCCACATCCAGCTCCCTGGCCAGCGTCCCGTATCCCACGGCCTCTGCGGCGGCCTTCAGTCTGCCGCCGGCAGCGTCCGTGGCGGTGAGGCCGAAGCGCTTCAGCAGGGCCCGGGCGGCATCGTAGCTTTCGGGATGGACGCCGGTGTTTTCCAGCACGTCCTTTGCGTCGGGCACCCGCAGGAAGCCCGCCGCCTGTTCAAAGGCCTTGGGTCCCAGCCGCGGCACCTTCTTCAGCCCGGCCCGGCTCTTGAACGGCCCGTTTTCCTCCCGGTAGGCCACGATGTTCTTCGCGACGGTGGCGTTGATGCCCGCCACATGGCTCAGCAGGGATACGCTGGCTGTGTTCACGTCCACGCCCACCGCGTTCACGCAGTCCTCCACCACACCGTCCAGAGCGTGGTCCAGCTCCGCCTCTTTCAGATCGTGCTGATACTGTCCCACGCCGATGGCCTTGGGGTCGATCTTGACCAGCTCTGCCAGCGGATCCTGCAGCCGCCGCGCGATGGATATCGCCGACCGCAGGTTCACGTCGAACTGGGGGAACTCCTCCGCGGCCAGCCTGGAGGCGGAATACACCGAGGCACCCGCCTCGGAAACGATCATGTATTTCAGCCCTTCTCCGAGGTCCATCGCCTTCATCACGGACACGAAGAACTGCTCCGTTTCACGGCTCGCGGTGCCGTTGCCGATGGCGGCGACGCTGACGCCCCATTTGCGGATCATGTCCATGACGGTCCTGCGGGCGGCGTCCGGGCGCTGGTGGGGGAGGGGATACACCACGCCCGTGTCCAGCACCCTGCCCGTGGGATCCACCACGGCGATCTTGCACCCGTGGGCGATGCCCGGATCCAGTCCCATCACGACCCGGCCCCGCACCGGCGGCTGCATCAGCAGGGGACGGAGGTTCATCGCGAACACGCCGATCGCCGCTTCCTGCGCCCGGTCCGTGAGGGCGTTCCGCAGCTCCGTGTCCAGAGAGGGGGCGATCAGCCGGTCGTAGGCGTCGTCGCAGGCGGCCTGCACCAGCTCGGAACAGGGCGACCCGGTCTGGATGACCCAGCCCTGCCGGGTGTCCGCATGGGCGTGGGCTTCGTCCACCTGCAGGGCCACCTTCAGCCAGCCCTCCTTCTCGCCGCGGTCCATGGCCAGCACCCGGTGCGAGGGCATGGACCGCAGGGGCTCGGCGTAATCGTAATACATGCGGTATACGCTGTCCTGATCCTGGGCGGCAACGGTCTTGATCTGGCATTCCCGGCCGTACATGCGCTTGAGCCGGTCGCGGACTGCCGCGTCGTCCGAGACCCGCTCGGCGATGATGTCCATGGCGCCGTGGATGGCGTCGTCCGCGCTCTCCACGCCCTTCTCCGCGTCCACATAATCCGCGGCGAGATCGGCCGGCGTTTTCCGGTTGGGCAGCTGCAGCAGCAGCACATCTGCCAGCGGCTCCAGCCCCTTCTCCTTCGCGATCATGGCCCGGGTGCGGCGCTTCGGGCGATAGGGACGGTAAATGTCCTCCAGCCGCGCCATGGTGAGCGCGCCGTCCAGCTCCTTCTGCAGCTCCTCCGTCCACTTCTCCAGATTCTTCAGGCTCTCGCTGATCTCCTCGCGGCGCTGTTCCAGGTTGCGCAGCTGGGTCAGACGTTCGGCCAGGTCGCGGAGCTTGGTGTCGTCCAGCTCCCCGTGCTTTTCCTTGCGATAGCGGGCGATGAAGGGCACCGTGGCCCCCTCGTCCAGCAGCTCGATGACCGCCTGCACCTGCCAGGGCTGGATGCTGAGTTCTTTTGCAATGACTTCCGCAATGTTCATACCGTCGGACCTCTTTTCAATGCTTCGATGATCCCGTTTCCGTCCCAGCCGGCCAGGAGTCCGCCGGCGAAGGCAAACATGAGGTTGAAGCCTCCGCAGTCGCCGTCCACGTCCAGGATCTCGCCGGCTGCGTGGATCCCAGGCGCCAGCTTCGAGCGCAGGGTGGCAGGGTCAAAACCGTCGGTCGCGATGCCGCCGGCGGTGACCTGCGCGGCGTCAAATCCCTTTGCCCCGCGAACGCGCAGTTTGAAACCGCGGAGGGTCTCCGCCAGCCTGCGCAGCTCCTCGTCCGGGAGATCGTCCGTGCGCCTGTCCCGGATGCGGACGCCGGCGGCTTCCATGACCCGCTCGGCCAGCCGGGGCGGCAGCAGGCCTGTGAGCAGGCGTTCCGCGGGATGCGCCCGCCAGGTGACATCGCGCCGCGCCGTCAGGGCTTGCAGGATGCTGTCCGGATCGGCGCCGTCCGTCAGGTCGATGGCCAGCACCGTGTCCGGCGCGGCCCAGCGGGCGCTCTGCATGACGCAGATGCCGCTGACTCCGTGCTCGGTGAAGAGCAGCTCGCCCCGCTCCTCGTGGAGACACGCGCTGTCCCGCATCACGCGGACCCCGCAGCGGACGCGGATGCCGGCAAGCCCCCTGATCGGCGCGGGATCCGTCTCGATGGGCGTCAGGGCAGGCCGGGGCCGTACCAGCCGGTGGCCGAGGGACGACAGCAGGGCATAGGCGCTGCCGTCGCTGCCCAGCTTCGGCTGGGCCATGCCGCCTCCGCAGACGATGACCCGGCGGAACGCGCGCTCTCCCGCGTCCGATGTCACGCGCCACATCTCCCCGTCCCGCCTCAGCCCGGTCACGCGGGTGCCGGTCAGGAAGGACACGGAGGGAACTTCCAGATGGAAGCGCAGCGTGTCAAGGATCGTGGAGGCCTGCCGCGTGATGGGATAGCAGCGGCCGTCCTCCTCCTCGGCGATCCGCAGGCCGAGCCGGCCCCAGAACAGCCGGAGGTCATCGGGGCCGCAGGCTTCAAAAACGCGCCGCGCGAAATCGCCGCCGCCGGGATACCGGGGGTCGCCGCTGTTCATCAGGTTGCCGCGCCCGTTGCCGGTGGCCAGCATTTTTTTGCCGACCCTGTCCATGCGCTCGTACACCGCCACCCTGTCCCCGCGGACACAGGCCGCGAAAGCGGCGGCCAAGCCTGCCGCGCCTCCGCCGACGATGGCGGTCGTCTGCCGATCCTTCAATCCGAATCGCCCTCCAGGTGATAGATCCTTTTCAGTTCCGGTGTCATGGAGCCGTCCGCCTCATACACGATCAGCGGCGGCTCCGGGTGGAGCATGGGCTTCCCGTCCTTCACCGCTTCCAGCAGCACCAGGTTCGCTGGCCTGTCCGCCCGGGGATAGACCAGGCGGAAGCGCTTGGGGGTCAGCCGGGCTTCCCGCAGCAGGTCCGCCAGCTCCAGCATCCGGGGCGCCGGGAAGACGAGACTCAGCCGTCCCTTGCCCCGCAGGATCCGGTGCGCCGCCCGGAACCAGGGCAGGAGCCCGTCCCCGTCCAGGTGCCGGGCGGTATCCGTCTCGGGGGACGGATTCCGTAGGGTGGTGCCCGGCAGGCCGTAGGGCGGATTGCACACCACGGCGTCCACGCTGCAGGGACCCAGCAGCGCAGGGGCTTCCCGCACGTCGGCACAGTGCACCCGCACCCGGTCCGAAAGCCCGTTCAGCGACATGGACCGCTCCGCCATCCCGGCATACTCCGGCTGAAGCTCAACGGCTTCACAGTACCGCCCCTTGCCCCGGCCTATCAGCAGCAGCGGAAGGATGCCCGTGCCGGTGCCGAGATCGGCAAAGGCGTCGCCCGGGCCGATCCGCGCGAAATCCGCCAGCAGCACGCTGTCCATGCCATAACGGAACCCCTGCTTCTTCTGCAGGATGCGCAGGCCGCCCAGCTGCAGGTCCTCCAGCGTCTCGTCCGCGCGGAGGACGGGTCTCAGGTCTTTCCGCATCACGTCGTAACAGAGATGATCCCCGTTCTCCGTCTCCTGCGAAACGGATCGGAGCACGGTGTAGCCCCGCCGCAGATAAAACGCTTTGGCGGGGAGGGAAGCGTCCAGTTCGGCCGTCCCGTGCGCGGCTGCCAGGGTCTCCTCCGCAAAGTCCATCAGAGCGGTGCCGCACCCTTTGCCCTGGTATTCCCTGAGGACAAACAGGCGATGGACATGGCGGCCGTCCAGGGTGACGGTGCCGATCGCGGAACCGCCGCTGAGCAGCAGATGCACCTTGCCCGCGGCGATGTCCGCGGCAATGCGCTCCGAACTGTGATGCGCCTTGAAGAAGGCAACGGCCCCCGCCGGACAGTAGCGGGGGTAGACCGTGTCGATGGTCTCCTGCACGATCCGGAATACCGCGTCAAGGTCAGCCAGGGTGGCCTTTGCGATCCGGGGCGCCGCGTGTTCCGCCGTGTTCAAGCGTTTTCCTCCTCAGGGGTGTCCGGGCTGTACCACACGTCCATTTCGTCCCTGTCGGGAAGCTCGAACAACGCTGTCGTCTTTCGCATCAGACCCTCATCCACATAAAAGTCGGAGCCGCCTTCTCCCGCCAGTACACGGCGGTTGCGTGACTCGATGTTGCGCCGCCACCGCGCGTCGGAGACATCCACGCAATGCCACGCGATGTCGACGCCGCGCCCGCGCAGGTAAGCGGAGGCCGCGGCGCGGTCCGCCCGGGTCCAAAAGCCCCAGTCGAGGATCACGTTCGCGCCGGCGAGCGCGATCTCGGCGGCCTTCTTCAGAAGGTAGGCGTTCACACGGGCCGCGAAGGCGGGGTAGCCCTCGCCCTGGGCGTTGTCCGTAAGGTCCCAGGTGACTTCGTCGGTGGACAGGATCACGGCGCTGAATTTCTCCCGCAGTGCGCGGGCATACCGGCTTTTGCCGCTGCAGATCTTTCCGCAGATGAGGATCACGGTCGCCACAGGCGGGCCTCCTTGCTATGCGATGAAGGTGTCCGGCAGACGCGCGTCTTCGCTGTGCACCCGCGTCCAGTCAAACTCCGCCGCCAGTTCTCGAAGCGAAGCGGCGGCCGGCGTGCCGCGCAGCCCGCAGGCGAACGCGAGCATGCCGAAGATATCCTCCGGCGTATACCGTTTCGAAAGAGAGGGAATGCCAAGGTCGCGGTCCCGCTTGGCCAGGCGTCGGCCGTCCGGCGAAGTCAGCAGGGGAATATGGATATAGCGCGGCGGCTGCCCGCCGAGACACTCGTACAGATAGATCTGCCGCGGCGTTGCTGACAGGATGTCCCGCCCGCGGACGACCTCCGTCACGCCGGCGTCGATGTCGTCCACCACGCAGGCCAGCTGGTAGCCGAACAGGCCGTCCGAGCGTTTCAGCACGAAGTCGCCGCAGTCCCGCGCCAGGTTCTCCGTGACGGTCCCCTGCAGCCCGTCGGTGAAGGTGACGTCCCGGTCCGGCACCATGAGCCGGGTCGCCGCACGGCGGCTGAGCTGCCCGGCGATCCGCTCCGTGAAAGTCAGCCGCCTGCAGGTGCCGGGGTAGACCGACTGCGTGTCTCCCAGATTCGGCGCGGCCTCCGGGTGAAGCCGGGCGCGGGTGCAGAAGCAGGGATAGGTGAGCGACATCTCCCCGAGCCTGTACAGCGCTTCCTCATAGGCCTGCGTGCGCTCGCGCTGGAAGACGGTCGGTCCGTCCCAGTCAAAGCCCAGCCAGGCCAGATCCTCCAGACAGGCGCGGGTGTTGGCCTCGGGGCAGCGGGGCACATCCACGTCCTCGATGCGGAGAAGGATGCGCCCGCCCTGCGACCGCGCCGACAGCCAGGCCAGCATGGCGCAGAGGATGTTCCCGAGATGCAGGCGGCCGCTGGGCGTAGGGGCGAACCGCCCCACCGCGGCGCTCACAGCTTGTCCCTCAGGAACTGCCCGGTGAAGGAAGCGCCGCATTTTGCCACCTTCTCCGGCGTTCCGCAGGCCACCAGCGTGCCTCCGGCCTCGCCCCCCTCGGGGCCCAGGTCGATCAGCCAGTCCGCAACCTTGATAACGTCCAGGTTGTGCTCGATGACCAGCACGGTGTTGCCCGCCTCTGTCAGGCGCTGCAGCACCTGGATCAGCCGTGCCACGTCTGCTGAGTGCAGACCGGTGGTGGGCTCGTCCAGCACATAGATGGTGCGGCCCGTGGCTTTTCTGGACAGCTCCGTGGCCAGCTTTACCCGCTGGGCTTCGCCGCCGGAAAGGGTGGTGGCGGCCTGCCCCAGCTTCATGTAGCCCAGGCCCACGTCCTCCAGGGTCTCCAGCTTTCTGCGCAGGGTGGGGTGGTTCTCAAAGAAGCGCACTCCCTCCTCCACGGTCATTTCCAGCACCTCGTGGATGTTTTTTCCGCCCCAGGTGACCTCCAGGGTCTCGCGGTTGTAGCGCCGGCCCTTGCAGTCCTCGCAGGGGACGTAGATGTCCGGAAGGAAGTTCATCTCGATCCTCCGAACGCCGTCGCCCTGGCAGGCTTCGCAGCGGCCGCCCCGCACATTGAAGCTGAAGCGGTTCTCCTTGAACCCGCGCGCCTTGGCTTCGGGCGTCAGCGCAAAGAGCTTGCGGATCTGGTCGAAGAGCCCGGTATAGGTGGCGGGATTGGAGCGGGGCGTGCGCCCGATGGGGCTCTGGTCGATCATGATGATCTTGTCCAGCTGCTCCGCGCCTTCCATGGCGCGATACGCGCCGGGGCGGGTCTTTGCGCGGTTCAGCTGCCGCGCCAGCTGCTTATAGACGATCTCGTTCACCAGCGAGGACTTGCCGGAGCCGGAAACACCGGTGACGCAGCACATGACCCCCAGCGGGATCTGCACGTCGATGTCCTTCAGGTTGTGCTCCGACGCCCCCAGCACCTTCAGCCAGCCGGAGGGCTTGCGCCGCTTTTTCGGCACGGGGATGGCCAGTTTGCCCGAGAGATACTGCCCCGTAACGGAACGCTCGCAGGCCATCACGTCCTCCACGCTGCCCGCCGCCACGATCTCGCCCCCGTGGACGCCCGCGCCGGGACCCACGTCCACCAGGTAGTCGGCGGCGCGCATGGTGTCCTCGTCGTGCTCCACCACGATGACGGTATTGCCCAGGTCCCGCATGTTCTTCAGCGTGGCGATCAGCTTGTGATTGTCCCGCTGATGCAGGCCGATGGAGGGCTCGTCCAGCACATACAGCACGCCCATCAGCGCGGACCCGATCTGGGTGGCCAGGCGGATGCGCTGCGCTTCGCCGCCGGACAGGGTCACCGCCGAGCGGCTGAGGGTCAGGTAGCCCAGCCCCACGTCGCTCAGAAAGCCGAGGCGTGCGTCGATCTCGCGGAGGATCGGCGCGGCGATCATCTGCCCCGTCGCGTTCAGCTTCAGGTCCCGGAAGAACTCGCGGCAGTCCGTCACGGCGAGATCGCTGACGTCGGCCAGGTTCCGCCCGCCCACCGTCACCGCCAGGGCATCGGGCTTCAGCCGCTTGCCGCGGCAGTCCGGGCAGATCTCGTCCGCCATGTATTCCTCATATGTGCTGCGCATGGCTTCGGAGGTGGTTTCACGGTAGCGGCGCTCCAGGGTGGGGATCACGCCCTCGAAGGGAGTGGCGTACTGCCCTTTGCCGTTCGCGGAATCGTAGGTGATGGTGATCTTCTCGTTTCCCGTGCCGTAAAGGATGGCGTTCATGGCCTCATCGGACAGCTTTTCGATGGGGGTGTCCATGGTGAAACCGTATTTCCGGCCCATCGCGGCGAAGTACTGGGCCGCGATCCCCTTCGGATCCTCGGTGTTGAAGCCCATGGCGTTCAGCGCGCCTTGCCGCAGGGAGAGAGAGCGGTCGGGGAAGAGGATGTCGGGCGAGATCTTCCGCAGCACCCCGAGCCCGGAGCAGGTGGGGCACGCGCCGTAGGGGCTGTTGAAGGAGAACATGCGGGGCGCAAGCTCCTCGATGGAGATGCCGCAGTCCGGACAGGCGTAGTTCATGGAGAACAGCAGCTCGCCCTTGTCGAACATGTCGGCGATCACCAGCCCGCCGGAGCGTTGGGTGGCTGTCTCGATGGAGTCGCTGAGACGCTTGCTGAATTCCTTCCCGGGGCGGACGATCAGGCGGTCCACCACCAGTTCGATGGAGTGCTTCTTCTTTTTGTCCAGGGGCGGCGCATCCTCCAGCTCGGCCATCTCCCCATCGATGCGCACGCGCACGAAACCGGCCTTCCGGGCATCCTCCAGAAGGCGGGTGTGCTCGCCCTTGCGCCCGCGGACGATGGGGGAGAGCAGCTGCATCCGCGTCCCCTCGGGGAAGGCCTGCACCGCGTCCACCATCTGATCAACCGTCTGCTGCCGGATCTCGCGGCCGCACTTCGGGCAGTGGGGCGTGCCGGCCCGGGCCCAGAGCAGGCGCAGGTAGTCGTGGATCTCCGTCACCGTGCCCACGGTGGAGCGGGGGTTCCGGCTGGTGGTCTTCTGGTCGATGGAGATGGCCGGGCTCAGCCCGTCGATGGCGTCCACGTCGGGCTTTTCCATCTGGCCGAGGAACTGCCGGGCATAGCTGGACAGGCTCTCCACATAGCGGCGCTGACCCTCGGCATAGATGGTGTCGAAGGCCAGCGAGCTCTTGCCGGATCCGGACAGTCCGGTCAGCACGATCAGCCTGTCCCTGGGGAGGGTCAGACTGACGTTTTTCAGGTTGTGCATCCGCGCGCCGCGGATGATCAGGTTTTCGTTCATGAGGCACCTCTGCGCACAAAATGTTCGCCCATAACGCGAACACAGACAGTTTATCACATCCGGCGCGGCAGTGCAACGCGAACATGAGGTTACGGATCTGTGCCGCGGCGAAACGGTCATGTCCGGATGCGCAGGACCTCCTCCAGAGCGGCCTCTCCCTCAAAGATCGCCGGCTGGTGCAGGGACAGTGATACCGGATCACCCGGAGCCAGATCCCTGCAGTCAAAGGGATCGGCGATCACGCGGATGGTCTGCTCTCCCACGCGGACGCGGCAGTCGCTGGTGTCGCCCAGGTAGTACATCTGTTCCAGTGTGCCTGCCAGAGCGCCCTCTTTCTTCCCGGCTTCCATGGAGATGCGCTCGGGCCGCACCGCCAGCAGGACCGGTCCGCTGACGCCAGTCCTGTTGGCCACGGACTGGCCGGTCCCGTCCAGGGCGATCCCGTCCGTGTCCGCCGTTCCCTTCAGGAAGACCACCTTGCCCAGGAAGTCGGCCACAAAGGGATTGGCGGGACGATTGTAGATCTCCGCCGGCGGAGCATCCTGCTGGATCACGCCGTTGTTGATGAGGATGACCCGGTCGGACATGGCCATGGCCTCGGTCTGGTCGTGCGTCACATACACGACCGTGATGCCCGTCTCCCGCTGGATCTCCTTGATCTCGAAGCGCATGCTCTCCCGCAGCTTGGCGTCGAGATTCGAGAGCGGCTCGTCCAGCAGCAGCAGGCCGGGCTTGGCCACCAGCGCCCGGGCCAGGGCGACGCGCTGCTGCTGCCCGCCCGAGAGCTGGCTGGGCATGCGGTCGGCGTACTGGCTCAGATGGACGATGGCCAGGGCGTCCCTGACCCTGGACTCGATCTCCGCCTTGGGCGTCTTGGCGATCGTCAGGGGATAGGCGACGTTCCGGAAAACGTTCATGTGGGGCCACACGGCGTAGCTCTGAAAGACCATGCCGATCCCGCGCCTTTCCGGCGGCACGAAGGTCTTGCCGCCGGAGACCAGCTGGTCCCCGATCCACACTTCGCCCGAGGTGGGGTGCTCAAAGCCGGCGATGATGCGGAGCATGGTGGTCTTGCCGCAGCCGGAAGGCCCCAGCAGCGTGATGAACTCGCCGTCGGCAAAGGTATTGGTGAACTCCTTCAGCACCTGCGATTCGCCGAAGGATTTGGTGACGGACTTGATGGTTACGGATGACATTGCTTGCGATCCTCTCTTATCAAACGAATCGGGACACTCCGGTACAACACGCGAGGGATCAGATCGAGAACTTCCCCTTGGTCAGCTTGTTCAGCACGAAGTTCAGTGCGACCACCATCAGCAGGATGCCGAAAGCCATGGCCGAGCCCACGGGCTGGGAATGGATCGTCCAGTAGTCGAACAGCTGCACGCCGATGGTCTTGGTGGTGGATGCGGTCAGCAGCACCGACATGGAGAGCTCATAGAAGCAGGGGATGAAGATCAGGAACCATCCCGCCGCGATGGAGGGCAGGATCAGCGGGCCGGTGACGCGGAACATGGTGCGCATCCAGCTGGCGCCGGAGATCTGGCTCGATTCCTCCAGCGAGACATGGATCTGGCTCATGGCCGAGGTCACCGTGCGCATGCCCATCATCAGGTACTTGACGAGATAGGCGACCACCATGACCGCCGGCGTTCCCACGATGGCCAGGCCGAGATTGCCCTTCATGGTCATGATCAGGCCCAGCGCGATGACCACCGACGGGGTGCCGGATCCCAGCGTGATCAGGAAGTTCGGGATGCCGCGGCCGCGGATCTGCGTGCGCTGCAGCAGGTGGCTCATCACACAGGCGATCACGATGCCCACCGTGGCCGCCACGGAGGCAAAGATCAGCGAGTTCTTCAGGCAGGCCAGGGTCGCGCCTTCCGAGAAGGCTGTCTTCCAGGCGTTCAGCGTGAAGTTCCCGGCGTCAAGCAGCCCCTTGCCCAGATCGGAGCGGAGAGAGATGGAGAGGATCGCGCCGAAGGGCAGGAACACCACCAGCAGCGCGAACAGCGACACCAGAACAGTCAGTGGGATCCGCCATTCGCGCAGGTCCACCATGGCGGGCTGGGTGGACTTGCCGGATACGGTGGTGTACTGCTTCCGGGCCAGCACCACATCCGACACGAAGAGGATGATCAGCGCCACCGCCATCAGGAAGACCGACAGTACGGTCGCGTCGTTCAGGCCGTCCTGCCCGACGCCCTGGATGAACTTGATGCGGGTGGTGACGGTCTGCAGGCCGTTGGTCTTGCTGGCCACGATGGAGGGGATGCCGTAGCAGCTCGCGGCGCTGACGAACACCAGCAGCGCGCCGGCGATCAGCGAGGGCGTCATCATGGGCAGCGTGACCCGGAGCACGGTTTTGACGGGAGAGGCGCCGGAGATGCGGCTTGCCTCCTCCAGCGAGGGATCCATCTTCTCCATGGCGCGGCTGATGGTGATGAAGGCATAGGGGTAGTAGAAGGTCGTCAGCACCCAGATCAGTCCGGGGAGGGTGTAGATATTGAGAGGACCGGTCGTCCCGGCGATCCCGCAGAGTCCGCGCAGGACCTGATTGACAGGACCGGCCGTGGGATTCATCAGATAGGTCCACGCCATGGCGCCCACATACGGCGGCACCATGTAGGACAGCACGAACAGGGAGCGGAAGAATTTCTTTCCGTACAGGTTCGTCCGGCCCACCAGCCATGCCAGCGGGAAAGCCAGCGCCGTGCCAAGCGCCATGGTGGCCCCGGAGGCGATCAGGGTGTTGGTCAGGGCCGTGAGATTGTCGGGATTCTCATATACCCGGCGGATGCGGCCGAGGGAAATCGCTCCGTTTTCGGAGAAGGCCTGGATCACCATATAGACCATGGGCATCAGCAGGAAGTACAGCAGAAAGTCCACGATCAGCAGGATCACGATCCACTTCAGGTCAAAGGCCCAACGATGTTCACGCAGCATCAGCAGCGCCAGGATGATGACGTCGAGGATCAGCAGGATGCCGATCAGGATGACCACACGTGCGCTGTGCACCACCAGCTGCCACAGCCAGGAGATCTCCTGCCGTGCGATCATGGTAAAAGCCCGCAACTGCATGGCGGGATCCCGGACGCCGGTGGTCAGGGTCTTGACCGTGTCGGCCGCTTCGGCGCGCTGGGAACCGCCCGAGATGAAGACCGTCTGCATCAGCAGGGCCTGCCGTCCCGTGCCGGTTTTTCCCCCGGCAACAGCCTCCGCTTCGGGAGGAAGAGCCGCGTTCTCGTCCAGGACGCCGCGCAGCACGGACAGCCGGAAGGCCGGTGCGTCCGCGGGGTCAACGGACTCGATGGCCTCGCGTTTGCTGCGGGCCACGTTGACGGGGCTCTTGTTGAGCTGATACGTGGCATAGAGGAGCCGGTACACGAGGCCCGGATCATCGCCGCCGGCTTCCCGTACCAGCGCCTCGGCCTGCGCGCCGCCGCCCTCGCTCTTCTGCTCCCATGCCTCTGAAAGCAGGGTCAGGGCGGCGGCGTCCAGAGCCTCGCGCTCATCGGGCTCCAGCTTTTCCAGATCCGGACGCAGGATCCGATCCCATGCGTCGGCGGTGATCCCGGACAGGGTGTATACCGCTTCAAACGCGCTTGCATCGGAGAACCCGGAGTCGGTGTGCGCGTGGACCCCGCGGCTTCCCATGAAAATCAGCGCTGCGCCGAGCACAAGCAGCAAAACCAGAACAAGCCGTGTCAGATGGCCTCGGGCACGGCGCGGATCCTCAGGATGTGTGTGTTTCATCGCTATCGCACCATCGGGTCTTCGGCGGACGGCCGGATCCCGGCGCAGGGCCGGGCCGGCTGCCGTCATCAGAGAAAACCCCGCCCGGGAGGGGGCGGGGGAGGATGGATCACCGGGTGACCTTCTCAGCCCACAGATTCAGGATCTGTTCGCGATTGTGATAGGCGTTCTCCCAGTTGACGCCCATGTCCATCTCGATGAGCCGGTTGGTGTCGATGGAGCCCTTCGGAACATCGGTCATGTCGGAGCGCACGGCGTGCATGTAGCCTTTGAGGATCAGCTGCTGCGCATCCGGGGTGAGCAGCCACTGGGCCACGGCCACGGCCGCTTCGCTGTTGGCGTTCAGGGCATACTGATCGTTGACCACCATGATGGTGGAAGGGATCAGGATCACGCCGTCCTCGGGATAGATGATCTCAAGGTTCGTGACGGTGTTGCCGTTCTTGGCCTCGTCATCGATGTACTTGAGGATGGATTCCTCCAGGATCATGATGCAGGCGCATTCGCCGGTCTGCAGTTTTGCAATGGCGGAGGAGCCGCCCTCGCGCATGATGCTGTTGTTGTGCAGACCGTCGAGGTATTCCTCGCCGTATTTGCCGATCAGCGCGCAGATGGAGGCGTAGGCGGTGCCGCTGGTCTCCGGATCGCTCATGCAGATATAGCCCTTCAGCGAGGGATCGAAGGCAAAGTCGTAAAAGGTCTTCGGGATGGTCACGCCGCGCTCGGCCCAGGTGTCGACCATCTCGGGATTGTACACGAGGACCATGTTCAGCGTACGCACGGGATACCAGTATCCCTCGGGGTCATACTCAAAGCGGAGCACCTCTTCGGCGTTCTCCACCTCGAAAGACTCAAGATAGCCGTACTCCTTCATCTCCAGGGAGAAGGCGGGCTCGGCCACCATGAAGATGTCGCCGCCGATGGGCTGATCGCGGTCGGGCCCCATCTCGCCATAGATCTGGGTGATCAGCGCGCTGGTCCCTTTATAATAGAAGAAACTGCCGTTGTTGCCGGGGGTCAGGTTCGGGAACTCGGCCGCGATCGCCGCGTCCATGAGCTCAATGGCGAAGGGATACATGGATGTGTAGATGACGATGGTGCCTTCCACATCCTCATTCACGGCGAGTGCGGAGGGAATGAGCGTGAGGGACAGCACGACCACGGCCAGAAGGGAAAGGAAACGCTTCATGGAATTGCCACCTTTCATATTTGTTCGCAGGACCGGGAAACGACATCAGCATTATAGCATTGATTCGCTCCTGCCGCAAGAGAATCGGGATCCCTCAGGAAAAAGAATCGGCGCCGGGAGGGTACAAGAAAAACCGCCGGACGCATCCGACGGTCTTCTTGACAGATCACACGCGCTTGACTTCCTTGATGCGCGCGGCCTTGCCCTGCAGGGAGCGCAGGTAGTACAGCTTGGCGCGGCGCACCTTGCCGTGACGCAGCACTTCGATGCGGTCAACACGCGGGGAATGCAGCGGGAAAGTGCGTTCCACGCCGATGCCATAGGACACCCTGCGGACGGTGAAGGTCTCGCGGATGCTGCCGTTGCGCTTGGCGATGACGGTGCCTTCGAAAGCCTGCAGACGCTCGTGGGAGCCTTCCACGACCTTGACCCACACGCGGACGGTATCGCCGATGTAGATGGTGGGACGATCGGTCCGCAGCTGCTTGGCTTCGATGGAACGGATGATTTCGCTCATGTTCTGGTCCTCCTTCCCTCATAGACGTTCGTATCCGGCTCGTGCGCTCGTGCGTCGCACTGATCTCCTGGACAGAGGACCGCCCGTTGTCGCGACGCATATCTTACCACAGATCACCGCATCAGCGCAAGCCCCTTTTTCACATTTTTTCTGATCCCTCCGCAAGTCGATCCCCGAAAGAATTATGACGAGCAGGAAAAAAGCCCTTGACACGGCATCGACTTTGTGATAGTCTAAGCAAGCTGACCGCAAGATCAGCGCCCGGAACCTTGAAAACGATACAGGGAAAAGACGCAAGGAAACA